>NZ_DAINRG010000118.1:0-1006 GCF_036741995.1 Flavobacterium sp. | reverse complement strand
GGGATTAGTTAATGCTCAAGCAGCTGCTACTGTAATTCAAAAGCACCAACAACAGAATGCAGTTATATATGAATTGCAATTAGCGACCGGTCAAAGTTATACTATTGATGTTGCTTCAACTGGTACAGCGCCTTTGATGGCTTCAATATCTTGGACTGACCCTGCAGGTGTGGCCAATACATCTAATGCTATTGATCCAACTAATCTCAATTTGGTTAACGACTTAGATATAAGAGTAACACAAGGAACTAATACCTACTTTCCTTGGACCTTAAATCCTGCTGCTCCTTATGATGAACCTGTTAGAACCGCAGATAACTTCAGAGATAACTTTGAAAAAGTCCAAGTAGATAATCCAAGTGGTGTTTACACTATTACGGTTACCCACAAAAACAGCATTTCTAATGGACCTCAAAAATTCTCGTTAATCGTTTCATCAGGTAACAATATTACACTCTCAAATAATGAGTTTTCAGCCGATAACAGTCAGATTATGGTTTATCCAAACCCAGCTAACTCGGTTTTGAATATCGGTACTAAATCGTTGTTGAATTTACAAGAAGTAACCATTATTGATATTTCCGGGAAAGAAGTATACAAAAGAGTAAATTCACTTTCTTCAGAAAGTATCGACGTTTCTTCATTGGCTTCAGGAGTATACTTTGTAACCTTTAAGTCGGATTACGGTGTAACTACCAAAAAATTCATCAAAGAATAACTTCAATTCACTTTTGATATGCGAAACCATCCTAGATATAGGATGGTTTTTTTATGATTTTATTACCAATACTTTTGTGTATTTTTGTCCCGAAAATTATTCCAATGCGCTATCTTTTATTTATAGTTTTTTTACTTTCAATCCAATCTGTTTCTTCCCAAAGAGACAGAAGTGCTAAGCTCGGTACACTGGACCAAAATGTTAAACCAACCTCCAGAAATACTTCTGTTAAAGATACCTCCGCCACTAAGGAAGTGAAAAAGGCACCCTATGATTTTTACAGAATTA
>NZ_DAINRG010000117.1:0-1107 GCF_036741995.1 Flavobacterium sp. | reverse complement strand
ACCGCCGTTTTGAGCATAGTTAAATGTGAAAACAGCATTTTGTGTATCACAAACCGTGGCGTCAGTAGAATTAGAATTCAATGAAAAAGCAGAAGTGATTCCGGTTACTACCAGAGAAAAGCGTTGATTTCCTGACTGTATATTACCCTTGTGTGTTACTGTTATTACGTATTCTCCGGCAGATGGCGCATCAATTTTGATTAATTCCACATTGTCTACGTTATTGTCTGAAGTTCTCTCAGCCGGTGTTGTTGGGCTAACTAACTTCCAAGGGAAATAAGTAGTTCCGTTTTTGGTAATTCGGATGTCTAAATCATTAACCAAAACAGGAGTTGGATCATTCGCTCCGTTAGCTCCGTTATAAATCGGTCCAGGGAGATCTGTCCAAGTTATCGAGGCCATCAAAGGAGTTAAACCATTAGAGTTTACAGTCATCGTATAGCTTTGATGGTTACTCAGGTTTTCTTCAGAAACCCATGAAGTTAATCCATTATTGGTTAAGGTCTCAGCAGCTCTTTTGGCATTCAACAAACCCCAACCGAAAATACCATCCGGACCCACTGCACCCGCATCATCAGCTGTATGACAAGCTAACCCTTTTAAAGTGGCTGCTCGCATAAAATTTGTGGTTAAATTTCGGTAGTGTTGTTGCAACAAGGTTAAAGTTCCCGCTACATTGGGTGAAGCCATAGAGGTTCCTGTTAAAGTTGCGGTGGCTGTATTACTGCCACTGCTGGTTGAAGTCAAATTAGTTCCATTCCCGGTAATATCGGGTTTGATTCGCAAATCGTCTGTTGGTCCTTGACTACTGGACCCATTAATATTGATATTTCCTGAGACATTCCCGTCAGTACCAACTGAAACGTCCAAACAGTTGGCTACAACCAAAGTGTTTTTGGCGGTTTTATCACCCACAAGTTTATCATACCCAAAAGCTAAAGGTTCAGCATTATCATTGTTTCCACCATCATTTCCGGCTGACATAACCGGAAGGTAATAAGGGGAATTGTAGGCCACATCATCCCACTCATTGGCACCGAAGGTGTAGGAGCCGATAAACCAAGACGGCAAAACATTGCCATTGTTGGTAATGGGTGTTCCGTATGA
>NZ_DAINRG010000116.1:0-1142 GCF_036741995.1 Flavobacterium sp. | reverse complement strand
TCGTTCAACAACTGAGAAAACCATCGCTTGAAATGGTTCTTGCGTAAGTCCTATGTATATGAAGCCATTGGGTGCAGCTATCCTTGTTGTGCATCACAGTGGACATGGAAATAAAGACCGAAGCCGGGGCAGTAGTTCAATTAGAGCGGCAATGGATGGCGAGTTTTCAGCCACTAAGAAAGATAAGAGCATTACACTGACTTGTCACAAAGCTAAAGATTTTGAAGAACTTAATCCGCTACAATTTACATTAAAACCTACCGAACTTGAGTGGCTGGATAGTGATGACAAACCAATGACCAGTGTTTATCTGGAGTATGGAGGCGTAGCAACTACCGACAAGAAGAACAAATTAACGGCTAAAGATGAGGCAATCTTAACCAGTTTAGATGCTGCAATTGTGGAGCATGGAATAGAGCCGACAGCAGAAATTAAACTCAAGTTCGGCGAATTTGATTCCCCAGCTGGCAAGATGCAAAGGGTTGTTAATATCGACTATTGGCGGGAAAAGGCTTATCCGTCAATTGTAGTGACTGGAAACAACCCCGAAAACGCCAAGAGGGTGGCATTTAACCGGTGTAGTGACAAACTGTTGAATCAAGGTCTGATTGTTAAATGCGACAATTATGCTTGGCGAGTATTCGGACATTAAGAATTGAACACCGAACAGAACCGAACAAAAGTGAACAAGTGTTCAGGGTTACATAGCGAACGAACACGAACACACTTCTTTAGAAGTGTTCGGTTGTTCACTAACCTGTTCAGCATAATAAAGATTATTGATGCTCAAAATATTCTATATAAGGAACTACCCTTTATTAAGAATATTTCAGGAGGTGTTACTTGTAGGAGAAATATGCTTGCTGGTACTTAGGGCTGACTAATAAAGCCAATACTGCCAGAACCAAGCCAGTAAGCTAAGGTACTCCCTGTACTTCTACTAACAGGCGTACACTTAATAGCCGGTTGAAATTTAACTACCGGATTTTCCGGTTTAGTTTAGTAACTAAGTAACACTAGTTACAAGAGTGATAAAGAAAAATAACTACTTGAAGGAGGAAAATTTAAACTATCAGATATAGAGATGTATTTATATTTAGCCATAGGTATTTATAGTATATTTAATAGCTTACATAACTTTA
>NZ_DAINRG010000115.1:0-1281 GCF_036741995.1 Flavobacterium sp. | reverse complement strand
ACTTGATAGCGCAACTTTTAACGAAGTTTATACAGTTAATGTAAGCTTGTCATGTCCAATCAATACATTCGTTGGTGACTTCGATGCTACATCTTGGTGGTTAGGTAATTCTACTCACACTGTAGTTGAAGGTGCTGCAGCAAATACTATCCAGATTAATGATTTTTGGTCTGATAACGCTACTGCTCCTAACTTTATCTTGTCATACAATGATGCTTATGTTGTTACTTTTGCTCCACAAAATACAGGTTATTTTGTAGCACAATACAATGGTTACATTTGGGCAAGAATGTCAACTGACGCTACTCAAGTATCTTCTTTCAACCCATGTACAAGAACTATGAAGGTTTATGTAAATTATTACATTCCTAATGTTGGTTCTTACGGAAACAAAGAAGAAGTGTTTACCGGAATCTAATCTTTAGATTTTTATAATTTATACAAGAAAAAATCCTAACTTTGTTAGGGTTTTTTTTTATCTAATTTTTTATATGCTATGAAAAATACAATTAAAATTGGTTTTTTTCTTTTAATATCTGTCACTTTTGGCTTTTCTCAATCGCAACAACAAAGACAAGAGATTATCAAAAATACGGATGTTACCACTCTGAAATCACTTTCTGAGCAGTTTAACTTTGAATATTTCAAACGAAAGGAACGAATTGAAGCTTATTTGTCTTCTCATCCTTCTGCTAAAAAAGTTTATTATGTTAATGGTGCTAAGAGAGAAATTTATGATGTAATCAATAATTCTGAGGTATTGTACTATTCTACCTCTAATTTTAACGCTGCCAGAACTGCCAGAGCCGACCGTTTGTACTCTGTGGGTGCTATGGGACTAAATATCGAAGGTCAAGGAATGTATGCCTATGTTTGGGATGGCGGTTCTGCACGTAATACGCATGTTGAGTTTCCTAATAATAAGGTTTTTATATTGGATGGCTCAACTTTCGAAGACCATGCTACCCACGTTACAGGCACAATTGTGGCTCAGGGAATTACTGCCAACTTAAGAGGATTGGCCTTTAATGCCAGTGCTTATTCATCTGACTGGGATAATGATTATGCAGAAATGACTGATCAGGCAGCTAACGGGATGTTGGTTTCCAATCATTCTTATTTTATAGGGGCTGTTCAAAGTACACCTTGGAATTTTGGGGCTTATGATTCAAGAGCAAGACAATTAGACCAAATTACATTTGCAGCGCCTTACTATCTACCTGTAACTTCAGCCGGTAATGATCGAAGTGATTATGAAGATGCTATAATTGGACCTTATTT
>NZ_DAINRG010000114.1:0-1337 GCF_036741995.1 Flavobacterium sp. | reverse complement strand
ATTACGGTTAAGTATTCCAGTTTCTCTGTTTCGGTGATATCGGTATTCAGGATCAGATCGGTAAAACCATTGATGGCATTCATTGGCGTTCGAATCTCATGAGACAAATTAGCCAAGAAAGCTGATTTCAATCGATCACTTTCTTCTGCACGGATTTTGGCCGTAATCAGTTCCATTTTCTGATTATTATTCTCTTCGAATAAGTTCCCGATGTAACTAAATTCACCATTGGTTCTTTTCAATAATCTAATGGCCTTTTTATTTCCGGTTTCTAAGACTCTGCGCACTAAATACAGTGGATAATAAACAAACTTACGGGTATAATACAGATTGAGCAGTAATATTATAAAAAACGCTATTATGATAACATACAACAAACGAGTAGTATAATCAAAATACACTTCAAAATCCCTTTGAAAAACCAATTTGCCTATCACTTTCCCTGCTGAATCCTTCAAATCAAAAACGGAATGTATGGTGCTTTTTTCAGGTTTTAAAACATAATCCGTAGCCGCTAATTGTATCTTTGAATTGGTAATGTGCTGCAGACTTTCTACAAACTGATTATCCATCAATCGAACCACAAAAAAATAACCCGATGTTGGTGTTTTGGTTTTCAGCGGATCGTCGGAAGGGTGAATGGCGGCTCCGGTTACTTCTACTATTCCTTCAGGAATCTTCAGATAGAATTTCTTTATCCCCTCATCATCCACGGCATCCATAGCTGTTTTGGGAATAAAGTCAAGGCTTTTAATAGCGGGTGTTGGTGTTCTGATGATGAAATTTTTATCGGCACCATAAGCGCCTAAATATTCGGCATCGTAAATCTCCAATTCGTTGCCTATCGTTTGATTGAACCAAACTTGGTCTTTGGTTTTTATAAAATTGACAAACTCATCCCAATTGGTATCATTATTTATGGCTACCAAAATAGGCTTTGACTCTAAATCGAGTAACTTGTGAATTTCATTATCAAAATGCTCAACAGAATCCTTGTATACAAGCTGCTCTGCCTTTTTGGTGTAATAGAATAATGCTAAGTATAAAATAATGAAGAAGATGCTCGAGGAGAATATCAGCCAAAGTATTTTGGGAAAATTCTTTTTTATTGTCATTTTATATTGCTCCCGATTTATAATTACGATTTAAAAGTATTGAAAATTTTGCAAAAAAGCTTCGCTGTCTTGAAAGAATATTAAAGTTTTTTTAGGGAAGTAAGGCTTGAACTTGTTAAACTCTTGAAAACTAAAGCCAAAATATCATGCCTAACGTAAAAAGAACAATGCAACCTTACAAAAAGCTTTACAAAATAAAAAACCAATTATCAGGGATATTGA
>NZ_DAINRG010000113.1:0-1504 GCF_036741995.1 Flavobacterium sp. | reverse complement strand
TTCGAAACTATTGCCCGAAACCAAAGACACTACTTCTTTTTTTAGTTTTTATGATGTTACTGAAAAAGTCGGTATTGTAATCGGGATGTCAATCTACGGTATCATTGACCAAATCACAGGTAGCATGCGTAATGCCATCGTCTTTTTGGGGGCTTTTTTCATCATTGGCTTAATTCTGTTGTTCAGAGTTCCTAAAAATGCCTTGAGAAATAAATAAATCAATTATATTTGGAAAAAAATTACACAAACAAAATGAAAAACATAAAATATCTAATCGGGATATACCTCATTCTAACAGCTTTTACCTTTACTTCTTGTGAAAATGAGCCGATTGATCCGGCCATTAATATAAACACTTGTGATGAACCATCGTCTCTTCAGGCTAGTGATTTTGTCAATAATTCAATTGTTAACTTAACATGGTCACCTGGTGGAAATGAAACTTCTTGGACTATTGAATACGGCGTTCAAGGATTTGCATTAGGAACAGGAACAACAATAGTTTCTCCCACAAATTCTGCTACCATCGCAGGTTTGAATTCAGGAAACAGTTATAGTTTTTACGTAAAATCAAACTGTTCTGCAGAAGAAAGCAGCCAATGGGTTGGACCGGTAACTGTTCAGGCAGTTGTGAATCCGAATTGTGGAAATCCAACCAATTTAACAGCTTCTAGAAATGCTACTCAAAATACAACAGTGAATGTAGCTTGGGCAGCCGGAGGAACTGAAACATCTTGGGAGATACAATACGGTACAACCGGATTTCCACTTGGTAACGGAATTACTGTAGCCTCAACAACCTTAACTAAACAAATCACCGATATTGCAACTACAGGCGGTTATGACTTTTATGTCAGAGCTAAATGTACTGCTACTGAATTCAGTAGTTGGGTAGGACCAATAAATGTAGCAGCTGTAAACAATACAGGTGGAACTGTTGCCGGGACTTACAGACTTACTGCTTTTAATACTTCCGTTCCAACAGACTTAAACAATGATGGAACTGCTTCTGTAAATCAGATGAATGAGACAGCTTGTATGAATGATATGTTTTTAACACTAAATGCTAACAATACTTTTGTTTCTGATTCTAAAGGAACTGATATAGATATTCAAGTTGATGCAGCCACCGGAGAAACGGTTGAAACAATAACTTGTTTTACAGATCCTGACTTGTCAGGAACTTGGACACTTTCAGGAAATATTCTATCGCTAACTTATACAGATCCCGAAACAGGTGATGTTATGACGGACAGTTTTAACGTTGTAGGCAACACTTTAGTTTACACCATAAACGATGGTGCTGTTGTAGGGACAGAAGTAACCACAGGAGCGCCGGTCTATTTAACCTGCGACATATCTCTTATTTATACCAAACAATAAAACCCATAATCATACATGAAAACTATAAAACTAATAGTTGGACTTTTTTTAATTTTTACTGCCTTTACCTTTACTTCTTGTGATAATGAACCGATAGACAGTAGTATCGAATTAAATAACG
>NZ_DAINRG010000112.1:0-1721 GCF_036741995.1 Flavobacterium sp. | reverse complement strand
TTACCTGAATAACCTGTGCCAATTGTCAATACTTTAACTATAGAAGAATTTGTACAAATTGCTGAAGTAGCTGCTGCTCCTGTTGGTAAACTCGGACTAGCAGCAATAGTTTTAGCAACTGGTTTGGCTTTAACGCTTACAACCACAACATTCGATGGCGCTGTATCACAATTACCTCCTATGCTGGTTACTGCATAATAAGCTGTAGAAGCCGCAAGGTTTCCTGTGTTAATAGTAGCTGTATGAAGCGTAAGAGCTGTCCACACTGGACTAGCTGAAGTATACGTAGTTGATTTATACCAAGTAATAGTACCAACGCCTCCTGTCAAAGTAACTGAAGTACCGGTTGCTGGACATAAAGCTGTCGTAGTAGCTGCACTAACAATTCCTGCTGTGGCTGACCCAGACAATACAAAGCTTGCCACTGTGGAGTAAGCTGATGAACAGGTTCCGCTTGTAATTCTAGCTCTAAACAATACCGGAACAGTAATATTTGTTACTAAATATTTAGCAGAAGTACTATTCACCGATGTGGTACTGAAACCACTAACGGTACCAGCGGTAGCCGCATTTGGTGCATCAGCATACGTAGCGCCTCCATCTAAAGAATATTCCCATTGAATTTTTCCAACATTACCCGAAACAGCTAAGGTTCCTGATCCACCTGAAGAACATACTGTTCCGCCACCTACTACTGATCCGCCTACTGATGGTGGGTCAACTTTGATAGTTTTAATAGCGGATAGTGCGGTAGCACCGTTACAAGTATTGAACACCTCTACTCTATAGGATTTAGGAGTATCGGCTGAGGCATTGGTAATCGTATAAGTAGTACCTGTAGCTCCCGGAATTAACGTAAATGTTCCGCCGGCTGCTGTTGTATACAATGGACAAGAATACCATTGGAAAGATGAACCGGCATAACCACTTAAAGTTAATGTCATATCATTTCCGGTACAAACGGAGGCTGCTGGCGTTTTAATACTTCCTGCTTTTAAAGTTGATAAAATTAAGATACCGGCGGCATCTGATGTAGCACTACCACAGTCCGCTGTAACAATTACTCTGTATTGTGTCCCTGCTTTTGGAAGAGCGGTAGTTAATCTTGTAATTCCTAAAGAAGCGGTAGTATAATTGCTATACACTGTTCCCGCATTAGTAGCGTCGATAGTAATCCAATCCGGATTCGATAGAGCCGTTGTTACAACTCTATACTGCCATACATAACTGGCATTTAAAGCGGTAGTAGCTACTGAAACACTAGCTGTTGATCCTAAAGCAGAACAGATATAAGTACTTGCCGGTTGTGTAGTAATAACCGTTGAATTGATAGTCAAATGCAACGTAGCGGTACTCGAACATCCTGAACTACTAGTATTTGCAACATATTCTCCACTTTGAGTATAGGTAACGCCATTAACCGGCCAGGTATAAGAATTACATGCTACTTGTGTTTCATTTGTTGGCACTCCATTGTTGATAATCAAGTGAAGCGTATGCCCATCCTGACAACCTGTAGTACCATTGGTGCTATCAAAAGTAAAATCTCCACTTGCTGTATACGTAACACCATTAACTGGCCAAGTATAACTATCACATCGTGTTACAAAATCTTCTGTATTTGCTGAATTATTAATCGTTAATACTAACGTTTTAGTAAGTGGACATCCACTATGATTAGTTCCGGTAAAAGTATATGTACCCGATTCAGTATACATAGC
>NZ_DAINRG010000111.1:0-1743 GCF_036741995.1 Flavobacterium sp. | reverse complement strand
TTTAAACACCGGTGAATTTGCAGCTGCCGAAGTAAGCCAGAATGTAAATATAGACAGAATCGGAAACCTGCAACTTACCGATGAAGAAGAACTAAATCTAGTCGCTTTTCTGAAAACATTAACCGACGGCTATCACAAATAGTATCTAATCCTAATTTTTAAAACCAAATATATAATGAAAAATATTTTTAGAATAACAGCAATTGCACTTTTAAGTTCAATGAGTTTAATGGCTCAGGACCGGGTTTTTAACTACACTTACCAGAGCAACGTTCTAAATAAAGGTGTGAAAGAAATTGAAGTATGGACTTCTGTAAATACCGGGAAAAAGGATTATTACAGACAATTAGAAAGCCGCGTGGAATATGAAGTTGGTTTAGGTTCTAATCTTCAAACCTCGTTTTATTTGAACTCTAAGCAAAATGCTTTTTATGATGATATTACCGGTGAAATTGTTATGGAACCAACTGAAATCTCTTTCTCTAACGAATGGAAATATAAATTTTCAGACCCAGTAGCCGACAAAATAGGATTTGCTGGTTATTGCGAAATAACGGTAGCAACAGACGAATTAGAATTAGAGCTAAAAGCAATCTTTGACAAAAAAATAGGCAATACTCTTCACGCATTAAACTTAGTGGTAGAGCAAGAATGGGAAACAACTACTGTTGACGGAAAAATGAAAACAAATCAAGCCACCAAATATGACATAAATTACGGCGCTTCCTACACCCTTTCAAACAAATGGAATTTAGGTGCTGAAATTTTAGACCGAAATGTGTATTATAACGAGGATCATGCCACACATTCTGCTATTTTTGCAGGGCCATGTTTAGAATATCATGTTGATAGTTTTTGGATTAACCTTTCGTATTCCCCACAAGTTGTAGGGTTACACAATCCTGACGGATCAAAAGGGCTAAATGTTGATGAATTTACCAGAAATAATTTCAGAGTATTATTCTCGTATTGGTTTAAATAATATCCGATGAAAAAACTATTGATTTTCCCTGCTTTAGTACTGATTTCATGTAGCTCACAATTGTACGTCCCTGTGCATGAGGTGAATTCTGTTTCAGTTGAAAACCTTAAAAAAGGGAGAGATTTATATGTGAATAATTGTTCCAGTTGCCACCAGTTATATTTACCAAATCAATATAATGCCGAAGCTTGGCAGCATAATCTTGATGAAATGCAAGTCAAAGCCAAAATTACTGATGGGCAAAAAAAACTGATTTATGATTATTTAGTCAATGCACCAAAATAAAAAGTTAAAACAGGTATTTAATTCCCGAATCACACACTATATTATTTGCCCATTATGACATAAGCTTATAGGTTTGCCACTAATCAAATCTACAGCATTATGGAGTGGTGGCAAATTCTAATAGGAATACCGGTTATAATAGTAGGCGGTTACATTCGAGGTAAAATCTATGAGCATAAAAAGGATATGCATCATAATGAAAGTTGGAGAAGCAGAAAAAAATAATCATCCTCTTTATATTTTTATTTACATTTGAAACCGCCCATGTTCTGAGACAACCAAATACCACAATTATTCGGAACTCATTTTTTTCATTTTGCCGCTTGTATTCATACTTGCGGCAATCGTTTTTTATAGTATTATATAAAAGGAAATGGTAATAAAGAAACTATAGTTAATAGTATAATATTTAATGGCATAGAAACTGATAAAGAATAAAAACACAGCATAATGTTTGTTATTATGAACATAAATAC
>NZ_DAINRG010000110.1:0-1754 GCF_036741995.1 Flavobacterium sp. | reverse complement strand
GTTAACGGCTACTTTTGGGTGGTGTGGTTCGGCATAAGCCACGATGTATTTGGTGCCGTCGGTTCCGGTAAAGGTATTAACCCTGCGTTCTGTCGAAGCCGGAACATCAATAACAGCAGTGGCTGAATAGGCAGTGCCGTTGATGGTGTAGTTTACTTTTAAATCCCAATATTCTGTTGCATTTTGCGCCATTTGGAAGACGATGTAACCTTCGTACAAGGTACCGTTTGTAGTTACTTTTTCTACTGCCGATTTAGGACAAGAGTGGTTCATCATGGTCATGTGCATGAGCGGCATCCAATTGACTTCAGCATTTTTTACGTAGTCGCCGGTGGCGTTGTCTTTGATGCGTAGGGCGACTTCGTTATAGCCTTGTTCCAAGCTGCCCATGTGGGAATACAATTCGATAGTATGGGTTTCGTTAGCGAATTCTTGGAATTTGGTTAGGTTGGCCAGTTCGTCGGCTTCGGGATTGCTATCGTCTGAAGAACAAGCAGTAAAGGTTAGGGCTGAGGCCAATAGGAATAAGGAAAGCGTATATTTTAATAAGGTTTTCATGATTGTAAATTTTAAATAATAAAGATTTGATTGGAAGATTTTCCAATGCGATTCGGACATAAATCGTCCGGTCAATCTCAGTAAGATTGATCAAAAAATAAAAAGTTTTTAAGCGGAATAAGTGGGCGGATGGAAAACAGAACCACACGCTAAGTGAAAGTAAAGATTGGCGTAGTGGTTGCTGATAGCATTTTTATGCTGAAAAAAAGTTTGTCTTGTCAATAACGGTTGGATTTCCTGAAAGAACAGCACTTCGGTTTCTTGTACTTGGATTTTTTTTACTGGGGTAATCGGTTTTTCCTGTTCCGAAGCTTTGGCCAATTCTTTCATCAACTGACACTTTCCGTTACACTTTAATTCGGGTTTGGCCTTGTTTTCACAAAGTACTTTTGAGATGTAATCGTAGTTAATCATATAGTCGGCCACCGGAAGTATCGGTTTTGCGAACATCACAAGTGCCACTATGATTATTAACCTTTTCATGAGACAAAGATAGTAGTTAAAAAACGGTCATTTGTATGATTTCAGTCATATTTTTAGTATTTTTATTAAAACTAAATTTGTAACCATTAGCTGTAAAGCCTTATGAAATAAGCCTTTTTAGCTTAAAACACTCAAAATCAATTATGCAAATAGACTTAGATTTACTCTACACTTGGGGTGCCATTGCTAAGGAATATAAAAAAGGTGAGATGATTTTTTGTGAAGAAGAGACGGCCTATTTTTATTATCAAATTATGGAAGGCAGTGTCCGAATGTACAATTCGAATGACGACGGCAAAGAATTTACCCAAGGGTATTTTCATGAAGGACAAAGTTTTGGCGAGCCGCCTTTGTTTATTAATGAATGTTATCCTTCTACAGCAGAAGCTTTTCAGGATAGCGTAATTGTGAAGTTGTCGAAAGACAAGTTTCTGAAAATATTGGAGGAATACCCAAGCATACAAAAACAGTTTTTAGTACAAATGTCGCGCCGGATTCATTCTAAAGCGATGACCTCGAAAGATATCATTAATCAGAAGCCCGAGTTTAGAATACTGGCGTTTTTAAACGCACACAAAAAAGGAAAATGTTCCAACGAAAAAGAGCAAATTCCGTTTACCCGACAAGAGATAGCCAATTTTACAGGATTAAGAGTGGAGACCGTTATTCGAGCCTTATCGAAAATGGCCAAAGACAAAAAGGTGGACATCATC
>NZ_DAINRG010000109.1:0-1801 GCF_036741995.1 Flavobacterium sp. | reverse complement strand
AATTTCATTGCCCACATCGCCTTTAGCCGTTGGCGATGTAACCACTTTTGCCATCCGATTTGACCCTTCAGCCATCGGGATTAGGAATGCTATGGTGAGCATAGTGAATAATGACGTCAATGAAAATCCGTATACCTTTGTCATCAGTGGTTATGGTTTGAATTATACCGGTTGTGATTTTGGCGCCAGAGAAACGATAGCTATTCAAGATTTTGAAACCACACCGGCCACACCAACTTGGGGCTATACTTTAACGGGAGCTACAGCTTCGTTAACAACCGGAGTAGGTTTTGCTGTATCCGGAGACACTGGTTTGAGCAATCGCTTTTTAGGAGCATCAGCTTTGCAAACCGCAGGAGGAACCGGTGTTTTGACCATGTCTAACATCAATACCACTACTTTTAGTGATGTAGAATTAAACGTCAGACTGGCTGCTTTTTCCAGCGTGGTATCCAATGGTATGGATAATACTGATAGGATAGTTGTGGCGGTGAGTGCTAATGGAGGAACGACTTGGTCGAATGAAGTTCAGATACAAGGATTGAATAACTCAGTGTGGAATTACACAGCCGGTATAGGAACGGCCAGTAAAAATTACACCGGATTTAATGTTGCCACTATTTTCGCCCCTACGGTAGCCCCTTCAACCATCAATTACCAAACCACCGAAGGTTTCAGTACAGTAGTGCTGTCCAACCTGCCAAAAGTGGCTAACTTGTCAGTCAGAATTACTTTAATCACCAATTCCGCGCAAGAAATCTGGACAGTAGATAATGTAACCTTATTCGGCCGAAAAGAGCTAACCTCTACTTGGGATGGTACAGCTTGGAGTAACGGTCAACCCACTTCAGGGGTAAAAGCCATATTAGATGCTGATTACAGTACCGGAGCACAAGGGAACTTGTTGGGCTGTAAATGTCAAGTTAATGCCGGTAAAACCCTAACGATTGATCCTGCTACTTATGCCGTTATTGAAAGTGATTTGCAAAGCAGCGGAACCATTGTTGTTGAAAATACAGGTAGTTTAGTGCAACGAAATGACTTTGCGGTAAATTCGGGGAATCTTATTGTAAAAAGAACAACAGCGCCAATGAAACTTTACGATTATACGTATTGGTCTTCACCGGTTGGCGGACAAACTTTAACCAATTTGTCACCTCAAACCTCACCGGATCGTTATTATGCATTTAATCCAACCAGTGGCAATTGGCAATTTACTCTGGGATCAACTGTTATGGCTCCCGGGAAAGGTTATATCGTTCGTTCACCGGAATCATTTACGGCTACACCAACCGTTTATAATGCCCAGTTTGCCGGTAGCAACAATAACGGATTTATCCAAACCCCAATTGCTATAGGAACCAGTACTTGGAATTTGATTGGAAACCCTTATGCTTCTGCTATAGATGCGGATGCCTTTTTAGGTTTTTCTTCTAACATTGGTTTAATCAGTGGAACCATTTATTTATGGACGCACAACACACCATTGGCTAATAATGTTTATACAATAAATGATTATGCGGTATATAATGCCCTTGGTGGTGTAGGTACAGCGGCGGTTAATTTAGGTGTAAATAATACCATTCCTACCGGGAAAATTGCTTCCGGACAAGGCTTCTTTGTGCAAGGCTTAGCCAATGGAAATGCTACTTTTAACAATACGATGAGAGTGGCCGGAAACAATGCAGAATTTTTCCGAAACCAATCGGTTACCACTTCTGAAAGTGGTTTGGAACGCAATCGTATTTGGCTCAACTTAAGTAATACGCAAGGCGCATTTAAGCAAACGTTAGTAGGGTAT
>NZ_DAINRG010000108.1:0-2090 GCF_036741995.1 Flavobacterium sp. | reverse complement strand
AAAATAGTCTTCTCAACGAATCCGGTATTTTGCTTACGAGCGACAAATCATTTTTCAAGGCCATCGCTGTGGTAGTATCACTAAAGGTATCTAAATAATAGCGGAAGCTAAAAACCAGGACACCCGACAGTATAAACCAAACCAGTTGTTTGGGTTTGCTTACCGATGAGAAGAAAAAAATCAGTGGCGCTACAAACACAAACGATTCTTTAGCCCACGGACCAATAAAAATAGCCAAGAAGATTAGTTTTGAATTTTTGGTTTTAATGCCCAATAGTGTCATGCCGATTACTACCAGATATAAACTATCGACCAACGGCAAGCCTGCAATATAAGAGGCCCAGCGGCAAGTCAGCACGCTTAACAGACCGACAAGGGCACCCAATGTAGAAACACCATAGGCTTTGCAGTACTGATAGACCAGCAGACCAAAAATCGACATAAATAGGCAGTTTACAATAAGAAAGCTAAAACACAATGAAAAATCAGGGCCGGGAAACGTATAAGGAGCCAAGCTCGAAAATACCGGTCCAAAAACATAATGAATTCCCGAGGCCAATAGCGGAACAATGACTCTGTATTTTCTAATGGGACTTTGGTTAAAATCGAAGTGAGCTATTCCGAGATAACTTTCAAGGTCAGGATTAGCCACCGTATCATAATTATAGGAATCAAACAACGTATAGGCCGGACCAAACAAGATGGCAAAGCAAAACAGCAACAACAAAAGATGTTTAGCGGTGGTTTTATTTTGAAGTAGCAGTAAATTCATGGCTCTTTTTTCTCGGCGGTTTCCTAATTTCAAATGGTTGCCTAATAATCAAATATAAAAAAAACCGCTTCATTTGAAGCGGTTTTTTTAGTTTCTAAAAGTAATGGTAAAAGTAGTGCCTTTGTCAATTTCACTTTTCACTTCAACAGTGCCGCCCATATCAATGATGTGATTGTAAACTAAATAGAGCCCTATTCCGTTGCTGTCACTATTGTCATGGAACTTTTGATTTAACCCAAAAATTTTATCTTTTACTTTTCCAATATCAAAACCCCTACCGTTATCCGAAAACACTAATTGGGTAGTGTCATTACTTTTTTGGGTGGTAATGCTAATGACCGGTAACCTATCCGGATTGGCATATTTAATGGCATTGGTGATTAGGTTGAGTAAAATACTTTCGAGATAGGCTTTGTTAAAGATTATAGTTTCTGCCAAAGAAAAATCGGTTATAAAAGTTACCTTAGAGTCTTTGACTAATGATTTTATCGATTGTAAAACGGTGTTTAAAGTGTGATCAAGAGCTAAGGTCTCTACTAAAGTAGTGATGCTATCATTGTGGCTGATATTATCTACATAATTATTGAGCGTTTGTTTTAGACCCTCGGTGGCTTTTTTGAGCATTTCAATAAGTTCCAATGTTTCGTCATCCACTATTTTTGAGGTGTCTAAAAGACTGTAAACCGTTAGTAAATTATTAACGGGAGAGCGCATGTCATGGGAAGCGGTATACGTTAATTTCTTAAGATGGTTGTTTATTTTTTTTAGACTGGTCAGCAATTCGTTGCGTTCTTCTTCCAGTTTTTTAGTGTGTGTAATGTTCTTAGCGATGGCATATACTAATTGATCATCTTTTTTCGGCATAGATGTCCAGGATAGCCAAACGATTTCGCCGCTTTTGGTAACATATCGATTTTCAAAATTCAGTAATGGTATACCAGCTCTGATGTTCTCGCGGTTTTTACACGTAATGGCTACGTCCTCTTCAAATATAAAATCGTTGATGGGGCGTGCAAATAATTCTTCTTCGGAGTATTCCAAAAGCAGGCAGGCGGCGGGGTTTACCTTTTTAAAATACCCATCAAAACCGGCAATGAATAATAAATCTGCTGATAGTTCAAAAAAATGCTCCGTTCTGTAGGTAGTTGAGTAATGATTTAGTTCATCCATGGTATGTCAAAAAAATAAGGGGATAGTAAATATATACATAAATTCTTTCCCTTGTCATGTTCACCAAAAAAATCCCGCTTCAAATGAAACAGGATTCTTGGTAGTACACTATAATGGTATTAAAAATGAAGCCCCAATTTGAAATAAA
>NZ_DAINRG010000107.1:0-2136 GCF_036741995.1 Flavobacterium sp. | reverse complement strand
TGGTCCGAAAGATGATTTTGCGCTGATTATCAATTCTAAAACCAAAAAAGGATTCTTAAGTTCTAACCGTGATGGCGGACAAGGAAGTGATGATATCTACAAATTTGTAGAAACCAGACCTATTTGGTGTGAGCAATTACTTTTCGGTGTAATTACAGATGAAGATACTAAAGCGGTGTTGCCTAATACTAAATTACAACTCTTTGATGATAACTTCAATAAACTAAAAGAAACGGTATCAGACGCAGAAGGCAAATATCAATTCACTGAAGTAGAATGTGGAAAAAAATACTATGTAAGAGCTTCACTTGAAAAATATACGACCAAAGAAGTACCGGTAATTATTGGAAAAGACACTGGTAAAACAGAGCTTAATATCGAACTTAAAACCGAAGGTTGTAATGTGAAAATCGGTGACGATTTAGCAAATTGTTTCAAAATCAACATCATTTATTTTGATTTGGATAAATGGGATATTCGTCCGGATGCTGCTATCGATTTAGCTAAATTATTGGATGTATTAGAACAAAATCCTTCGATGAAAATCAATATTCGTTCGCATACCGATAGTCGTGCCTCTTTTGCGTACAATAAAAAACTTTCAGAAAGAAGAGCCAAATCAACTAAAGATTGGTTAATCAAAAATGGTATTGCTGCTAATCGATTAGGTTCTGAAGGACTAGGTGAAACTGAACTTGTTAACAAATGTGCCGACGGTGTGCCATGTACCGAAGCCGAACATCAATTAAACAGAAGATCTGAATTCATAATTACAGCACTCTAAAAAATATTTTATGTTCATTCTTGAAAAGCATCCAGCAATGGATGCTTTTTTTATGCCGTTAAGTAACCAAAAAAGGGAATTTTATTTTTAAAAAACAATCTAATTAAGGGATAAAAAGAGAGAAAAATCGATAAAAAACAACACGCAAATGAAAAATGTCACTTAAACGAGTTTTCGGGTTGTTCGTAGAAGAAATTAAGTGAAGGCTAGCTTTATGCGTAATTTAGCCCCAAATAGTACAGCCCAAAACATCTATCTAATTAAATGCCTACAAAACTACTTCAAGCCAAAATGGAAATTTTTTCAAAAAAATATTATACTAAATTCAATTGTATGAAATCAAAAATTACTATCTCAAAAAAATTGTTTGTGTTTATGCTATTTAGTTTACTAAGTATCACAACCTCATTCGCACAAACATTTCCGCCAGCAGGTACATCTTGTACATCTGGTGACTTGACATTAGTTGGTGCTACCCTCTCTGGTGGAGGTTTATGCAACTCTTGTCCAACACCAACTCAGATAACCAGAACATTAACACTGTCTATCAATAACACAACCGGTTCTACAAGAACATCTTTTGCCTTTTGGGGAACCTTGGAAGTGTATAGCGGTACTACTGGTTTGTTAGTTTCCAGCACAGTAATTAATGGTTGTAATGGGCCACTGCCTCCAAACACGATAACTTCATTAAGTTATAATACAGTTACTTATACTTGTGGAGACATCTTGAAAATCACCAATTTATATTTAGCTTGGACATCGGCTTCCCCTGGATCTGTTTGTCCATTAGATCCAAATGCCATTTCGCCTAAATGCGGAACATTACCAACAATAACCGTAAATGGTGGGGTGAACGGAGAATTTGCTCTTATTAATTCACAATGTGGTTCAGCCACCGGAGCAATTGATTTAACGCCAAGTGGAGGAGCTGCTCCTTACTCTTATGCATGGACGGCTTCTGCCGGAGGTATTGTACCAAGTGGACAGCAAAACAACCAAGATCTTACCGGTTTACTTCCTGGTACTTATTCTGTAACTATTACAGATGCTAATGGTTGTACTATTAATAAATCCAGAACCATCACAGCCACTACTCCTACTGTTGCCGTATTTGCCAATACAAGTGATATTACGGTTCCTTGTGGAGGAGCAACAACAAGCTCTCTAAGCTATACCAATAGTGGATCTGGCTCTTGTTTAATAAGTGGTTCTGTAACTTCAACGCTAAGTACTCAAACACCTGCTGGTGCCTGTGGCGGAACTGTTACTGAAACATGGACTTACACTGACGCTTACGGAAGAACTATAACTAAAACAAGAACAATAACAATAAGCCCGGCAACGTTACC
>NZ_DAINRG010000106.1:0-2161 GCF_036741995.1 Flavobacterium sp. | reverse complement strand
GCTCAACACCTAATAAAATAAGTGCCAAATGAAGTGCCGCTGTGCCCGAACTGAGTGCCCCAACAAATATATTTTCACCTAAATACTGTTCTAAATCTTGTTCAAATCCAGTGACGTTTGGGCCCAAAGGCGCTACCCAGTTACTGGCAAAAGCTTCCTGAACAAACTTTTGTTCATTACCTCCCATATGGGGTGAGGATAGCCAAATCTTTGAATTACTCATTTTCTTTATTATATTTTAGTATTCTACCCGGATTGCCAACAACAACGGCATAATCGGGAATATCTTTTAAAACTACAGCTCCGGCACCAATAGTGGCCCATTTTCCAATTTTCACTCCTTGAATAATAGAAGCTCCAATTCCTATATGAGAACCTTCGCCTACAATGACTCCTCCTGCCAAAGCTACTGAAGGTGATATGTGAGCAAAATCATGTATTATACAATCGTGTTCTAAAACGGCTCCTGTATTTATAATGCAATGTTTACCAATAGCAACATCCGGATTAATTATGACTCCGGCCATTATTACCGTTCCCTCTCCAATCGTTGTAAATGGTGAAACCACGGCCTTACTGTGCACTGCCACCACAAAATTGAGTTGTAATTGATGCGAAAGCATTTTTCTAACTTTATTATTACCTATCGAAATAATCCAATTTGAATGCGCTTCAAAAACAAAAGCCTCTTTTTTTTGAACTTCAAAATTTAATATGGTAGCCAACTTTGGGTTGTCATCAATAATCTTTCCAACTGTAGTCTTGTTGGATAGTAAAATATCAACAATCACCTTACAATGACCGCTTGCGCCGTATAAATTAATTTTAGTTTCCATTAAATGGTTCTATTGTTGCTGAATCAGCCGAATTGATTCCTTCTCTTTTTAAAACTTTTAAAATCGTTTTCATGACAATTTTCAAATCCAAAACAAAGGAAATATTGTCTACATACCAAACGTCATATTCAAATTTTTGATCCCAACTGATGTCATTTCTTCCATTTACTTGAGCCCAACCCGTTATCCCCGGTCTAACTTCATGTCTTCTGTTTTGAAAAGCGCTATACAAATGTAGGTAATGTGTCAGTAAAGGTCTCGGACCAATTAAACTCATGTCTCCTTTAATCACATTGATTAATTGGGGGATTTCGTCTAACGAAGTTTTCCTAACAAAGGAACCTATCTTAGTCATACGTTCAGCATCGGACAAAAGAACACCATTGGCATCCTTTTTATCATTCATAGTTTTAAATTTAATGATATTAAAAACTACTCCATTCTTTCCTGGTCTTGATTGAATAAAAAAGGGCTTTCCATTGTTGGCAAAATAGAGCAGAACGGTAACAACTAAAAAGACAGGAAACAAAATAATAAGTCCTAATAAAGAAACAATAAAATCAATAAGTATTTTAATTTGATTTTTATACATCGCAAGCACTAATGATTTCAGTAATTTGGGGCTAACCAATAATAAATAATTTTGACAAATGTATTGAATTTAGATTAATTCCACTCCTTTAAAAAACGACAAAAATATAATTGACGTGATTCATTTATATGGATGTTTTTAAATAAAAAAGCCTCTTCATTTCTGAAGAGGCTTTTAGTTTAATATCAATTATACGATTATCGTTTAATCACTCTAAGTGTTTTAACTTCACTTCCCTGTGTTACAATTACATTGTAAACTCCAGATGGATAACGGTCTCCTATTTGTAATGTAGATACTTCATCTGCCTTAACCTCTCTCTGATCGATCAATCGGCCTGTCATATCATAAATCACAACTCCTACGCTATCCTCACTTGTGGTTGTTAAACTCAAGTTGAAGTTCTCACTGTATGGATTTGGATAAGCAGCCACTGCAAACGAAGATTTAACTACTGCTTTAATTACAGTACCTCCCTCAGCATTTCCACCAACATTTCCACAGTCATTGTAGTAAACTATTTTAGTAGCTCCTATCACCTCTGTACAGCCATTGCTGAACTTAGCTCTGTAGTAATTAGCGCCTACTACCGGATTAGTGATAGTATAACTTTGCGATGTCTCTCCAGCAATATCATTATACGTAACTCCTAAATCCGTAGAACGTTGCCATTGGATATTACCTGAATAACCTGTGCCAATTGTCAATACTTTAACTATAGAAGAATTTGTAC
>NZ_DAINRG010000105.1:0-2172 GCF_036741995.1 Flavobacterium sp. | reverse complement strand
GGTCCTAAATTGTTTCGTATAAGTCCTGCTGTACTTCCATCACTCCAAACTAAGGCAACGGGAGCTATTCCTCCGATTAGGTTTAAATTAATACTTCCGTTGTGTGCTCCATTACAGGTAACATTGGTAACTATAGGATTTACAGTAAATATTGGAGCATCTGGAATATTGATAGTTTGGGTTCTGACACATCCTACATTATCAGTAACTGTGATTGTATAATTTCCGGCCGATAGGTTGCTCTGAGTTAAACCAGTAGCCAAATTACTCCATTGAAACTGATAAGGTGGATTACCACCTGCTAATGTTACTGCCAACGAAGCATTATTGGCGCCATAACATGTAATAGGTGTAGTTGTATAAACAATTGCTATATCTGAAGATTGTGTTATACTCACTGACAGATTTTTGGAACAACCATTATTATCCGTTACTATGAGGTTATAATTCCCAGCCGTTATATTACTTATGTTTTGAGTATTGCCAGTATATCCGTTAGGGCCCGTCCATGAATAAGTATAATTTAGTCCTGTCGAATTTGGAGTGCCTCCAGTCACATTAACCGCAATGGCACCTGTAGCTGCTCCATAACACAATACATTAGTTTGACTTACCAAACTTACAACTAAAAGAGGCGGTTCTGTGATGGTAAAAGTGGCCGTTTTTGGACCACAATTATTGACATCCGTAACAGAAACCGTATAAACTCCCGGAGCTAGATTAGAAATATCTTCAGTTACCGCAAAAGGATTGCTATTTTTAGTCCAAGTGTAACTGTAGCTTCCAGTACCTCCCGTTACGGTAATATTTATACTTCCGTTATTGGCATTATAACAAGTAATGTCATTTTCGTTATTCACAGTGATTACAATATCCGTGGGTTCGGTAATACTATAAGAATTGGTATAAGGACAGCCTCCAGCATCCGCAATTGAAACGGTATAAGTGCCGGGAGACAAATTGGAGATGGCGGTTGCTGTTGATGTATAACCATTAGGTCCTGTCCAGTTAAGCTGATAAGGACTGCCCGAGCTAAAAGGTATTCCTCCTGTTATGTTGGTAGTAATAGAAGCTATATTAACCCCAAAACAGCTATTGTTAGTAGCAATTACATTGGGATTAATAGAGGGGTTTACAGTAACGGTAACCGTAAAACTATTCCCGACACAAGTCCCGGAGGTTGGAATTACAGTATAGGTTACGGTGGCCGGACTCGTTGTAGTATTTATTAATGTCTGACTTATATTGGATTGTGGTACTGTTTGTGCTGAAGCACCAGTAATCGACCCGGCAGGATTTATGGTTGGTGCAGACCAGGTATATGTGGTGCCAAGAGGTATAATATTCCCCGATGTAGTTGTTGGGGTAACTGTAAAGGTAGTACTGCTGCATATGGTTGTGGTTTCTGATGCTATAACCGGATTTTGATTAATAGTTACCTCAGCCGCCGCCGTTGTAATTAAAGAGCAGGGACCAACTAGTGTTGGAAAAGTGACATTACAATAATAGTATACTGTGCCTGCCGGGGTAGCCGGAGGGTTAAAGGTAGCATTAGTGGCACCTGAAATAGGGCTTCCTCCACTATTAGAATTGGTTGTATTAGCATACCATTGATAGTTAGGTGTTCCGGCTCCATTAGCATAGGTCAATGACAATGTGGTTGGTGTTGCCCCCAAGCATATCGTGCTGGATAGAGGTTGATTTACAACTGCCGGAGCCAGATTTACAGTAACAGTTGCAACAGCACTAGTCACATTACAACCTGTACCGGTAGGTTGTGTTATCAAACAGTAATAATACTGGGTTCCTGCAGTATTGGTTGGTGGTATGTAAGTACTATTGGTTTCTCCAGCAATTAAAGTCCCAGAAGCTGTATTGTTTACTGTTGAACTATACCATTGGTAACCATAAGTAGTACCAATACCACCTGAGGCTACCACAGCTAATGTAGTGGCTGGTGAATTTTGACAAACCGTTTGTAGCGCTATGGGTTGAGTGGTAACAGTAGGGTCAGGAACAACATCTACTTGCGCTATCATACTAGTCACATTTGTACAACCACCGCTACCGAAACTAATGACTACATAGTAATAGTAAGTGCCTGAAACTGTATATGCAGGTGGAGTGTAACTTGGTGAATTAGCTCCTACTGCGGTACCTCCCGTTGTAGTA
>NZ_DAINRG010000104.1:0-2461 GCF_036741995.1 Flavobacterium sp. | reverse complement strand
CAGTTCTTTAACATTGAACACATCGAAGATTTCGATTGTTATCCATCCAATAAAGTAGAAATCTACAACCGTTGGGGAGTATTAGTGTATGAAACTACTAATTATGATAATGCTTCCAGAAGATTTGAAGGTGTCTCTGAAGGAAGAGCCACAGTAAACAAATCATCTGATTTGCCTTCCGGAACCTATTTCTACATCATTCAGTGGACAACTACTGATGGAAGTACAGTAAACAAAGACGGATATTTATACCTTACTAGATAGATAAATCAAATTCCTGAGGGTTTTGCCCAAAGCCCTCAGGTTTTAAAAAAGAAATTATGAGAACAAAAATTTTAATTTTCGCCCTGATGTTAACGTGTTACACTGGTTTTGCACAGCAAGATGCTCAGTATACCCAATACATGTACAACACTATCAATGTCAATCCCGCTTATGCAGGATCCAGAGGAGTTATGAGTATTTTTGGTTTACACCGTACCCAATGGGTAGGTTTAGACGGAGCACCCACAACCAATGCTTTCTCTGTTAACACACCGATTAATAATAGTAATCTGGGAGTAGGCTTGTCTTTTGTCAATGACAAAATTGGCCCTACCAACGAGAATACTATATCTGCTGATTTATCCTACACTATTCAAACTTCTGAAACCTATAAATTATCCTTTGGGGTAAAAGCTTCCGGCAATATATTCAACCTGGATGTAAACAAGCTTAATCCTGCCGATGCCAATGACCCGAACCTACAGAATTTCAACAATGAATTCTCTCCTAATTTCGGTGCCGGGGTTTACCTGCACTCTGATAAAATGTATTTAGGGGTTTCCGTACCGAACTTTTTGCAGGATTCCAAATACAATGATAACTCAGTTGCCGTATTTAAAGAAAGAATGAACTTTTATGCCATTGCCGGATATGTATTTGACCTATCCCCTTCCATAAAATTCAAACCGGCGGTCTTAACCAAAGTCGTGACCGGTTCACCGCTGCAAATCGATGCTTCGGCCAACTTCTTATTCTTTGATAAGTTAATGCTCGGCGGAGCTTACCGTTGGGATGCTGCGGTGAGTGCGCTGGCCGGTTTTCAAATAACTGACGGACTATTTATAGGCTACAGTTATGATATGGAAACTACTCAGTTAAAACATTATAATTCTGGTTCACACGAGATATTCTTACGTTTTGAGCTCTTCAATAAAGTTAGTAAAATGGTATCACCTAGATTCTTCTAAACACAACGATTATGAAAAATAAAATTATATACTTAGTACTAATAGCTTTCACTTGTGTGAAGAGTTATTCTCAAACTAATAAGTCTGAAGTAAAAGGAGATAAAGAGTATGCCAAATATGCCTACATCGATGCTATCAAAACCTATGAACGCATCTATGAAAAAGGGTATAAATCACCTGATATGCTACTCAAATTAGGGAATGCTTATTATTTTAATGCCGAATTGGAAAAAGCCAACAAATACTACAGCGAACTCTACGCCATCAATCCCGAACAGGAGCCTGAGTTCTATTACCGTCATGCACAAACACTCAGAGCGGTAAAAGAAAATGAAAAAGCTGACGCCATGCTGGCTTTATTCATGCAAAAAAAAAGTAACGATGCCAGAGCCAAAATTTTAGCTAAAAACAGAGATTATTTAGCCGAAATCAAGAAAAATTCCGGCCGTTATAAAATCGAAAATGCCGGAATCAATTCTAAATATTCTGATTACGGGCCTGCCTTTATGGGAACCAAAGTTATTTTTACTTCGGCTCGTGATACCGGAAATTTCTCTAAAAGAATACACACCTGGACCGGACAATATTTCACCAATCTGTTCAGTGCCAATATGGGAGAAGACGGATCGCTTAGCGCCGTAGATAAATTTGGAAAACAAATCAACACCAAGTTTCACGAAGATACGCCTGCCTTTACCAAGGACGGTAAAACAGTTTATTTCACGCGTAACAACTATCTTGACAACAGAGGTTTTGATGCTTCCAAAGTAACTTTACTTAAAATTTACAAAGCCACTCTGGACAAAGACGGAAACTGGACTAACATCACTCCGCTTCCTTTTAACAGCGATTCTTATCAAACCGCGCACCCTGCCCTTTCCTTTGATGAGAAAACTTTATACTTCGCCTCAGATATGCCGGGAACTCACGGACAATCCGATTTGTATCGCGTTAAAGTAAGTGACGATGGTTCTTTTGGAACTCCTGAAAATTTAGGCGATGCCATCAATACCGAAGGCAGAGAAACCTATCCGTTTGTTAATGAAGACAACGAATTGTACTTTGCCTCTGACGGTCAGCCAGGCCTTGGTGGATTGGATATTTACATCACCAAAGTACCAAAAGACGGTAGTCTTAACTTTAAAGAAGTACTCAATGTGGGTGAAGAAGCCAATGGTCCGAAAGATGATTTTGCGCTGATTATCAATTCTAAAACCAAAAAAGGATTC
>NZ_DAINRG010000103.1:0-2502 GCF_036741995.1 Flavobacterium sp. | reverse complement strand
CCAACTGCGGATAATACTACTGTAGATTATAACGACACTTCGAAACCTATAGAGTTACGAGCCCGTTCCTATGTTGACATCAATTGTGCCCATTGTCATCAAACAGACAGACATTGCGATTACAGGCCTATGCGATTTGCCTTTAGTGAAACCGGAGCTGCCGATGGTTTAGGCTTAACCAATATGGGAGTTTGTGTCAGTACCTCGGACATGCAAGATTTCGATCCGGCGCTAGACAAAGTGGTAAACCCAGGCAACCCATACCGATCAATGTTGTTTTATCGAATAAATACGGATAACGAATCTTATAGAATGCCACTTCATGGCAGAACAATAATACATGAAGAAGGCGTTGCATTGATGCAAGAATGGATTAATAATTTACATCCCTGCGAATAAATACTAACTAAACTAACAAATACAAAATGAATTGGAACATCTACAAAATCAAAACACCAACTAAGTTTACTATTTCTTTAGTATTTTTGGTTATAGGATTTCAATTTTCCTATGCACAAAACACTTGTGCTACCGCATTACCCATAGCTACAGCCGGTACTTTTACCATTACGGCTATTGATGGGACAAACAGTTTACCTGCCTGTGCAACAGGAGGGGCTTTGGCCGAATGGTATGTATACACTCCGACACAGAATCACAGTGTTACCGTAACGTCTGATTTACTGGTCAATATTTGTAAAGACACACATTTTAATGTGTATACCGGTGCCTGTGGTGGACTGGCCTGCTATACCAGCGATGATGATTCAGGAACAATAGCTTGTAATTCAGGGAATACCAATTCTTACTTGTCAACCAAAACATTTGATGCTTATGCAGGAACTAGTTATTACATCGTTTGGGACAACCGATGGAGTGCTGCCGGTTTTCAGTTTCAGTTGACTGAAGCACCTCTTGTGCCAAGTCCATGCTCTACGGCAACTCCAATAACCGCAGGAACTACAACTGTTGCTGCTATAGATGGAACTAACGTTTCTACAACTTGTTCTACAGCCACATTGGCCAAATGGTATTCTTACGTTCCAACACAAAATTATCATGTTACCGTATCTTCCGATTTGATAGCTAACATCTGTAAAGACACTAATTTCAGTGTGTATACCGGTAGTTGTTCGGGTACCTTAACTTGTGTTACCAGTGATGATAATTCAGGCATCATCGCCTGTAATTCCGGAAATACCGATTCATTCTTATCTACCAAAACTTTTGATGTACTTGCCGGAACAACCTATTACATTGCTTGGGATAACAAATGGAGTACTGCAGGATTCAATTTTCAATTAACGGAAACCCCTATAATTGTACCGGTTACTTATACAACGCAAACCATAGGAACCATAAACAGTACTTATAATCTTTGTATTGTTGATATGAATGGCGATCACAAAGACGATATTGTTGGGGTAAGCGCCAATAATTTAAGAGTTCATTATCAAACGGCTACACCAGGCACTTATACTGTTGCTGACTATCCTATTTCAGGCAGCAGCATGATGCCGGGTTGGAGTATGGCAGCCGGAGATTACAACAGAGATGGTTATAATGATTTAGTATTAGGAAGTTCAAACGGGCTTTCTGTTTGGTCTTCTAATAGTACCGGAACGGCTTATAGTAATTTTACACCTGGCGATTATATATTTTGTCAAAGAACCAATTTTGCAGACCTTAATAATGACGGAAACTTAGATGTCTTTTCTTGTCATGATATTGCTCCAAACTGTTATTATCTAAATAGCGGAACCAGCTTGTCTTTTTACCAGTCAACCGTTACTCCGGGCGCTATGGAATTTGGTACTATTGGCGGAAATTATTCCACATTATTTACTGATTTTGACAATGATGGTGATACAGATGTATTTATTTCTAAATGTTCCGGGCCACCTTGTGAATTACACAGAAATGATGGTAATGGGGTTTACACCGATATATCGGCTATAGCTCAAATTAATGTTACGCCAATCCAAACCTGGTCTTCAGGAATTGCTGATTATGATAATGATGGCGATATGGATATCATCATCACAGCCAGTACGGGATTACACAAATATTTCAGAAACAACTTAGATACCTCTAACAATGTTGAAGAAGCATTTACCAACATTACTGCCGGCTCAGGATGGGATACCAACACTGCTACGAATATTGATAACGTAGCCTATGATTTTGATAATGATGGATTTGTTGATGTTATGGGCGGTGGTAGCAAAATCATGTTTAATCAAGGTAACAGTACTTTTTCAGGTGTTGCATACGGTGGAATTAGTGTGGGTGCCATTGGCGATTTAAATAACGATGGGTTTCTGGATATCCAAAGCGGATCAACTATTCGTTACGCGGTACCTAATGGAAATAACTGGTTAACGGTAGCTTTAAACGGTATTCAAAGCAACAGTAACGGAATTGGTACCCGTATTGAAATTTATGGTTCATGGGGTAAACAAATAAGAGACATCCGAAGTGGAGAAGGATTTAAATACATGA
>NZ_DAINRG010000102.1:0-2559 GCF_036741995.1 Flavobacterium sp. | reverse complement strand
GGGTATAAAAACCCACCTATTTATACTTTTGTTGGGGATAAAGCCTATTATCAACCTGCCACCGATACGCTCAATATGCCTAAAATAAATGCTTTTAACAAAGAGGCATCGTATTACTGCACCTACTTTCACGAGCTGACACACTCAACAGGTGCAAAGAAGCGATTGGATAGAGATTTTTCAGGAAAGTTTGGTAGTAAGAATTATGCTTATGAAGAACTTATTGCAGAACTAGGAGCAGTATTTTTATGTTCAGAGGCAGGGATTTTATTTCAGACCAAAGAGAACTCAGCTAAATATCTTAAAAGTTGGAACAAGGTTTTAGTAAATGAATTAGAGAACGACAACCGTTTTTTCCTCAAAGCTTCGGCACAATCTCAAAAGGCGGTCAATTATATTCTGAACAGAAATTCGGATGCTGAAAAAGAAGAGGAAGAAGAAAACACAACTCCAGTAAAAAAAGTAGCGGTTAAAACTCCTGTAAAAAGAACTCCTAAAAGTAAAGTCAAAAGCAAATCTAAACAAGGGGAGCAATTGGATTTATTTGCAGGATTGAGGGCAAAAGCAAAAGCCAAAAAAGCTACTGAAGAGAAGAAAAAAAGAGTTGTGCCGGCAACAAAAAAAAATGCAACTAGGGTAAGTAAAAGACAACCCAATTTGGATCAGAATAAAAGTTTAAATCAATTAGAAAAATTGGGCTTTGTTTCTGCCAATTCCGCACCAAAAGAAGCTAAAGATGTTTTTGTATTGGGCGGAGAGATTGGGAAGTTTTTGCAAAAGCAACAGCCACACAAAGCACTAATCCTGATTAAAGGGAATAAGCACAGTTCAAAATCACAGTTGGCCATGCAGATTGCTAACGCTTTTGGAGAGCAAGAAACACCTCTAGCATATATCAATTACGAGCAAGGTGGGATTGAGAGTAAAGAACTGCATCGTAGTATTAATAGAAATACTACCGAGAAAGGCAGGAAGTTCATAGCTATAAAAGGTTATTTAGAAAAGCCATTTGAAGAGTTACAGGATTTCTGTAAAGTGGTTAAAGTCATTATTGCGGATTCCGTTACGGATTTAAAAATTACAGCCGACCAACTCAATTTTTTAAGAACCACTTATCCAAAAGTAATTTGGTGTTTTATATCTCAAGTGAAAGAAAACGGGGCAATGTATGGCGGTAATAAGATGGCACACAATCCAACTTCTGTAATTCATTGTTCCTCGCATCAAGACCCTAAACAAAGGTTTGCTACACTTGAAAAAAATAGAGGGAATGACCTGACTTTTAAATACTCGATGTATTACAAAAAGGTAGTTAATGAACCGACAGAATCAAAAAGTAAAAGAAAATTATCGTTTAAAGTTAAATAATTAAAATTCAAAATCATGGTAAGCAAAAAAGCAAAATCGAAAAGTAAAAAGAAAATTTCAGCAAAAAAATTATGTAGTAGAGTAATTGTTCGAGAAGGTGTCAAAAAAGACGGAACTTTAAAGAAAGGGTATCGCTATGTTAAAGGAGGGAGAGTAGTTAAGGCGAAACTTAAAAAGTAATTTAATAAGCCAATTTACAAGTCGTGTTGCAGTCTAGAATTGTAGCACGGCTTTTTTCATGTATATTTTTTTGTTTAGTTTCTTCATTCTTAGAAGATTTGTAATTGTTCTTTTTGACACTATTTTTTGGTGCAAAAAACAATAAAACCCTTTAAATATAAAGCTTAATAGGTTTTTCATCTCATTTTTAAAGATTAAAAAATAAGAAAAAAGACACTCAAAAATACCCATTAGTGGGGAGTTTTGTTCCAATTTCATTTCCGATATTGAAAACGAAAATTTAACAAAATGTACACTTTTAGTGTAACAATACAATTTTAGGACTTGTTATCTTTTCAAAATAATAACTCTAATCTTTTTTTATGAAAAACCAATTTCAATTATTCAAATACCTCAGCATATGTACTGTTGTATTTTTAAGTAGTACAAAATCACTCTTTGCCCAAGATATTCTTTGGGAAAAAAGTTATGGAGGGAAGTTTGCTGAATATTTATCGGATGTAATTCCTACTCCTGATTATGGATTTATTTTAGCAGGTAGTTCACTCTCAAAAAAAACGGGTAATAAGACTGATGATAATCGAGGTAATTTAGATTATTGGGTATGGAAAATGGATGAAAAAGGTGATATGGATTGGCAAAAAAGTTTTGGAGGTTCCGGTTTAGATTTTCTACAAAGCATTGCTTTGACTAATGATGGAGGATTTATTTTGGCAGGAGTATCTGCTTCCGACAAAGATTTTGATAAAAAAGATTCTACAAGAGGACAGGATGATTTTTGGATTATTAAACTTAATGCTAAAGGTGGTGAAGAATGGCAAAAAACAATTGGCGGAGCTGGACAAGAAAAACTGCAAAGTATTATTAAAGACAAAGATGGGGGATATATTTTGGCGGGTTCATCAGCTTCAGGTATATCAGGTGAAAAAACCACGAATTGCTTTGGAAACCTTGATTATTGGGTATTAAAACTAGACAAAAAAGGCTCAATAGTTTGGCAAAAAACGTATG
>NZ_DAINRG010000101.1:0-2662 GCF_036741995.1 Flavobacterium sp. | reverse complement strand
ATAGATTCAACCCTATTGATAATTCCGGAAATATCACCCGGAAGGTTCTCATTGGCATAATACGTTTCAAATAGGTCATCATGAAGCTGCCCAACAGCGTCATAAGGATTAGCACTATTTAAGGGTAATAGCTCATTGATTGCCCTGTTTGCATTAGCGTTTGTATCAACTTCCTGATGTGTACTCGAATCATCGGTACAGGAAGTAAAAAAAGTCAAAATAAGTAGGCATGAATATATTTTTTTCATGGTTGTTAATGTTTAAATGTTACTGATTACTTTTTTTCATCAGTTCATTTCGCCCGGGGTAATCTGAACTTGGTTTCGGCTTTGCTCATAACAAAACCGTTTGAATTCAGGGCAAAACTACAGGCATGTTTTGCACCTCACAAGCCAACAGATACACCATTCGGGAATCCAAGTAGGTGTGATTCGGGAATCACACACCATACGATGGCAACTAAATAACAACCCATCAGGAACTTACCATTCAACAGGGATATTCGCAATTTGCTACCATAATTCGTACATTTTAAACATTATTTTTTTACATTTATTCGCAATAAAAAGCCCCAAAAACACAATTATTTTGCATTTTTTCAATGCTTTAAGCGTCAATTTTTTAAAATGATTCAAAAAAGACACCTACTTATTACATTGCTTTTGTTTTCATACTATGTGGAAGCGCAGTTGACTTATGGTAAAATTCCGGATAGTCTGCTAGCTAAGAATTATAATTACCTCAACAAAGCCATTCAAAAACATAAAAATGATAAGGCCAAGTCCTTGCTATATGCACAAACATGGTTAAGAAAATCAGAAGCTAATAATGACTTTGAACAGGTTGCTTTGGCTTATAAATCGATACTTTACCTCTCCGACAAATCAACTTGGACAGCCTATGCCGATAGTATGTTGGTTGCAGCCAAGCAAACCAAAAACGATTTGACTATTGGTGCTGCTTACATGACTAAGGCAACAGTGTATTACGGGGAGAATGATAACAAAAAAGCCCTGGACAATTTTCTATTGGCAGACGAGTATATTGCCAAAACAGAGGATAGCTATTCTATGTATAAGGTAAAATTTGGCATTGCACAAACCAAATATTATTTAGGATTTTATGATGAAGCAATTAGTTTATTTAAGGAATGTATTGAGTATTTTAAAGAAGAAAACGATAGAGCGTATCTAAACTCGATTCATGGATTAGGAGTATGTTACAATAAAATTGGCAAATACGACTTAAGTTCAGTGACTAACCAACTAGGAATCAAAGAAGGGCGTAAATTGGAAAACCTCGAAATGGAACCCTATTTCATCCATTCTGAAGGAATTAATCAATACTTCAGAAACAATTACCAAAAAGCTATCAGTGATTTGAATACTGCTTTACCAAGTATAAAAAACAATAAAGATTTCGCTAATGAGACGGTAGCTTATTTTTATTTGGGCAAATGCTTTTGGTCCATTAGGGAGCAGGAAAAAGGAATTGAATATTTTAAAAAAGTCGACATAGCTTTTGAGCAACAAAAATACATTCGTCCCGATCTACGTGAGAGTTACGAATTACTAATAGATTATTTTAAAAAACAGGGCGACATTAAATCACAATTATATTACATCAATCAGTTGCTGAAAGTGGACAATGTACTTGGAACAAATTATAAATACCTATTAAGAAAAGTAGTCAAAGAATACGATACAAAAGAGTTGCTAAAATCAAAACAGGACATTGAAAATGCTATGACTTTCAGAGTAGTAATTGACTTTACTATCATTGTTATAATGGCGGTCATTATTGCATATTTAATCTACAGACATTTCAAAAACAAAAGACTGTTTGAAGAAATAATGAAACGTGATACCTCTAAAAGTAATATTCAAAAAAACAATTATGATCAACAACTGGTAATAGATACAACTTTAGATAAAATTGAAAAAACTATAGTTCCCGAAAATACTGATAAGCAAAACAGCCAGGAAATAAGCCCTGAGTTTGAAGCAGGTATTCTAAAGATGTTAGAGAAGTTTGAACAAGGCAAAAAATATTTGGAAAAAGACATGACCCTAACCAAAATGGCTTTATTGTTGAATACCAATAACAAATACGTAACGAAGATAATTTCCAAACACCGTGGAAAAGGCAGCATCGACTACATTACCGATTTAAAAACGGATTATATCATCGAAATGCTCAAAACCGATAGTAAATTCAGGAACTACACAAACAAAGCTTTAGGAGAAGAAGCCGGTTTTGGTTCCACTCAAAATTTTTCTCGGGCCTTCAAAGCCCGAACGGGAATTACACCAACTTACTTTATTTACAAATTAAAAAAGTCAATAGCCGCGGACTCTTCCCAATAAATTGTACTTTTTTCTTTCACAACTTGTGATTGACTTGTGATTTAAATTAAATCAATCCCCACAATTTTGCACCATAACAATCTAAAACATACGTTATGGCTATCGAAGTAATTACCCGCGAAGACTTAAACGAGTTTCGCATTCTACTACTTTCAGATTTAAAAGAACTATTGAAAGTAAATCCACAACAAACCAAGCAATGGCTCAAATCCGGCGAAGTCAGGAAACTGTTAAACATTTCTCCCGGAACTCTACAAACACTCCGCATCAACAAAACACTTACTTACACTAAAATA
>NZ_DAINRG010000100.1:0-2691 GCF_036741995.1 Flavobacterium sp. | reverse complement strand
CTTGTCCGGCAGCGATTTTACCCGTTGGCAAAGCGCCACCTGAAGCAGCTGAAGTGGAAGTTCTTACGCTACCTGTAAAATTATATTTGGCATAATCATTAACAGTATAATTATTATTGGTAATAGCCGTGTTATGGGTCCAAAAATAAACAGTACCATTCACCACTCCTGTATTAGAAGCATCTGTAAGGAACAAATCAATATCAATCGCTGATGGATAGGGATTACCGATTAAACTATAAGTCCCTGAGCTTTTTACAATAGGAGTTGTTATCACACCATTATTGGGAGTACCAACAAAACTGGTTTGAACAATTTGTGTCGGACTGTAAGTCCCGCTTGGTGCTCTGGCTATGTAACCTACACCAGGTGACATAGTAGCTGAACCCGTTTGATATACCCAATTATTAATAGTTGGACTAAAATAATAGAAAAGCGAATTAGTGGCCAGTTGACTTAAAGTTGCGCTGGCAACCGGTGATGACCAATAAGTATAATCGTATTGTTTAAGAGCGGTAGTTTTTCTTTTATAGGTAATATTCCCTGAGTTTGAAGCAGCATCATTTATTTGCACCAAACTGGCACCATCTTCAAATGTTAAAGAGCCACCTCCTGCAACTGTAACTGCATTTGTTATTGTCAAAGTATTTCCTGAATTAATCGTAACAGTTCCACCACTAACATGACAAGAACAACCAACGACATCAGAGGATGACGAATAATTTCCGGAAAAGACAATTTTTTGAGCACTTGTTGGAGCTGAACCGGATGACCATACAGTTCCATTCCATGTATTAGTTGGTTGTGCATTTAGAGTTACACTTGCTGATGCCACTGAAGAACATGCTCCAGATGTAGCAGTAACAGTATAAGTTCCGGAAGGAGCGGTTACTGTTGAGCCAGAAATTGACACTCCGGTTGATGGAGAAGCTGTGTAAGTATAAGATGCATTGTAATTGGAAATAGTAAAAGTTCCATTAGTTGAAGAACAAGTTGGATGTGCCAAAGAACCAAGAGTTGGTTGTCCCGGAGTTGCTGGTTGAGCATTGATGGTAGCGCTAGTTACCAAAGAAATACATCCTGAAGAATTTTTAGCAGTTACACTATATGTTCCGGAAGCCATTGAAGCAAAAACACCAGTTGTATTAGTATAAGTAGAATTATTAGTACTATAAGTATAACCAGAACCCGTTGGAGCCGTAATAGTTATAGTTCCGGTAGCTACTGAACAAGTTGGCTGTGTCAGCGAAACCGTTGGTGCTGCTGGTAAAGCATTGACTGTAATAACAACTGCTTTTCTTGCAGTAGTAACTGAACCTGTAGTGGCTTCAACATAATAAGTTGTAGTTGTGGATAATGTCCCGGTAGTATATGTCCCGGTATAAGGACTTGTACTTGCTGTGTAAGTGTAAAATGGGGATCCTCCACTGGCAACAGTATAAAATTTATATGTTGTAGAGGCTGTTGGAGCAGGATTTACAATAGCTGTAATAGTAGAAGTACCTGAACCACAAATAGAAGTGGCTGAAGCACCAACAACATTATAACCTCCATTCGTAACTAAAGTAGGGAAATCCTCTAAGGCACCACCTTGTCCATTACAAGAAGCTACTTTTACACCTCCAATTTTAATTAAATCCGAAGCACTGCAATTACTACCCGCACTTATATTACCACCTGTTTCAACTATAATGGAAGAACCGGCAGCAAAGTTTAAATCATAATTTCCATTAGAAAAATCAATGTTGGCATTATTCCTAACAACAAACTGTATAGCTCCCAAACACGTTAAATCTAAGTTGGCATTCATTACCATATTTGTTGGGTTCGTTCCGTCTCCAACATACACTATGGCACAAGAGCTGAACGAACTGCAAGTATAGGAGCTCGAATTTGGAGCAGTTCCAGAAATGGTGCATTGCGCAAAGCCATTAATGGAAAAAAGCAAAACGGTTATTAACAATAGTAAAAATCTTTTCATAGTTCTTCTTTAAATATAAAACGGGCTTGTATTTGATTCAGCAAAATTAACACAACGTCAGTGCTTTAGTAAAGTTTCCCGTTGTTTTACCAAAAAACTCTATGAATGACATTCTAAGTGTGGTTATTAACAATTTAAACGCACTTATTAACATATAAAACGAAGTTATCAACAGAAATATGCACCGTTTTTTGTTGCTACAGTAATGATATACGTAAAAATCAAAGACTTAGACTTAAACCTTAAATATTTTCCATGATATGGAATATGACTATAATTTTCAGCTGTTAAAAACTTGCATCCATTAAGAAAAAACAAGCATTAGGTTAAATAATTTAAAAAAAGTAACTTAATTATTATAATACTTTGATTATTTACCAATTACAATCCTAATTATTTTTAAATTTGATATTCAAATTGTTACATTTGATTTAAGAAATCCTTAACATATATTGATTGATATGATTTCATTTTTACAATTCAATCTTTCAAAACAAAAACGACAGTATTGCTTGATGCTGGGCTTTGTGGTATTTCTTAATCAAAAATCAACCGCTACTACTTTCTATGTTAATGATATGTCCACCAAAGGTGATGTCTACACATTGGTTATTGGCAATGATTACAACGATGGTTTGTCTCCAAAAACGCCTAAGTTATCCGTATTAGCTACATATCAGGAAGCCAAAGAAGGAGATTTGATTTATGTA
>NZ_DAINRG010000099.1:0-2737 GCF_036741995.1 Flavobacterium sp. | reverse complement strand
TTATGAGCCACGCCCAATACCAAGGCATCATAAGTATCCGTTGGCAATACGTTGGTAGTCTTCAAACTGTATTCGTGCCACACTTCTTCGGGTTTTGCCCAAGGATCAAAAATGGTCACTTCCATGCCATAATCGGTTAAAGCGGATACTACATCTACAATTTTTGTATTTCTGACATCGGGACAATTTTCTTTAAAAGTAAAGCCCAACATCAACAGTTTTGCGCCGTTAATGGTCACTCCTTTTTTAATCATGAGTTTCACCACTTGTGAGGCTACATATTCGCCCATACTGTCGTTCAGACGTCTTCCGGCCAAAATAATTTCGGGATGGTATCCTTTTTCCTGTGCTTTTTGTGCCAAATAATATGGATCTACTCCTATGCAATGGCCACCAACCAAACCCGGTTTGAACGGAAGGAAATTCCATTTGGTTCCGGCGGCTTCCAGTACGTCATGCGTGTCAATTTCTAATAAATTGAAGATTTTGGCCAATTCATTTACAAAAGCAATATTGATATCACGTTGCGAATTTTCAATGACTTTGGCGGCTTCGGCTACTTTTATGCTCGGTGCCAAATGCGTCCCGGCCGTGATAACCGATTTGTATAAGTTGTTGACTTTCTGTCCGATTTCAGGCGTAGATCCTGAAGTTACTTTCAATATTTTCTCAACGGTGTGTTCTTTATCTCCGGGATTGATTCGCTCCGGGGAATAACCGGCGAAGAAATCAACATTGAATTTCAATCCGCTTACTTTTTCTAACACGGGAATACATTCTTCTTCGGTAACACCCGGATACACCGTAGATTCATAAATTACGATGTCGCCTTTTTTCAAGACTTTCCCAACGGTTTCGCTCGATTTGTACAAAGGTGTCAAATCAGGACGATTATTTTTATCAACTGGAGTGGGAACCGTAACAATATAATAATTACAATTTTTAATGTCGTCTAAATTACTACTGCAAAAAAGTCCTTTCTCGGCTGAAGACGTATTTACTAAAACCGCTTTGAGTGTTTGTTCATCAATCTCAAGCGTAGCATCTTTGCCTGAATTTAATTCGGTTATTCTGTTTTGATTGATGTCAAATCCAACGACTGAATATTTAGTAGCAAACAATCTTGCCAGTGGTAAACCTACATATCCCAATCCTATTATTGCAATTTTTGAATCCATGTTTTTTTTAGAAAAATCTAAAATTTAAGTTAGCTAATATAGTTTATTTAGAGCCAATTGCCTGATAAACAAACCCTATTTCTCTCATTTTATCGGCATCCAATAAATTTCTGCCATCAAAAATAAAAGCAGGTTTTAACATCGTATCATATATTTTTTGCCAATCGTATTCTTTAAATTCATCCCACTCTGTCAGAATCGCTATGGCATGTGCATTTTCACAAGCTTGGTAAGCGCTTCCAAATGTAGCTATGTATTTTTCGTTTTCTGAAGCAGTTCTTGTTTCCAGGTAATTCAAATCAAACAAGACTTGTTTGTGAGACACTTTTGGATCAAATAAAGCAATGTTGGCTTGTTCGTTGATTAAATCATCGGCCACATAAATGGCTGCAGATTCACGGGTATCGTTGGTGTCTTTTTTAAAGGCCCAACCCAAAAATGCGATTTTTTTTCCGGAAACGGTATTATACAGTGTTTGCACAATGTTTTTAGAAAAGCGTCTTTTTTGATGATCATTCATGATGATAACCTGTTCCCAGTAATCGGCCACTTCATTTAGCCCGAAAGCTTTGCAGATATAGACCAGGTTCAAGATATCTTTTTGAAAACAAGAGCCTCCAAAACCAACAGAGGCTTTTAAGAATTTAGAACCAATACGGCTGTCCATACCAATGGCTTTGGCTACTTCGTTAACATTGGCTTCTGTTTTTTCGCATAATTCAGAAATGGCATTGATGGAAGAAACGCGTTGTGCCAGAAAAGCATTGGCCGTTAATTTTGACAATTCAGACGACCAAACATTGGTTTTTAAAATGCGTTCTTTCGGCACCCAATTGGCGTAAACAGCTACCAAAGCATTGATTGCTTTTTGTCCTTCCGGGCTAGTATCACCACCTATAAGAACTCTATCAGGGCTTAATAAATCGGGCACCGCGGTACCTTCGGCCAAGAATTCAGGATTGGATAAAATTTGAAACTGAACGCCATTCCCGGTATTGTCTAAAATACTTTTTATGGCTTCCGCAGTTCTAACCGGCAGGGTTGATTTTTCTACAATGATTTTGTCCGATTTGGCTACTTTGGCAATTTGTCGGGCACAAAGTTCGATGTGTTTTAAATCGGCCGCCATTCCTTTTCCGGTTCCGTAGGTTTTGGTTGGTGTATTGACCGAAATAAAAATCAGTTCGGCTTCATCAATCGCTTTATCCACATCGGTAGAAAAGAATAAATTCTTTCCTCTGGTATTGGCTACCAATTCGTTTAAACCCGGCTCGTATATTGGAATATTGTTTACATCTTTATCATTCCAGGCAGCTATTCGTGCTTCATTTAAGTCGACCACAGTAACTTTAATACCCGGACATTTTTCGGCAATAACAGCCATCGTTGGTCCTCCAACATAGCCAGCGCCAATACAACAAATATTAGTTATCTTCATTATAAATTGTAATTGTTAATCTTGTTTTAAATTGTCCCAATACCATTTTACGGCTTCTTTCAATCCGTCCTGAAACGAATAGTGGGGAGCATAATTGAGTAATTGTTTTGCTTTGTCAATA
>NZ_DAINRG010000098.1:0-2790 GCF_036741995.1 Flavobacterium sp. | reverse complement strand
GTAATGCTGAAAGCGCAGCACCCGAACATATTGGAGTCACTGCTGTAAATGTTGGCGTGATATTCGGATTAACAGTAATGGTTAAAGTAGTCGGAACAGCACACTGTCCGGCAGTTGGCGTAAAGGTATAGGTGGTTGTCGTTGTATTATCTAAAGTCGGTGCCCAAGTTCCGGTATACCCATTGTTGGAAGTTGTTGGCAAAGCTGACAGCGCACCACCTGAACAAACCGGAGCCACAGCTGTAAAGGTTGGCGTGATATTCGGATTAACGGTAATGGTTAGAGTAGTTGGAACAGCGCACTGTCCGGCAGTTGGGGTGAATGTATAGGTTGTTGTAGTTGTATTATTAAGTGCCGGAGCCCAAGTTCCTGTTACTCCATTGTTAGAAGTTGTTGGTAATGCCGAAAGAACTCCACCGGAACATATTGGAGTCACTGCTGTAAAAGTTGGTGTAGTATTTGGGGTGACAGTAATAGCCAAAGTAGCGGTGGTAGCACACTGCCCGGCTGTAGGTGTAAAGGTGTATGTTGTGGTTGCGGTATTGTTAAGTGCCGGTGCCCAAGTTCCTGTTACTCCATTGTTGGAAGTTGTTGGTAATGCCGAAAGAGCTCCACCGGAGCAGATTGGCGCTACTGCTGTAAAAGTTGGCACAAGACTAGTGTCAAGATTCACGGTAACAGTATCTGTGGTGCTACATCCGGTTCCATTATTAGCAGTTAATGTATAAGTCGTTGTAGAAGCGGGACAAACTGTAGGTGTCAGGGTAGTTGAGTTTGTCATGCCAGTTGTTGGTGACCAGGTAAATGCAGGTAAATTATTGGTAAAGGTTATAGTCCAACCAGAAATGCTTCCCACATCACCACTAAGATCATCTTGAACAAAAAGCTGCCAGTTTCCATTGGCAGTACAGCCATTTAAAACATTAAAAGATTGTTCAGGTGCCCAAGTTCCTGTAAATGGATCGGTTCCAGTTGTTATTGAAGTAGGTGCAGTAGGAGTGAAACAAGTGTTGGTATAATTGATACCGGCAATACCATTATCGGTTGATAATTCTACTCTTGTACCATCCGGACATTGGAGATAAATGTCGAGATCGGAATCCCAAGTATGCGTCATATTTAAACAGACTGACGCAATTGAAGCAGCTGTAATGGTTGTTGGGGATATACCAGATACAGCGATTGGAGAATAAACCCCGGTAGTACTACCATCCGGAATGGCATAAGTTCCGGCATTAGAAAAAGACACTGGACCAATTGATCCAACGGCATTTGTGCTTCCGCTCAAAGTGATGCAACTTCCCGGACAAACAAGACCACCTATGCCGGCATCAACCGTCGGTAACGGATTTACTGTGACTGATTGTGTTATAGCATTTTGACAACCACCAGGCACGGCAGTTAATAAAAGCGTCACACTATAAGTTCCGGCTACTGCATAAGTGTGAGATGGGTTTTCCAAATTGGAAGTAAATCCATCGCCAAAATTCCAATTGTATGTAAAATTTCCATTGGTTGTATTGGTGAATTGTGTTGCTGTTCCTTCACAAGCTGTAGTGGCAGTAAATGTTGGATTAGGACTGGCAAAAGTAGCGGTAGTACCAGCAAAATTAAGTGTAAATCCCGCAGAAGAAGAAGAGGTGTATCGATCTACCAAGATGGTATATGTTTGCCCAGCAGTAACGGTAAAGGTTGAGTTACATTGTACACCGGCACAACCTAAACCTGTTGTTCCGCTTGCGCCGGTATTAGGGCTCCAATTACAAGATAATTGTGTTCCCGGACATGATGTGGTTGTATTATAAACAGCAAAATCATAATCAATAGTTGCCGTTGGAGTTATAGTAAAAGCTAAAGTACCAGATGTTGCTACTGTAAAAGTATACCAATTGGAAGATCGTTCTCCTGGGGCTCCAAAACAAGTTGGGCTTTCCTGATTAACCCCAACACCACCCACTCCGTTCGCTACGGAAACATTACTTGTATTACATAATGTTTGCGCTGTCACACAATCTTGTACTGGGCTTGGAGGTCCAACCGGTAGTGTCTCCTGGGCACAAACGCCAAATGTTCCGGTAGTATTACCATTGCCATCTACAAGGATGTAATAAGTATTGCCAATGGTTAAACCATGTAATATAACATCAGTATGAAATAATCCACCGGCAGTATTGACGTCTTCCTGACAAGCAATTTGGGTTAATGAGCCACAACTTCCACTATATACGGCTAATTGTGTATTGGCTAAACTTCCTCCAAAATTGGTTGAAATTTCTATATCAGCTGTAGTGGCAATAAATGAAAACCATACCGTATGGCTTAAACTGTTAGGAGACCAACAGGCAGGAGTAGTTGGATCACCCACGGTCGTTGCGGCTACATTTGTATATAATGTTGAGCTACAACTACCAACACCAACTGATATAGCTGTGGCTGCTCCACAATTATCATTGGCAGGCTGAGCATATACGCTGTTTGTAAAACCAACATATGCTATGAGGGTGCAAATAATTTTGATTAAAATTTTCATCCTATAGGCCTTTATTTTTTTCTCACAGCATCTTGTAATCGTTGCATGTAAACTTCGCGCTCAATAGGTTTATCGTTTTCTATATAAAAAATGGTTGGGGAGACCTTTTCGTTAGCAGGGAATGGTTTTTTTAAAAAAACTTTATCAGAAATTCCGGCAATAATGAATACAACTTTTTTAGTGTTATCAAACAATAGCTCACCAGTTTCAGTTATATCGTTATATAATCCAATATCTACATATCAGGAAGCCAAAGAAGG
>NZ_DAINRG010000097.1:0-2824 GCF_036741995.1 Flavobacterium sp. | reverse complement strand
AACATTTATCTGTAACAGTATAAGTAACCGTTGTTGCACCTCCACAAGCGGCAGGGGCACTTACTTGTCCGTAGTTTCCATGAGGATCACATCCGCCACTTACTGTAAAGCCTGTCAACCATTGGGCAAACGCTGCATCTACAGCGGCTTGGTTTACATAAGCACAAGCATTGGTAGTGCTGTTGGCCGGTTGGTTTACTACCACAGCCGGAGCGGCAGTAATAGTAAAGGTTCTGCTTACCGTTGATGTGGTATAACATTTATCTGTAACAGTATAAGTAACCGTTGTTGCACCTCCACAAGCGGCAGGGGCACTTACTTGTCCGTAGTTTCCATGAGGATCACATCCGCCACTTACTGTAAAGCCTGTCAACCATTGGGCAAACGCTGCATCTACAGCGGCTTGGTTTGCATAGGCACAGGCACTGGTAGTGCTGTTGGCCGGTTGGTTTACTACCACAGCCGGAGCAGCAGTAATAGTAAAGGTTCCTGAACATGCTGCTTGTTTACCACAACTGTCAGAAGCACTAAAATTAACTGTTACTGAACCACCAGTACAAAGTGTAGGTGCCACTAAACCATTTAATCCTGAAGTTATCAAAGTTCCGTTTCCACCTGTTGCGGTAAATCCGGCTACCCAAGTCGCAAATGCAGCATCTAAAGCTGCTTGATCCACATAGGCACAAGCACTAGTACTTACATTAGCCGAACAATGAATTTCGATAGGAATACTTGGAATAACGGTTACTGTGACCGGTTTTATGTCAAAACAACCCGCTGAAGTAGTAGCTTTAATATAGTAGGTTCCTGAAGCGGAAACAGCAGCTGGATTTGCCAAAGGCGTCGTAGCGCCTGAATCTGTCCAATAAGTCAATGTACCACCTTGAAGATTACTTCCGGCTGTCACTGCTGCCAATGTTAAATTAACCGTAAGTGGAGCACAGACCGGAGCCGGATCATGCGTTACTAAAGTCGGAGCCGGACTGATTGTTAACGTTCCGGTTGCCGTTGGCGATTGACAGTTGTTTGGTGGTCCACCCTGAACAACGACAGTAACACTACCATTCGCTGTAGCAGGATCAATTGTATAAGTATTAGAAGCACCAAATGGTCCTCCATTAAATGAATAAGTCAATGGGGCGATACCTCCAGTTGCAGTTGCAGTAAATACTGCCGGCTTGCCAGAACATACGGTCACATTATTTATAGCTACAGTAGGACGTACATTAAATGCACCTCCCACAAAATCATCCAAAGAAGCGGTTATAGATTGTGAAGAACGCGCTTCTAATATAAAACTTGAAAAACAAGTATTGGCTAAGTTCAAGCTGGTTAAATCAACCTGTCCTTCATAAAACTCATTAGTTAAATAATTAGGATTGATAAATGACCATCCCGTTGGAATTGGGTAAGTTGAAGCATTATTTTCAGCTACAGTACCTACCAGATTTGTTGTCTCTAAATTATTGTTAGAACCTACAACATAGGATGATCCAGAAGAAAGTGGCCCTCCGCCTACCCATCTGTAAATAGTTACAGCAGCATTGGCTCCACCACCGGTAAAGTCGGCAAGAATTAACAAGTCACCTACAGCATGCGGAGGTTCAAAATTACCTCCGGCAACAGGTGCCGTTCCATTTAATAAAAACCAAAAACCAATTTGGGCATCACCATTATTAGAGGTTCTGTCTCCAGCGAAATACAAAATTCCATTGCTTACAATAGCTGCTGCATTGGCAATATCATTTTTCGCTTTGGTTTGTCCGAGAACCCATCCGAGATGACCCTGGCCACCACCGCCAGCCAAGAAGAAATCCTTGGAACTGGTAAATTGGGTATCGACAACTCCTGTCCCATACGGGTCGAGCTGGTAACTTTTTACCGTAAAAAGGTTGAAGTTAGCAGCATTCCAATCAACCGGATTACCATCAACGGTAATGGTTTGTGCTGTTAAAAAATTAGAGAATAAAAAAAGTATGAACAGTAAAATAATACTAATCACACCTTGACTTTTTGAATTACTCTCATTAGTTGAGTAATTGTTTTCCAAAGCATTGCTTTTGGAAAAATCTAACTTAAAACCGTTTTCGTCTCTGCTCACGACATAGTCTTCGCAACAGGGAAATTCTAAAAACTTCAATAAAGTACTGCTTTTCATAATGTTAGGTATTTAAATTATACCACATCATGCGAAGGTGTCAAAGTATTTTTGGGGTAAGCATTATAACATTGAGAGTGTCTAGAATCATCTTTTAATGACGCAAAAAACAGGTAGATTTTCAATTGGGAATATAAATTTAGGTATATATTTAATTTTATGTTAAAATTTACGTAAGTTTTCTACGAACAATTCTATTTCATCGACTAACTGCATAAATTGATAAAAAAGCAAAATGATTTTAACCTAATTTTTAGGATTAAACCATCAAATTATAATAAAACCGACGCATTATTCAACACCTAAAACTAACATTTTAAGGAACTTATTAAAAAAACAGAAAATAGACACTGTACAATTTCTTGAGAAAGACAAATACACATGCTATGCTCCCATTGACTATCAATAGGAATCAGCGGCATTATTTCCGGTAAGAATTATACGAAATAATAAGTGAAAAATTAATTCAAATCCTTTTTGTAAGTTCTTCTTCTTCTAAAAGTGACCGGATCGAAATGTTTCCACATGTTGTGGATGGCGTGATTGTCTTCTAATTCGGGAGTTCTGATGCAGTTTTGAATCCCTTTTGCTTTGAACACTTTGTAATATTCGTTAAAAATAATAGCGGTAACTCCTTTACTTTGGTATTCCGGATCAACTCCAATA
>NZ_DAINRG010000096.1:0-2954 GCF_036741995.1 Flavobacterium sp. | reverse complement strand
AACGATAGTGAAATTCCGCCGGTTTAGAATAATCAATACTAAGCTGAATAACAGGCACATCAGCTAACGGATACAAATGTTTCACTACCGACCAGGTACCGTGGTCTAAGCCCCAGTGTTCGTCAAGTTCTACTACTGTAGGCTGCAAGAGTTGTTGTGTTTCTTTTGCCAGTACCGGACTCCCTTTAGCCGGATATTGTACCGCAAAAAGTTCTTTGGGAAAGCCACCAAAATCATGAATCGTAGGCGGCACTTCCATAGCGGTTACTTTGGTACCTTTGGTGTACCAATGTGCAGAAATGCAAAGTATAGCGGTTGGTTTTTGAAGGTCTTTCACACTATTTCTGAAGCCTTGCACAAATTCATTTTCCTCAATGGCATTCATGGGACTCCCATGACCAAAGAAAAAAACAGGCATTTTAGCCGTGTTCGGAAAGCTTTGAGCTATGTAGTGTAAATCGTTTAAGTTATTCATTTGACAGGCTTTTATGAAGCATAAAGATAAACTATTTATCCTAAACAATTAATTACACGGCTACCCTATTTATCATCAAAAATAAAAACAAAACTAACTTTTACTACTTTCAAAATTCTTTGTTACCTTTAGTTTCCAAAAATAAAAGCATCACTATGACTGTAACTGAAATCATGACCGAACTGGAAGCCAAAGGCAGTGAAAGCATCAAAAAAATATTGCTGAAACACGGTGTAAAAGAACCTTTTTTTGGGGTCAAAGTCGAATACTTAAAAGTTATTGAGAAGAAAATCAAAAAAGACTACGCTTTAGCGCTAGGGTTATATGCCACCGGTAATGCCGATGCCATGTATCTCGCCGGATTAATCACCGATGATGAAAAAATGACCAAAGAAAATCTCCAAACTTGGGTAGAACAAGCCAAGTCTACTAATATCAGTGGCTATACTGTGCCGTGGGTTACGGCTGGCAGTCGTTATGGTTTTGAATTAGCCTTGGAATGGATTGAAGCCAAAGAAGAGCATATAGTCGCTGCAGGTTGGAATACCTTAAGCAATTTGGTAGCTCTCAAACCGGACAGCGAACTGGATTTAGCATTACTAAAAAGTTTACTGCTCCGTATTGAAAAAAATATCCATACCGCCAAGAACCGGGAACGACAAAACATGAATGGTTTTATCATTGCTGTAGGTACTTATGTGGCTCCGCTAACCAATAACGCAGTAGCAACTGCCACAAAAGTTGGGATCGTGACAGTAGATATGAACGGAACTGCGTGTAAAGTTCCTGATGCTATAACCTATATCCAAAAAGTAACTGACAAAGGTGTTGTTGGCAAAAAGAAGAAGACCGTAAAATGTTAATACAATCAAATGGTATTATTGCTGGCTTGAGTACTCTGCAAATCCATAGTGAGTACCCGCTCTAATTCGGCACGATAATCATTGATATGGTGTTTTTTCATGAGGTAATTAACACCTACATCCATAAAATTTTTAGCTAATTTTTTAGGATAGGCCCCCGATACCATTACAACCGGAATGTGCTTCCAGTCATCGGTTGTCTTGATGATGTTTAAGATTTCTTCCCCATTCAAAATCGGCATGTGAATGTCTAAAAATATGATATCTGGTTTTGTAATTTGCATGCTAAGTTCAACCAGCATATCCCTTCCGTTCATAAAGGTTAAAACGGTGTGACCAAGACCTTCAGCTATTTCTTTAAAATAATCTAAATCATCAATATCATCGTCTAAATAGAAAATAGTTTGAATTTTTTTCATAGCCTTATTTTTAAATGTAAAATTAGAAATACAACACTGCTACTGCTTTACAGAATAATGACAGATTGTTGCATAATTCCAATATGAACCACTTACTGCTTTGGTTGTTTTTATATCTTCGTGATATTGATAATTGAATGTTTCACTTTCTCATCAAATCCATTGAACCATGACTGCAGCTGTAAAAGAATTATTGTGGAAACAATTTGGCGCTACCATTGACATGCTTGAAAACGCCATCACCTTTTGTCCGGAAACCTTTTGGGTTACGGAACACAACTATTGGTATTCCGTATATCACACGCTTTTTTATTTAGATTATTATCTATCAGAAGAACCGGCAACCTTTATGCCGCCAAAACCATTTACGTTGTCCGAAATGGATCCCGACGGAGCTTATCCTGACCGGATTTATACGAAAGATGAATTATTAAATTATCTGGAATTTGGGCGTAGAAAATGTTTCGATCTCATTACTAATCTAACCGATGAAAATGCGGCTAAAAGATTTGTAAACGACTATCGGAATTACAATCGTCTTGAAATTATACTGTACAATATGCGTCACGTGCAACATCATGTGGGTCAGTTGAATTTACTCTTACGTCAAAATATAAATGACGCCCCAAAATGGGTATCGCAAACCCAAAAAAGTTACTGAGTTGCCCCTAACTAAGTATTGCCATTCCGTAGCTTTATTAGTATCTTTGAGGCCATAAAAAACAAATTACAACATCATGAAATTTACTGCATCACGTCTTTCCTCTGGCAATAAAATATTTCCTGCCGAAATTTATTTGGAACCCACAGGCATTACCATAAAAATTCCCGGACTATTCAGTGGTGAGACCAAACAATTTGATTTCAATCACATTGCTTCAGTAGAAATTGATACTCCGTTGATAGGTTTTTCATCCATTACCATTTTTGCCGGTGGCACGATGATGGCAGCCAACGGATTTACCAAAGCCGAAGTAAAACAAATTAAAGAAGGTATCGAAAAAGGAAAATTAGCCGCCAAAGCTGCTGTGCAAAATGAATCAACTCCTACTCATGGTAGCTCTTCAAATGCTAGCGTCAGCCTGGCTGATGAATTGAAAAAGCTAAAAGAACTGGTAGATGCCGGCGTAATCACTCCGGAAGAATTTGAACAGCAAAAAAGAAAAATGTTAGGCAATTAATGCCATACTATTTTAT
>NZ_DAINRG010000095.1:0-3019 GCF_036741995.1 Flavobacterium sp. | reverse complement strand
ATAACGGTCATCGTATAATTTCCGGCATTTGTAAATTGCGAAGCCGGAATTGTAAATTGTCCGGAACCGGAAGTAATAGTAACATTTCCTGAATTGCCCGAAGTTGGCGTAGCACCAGGAATAGAATAGTTAAACTGATAAACACCATCCGGTAAATTAACGGCATTAGTTATATTGACCGTAACGGCATTTCCAAAACAAACAGTCGCTATACTCAAATTACTATTGTCAATATCCGCCAGCGGTCTGATGGTTATTATGGAAGCTACATTGGTCAATAAGTGGAAACACGACGTAGTGTTGTTTGTAATATTCGTAAATGTAATCACAGTAGCTCCAAGGTTTGGTATTGAAGCTGCCGGTATAGTAAAACTTCCCGCACCTGCTACTATGGTTACTACAACTTGTTGGTTGGCTAAAGTATTACTTCCCGTCAAATCATAATTCAAGGTATAAACCCCATCCACCATTGTGCTTAAGTTGACAATTGCATTGCTTCCGATACAAATTGGCGGTGTTGTGATATTAATGGATGCCAATTGAGGGCTAGGCAATATAGTAAACAGAACATTTTCTGTATCCGGTAAGCAGCCAGTACTTGAAACGGTATAGGTATAAGTATAAGTTCCCGGGCTAAAATTGATAATAGTCAATGGCGAGGTTACAGCGGCACCTCCGCTATCTGTCCAGCTTCCATTCAAGTCTTGTCCTGTTAGCAGTGTATTTAAATTTAAAATTCCACTCGATGGACAAACCGAAACTATACCGGTAAAGGTTCCCGCATTTGGTAATGGATTGACTGTAAAGTTAGTTGTAGCATCTTCATTTAAATTCGAACAACCGGTTGCTGTGATAATGCTATTAATAACAATAGAATAATTCCCCGATGTAGCAAATACAGCGGCAGGGACGGTAAACTGTCCGTTTCCTCCTGAAATAGCTACATCACCTGAATTTCCTGTAGTTGGAGTTCCGGTTGGAATGGTATAATTAAATTGGTAAACTCCATCCGGAAGATTAACCGCATTGGTAATAACAACTGTGGCGACATTTCCAAAACAAACCGCAGCCACACTAATATTGGCATTATCCAATTGAACAATCGGATTAATAACTATTATACCAACAACATTATTCAAAGTCATCTGGCAGGTTGTTGTTGTATTTTGAATATTGGTAAAAGTGATTATCGTTGAACCACTCAACGGCACTGTAGCGGTTGGAATGGTAAAACTAGCGGCTCCACCTGCAACCGTAACTGTCACCGATTGGTTAGCCAAAACATTACTGCCACTTAAATCATAATTTAAAGTATAAGTACCATCCACCATTGTTGAAAAATTGACTACTACATCTGATCCGATACATACCGGAGCGATTGTAATATTTGAAGAATCAATTTGTGGATTCGGCAGAACCGTAAACTGAACGGTTTGAGAAACCGGTGGCAGACAACTATTGCTAACAGTATAAGTATAGAAATAGGTTCCGCTTGTAAAACTGCTAATATTGATTGGCGAAGTAACTGCTTGAGAAGCACTATCTGTCCAACTGCCGGTTGCATCTTCACCCGATAGCAATGCATTCAAATCTACCGTTACCACCGAAGTACAAACCGGACTGATGCTAACCACGGTTCCCGCATTAGGAAGCGGATTTACTGTAACCGTTACTAAAGCCGTATCAGTCAAACATGGGGCCGTTCCGCCAGTGGCTGTATAAGTAAAATGATAAACTCCTACTCCCACTGTTGAAGGATTGAATATATTGTTAACCAAAGCTCCTGTACTGTCATCATCACTCCATGTCCCGGCACCTTGTGTGCCATCTAATCCTGTAGTTAAATCTAAACTGGTAATATTAGGACAAGTAGCTAATGCGCCATCAGCACCAGCAATTGGAGATTGTACTACGGTAATCGTAACATCAGCCGAAGCCGGAGAACAACCAACACCGCCAACTATTGTATAAGTAAAAGTATAAACTCCCGCTGCAACAGCCGGATTAAACATATTAGAAACGGTTGCATTAGATGAATCTGTCCAAATGCCACCTGTTTGTGGAGTGCCTCCCAAATAAGTAAACAAATCAGCTGAAGGAGCATTGGTACATAGTGTTCCTGAACCATCTGTACCGGCATCAGGTACTGGTTTTATAATTATTGTAATTACGGCCTGATCATTATCGCAAGGATTTGTTCCAGTCAGAGTATAAGTATAATCACCGGCAGCATCAACAGCTGGGTTAAAAATACTTGTAACTACGGCATTGGATGGATTAGTCCAAGTACCGCCTGATTGTGCATTCGGACCAAGCAACGTAAATAAATCATAAGGGGCACTATTTGTACAAATCGAAAACGGTCCTGAAATTCCGGCTTCCGGTCCTGGCGTAATCGTAACAGTAACGGTGGCCGTAGCATCCGGACAAGGTGAAATTCCCGGAACAGTATAAGTATAAACACCTGAAGCAGCTGTTGCCGGATTCAAAATATTAGTTACTACAGCATTCGAAGGATCTGTCCATGTTCCTCCTGTTTGAGCTGTGGCTCCAAGCAAAGGAAACAAATCTACCGGATTTTGATTCGAACATAATGGTAATGAAGGAACACTATTCCCGGCAATAGGCATCGGATTGATAACTACTGTCGTTTGAGCCGGTTGACTCGGACAAGTAGTGGAAGAATTAGTAGCAACAACACTATAAACTCCTGCGGTAGTAGTGGTAAAACTACTAACATTACCCGGATTGGTAACCCCTGGTGGAACTGTCCATACATAAGTATAAGCCCCTGCCGGATTTACCGAAGTCGATACCGTAGCCGGAGTCCCAGCACATACCGGAGCACTGGTAACTGTAACAACTGGTATTGGATTGATAACTACTGTCGTTTGAGCCGGTTGACTCGGACAAGTAGTGGAAGAATTAGTAGCAACAACACTATAAACTCCTGCGGTAGTGGTCGTAAAACTACTAACATTACCCGGATTGGTAACTCCCGGTGGAACTGTCCATACAT
>NZ_DAINRG010000094.1:0-3024 GCF_036741995.1 Flavobacterium sp. | reverse complement strand
GGAGCGTCTCTTTTTGTTTTCAATTTATACCTAACTCAAAATTGAAAATAAATGAACGAACTGCCGCTTTCCTGTGCAAAAATCAGCGCCAAAAGCAGGAATGACCAAAAAAGGCTCAGCCAAAACCAAGACACTTTATGAGCCACATCCAACACTTTGGTATTGCGCATTACCCAATGACAGATTAAAATCAAAGGAATGATAACAGCAACTTTTAATATAGCCAAAGTGGTTAGCAAAGCTTTATCACTACTGATATAACCCGACATCGCGCAGAGCATTTGCCAGGATTTCCCAAAGGTATTCGAGCGGAAAAACACCCACGTAATATTAACCAGCATAAACGTAAGGAAAGCATATAGAAAACCAATCCACTGACTGTTCTCATCTACTATTCCTTCCGGATTATCAATCTTTTTGCGGTCTTTGAAATATTTCTCTACCCAAAGATAAATACCATGCAATCCACCCCAAGCTACAAAAGTCCAATTGGCGCCATGCCACAAGCCACCTAGTAGCATTGTCATCATTAACGCAAAATAGGTTCTTATTCTCCCGTGACGGTTTCCGCCTAACGGAATGTATAAATAGTCTCTTAACCAACTCGATAAAGTAATGTGCCAACGTCTCCAAAAATCAGAAAACCCAATCGCGGCATAGGGATAGTTAAAATTCTGTGGCAACACAAAACCCAAACACAGCGCTACCCCAATAGCACAAGTGGAATAACCGGCAAAGTCTAAAAATATCTGTCCGGAGAACGCTAACACTCCTATCCAGGCATCTAACATTGGTACTACATCCTGCGAATCAAAAACAGTATCGGCGGTTTCGGAAAGCATACTGTCGGCCAAAACCACTTTCATAAACAAACCTAATGTGAGTAACAATAATCCATCCATCAATTGCCTGCGCGAAGCTGTTCTAGGGGTTTCAAATTGTGGTACCAATTGCGGTGGTCTAACAATCGGCCCGGCTACTAAGTGCGGAAAGAAGGTTACGAACAAAGAGAAATCCAGCATTGATTTTACCGGTTCGCTTCGCTTTTTGTACATATCGATAGTATAACACAACGTAGTGAAAGTATAAAACGAAATTCCAGCCGGAAGAATAATATTCGGCTTAGCCGGATGGAAATCGAAACCAATTACATGGCTTAACGACACAAAATTATCGAGTAGAAAAGTGCCGTATTTGAAAAAGCAAAGCATTCCCAAATTTCCAATCAGACTGATGACTAAAAGCAGTTTCTTTTTATGTGGATTTTCCTGAGTGTACAAAGCTCTACCCACAAAGAAATCGACTACCGTAGAAAGCCAAAGCAATAAGATAAAAGGCGGGTTCCAGGCGGCATAGAATATATAACTGGCCAGTAAAAGGTTTACTTTTTTAGCTCTCCACGACAATGGTAAATTGTGCAGGAATAAAATCAGTATAAAAAAGGCGACGAATGTATAAGAATTGAATACCATGATTATACTTTTTTAGGGTTAGAGGTATTTTGCAGAAAAGTAAATCCGGGCTGTTGGCTCAACAAACGGAAAAACGCTTTGGTAAACAAAGCCGCATCAGACTGTTTTAAATGTGAAAACTCGGGACAGTCAAAATGATTGATAGCCGGATAATCCATAAAATGAATCCCCGGACATTTGGTTTCAGCTAAAAGACGGTTCCAAAATTTCTCTCGTGGAAAACCCATATTCTCACCTTGCAGATAAGGACCACTGGAAGGAGTTCGTACAAAAACCACTTCGCCTCCCCTGGCCTTAATCTTATCAACATCAGCTTTCACCGATTTGAAAATACCCTCAAAAGCTTGTGGTGGCATAGGCGGAGCACTCATCGCCATCTTGGCAAAAAAGGCCCAAATCCCTTTCACCTGATTGCGTTCGGCTTCATTAGCCACAAAACCATCGGTCATATAAGCCTGGCGGTCAAACGTATTCCGCTTAAAAGCCATCGGAAAAGTAGGCATCATAAAAACACCCGGACGGCTTTTGAGTTGCAACGCATCGAGTCTTGCATTAGTAGACAAATAATCTTTATCCAAAAAAACAAATTGGGATTCTACTAGCTTGTTCAGTTCAAAACTGGCGCGTTGTGCCGGCGTGCGGTCGTAGAAGTATTTGATATTCTCATTGGCGGTTTTCATAAACGGTGGAGCCATATTAAAAAACAATCCTTCCGTAACATCAATCACCAGTTTGCCTTTAAAATTGGGATCATTAGCCAAATCGGTTAAAGCCGGTCTGGGACAAGTCCCTTCCATGGCTAGCTGCACTGCCTGCACATCGGTAAGTTTTTCCCAAGTCGGTCGGTCTAAATCATACTTAATGCGCGAAGACCCTATAAAAACAATCGTTTTATCTGTTGGCCCGTAAACCTTAGCGCGTTTGTCTGACCATAAAGGCGGCCCGTCATCGTAATCAACTTTAATGCCTTGATTTCTTAAATACAATTCATAACCCAGGACAACGCCAACCACAATAACAAGTGTTACCATAGCCGATTTGAAAAGTGTTTTTTCGTTCATAAAAATAAAGATTGGTTAGAGATACTTTAGTATAAAATCCAATCAAGCGGGGAATTGATTTTTACAAATTTTATTGCTATTGCTCTCAAATTTAGACAATTAATCTTGTGAGATACTTCCTGACTATTTTTTTTATGAACTATTTTCTTGTTAATAAGTTGGAGTTTAATAGTAGGTAATAAAAAAAGCGACGGTGTCTTTATAAACACTGTCGCTTGTAGGACCCTAAATTAATTGGAATCTTATCGGATTACTTTTTTAGTCACTACTACTCCATCCTGCGATGTGATTTGAACTAATAATACTTCATTGGTGTCACCAACATTGATAATTGTATGATTGGCATTGATTGCTTTTTTCTCTTGAATCAATCTTCCTCTGATGTCAAATACTTTCACAATAGACATGATGGCATTACCCGTATTAATTACAAAATCATTGGAAGGATTTTTATAAATAATCACTTGATTGGAATTGAACACAGGATTTGT
>NZ_DAINRG010000093.1:0-3469 GCF_036741995.1 Flavobacterium sp. | reverse complement strand
AGAGTCGTTATCGACCATCATCACCATTTTGTCTTTGGCCACTACAACCTTTTTGTTACTTAAAAATTAATTCCATTTTTCATGTTAGACGTAAAAGATTTTACTTTTTTTGACAAACAAAGCAGCTTTGATTTTAAAGGATTTTTAATCAAAACGGCCAGTTATTGGAAATGGTTTGTGATTGGATTAATCATTGCTTTTTCTATAGCACATCAGGTAAATGTCAGAAAGCAAAAAATTTATGGTATTGAAACTACTATAGCGGTTCAGGAAGAGAACAATCCTTTTTTTACGGCCAACACCAGTTTGGTTTTTAACTGGGGCGGAACTTCGGATAAGGTTCAAATGATTTCAACCACTCTAAAATCAAGATCACACAATGAAGTCGTAGTGGATAGATTACAGTTTTATGTTGATTATTTAAGACAAACAAAGTATTTCCTGCAAGATGTTTACGGAGAAGTACCGTTCAAAGTTACTTTAGACAGAACTCAAAATCAGCTGTTGGGTCAGTTTGTGAAAGTAAAAATGCTTTCCAGAGATAAGTACCAAATTACAATACCGTTTCAGAGCAATACAGCAGAAGTAATCAAGTATGCTGATAATAGAATAACAACCATTGCTGTTCCCAATAAAGAGTTTGTCAAAACATTCAAAGTTGGTGAAGATGTTTCACTTCCTTTTCTGCATTGGAAACTAAGTTTGGCAAATTATTCAGGAGATAATTTTGATGAAGAAACATTGATTCGTTGCAACCCATTTGACGCAACGGTTTCCGGTCTTAAAGGAATTAAAGTAGATACGGATGATAAAGCCGGTTCTATTTTGAAACTGGGAATGGAAGGGACGAATAAGGCCAGAATGGTAGATTATCTTAATGCTACTGTTGAGGTTTTAATCAAAAGACAATTAGACAGCAAAAATAAATTTGCCGAAAACACCATTAATTTCATTGACGAAACCCTGGGCTCAATGGAAAAGCAATTAAAAAACTCCGGCGAAGAATTAAAAGATTTCAGCAAGAACAACAACATTATTGACATAGAAGAAGGGGGCGCTAACTACAAGCAACAGCTATTAGACTTTGATGCCAAAAAGGATGATGTGGAACGAAAAATTGCCTACCTCAATTCCTTGAAAAATTATTTGAAAGGCAGTGTTGATTTCTCCAAATTACCGGCTCCAACCGTGGCCGGGATTGATGAACCTAACATCAATACCAATGTGGCTCGTTTGATATCGCTTTCCATCCAACGCTCGGAGTTGGTTTATTCGATAAAAGGCGAGGTGTATTATGAGAGAATTGATAATGAAATTCAATCGGTTAAGAAAGTATTGTTGGAGAACGCCAATTCTTACCGAACGGCTTTGCAATATGACTTGAATTTGGCCAATGAAAAAATTGCCAAAATTGAAGGCGAAATCAGTAAACTCCCTGAAAACAAACAAGAATGGTTGAAGTTATCCAGAAAATACAATTTAAGTGATAACATCTACAATACCTTTTTGCAAAAAAGAAGTGAAGCTTCAATTGTTAAAGCAGCCAATTTATCGGATATACAATTTATAGATCCGGCCAAAGATGTGGGCGGTGGATTGCTTGGTCCCAAAACAAGTGTAAATTATGTTTTAGCTTTCTTTTTGGGAATTTTAATTCCGTTAGTGCTGGTTTTTTTCATCTTCTTTATTAGCAATTCTATTCAGAATATTGAAGATATCTCCAGCCTTACGCAGTTGCCATTGCTGGGAATTGTTGGTGTTAAGCATTCCGAAACCAATTTGTCGGTTTTTGAAAGACCAAAATCAGCGCTGTCTGAATCCTTTAGAGCCATTCGTTCTTCGCTACAATTCCTATACAAAAAGCAAAGTATCGAAGGAACAAAAACACTCATGCTAACGTCTTCTGTCAGTGGTGAAGGGAAAACATTTTGTTCTATCAATATTGCTACCGTATTTGCGCTAAGCGAAAAGAAAACCATCATTTTAGGACTCGATTTAAGAAAGCCAAAAATATTTGATGACTTTAATATTCAGAATGAAATCGGAGCCGTTAATTATTTAATTGGACAAAAAAGATTGGATGAGGTGATTCAAAAAACCCATATTCCGTATCTTGATGTTATTACCTCAGGGCCTATTCCACCGAATCCGTCAGAGTTAATCCTTGGTGAATCCATGAAAGAAATGATGGATCAGTTGAAAAAAGAATACGATTATATTATTTTGGATACGCCTCCGGTGGGTCTGGTTTCGGATGCCTTGGAATTGGCACAGTATTGTGATGTTACCTTATACATAGTGCGTCAAAATTTCACTAAAAAAGAAATGTTGACACTATTAAACAACCGATCTAAACGTGGAGAGCTGAACAACATCAGTATCATTTTCAACGGTTACGAAAACAAAGCTAAATACGGCGTTGGTTACGGTTACGGCTATGGCTATGGTTACAGTTATGGCTACGGTTACGGCAGTGGCTATCACGAAGACGAAGAACCAACTGGCTTCTTCTCCAAATTGTATTATAAATTTTTTATCAAAAGAAGAAATAATGGAAAACAATAAAACATCTATACTCATTACGGGTGGAGCTGGATTTATTGGTTCTAATCTCTGCGAGCATTTCTTATCCAAAGGATATCAAGTAACTTGCCTGGATAATTTTTCAACCGGACATCGCCATAATATTGAAGCTTTGTTGGCTTCTCCCAATTTCAAATTAATTGAAGGGGATATCCGTAATCTGGAAACGTGTACCCAAGCCGTCCGAAACGCAGATTATGTCTTGCACCAAGCGGCTTTAGGCTCGGTTCCCCGTTCTATAAACGATCCAATTACTACAAATGATGTAAATGTATCCGGGTTTTTGAACATGCTTACAGCCTCAAGAGATGCAGGTGTTAAACGATTTGTGTATGCCGCCAGTTCTTCCACCTATGGAGATTCTGAAGGCTTGCCAAAAGTGGAAGACAAAATTGGGAAACCACTTTCACCGTACGCCATTACCAAATATGTAAACGAATTGTATGCCGAAATCTTTGGCAAAACCTATGGCTTTGAAACTATCGGTTTGCGCTATTTTAATGTGTACGGAAGAAGACAGGATCCCAACGGAGCTTACGCTGCGGTAATTCCAAAATTTGTGATGCAATTGATGCAACACCAAAGCCCGATTATTAATGGAGACGGGAACTACTCTAGGGATTTCACCTATATCGACAATGTGATTCAAATGAATGAATTAGCCATGTTGACACAAAATCCGGAAGCCATAAACACGGTGTACAATACTGCTTTTGGTGACCGAACCACACTGAATGATATGGTTACTTATTTAAAAGAATTTTTGTCAGCTTATGATGATTCGATTAAAAATATAGCTGTCACTCACGGACCTAACAGAGTTGGCGATATTCCGCACTCGTTGGCCAGTATTGATAAAGCCCGAAAATTACTGAATTACCAACCC
>NZ_DAINRG010000092.1:0-3483 GCF_036741995.1 Flavobacterium sp. | reverse complement strand
AAGAAAGTATTCAATTTTGAAGGCGAAAATTCCATAAGTACTTGATTTTACTGTAAAAGTACAAAAAAGACGTGGGTTTAATACGTTTTTTTAAATGTTAATATTTTGTTAATTTTAAGTACTTTGCATTGCATAATACCTTTTTTTAATTGTATCTTTGTATAAGAAATTAATGGTCTATCTATAGTATTGTTAAAAAAGAGTTTTAATCATCCATCAAAAAATCAAATCATGACATCAACCAACGAAAAAAATACAGCTACTTTTCTACATCTTAGTGCTTTAACACAGTACATCATTCCGTTTGGGAATTATATTTTCCCAATTATCATTTGGAGTTCTAAGAAAAACGAATCGGAATTTGTAGATCAAAACGGAAAACAAGTGCTGAATTTTCAATTGAGTATCTTCATTTACAGCATTATATTATGTGCCATTGCCATCCCGATTTTTTTATATGCCATTTTTAAAAACATCCCTTTTCACTTTAACTTTCACCAAGACGAATTTTTAATTCACAATTTATGTCACGGGAACATGAGTGGCTTAACCATCCTCGGCATAGTAACCGTTTTAGTATTTGCCTTTATGAAAGTTATGGAATTCGTTTTAATCATCCATGCCGCGGTCAAATCATCCAACGGCGAAAACTATAAATACCCATTGAGCATACCGTTTTTTAAATAATCAATAAAAAACAAAAAAATAATCATCAATCATTAAAAATCAAATCAAAATGAAACAATTAATCTTAATCACAGCAATGCTGGTTGCCATGACAACCAAGCTTTTGGCACAAGACAAAAATGCCCTTGAAATCAAAAATTTGTCAACACAAACAACTTTGGCACAACCAGAAAATCATCAATTCGAAATTGTAGCTAATGAAGCCGTAGATGTTAATTTAAAATTCAACTTAAAGTTAGAAGACGAGGTTAATGTTTTGGTAACCGACAAACAAAACAAAGTGGTGCTTTCGAAAAAATACCACAAACAGGGCGAAAACAAACTGGCATTTACCATGGAGGAAAACGAAAAATACACAGTATTGCTAAAAGGAGAGAAACAATCCAATTTGATTGTCAGTCTGTCCGAAAATTAAAAATCATCAATCATAATCATCAACCGAAGCCATCATTAGTTTCAATCATCAATCAAGAAACGAATTAGTAATCAAAAAAAATTAAATCATGCATTATGAATATTGAAAACACAAAAGCCCAGATGCGTAAAGGTGTTTTAGAATTTTGTATCTTGTCTGTCCTAAAAGAGAAAGATGCCTACACCTCTGAAATATTAGACACTTTAAAAAACGCCAAATTGCTTGTAGTTGAGGGAACCGTTTACCCACTGCTGACAAGACTTAAAAACGACGGATTACTCAATTATCGTTGGGAAGAATCAACCTCGGGACCACCACGAAAATATTATGGTTTGACCGAATTGGGAAAAACATTTTTAACTGAATTGAACGGCACCTGGACTGAACTGTCTGACGCTGTAAACATCATCACAACTAATAAATAATAATCATGAACAAAACAGTAAATATTAATATAGGTGGTTTATTCTTTCACATAGATGAAGATGCATACCAAAAATTAACTCGCTATTTCGAAGCTATAAAACGTTCGCTTTCCAATTCATCAGGGAAAGACGAAATCATGAAAGACATCGAAATGCGTGTGGCCGAATTGCTGACTGAAAAACAAAAAAGCGACAAACACGTCATCAATAACAAAGATGTGGATGAAGTAATTGTAGTGATGGGACAACCGGAAGATTACCGAATTGACGACGACAACGACGACAAAGCTCCGGAACCATTTTATCCTTATACAAGATCTAAAAAACTGTACCGAGATAAAGACAGAGGAACTATTGCCGGAGTAGCCACAGGGTTAAGCCACTACTTAGGCATTGATGCCGTTTGGATTAAAATTGCCTTCTTATTTTTTACTTTCGTCGGAGGTTCCGGATTAATTGCCTATTTCATTTTCTGGATAGCCACACCAAAAGCCATCACTACTTCTGAAAAATTGGAAATGACCGGAGAACCGGTAACCATTTCGAATATCGAAAAGAAAGTCAGAGAAGAGTTTGACAGCGTAACCAACAAATTCAAAAATGCCGATTACGACAAAATGGGCAACCAGGTAAAAAACGGTGCCGAAAAAATTGGCAGCGGAATTGGAGATGTTATAATTAAAGTATTTGGGGCTTTCGCCAAAGTATTAGGCGCTTTCATCTTAATCTTTTCCTCATTCGCCTTGCTTGGAATCTTAATCGCTTCCATCGTAATGATGTTTTCATCCTCTTTGCCCGCCAATACTATCTTAAACCACATTAACACGCCAATTGGTTTGGAAACACCACTTTGGATTCAAGGAATTTTATTCCTGTTAGCCTTTGGCATTCCATTGTTCTTCTTACTTATTTTAGGTTTGAAATTATTGGTAACCAATTTAAAATCGATCGGAAATGTAGCAAAATATAGCTTCCTGGCCGTTTGGATTATCGCAGTGGGAATCTTAATCTCTTTAGGAATAAACGAAGCTACACAACTGGCTTTTGACGGAAAAACAGTCAAAAAAGAAACCTTAGCCGTGAATCCAACCGATACGCTTCATATTAAATTCGTAAACAACGATTTCTTTTCGAAAAACATGGATGAGCATCAGGATTTTGTTTTCACTCAGGACTCTGCCAAACACGAAGTGATTTATTCTAATAACGTTCGTTTTGAAATAAAAGGTACTGACAAAACTCAACCTTATTTACAAATTGAAAAACTGGCCAAAGGAAAATCCTATACCGAAGCCAACAGCCGTGCCGAAAAAATCAAATATGGCTATAAAATAGTGGGGAACCAATTGCTCTTAGACAATTATTTGCTAACGGAAATCGCGAGCAAATACAGAGACCAACACGTAGAATTGTATTTGTATTTGCCAAAAGGAACGCTGTTCAAAGTGGATAAAAGCGTACAATCCTTTGACGAATCGGATAATCAATATTTTAATTTACACTATAGCTCAGACAACTATACTTATAAAGTAGATACCAATCAGGTAAAATGTTTAGACTGCCCGGCTGACGAAAATGAATACAATGATATAGATGGTGCTGCAATTGAAGCTATTCCGGCTCCACCAGCACCACCGGCAACGGAAGCCCCAGTAGCGGAACCAGCGCAGTCTTCATCTAAATCGACTAAATTAACCATTGACCAACACGGAGTAATCATTAAAACCAATTAACCATGGGAAAGTTCATTGTACTTTGTACCAAATGTATCGCTGTTACTATGCTGGTAGCCTTATTCGCCTCTTGCCATACCCGAATAGATTTAGGCAACGGTATTGACGGTAGCGGAAATGTAACCAAACAAACGCGCAACGTTGACAATAATTTTTCAAAAATTGTAGTAAACCGCGGATTGAATGTCACTCTCGAACAAGGAGACAGCTATTGGGTAGAAGT
>NZ_DAINRG010000091.1:0-3533 GCF_036741995.1 Flavobacterium sp. | reverse complement strand
CCTGCTATCGCTTTAGATCCTAAAGCAGTATAATTGGTAGTTAAACACATTTTATTATGACAAGAGAAGAAAAATCAATCGCGATAGAAGATTTAACTGCAAAGTTGGCTGAAAGTAATATTGTATATATTGCTGACACCTCTGGGTTAGATGCAGAAACGACTTCAAACTTAAGAAGAGCTTGTTTTAAAGCAGGAATTAAATTAGAAGTGGTTAAGAACACCTTGCTTGGAAAAGCAATGGAAGCTTCAGCTAATGATTATGGTGATTTATCATCTGTATTAAAAGGAAACTCTTCTATTTTTATTGCAGATATCGCTAACTCACCGGCAAAAATCATTAAAGATTTCAGAAAAAAATCAGATAAACCAGCTTTCAAAGGAGCTTACATCAACGGTGAAATTTACATCGGAGACAACCTTTTGGATAGCTTGGCATCATTGAAATCTAAAGAAGAAGTTATTGGAGAAATCATCGGATTACTTCAATCTCCTGCGCAACGTATTATTTCCGCATTATTAAACAATGCAGAAAAAAAAGGCGAAGCAGCAGAATAAGTAGAGCAGACTAAAAAAATAATAATTAAAGAACATTTTAAACGATAGAAAAAATGGCAGATTTGAAACAATTCGCAGAACAATTAGTTAACTTAACAGTAAAAGAAGTTAATGATTTAGCTACAATATTAAAAGATGAGTATGGTATCGAGCCAGCTGCTGCAGCTGTAGTAGTTGCTGCTGGTGGTGGTGATGCTGGTGCTGCTGAAGAGCAAACAGAATTCACTGTAGTATTGAAAGATGCTGGTGCTTCTAAATTAGCAGTTGTTAAAGCTGTTAAAGAATTAACTGGTCTTGGCTTGAAAGAAGCTAAAGATATGGTTGATGGCGCGCCTGCAAACATCAAAGAAGGTGTTACTAAAGCAGAAGCTGAAGGTTTGAAGAAATCTTTAGAAGAAGCTGGAGCTGTTGTTGAGTTAAAATAATCCAACACCGGTTTTAGAACTAGGTTTAGGCCTTGGACGAAGTGTCCAAGGGCCTAAACCATTTTTCGTATAATAAAATTATATACAGTTTTATTATCCTAATAGTTTAAAATACGAAAAAGTTTTTAATCAATACGAAGAAAAAAAAGGAGCGGAATTTTTTTCACAGCAACTTTTTAAAGATGTATTGACTATAAAAAGAAGTATAGATTAAACAGTGTTTTTCACAAAAAATTACTTTTTTTAAATCAAAATTTTGTCCATTGATGATAACAAATCAGACTGAAAGATTGAATTTTGCCTCTACAAAAAACATCCCTCAGTATCCGGATTTTCTGGATGTTCAGGTAAAATCCTTTAAAGATTTCTTCCAATTGGAAACGAAATCGGATGAGAGAGGCAACGAAGGGTTATACAACACCTTCATGGAAAACTTTCCAATTACTGATACAAGAAACCAATTTGTATTGGAGTTCCTAGATTATTTTGTTGACCCGCCACGTTACACGATTCAAGAGTGTATCGAAAGAGGATTAACGTATAGTGTGCCTTTAAAAGCCAGACTAAAACTATATTGTACTGACCCGGAACACGAAGATTTTGAAACCATTGTACAAGATGTTTATCTTGGAACAATTCCATACATGACACCAAGTGGTACATTCGTTATCAATGGTGCCGAGCGTGTGGTCGTTTCTCAGTTGCACCGTTCCCCTGGTGTTTTCTTTGGTCAGTCTTTCCATGCTAATGGTACTAAGTTGTATTCTGCTAGAGTTATCCCTTTCAAAGGTTCATGGATTGAATTTGCTACCGATATCAACAGCGTAATGTATGCGTATATCGATAGAAAGAAAAAATTACCGGTGACCACTCTTTTCCGTGCTATCGGATTTGAAAGAGATAAGGACATCCTTGAAATATTTGACCTTGCAGAAGAAATCAAAGTTTCAAAAACCGGTCTTAAGAAATATGTTGGAAGAAGATTAGCTGCGAGAGTATTGAATACTTGGCACGAAGATTTCGTTGATGAAGATACCGGTGAGGTAGTTTCTATCGAACGTAACGAAATCATCCTTGATAGAGATACCATTATCGACAAAGATAATGTGGAAGAAATCATTGATTCTAACGTTAAATCTATTTTGTTACACAAAGAAGATGCGAATCAAGGTGATTATGCTATCATCCATAACACGTTACAAAAAGACCCAACCAACTCAGAAAAAGAAGCCGTTGAGCATATCTACAGACAATTGCGTAATGCAGAACCGCCTGATGAAGAAACCGCTCGTGGTATTATAGATAAATTATTCTTCTCGGATCAACGTTATAACTTAGGTGAAGTTGGTCGTTACAGAATGAACAAAAAACTGAACCTGGATATCCCAATGGAAAAGCAAGTCTTGACCAAAGAAGATATCATCACCATCGTGAAATATTTGATTGAATTAATCAACTCTAAAGCTGAGATTGATGATATTGATCACTTATCTAATCGTCGTGTGAGAACCGTTGGTGAGCAATTGTCTCAACAATTCGGTGTAGGTTTAGCGCGTATGGCGAGAACCATCCGTGAGAGAATGAACGTTAGGGATAACGAGGTGTTTACACCAATCGATTTGATTAATGCCAAAACATTGTCATCGGTGATCAACTCTTTCTTTGGAACGAACCAGTTATCGCAGTTTATGGATCAAACGAATCCACTAGCTGAGATTACACACAAAAGAAGATTATCTGCCCTTGGGCCAGGTGGACTTTCGAGAGAGAGAGCCGGTTTCGAGGTACGTGACGTTCACTATACCCACTACGGTAGACTTTGTCCGATTGAAACCCCCGAGGGACCAAACATTGGTTTGATTTCTTCGCTTGGAGTTTACGCCAAAGTTAACGGAATGGGATTCATTGAAACACCTTACCGTAAAGTAACTAACGGAACGGTAGATTTAGTTTCTGAACCAATCTATTTAAGTGCAGAAGAAGAAGAAGGTAAAATGATTGCGCAGGCAAACATCGAAATGGATGCTAAAGGAAAAATCACGGCGGACAAAGTTATTGCCCGTGAAGAAGGAGACTTCCCGGTTGTTGATCCAAATCAGGTTCATTATACCGACGTAGCGCCTAACCAAATCGCCTCGATTTCGGCTTCATTGATTCCTTTCTTGGAGCATGATGATGCGAACCGTGCGTTGATGGGCTCCAACATGATGCGTCAGGCTGTACCATTGTTACGTCCTGAAGCACCAATCGTAGGAACCGGTTTAGAGCGTCAAGTGGCGTCTGACTCAAGAGTATTAATCAATGCGGAAGGAAACGGAACTGTAGAGTACGTTGATGCCAACATGATTACTATCAAATACGACAGAACCGAAGAGGAAAGAATGGTAAGTTTTGACCCGGATGAGAAATCGTATAACTTGATCAAATTCAGAAAAACGAATCAAAGTACGTCTATCAACCTGAAACCAATCGTTAGAAAAGGGGACAGAGTGAAATTAGGACAAGTACTTTGTGAAGGATATGCAACGCAAAACGGAGAGTTGGCTTTAGG
>NZ_DAINRG010000090.1:0-3925 GCF_036741995.1 Flavobacterium sp. | reverse complement strand
GAAGAAGAAGGAACTTTAGTAGCCGAAATTTTAGCCGGACAAAAACCACACATCGATTATAATTTAATTCCTGGTGTAGTATATACTTGGCCGGAAGTGGCTGCTGTTGGTAAAACCGAAGAGCAATTAAAAGCAGATGGCGTTGCCTACAAAGCAGGAAGTTTCCCTTTCAAAGCGTTGGGAAGAGCCCGTGCCAGTGCCGATTTAGACGGTTTCGTAAAAATACTGGCCGATGCCAAAACCGATGAAGTATTGGGAATCCACATGATTGGCGCCCGTTGTGCCGACTTAATTGCTGAAGCCGTAACCGCGATGGAATTCAGAGCCTCAGCCGAAGATATTTCCAGAATGTCGCACGCCCATCCAACTTTTGCGGAAGCCGTGAAAGAAGCAGCCTTAGCCGCTACGGATAACAGAGCATTGCACGTATAATAATTAGATTATTAGATAAACTAAAAAGCCGTTTCTGTAGAAACGGCTTTTTAGTTATAGCTGGTTAGTTTGGATAAAATCTTTACAATAGTCTTTTATTTGTTCTCGCACTTTTCGAAACTCTTCTATTACAGCCGAAGCCGTGCCATTTGCTTTTGAAGGATCCGGGAAATTGTGATGGAACCTTTGTGCCTGAGTTGGAAAAAACGGACAGCGTTCCTTGGCATTATCACAAACCGTAATCACATAATCAAACGGAATATCAAAATACTCCTCAACATTATTTGAAGTGTGCTTCGAAATATCAATACCATCTTCTTTCATAATGGCTATTGCCAAAGGATTCACTCCATGGGTTTCCACTCCGGCAGAATATACTTTTACTTTTCCGGCATCAGTAAAATGTGCCAAATAACCATGAGCCATTTGGCTTCGACAACTATTGCCGGTACACAAGACCAAAATATTTTTCATGCCAATTACTTTCGTTTAAAACCGCAGAAAAGAAAGTTCTGAATCGTATCAAAAGGGGTTTTATGATCTTCGATAAAGCATCCTTTGAGTTGGAATTTTTTTTCAAAAACCAAGCGCAGACTTTCCATAGTGTATTGTTTGACATCCAGACCGCTACATTTTTTTGGCCCTTCTTCCGAAAAAACTCCAATAAACACCCGGCCGCTATTGGACAAAGCTTTATCTACAATATCGGCATACTTTTCAATTTGTTCAGGCTCTGTCAAAAAATGAAAACAAGCTCTATCATGCCAAAAATCATACTGTACAGTAGGAACAAAATCCAAAACATCTGAAACGATAAAAGTAACTTTGGCACCTTTCTCTCCTAATCGCATTTTTACATTTTCAATAGCTTTAGACGAAACATCAAGCAAAGTCAAATTGGTATAACCCAAATCCAGAAGCGTCTCTATAAAATAGCTCTCCCCACCACCAACATCAATAATTTTAGCAGTTAATGGCAGTTCCAAAGCCGTTATAAACTCAATAGAAGTCTTAGGATAAGGCTGATACCAGCTCACCTCTTTTTCGGTCTTAGTGACAAAAACGTTATTCCAATACTCTTTTCTTTCCATAAATTTAAACTAATAACCAAAGCAAATTAATGATAGTAAACCGAATATCAAAGCCTAACGTGAGATTTAGAATCGTTATGCCGAGTGTGATGATAATTGGCTTTTTATACTTTATTATTTTTTTTGTCATCCTTAACAACAATTAGATTCAGGAGTACAGCAGGATTTTTTTTCTTGCCACTCGCCTATTTTTGTTTTGATTTTTTCAGCCGGAATCCCGCAATTGTCTTTTGCCAAACAATTGGTTTGCTTTGCTGTTAAAAGAAAGTTAGTGCCGTCAAAATCCAAACTGAATTTACCGATGGTGTCCTTCATTTGGTATTCTACTTCAATTTCTAAATCGGACAGTTGCAACACTTTTTCAGAAAGCTCGATGATGTGCACCAGTTTTTCCGGATGCAAACGGTGATTGTAATCATTGGCTTCCCAAAGCTGGAAATTAGCGACTTCTTCCTGGCGAACGGTTCCGCCACAGTCAATAAAATGTTTGCTGACTTTACCCACTTCGGTCACATGAAAATGACTGGGCACTAAATCGCCGTCAGGCAATTGAAAAGCTATAGCCGGCAACTTTTTTAATTCGGTTTTAATTGCTGAGAGTTTCATATCATCAGATGGTTAGATGGTTATACTTCTTTGATTCTTTAACAACATTTGTTTTTTAATTCTTTGGAAATGGCTGAAAAATAGTGCTCCATTTTGGTCATGACAGCAGGATTGAGACAGTAGCAAATAGCGGTACCTTCAATGCTTCCTTTGATGATGCCCGCGTTTTTTAATTCTTTTAAATGCTGTGATACTGTGGGTTGTGCCAAAGGCAATTCGTTGACAATATCACTACAAATACAAGTGTCTATTTTTAACAGGTATTCCACAATCGCTACTCTTGCCGGATGTGCTATCGCTTTAAATAATAAAGCTAATTCGTTTTGTGTTGCTGAAAAATGTTCTGTTTTGGAAGCGCCCATACTTACTTATATTTATATATTGCAATATTACGATAATATAAAGATACCATCCAAACCTTTTCGAATATTTTATTTCGCAAAATCCTAAACCCAAAATCCTAAATATTTTTACTACTTTTGAGCCTTAAAAAAACAGACAAATGGCATCTATAACATTAGGCGGAAACCCAATACACACCAACGGTGAATTACCGAAAGTAGGGACAAAAGCACCTCATTTTGAATTAATCGACAACAACTTAGGAAAAGTAACTTTGGCCGATTTTGCCGGAAGCAAAGTGGTTTTAAATATTTTTCCGAGTATAGACACCAATACTTGCGCCACTTCGGTTAGAACGTTCAATGCCGATGCCAGCAAATTGGAGAATACCAAAGTATTGTGTATTTCCCGTGATTTGCCTTTTGCCCAAAAACGTTTTTGTGGTGCCGAAGGATTAGACGATGTGATCAATCTATCTGATTTCAATACCGGAAATTTTGGCAAAGACTACGGCTTAGAAATTACCGATAGTGTATTCGCAGGTTTACATTCAAGGGTGGTGATTGTTTTAGACGAGAATGGTATGGTAAAATATACCGAGCAAGTTCCCGAAATTGCTGACGAACCTAATTATGAATCGGCCTTAGCGGCTCTGTAATTCTTTGCCTATGGAATTCCAAAAAGACAATTCTTTCTTAACCGGACGTTTAAAAAGCGTAGGCTTTGCCGTGAAAGGAGCTCTCAAACTAATCACAACCGAACACAGTGTCATGGTGCAATCGTCTGTTGGCGTATTGAGCATTATTGCCGGATTTTATTTTCACATTGATCGTTACGAATGGATGCTGCAAATCTTAGCATTCGGATTGGTACTGGGTGTAGAAAGTTTGAATACGGCGGTAGAAAAAATTGCCGACTTCATTCACCCTGAATTTCACGAGAAAATTGGCTTTATCAAAGATATTGCTGCCGGTGCGGTAATGTTTGCCGCTACCGCTGCCATTGCGGTATTATTATTAATTTATGTTCCAAAATTTCTATAATCATTCGATTAAATTTCTATTTTTATAGCGTTTATAAATAACCAATGGCCAAAACAGTAAAAAAAGAAACTCCCGATAACAAGAAAGATCCCAACTCGGACATTAAAATTCTAAAGACTAAAAAGCAATACCGAATGCTCTTTGGTTTTTTGTTGGTTTTACTATCAATTGCTTTTCTGGTTTCTTTTATTTCCTTCTTTGTTTCCGGCCAGGGCGTTGCCTCAGGTCAGGCTGATCAAAGTGCCGTGGATGCCTTTACCAACCGAAATGAAGTAGTGGAAAACTGGCTGGGTAAATTTGGGGCTTATATAGCCGATTTGTTTATCTACCGTGGTTTTGGTGTCGCTTCTTTCCTTTTTGTCAAATTACTATTCCTTAGCGGCGCTTTCTTAGTTTTGGATTTACCGATAA
>NZ_DAINRG010000089.1:0-3937 GCF_036741995.1 Flavobacterium sp. | reverse complement strand
ACAAAGTAGTCAACAAATAAAAAACATTAACAACCGCCAATACCCCAAAATCGGCAGGAGATAATAACCTTGCTAATATTATTCCTAAAATAAACCCTATTAGTTTTAAACTAATACTTTCAATAAAAGACCATTTAACATTTTTTTCAGTCGCTCTTTTTATACTCATAATTCAAATCTATCTCCTTTTCCTATTAAAACATTTTCATCATCGAAAAACCAATCTTTTCAATAGTTTTCGAAGAAGCCAAATTATCTAGTGTAATATAAGTATTACTACTAATTTTAAGATTTTTTCTCAAAAATCCATCACATGTCAATACTATCACTTGGGATGCATAACGTTTTCCGCGATGATTGCATCGGTGGAAATTTTAAGCAGTCCCAAAGCGGCATCATTTTTTTCAATCATAGCTTCTCTCAGTCCGAATTCAATAAAAAGTGTTGTTAATAAATAGAAGACAGTAAGAATTACAAAAATTTCAAAATCTGAAGATTCCAACAGACTGGTAAACAGGATACCATTGCAAAACATATTATCTTTTTAAACATAAACTTTCTATAAAAAAGACCACTTTACTTTTTTCGCGATAGTATTTTTAGTTCATAATACTATTAAAATTCTGTAAATGATATTTTTCAAAATGTGCTAAAATTGGGTTTAAAATTGAGAAAACGGTATCGACATTCGATAAAACAATCAGCATTGTTTTCAGTAATTTAGTGAGCAAAAGTAGTTATAAAATAAAAATAATTTTTATTTTTATTTTTATTTTTAAATGCAGGAATTTTACTCTATATTTAAATCTCTATTTCCTTTATTAAAATCTTCCAATTTCCCTAAGTCTAGCCAGTAATCTTCCATCTCAAATACTTTCGTAGTAAATTTCTCTTCCAATAATTGCTGAAACAATTGTGGCATATCAAAAAACCCGTCTTTTGGTATTTTTTCTAAAACAGCCGGCTCTAAAACATAAATACCGGTATTGATAAAATAATCAAAAGAAGGCTTTTCTCTTAAAGCATTCAAATCCTTATTAGTATCAAATTCAACGCAGGCATAAGGCACTTCAAAATGAAGTTTTTTAATACACATGGAAGCCATTGAATTATTCTCTTTGTGGAATTTCATGAACTCTTCATAATTAATGGTTGTCAGCACATCGCCGTTAACCACAAAAAATGAATTCTCTATAGGAAAGTCAATTAATGATAAGGCTCCCGCCGTTCCTAATCGTTTCTGTTCTTTGGTATATTTAATTTCCACTCCTAGCCAGTCTCCGTTTTGGAAATAGTCTTCGATAATTTCTGCTTTAAAGTTTAAGCATAAAACAAATTTGCAATAACCCTGTGATTTAAAATGTTCAATAATCCCCTGAAGGATTGATTTTCCGCCAACGTTCAGCATGGGTTTCGGAGTATCTCTGGTCAATTCACCAAGTCTGGAACCCAGACCACCCGCCATAATAACAACCCAATTATCTTTTGGAACAAATTCGAATTCGTCTAAGACAACAATTTCAATTAATTTGTTGTTTTCATCCACAACTGGCATCTGCCGCCTGTGAATTTCTCTTAGTTGTTTTTTGATAACCACATGAGAAGTACCATATTTCGCAGTTATTGGGCTTTTATTAATAATAGCCTCTAATTCAATAGTTTTGTTTAAAATCCCTCTTCTCAAATCACCATCAGTTATAATGCCAAGGAGTTGATCTTCGTCATTGACAATAGGCAAAAAACCATTACCATTAGAATCTAATATTCTAAGTACATCATAAAGTGTTGAATCGTCTTTTAATATAAATCTATCGGTCATTGTTTTTTTTCATTAAAAATTCAGCATAATCAAAATCATCAATGGTATCAATATCTATGGAACGCTCTCGAGGCATTACATAAGGAAATGAATGCGCGTTATAATATTGACCTTGTTTTAACAAAGCAACTTTAAAGATAAAAACAGCCCCATTGGGATAATAGCTTGCTTTTAAATCTTGACGGTTATTTAAAATATTGCTGTCAAAAATATCTTCAAACTCCCCTTTTTCATTGATATGTTTGTGCCAAAACACCGGATGAGCTTCTCGAGTATAACTAATCACCGAATCAGCGGCTTTTTCCTTAAATAATTCACAGGCAGCATCAATATCCTTGGTATTTCTGAGGGGCGATGTTGGCAATAAAACTACTATTTCTTCTATAGTGCTGTTTTCTTCTTTTTCAATAGCATCTACCGTATATAAGTAGGTATCTATAGCTTTTGCTTCATCGGTGGCCAAATGTTCCGGTCGTAAAAAAGGAACGGAAGCTCCGTATTTTTTTGCTGTTGCTGCAATCTCAACACTGTCGGTTGAAACAATAACCCTGGAGATGTATTTTGATTGCAAGGCGGCTTCAATAGTGTAAGCTATCATGGGTTTGCCTAGTAAAGGTTTGATGTTTTTACCGGGCAGTCCTTTTGAATTTCCGCGAGCAGGAATAATGGCAATCATTTTATATAATATTTTCCCATTTTAACAAAGTGTCTTCTTCAATGCCAACTATCAGTTTGCGTCCTATAAGATGTTCCAGCATATCCGGAGAAATTCCTGTTCCCGGTCTTTTGCTGGTCAAATCATCAACAGTCAGTATGTGGCCTTCCGGTAAATTTTTAGTCACTACGACACTTCTTCTGAATTTGAATTTCTTTTGCAATTCAGCTTCCGAAACTATCCTAGAGAAAGAGCCCATAGAAGTCGCTATTTTAGCCGATTCTTCACAAATAATTTTCATTTCATACGGATCAGCCGAAATTTCATGATCCCAACCCGGTAAATTCTTATCCGTGGTAAAGTGTTTTTCGATGATACAAGACCCTAAAGCAACACTCGCCAACGGAATGGAAAACCCAATGGTATGATCTGAAAATCCGGTTGGCAATCCGAAGGTGTTTTGCAACATCGTGATATTGTTCAAATGAATATCTTCATATAACGGTGGGTAAATCGAGATGCAATGCAACAAGGCAATGTCGTTACAATTCCTTTTAGTTAATAGCTCCACGGCTTTATCAATTTCGGACAATCTTGACATTCCCGTAGATAAAATAACCGGTTTGCCTCTATCGGCTATGTGATTCAGCAATTGAAAATTGTTGATATCCATTGAGGCCACTTTATAAAAAGGCACATCACATTTTTCTAATAAATCAACTTCGACTTCTGAAAATGGAGAAGAACAAAAAGCAACGTTTTTAGAATCGCAATAGTCTTTTAATTCAAAATGTTGTTCTTCCCTTAAATAGTATTTTTCAACCATTTCTTTTAATGATCCAAAGTGCTTTTTCGGTGAATCATCATACTTTTGATTTCTGTCAAATTCTTCTTTTGCAATTAACGAAGAAGGCGACCAAGATTGAAATTTAACCGCATCAACACCGCACAAAACCGCGGAATCAATCATTTGTCGGGCTAAGTCCATATCTCCATTGTGGTTAGCTCCAATTTCTGCTATAATATAAGGTTTCGAAAAATTAAATATTTCCTTACTGCCCAGTTTAATTTTTTTCATAATATAAATTCTGTTTCTTCCCACCAAAACAGTGGTTGTTCTATAGTTATTTTTAAATCTTTGCGTTGTTTCTTTTCAATTGCTTCTACCTCTTTAAGCTCAGTGTCAAAATCAAACCCGATAGCTATTAACGCATTGTAATGCACTTTTTTCACATTGATGGCGTGTTGCAATCTTTTCTCACTAAACTCCCCTAATCCAGCTAAATTATGAAAGTGTTGTCTGTAAATAGTTGTACATGTATTGACAAAGATACCTTCTTCTTTGCTTTTTTTAAGTAATTGATAAAAAATAAACCAATCTAAAGCCAAGGGTTCTTCTTCCGTAAATTTAATTTCGTAATCTAATAATTCCCTTCTTATGGCAGTATTTCCTAAACCAACTA
>NZ_DAINRG010000088.1:0-4096 GCF_036741995.1 Flavobacterium sp. | reverse complement strand
TTCCAAAATGCTGAAAGGCTTTGACGTCAAAAACAAAATCATCAACAGTAACATCAAAGAATTGCCCGATCAGGATGAATATTCCTGTTTTGTGGCGATGGTAGAAACGCTGAAAAACCGTTTGAATGATGAAAAACTGATGATTGATAATGTTGGTTTGGTAATTATTGATGAAGCCCATTATAATTCGTTCCGAAAATTATTCAGCCAATTCAAGAAATCCTTTATTCTTGGGGTCACCGCAACGCCTTTGAGCTCGAATATTAAGTTGCCGATGCATCAGAATTACGATGAATTAATCGTAGGCGATACTATACAATCCCTTATAGATAAAGGGTTTTTGGCGAAAGCCACTACATACAGTTACGATGTTGGTTTAACCTCTTTGAAAGTTGGAATTAACGGTGATTATACGGTAAAATCTTCCGATGATTTGTATATGAATATGGTGATGCAGGAAAAATTACTGCATGCTTATACCGAGAAATCACTGGGCAAGAAAACTTTGATTTTCAATAATGGAATCAATACATCGTTGTATGTATATGAAACCTTTAGAGAAGCTGGTTATACGATTAAACACTTAGATAACACTACAACAGCCGAAGACCGAAAAGACATTTTGCATTGGTTTAAAAAGACTCCGGATGCTATTTTGACTTCGGTGGGAATCTTGACTACCGGTTTTGATGAACCCACGGTAGAAAGCATTATTCTAAACCGCGCCACTAAATCATTGACATTGTATTTCCAGATGATTGGTCGTGGTTCCCGAAAATTGCCGCATAAAGATGATTTTACGGTTATTGATTTAGGAAACAATGCCTTGCGGTTTGGTTTGTGGAATGATCCTGTGGATTGGCAGCATATCTTTAAATCTCCAGAGTATTACTTAGAAAGCCTTCGTGATGATGCTGAAATTGAAAACAACTTCAAATATGTAATGCCTGAGGCAACCAGAAAAATGTTTGCTAAAACGGCTGATATTACCATTGACATTGAAGAAGAATTTAAAAGAATAACCGCTTTGAATTTGCGCTCTAAAGAAGTTCTGGAAAAATCTATACTGCAACATGCTTTAATGTGTGTGGAGAATTCAAAGGATTTATATGGCGCCAGAATGCTGTCCAAATTATTATCGGATGATATCGAAAGTCGCGTAAAACGATTTGTAAAATGCCTTGGTAAAACCAGCAAGAATTATCGCGAATGGTTAATTGAAGATTATAAAACTAAGTTAAGCTTAGCCATTGGAAAAAAATTCAGAGAGCTTAATCTTTAGATAAATCACTTTATTAGAGGTAGTTTATATTCTTATAAATAAGCTTTTTATGATTTTAAATTTAATTTTTAAAATATAAACAAAATTGCACTATAATTTATATTATGTAAAATAGTATTTTTTAAAACCTACCTATACCTTGTGGTTATTAGTTTTCAAATCTTTTTAACAATTACCCCTAACTTGGATAAAGCTTTCTTATTTTTGTCCCTAATATAAATTGAATTCATATTAAACTTAAATCATGAGTAATTCAATAGCTGAAAATATTGCCAATTTTTTAAAAGACTATCCGCCATTTGATTATTTGAGTTATGATGAATTAATTCAAGTTGCAACCAGCATTGGTGTTGTTAATTTAGACAAACATAAAATCTTGTTTCAAATTGACGATAAATTGCACGACAGTTTTTACGTAGTGGCTTCCGGAGTTATCAATCTTTCTGTAATTGCCGATGCTGAAGAAACGTTATTAAACAAGTGCTACGCCGGTGATGTTTTTGGTTTGCGTCCGTTTTTTGCCAAAAACAACTACATGATGACGGCCAAAGCCCGCGAAGACAGTATTGTTTATGCTATTCCTATTAATGTTTTCAAACCTTTTGTGGCACAGAATCCACAAGTGCTCGACTTCTTATTAGAAAGTTTTGCTACCAATACCCGCAATCCTTTTGACAAAGAAAACCGTGGAAAGCTGATTACCGACAATGTTTATACTGAAAATCAGGCTAATGAGATTCAGTATTTTCAATCATTGGCTTACAACAAAACCCCGATTAAGATTGCTGCTTCTACTGTAATCAAAGACACTGCGCAATTAATGACAGAGAATTTGATTGACAGCGCCATAGTTACTGAACAAAACTATCCTATTGGGATTGTTACCGATACTGATTTCAGAAGTAAGATAGCCAACGGAAGATTTCCGATTACCAATACGGTTGATAAAATCATGTCTTCCCCTGTTATTACGGTTCCTGAGAACGTTTCAGTGGCAGAAGCTCAACTTTTGTTATTGAAATATAATGTCAGTCATTTGTGTGTAACTACCGATGGTTCCGATAAATCAGATGTGAAAGGAATTATATCGGAACACGACTTAATTGTGGCTCAAGCCAACAACCCTGGCGTTTTGATAAAAGAAATAAAACGATCACTCACGCCGAAAGAATTAAAACAAGTTCGTGAAAAACTAACCGATTTGATTCAGACTTCCATCGTCAAAAATATTCCATTACCACATATCTATAATATTTCCGGTGAAATCATTACGGCTATTGTAAAAAGATCTGTTGAACTGGCAATCCTCGATTTAGGTTCGCCTCCTGCCCGATTTGCCTGGTTAAGCATAGGAAGCCAAGGCAGAAAAGAGCAGCTTTTATTAACCGATCAGGACAGCATATTGATTTTTGAAGACGTTGCTGTAGAGAAATACCGCGATGTCAAAGATTACTTTTTAAAATTAGCCAAAAGAACGACTACTATATTAGAAAAAGTGGGCTATGAATTCTGTCCGAATGGTCACATGGCCAGTAATATGCTTTGGTGTAAATCATTGACAGACTGGATTAAACAGTACAACAACTGGATGAAAACTCCCGGTGAAAAATCCAACGACATCAGCAGTATCTTTTTTGATTATGAGATTGCCTTTGGCGAAGGAAAAATTGAAGATACCATTACCGATTTGATTTTTAAAAACATCAAAAACAATGCTTTGTTCTTTGATTATTTAGGAAATGATGCTTTGCGCAAAAATCCGCCGCTTAACTTTTTCAAAAAATTCAATTTGGAAGAAGAAGGTGAACACAAAGGAAAATTTGATATTAAAAACAGAGCCATCATGCCATTAGTCGACGGCGCCCGTCTTTTTGCCATCAGTTTGAATTTGCGCGGAATCAACAATACCTATTTGCGATTCAAACAATTGGCGATGGTAGATCCTAAATTCTCTGAAATCTATTTGAATTGTGCGGATGCTTTTTTGATTTTGTCCAAATTCAGAACACTGGAAGGGCTCAAAAACGACAGTACCGGTGATTTTATCAATGTAGAAGAGCTGACTAAAGCCGACAAAGAAAAGCTCAAAAACGCCCTAGGGCCAATGAAAGAACTGGAAGAATTAATAAAAGATAAATTCAGACTGACTCAATTCTCATAATATGCTAGATTGGATTAAAAATATCAATAAAGAATATCCGGAGTTTTGGAAATTGTATTTAGCCAAGTTCGAAACCAAATCCAACAGATACGTTATTTTAAGTACCGAAACTACTGGTCTCAATCCAAAAAAAGATGTGATCCTTTCTTTTGGAGCCATTGGTGTGGTAAACGATATTATTAAAATTGGTGATAATTTTGAGGTGGTAATTCTGCAATACAAATACCTTCACGATAACGGTTTGTCTAATGAGTTTTTGATTGACAGTAAATTATCAAAACTGGCCGAACCACAAGCCATTCAATCGCTTGTTGATTATATTGGTAATGCCGTTTTAGTAGGTCACCGAATCCATTTCGATATTGAAATGATTAATGAAGTGCTTGAAAAAATGGAATGTGGCAAATTAAAAAATGAAGCCTTAGATATTGAAATCATGCACCAAAAGTTGCTGGATATTACCAATAAATCTTTTTCCCTGGATGATTTGAGCAAACTATATAAGATTCCGCAAAGCGAAAAGAACTCCGCTTCTGAAGATGCTTATTCTATTGCCTTATTGTTTTTGAAACTCAAAACACGATTAGGATTCAAATAGCTAAAAAACCCACTCAATTGAGTGGGTTTTTAGATCTGTCAAAATCAAACAAAAC
>NZ_DAINRG010000087.1:0-4180 GCF_036741995.1 Flavobacterium sp. | reverse complement strand
ATCAGAGGAACTATTGAAGAGTTGTTGAAAAATGTAATTTTAAGTACCAATAAATACTACGCGCTGGAATTTCAGAAACTGAAATACTCTTTCCTAAAGTTGCGTCATAAAGATGTTGAACTGCTTAAGTTCAATAACGAATTGCTGTTGTTATGTCATAACACACTACCCGATTATACCGCTGCTGCTAATGCTTTAAAAACGAATAGCCAACAACAGTTAAAAGACCAATACGAAACCAACAAAGCCATAAGAAGTTATACAATAGTGGCAGTCATTTTACTGATGTTTGTGATATCGTTGATCCTTTTTGGTTTTACGCGTTTGGCTTTTGAGTATGAAAAAAGACTCACCGCTGCACAGGAACAAATCCGCCATAGTCTGAATTTCAAAAACCGAATTATCGGAATGATTAGTCATGAAATTCGATCGCCATTGAACATCATTTCTATTTATAGCAAGAAGATTGGTGCTTCCGTTAAAGATTTGGAATTAAAAGATACCTTTAAATCGATTGAGTTTACGACTAATTCCTTACTGCTATTATCCAATCAAATCTTAGAGTATTCAAAAGATGAAAATCATAAGTTAACTTTAAAAAATAAAAACTTCTTTTTAAAGACAGAACTCAACCAAATAGCAGCTTCCTTGACATCACTGGTGGAAAGCAAAGGGAACAAAATAGCCTTACAGTTGCATTTAGATTCTAATCATGAAGTGCATTCTGATTCGGGCAAAATTCATCAACTGTTTTACAACATTATCGGGAATGCCAATAAGTTTACCGAAAATGGTTTGATAACCGTAACCATTCAGCAGGAAGACCTCTCGGATTATGAACTCAACCTAAAGGTAGTTATTGAAGATAACGGCGTTGGAATTTCCGAAAATGATTTGGATAATATTTTCGAATCCTATTATCAGGGAACCGTTTCCGGAAAGGTGAATGATTTGGGAGTAGGTTTAGGATTAAATCTCTGCAAAGAAATTATTGAACTGTTTGACGGGACTATTGCCGTTGACAGCAAGGAAGGAAGTGGTACCAGCGTAATCTTTAATTTAATATTAAGCAAAGTGTAACCAAGAATTGGTTAAATTTAGGAAATGTATTCGGTACTTGTAAAGTGATATTTCAAAATGAAACAAACCACCAATTTTACTTTTTTAATTGTAGACGATCATAGCATCGTCAGACAAGGTGTATCGCTATTAATCAAAGAGCTATTTCTTAATGCAAAGATTCATCAGGCCGGTAATTTTAAGGATACGCTCAAAATATTGCGGGAAACCAAGGTTGATTTACTGATTTTGGATATCAATTTTCCTGATGGAAATAGCTTAAACATTCTGGCTGAAATTAAAAACATACAATCGGATATTAAAATTTTAATCTTTAGTGGTTATGATGAAGATATTTATGCGCTTCGTTACATCAATGCCGGTGCTTCGGGCTATTTGAACAAAGGCAGCAGCGAAGACGAAATGAAGCAAGCCATAAAAAGCATGATGATTTCGGGCAAATACATTACTCAAAATATTAAAGACCGCATTTTGGATTCTTATATTTCCAAAAAACCTATCAATCCACTGGAACAATTATCCAATCGGGAAGTGGAAGTAGCGCGCTTACTAATTAAAGGCTACGGCAATATGGAAATTGCCGAATTACTTCAAGTCAAAAAATCCACCGTCAGTACTTTCAAAAACCGGATTTTTGAAAAACTGGGAATCACTAATCTGGCTGATTTAATTGATTTCTTTCAATTATACAGTTAGACTAATTCCAACCTTTTTAATAGTAAAGCAACAGTTCCTGTTGCTTTTTTTTGTAGAAGCAATTCTACAAAAACTGCCTGTCAATTCTACAAATCACTAGACTTCATTCCTTTAGATTTGCCATAACAAATAAAGATTTTATTGTTTTTAAAAACCAATACTAAGTAATAATCGTAAACTATAAGTAATCCTATAAAATCCTATTGGCTATTCAACTGCCCCGATTTGAGAATAGCTGTAGGGTTTATGGGTTTACCACTAACAAACAAGACCATTGCCAAGCAAAATGATGACTAAAAAAACTATTTCTGTTATAAGCTATTTAACTATAGTTGGCTGGGCAGTAGCCTTTGTTGAATATGAAAAAGGAGCAAAATCATCTTTGACAAAGTTTCATTTAGAACAATCATTTGGCCTTGCTATCATTGGAATTGTTACCAATTTACTATTAGCACTAACAGTTATGCTTGACCCTTTTTTCTTCATATTACTTCTAATTAACAACACGGGATTGGTTATCCTTTGGATAGCCGGAATAACCAGCGCATACAATGGTGTGAGACTACCATTGCCGATTATAGGGTTTTATTTCAAAGACAAATTTCGCTTTATTCAATAGGTAACCGTCCCGTTTTTTTTTTAGAAAACATAAGTCTCAATAACTATGATTGACCAAATAAATACCTTGATTGAAATCAACTTGTTTCTTTTATTCAGTTCGGAAAATCATTTACTAAATCTGAAAGATTTTAAAGATGAAGTTGGAAATAAACTACAAGGCGCCAAAATTTTAGCCGATATTATGCAACAAAAAGAATTAATACAACCCAATCCGAACGAAGAATTCAATTATGAATTAACCGAACTGGGCAAACATATTTCAGAAAACGGGGGCTGGTTAGTTTTTATAAAAAAGCTCAAAAAATTTGAAGCAAATGTAAAAATAGACGAAACTCTGGACAACAAAATTAAAACCAAAAAATCGCATATCGAATTAATTATAGCAGGTCTTATACTGATATATCTGAGTTTTCTAATTGCCTCGTCCATGTAATTGTTGCCAAAAGAACATTAGCTAAGGTGGGTTTTGTTTTAATGTTAGACTTTTTATCTCTCCACCATCCCCTCCAATAAAATGGAGGGGAGCTTTTGAACTTTATCCTTTACAACAACTGTTTTATTCTCTCCTGTAAATTCCCATATGGAACAACCGAAGTGTTTTCAATGGTTTTAGCCCAATCTAAAAAAGAAATGGCATGAGGTTCCTTTCTTCCGGTTTTGGTGTTAATGGGTACAAAGCGGGTTCGCATGATAGCTTTCAGATGGGTACTGTTTTCGCTTTTCATTTGGGTTTCCACCAATAGATACTCGGCATCAGCGGCGAGCAACGTTGATTGAATGGTAACCACTTCATTATAAAGAGCCGGACGCAGGTAAGCAATTTCGTGTCCACCAACCACCCAAGCAATATTGTTTTTGTAAAACTCGGTCAGGTCAAGGTCGTGGTATTGTTTTAAATGGTCTTCTCTGGCATTCAAAAAATAATCAATATACCGGGCATTATTTAGATGGCCAAATAAATCACAATCGTTAAAACGAATGGTATAAACCGAAGTAGGAGTTATGTTCATAGACTTATAGTTTTTGAATTAGTGAATTTTCAAAAGAAATAAACTGCAACTCGCCCGATAACATCGCTGGCACTATGATAGTATTGCCATCAATCACAAAATCAGCCGGGCCGGCAATAGGTTCCGTTATAGGAATTCTGTTAATGCGATGGTTAGACAATTGAATGGAAAGCAATATGCCTTTCTTTTCATAAGCCACCCAGTTGCTGGTGTAGAGTACATCATTGGCCATGAACAATCCGTCATAAATTCCTTCCACGGTAGTTAATTGGGTAAAAGTATTGTTCTTTAAATTAATGTAACCCACTACTCCATTGGCTTTGTTGTTACTTCCCAAACCGTTCACATACAACAGGCTTGCTTTTTTAGCACAATACAATCCGTTGATGCCGGCTATGGGTTTGTCAATTACAATTTCGGAATAGGATTTGTTTGCAAGATTCACTTTGAATAACTTGTTGTTGTCCGTGGCTGAAACATAAAGCGTATTGCTGTCCCAAACTGCGATATCGTTGAGAAAATGAGTGTCTTTACTAAAATCAATTTGGTATAAAACCGCTCCTGTTTTTAGGTCAGCTGCTACCAATCGGTCAATATCATTAAGAAATATAACCCCTTTATCAATGGCCAGTCCTTTTGGAGCGTTGAGCGTTTCTTTGACAAAAGTCGAATCCAATACGGTTCCTTTCTGATCAAGTTTTACAATTTTGCCATCGCCGTCTTTGGCATCAGGAGTTAAAGCTTTACCAATATCGGCTACATATAAATAGCGT
>NZ_DAINRG010000086.1:0-4327 GCF_036741995.1 Flavobacterium sp. | reverse complement strand
CCCCAATCAAAAATCCGTTTACCGCGGTAAAGTCCGTGAAGTTTACAACATCAACAACGAACTTTTAGTCATGATTGCCACCGACAGGCTTTCCGCTTTTGATGTCGTTTTGCCCAAAGGCATTCCCTATAAAGGACAAATCCTAAACCAAATTGCCACCAGGTTCATGCATCTGACCCAAGACATTGTACCTAATTGGTTGATTGCAACACCCGATCCTAATGTGGCTGTTGGTCATCTTTGCGAACCTTTCAAAGTAGAAATGGTGATTCGCGGGTATCTTTCGGGTCATGCTGCCCGTGAATATGCTTTGGGTAAAAGAACAATTTGCGGTGTAACTATGCCCGAAGGTTTGAAAGAAAACGACCAATTTCCAACGCCAATTATAACACCAACTACTAAAGCCGATAATGGTTCTCACGACGAAGACATTTCCCGCGAAGCCATTTTAGCCAACGGAATCGTTTCGGAAGCCGATTATGTGGTTTTAGAACAATATACCAGAGCTTTATACCAAAGAGGTACCGAGATAGCAGCCAGCCGTGGCTTAATTTTGGTAGACACCAAATACGAATTTGGCAAAACCAAAGACGGAACCATAGTCCTAATTGACGAAATCCACACACCGGATTCTTCCCGTTATTTCTATGCTGAGGGATATCAGGAACGACAAGACAAAGGCGAAGAGCAAAAACAATTATCCAAAGAATTCGTTCGTCGTTGGCTCATTGAAAATGGTTTTCAGGGCAAAGAAGGACAACAAATTCCTAACATGACCGATGAATACATTGAAACCGTTTCAGAACGTTATATCGAATTGTATGAAAATATTATCGGAGAAAAATTCATCAAAGCAGATATAGCCAACATTAACAATCGTATCGAACAAAACGTTTTTCAGTTTTTGAAATCGTGACCCAATTGTAAAATCATAATTAGAAACCACGCTTTTGCGTGGTTTTTTTATGCCAAATGTTAAAGTTTTGTTATAGTTAACTATTTGGTGCAACGAAAATTACTTATCGGGCGTCTTATAGTCAATCAATAACTTTTAAAAATCAATCATCATGAAAAAAACAATCATTTTCGCAGGCTTAGCTCTAGTAGCTTTTGCTAATGTTTCATTGGCATCTAATGTTTCAACTGTTGGCACAGCAACAGAAATCGTAAAGTATGGTAACACACCTTTGTGTACTGCTATCTTCAAAGGAGATTTAGCTACCGTTAAAAAGTTTGTCGAATACGGTGCCGACGTCAATGAAGAATCCAACGGTATGACTCCCTTAATGTATGCTGCCCGCTACAATAAAGTAGATATTATCAAATATTTATTGGCAAGAGGAGCAAACAAAGACGTTAAAGATGAAAAAGGATACACAGCAAAACAATACGCTGAGTTCTCAAAATCGCAAGAAGCTTTGGATTGTTTGAAACAATCTTAAACCTTTTCAAAGCACCGTTTACAATTCTAGACGGTGCTTTTTCCTTAAAATCAGCATGATACCAATTCTTAAAAGTTAAAATTTTGTTAAAATTAAGTACTATGTAATACAAGATACTAGTTTTTAGCCATATATTTGCATAGGATATTAATAACAATATCACAATCATCAATTAAAAAAAATCAATCATCATGAAAACAACAATCACAATTTTAGGAATCGCTGCTTTACTTTTTACTACTAATACCAAAGCAGCTAACGAGTTTAAAGCACAGGATTTAAACGAACAAGATTCAGCTGCAGTACTTGTAGACAACGGACAACAGGAGAACCAATTGGTTACTGTAAATCAGGAATTCTCAACTAATTCACTTGAGAACACTTCAGATGAAACTGCTATTTTTGATCCTAATTCAGTAGTGAAAGCTACTTTCCAAAAAACAGCAGAAGAAATAATTGCCGAAGACAAACTGATAACCGAAAGTAAAGAAGTAAGCTTCCAACCCCTTTCATTAGAAAAAACTATGGAAGATTTCATTGCCGAAGACAATCAAATTATCGAAAGCACTGTTATTAACGAGGTTTATCCGTTAGACTTCGAAAAAATCAATCGCGCCGTAAAATCCAAAAAAGTTGGTAACAACAACTTGGCGGTTACTGTCGATTTAAAATTATAAGTTTAGGTTGATTGCTTTCACAGCCATGTGAAAGTTAAAAGCATCATTAGTTCGTCTTTACTAATGATGCTTTTTGTTTTTTATTTGAAATACGAAAAGGAATCGTTGTTTTCTATTTTCAGCAAACTTTCATAAATCAGTTTGATGACATTCTCCACATCTTCCCGATGCACCATTTCCACAGTAGTGTGCATATAACGAAGCGGTAACGAAATCAAAGCCGAAGCCACACCGCCATTACTGTAAGCAAAAGCATCCGTATCAGTTCCGGTTGCTCTGGAAGTAGCATGACGCTGGAATGGTATTTTATGGGCTTCAGCCGTATTCACAATTAACTCACGCAAAGTATTATGAACCGCCGGAGCATAAGCAATCACCGGTCCTTTGCCCATTTGTAAATCACCTTCAATTTTTTTGTCAATCATTGGAGTTGTAGTGTCGTGACAAACATCGGTCACAATTGCAACGTTGGGTTTGATAGTATTGGTAATCATTTCGGCACCGCGAAGGCCAATTTCTTCCTGAACCGAATTGGTGATGTACAAACCAAAAGGCAGTTTCTTTTTATTCTCTTTTAACAAACGAGCCACTTCAGCAATCATAAAACCACCCATTCGGTTGTCAATGGCACGGCAAACAAATTTGTTGTCATTCAAAATCATAAACTCATCCGGATACGTAATGACACAACCTACATGAACACCCAATTTTTCCACTTCTTCTTTAGTCGAACAACCGCAATCAATAAATATATTGTGTAAGGTAGCCGATTCTTCTTTGCCACGATTTCGGGTATGGATCGCCGGCCAACCAAAAACACCTTTCACGATACCGTTTTTAGTATGAATATTAACTCGTTTCGAAGGCGCAATCTGATGATCAGAACCACCATTTCGGATGACATAAATAAGTCCTTCCGAAGTAATGTAATTCACATACCAGGAAATCTCGTCCGAATGTCCTTCAATAACTACTTTATAAGGAGCATCCGGGTTAATAACACCCACAGCCGAACCATAAGTATCCGTTATAAAACTATCTACATAAGGTTTCAAATAGTTCATCCAAAGTTTTTGCCCACTCGATTCATAACCCGTCGGAGAAGCATTATTTAAATAACTTTCTAAAAATGAAAGCGATGATTTAGTCAGTATCGATTTTGTTGCCATAAATATTTTTTCGCTAAAATATAAATTTGGCATTACAGTTGTTAAGGATATTCTATATTTTTACCCTAATAATTAGTAGCCATGAAATCGATGATTCACGAATGCCAAAAAGACAATTTTAAAATCATGAGTAAAAAACTGTTTTTTTTCGTTTTCGTATTGCTGTTGACAGTAACAGCTAAAGCACAAATTAAAACCGACTCCATTCCCAAAAGAGAAGTTGGCGTAGAAGAAAGCGATACCATTCTCGACGAACCGGTACAGCTCGAAGAAGTAATTGTTTACAAACAAAAACTATCACCTCAGGAAAAGAAAGATTTTCTCTTGTTGCAAAACAGAGTCTATAAAGTATATCCGTTTGCCAAAACCGCTGCAGAGCGCCTAACAATTCTGGATAAAAACATGGACAAGATGAAAACTAACCGTGAAAAAAAGAAATACTTCAAAATTGTAGAAGACTATATAGAGAACGAATTCACAGGCCAGCTCAAAAAGTTATCGCGCAAACAAGGACAAATTTTAGTAAAACTCATCCACCGCCAAACCGGTTTCACTACTTTCGAACTCATTAAGGATTACAAAAGCGGCTGGAAAGCCTTCTGGTCTAACAATACCGCACGCTTATTCGATATCAACCTCAAAACAAAATACGCTCCCTACGATGTCAACGAAGACTTTCTAATAGAAACCATTCTCGACAGAGCCTTCACCCGTGGCAGACTAGTGCCTCAAAAACCCGCGAATCCCGTAGATATCGATGAACTGAGTGACTATTGGGAGAAAAAAGCCTTAAAAAAATAACACATTATATATAATGGAAAAGTCAGGAGCGAAAGTTTCTGGCTTTTTTGTTGTCGTAATTCCCGCTTTTCGCGTTACATGGTAACTGCTACAATCGGGGCTAGGAGGGAGGTCTGTTTTGAGTATTAGCGAAGATTTTGGCAAAGTATGGACGAACTGCATTTGTAAATTTCATGTTATCAAGGCATTAAAAAAAGAATAAAAAAAGGGTAAAAATTATTTGGATTGGGAAAGAAAT
>NZ_DAINRG010000085.1:0-4584 GCF_036741995.1 Flavobacterium sp. | reverse complement strand
CAGGCCATTGCCGATCCAACCCGAAGAGCAATTCTAAGCTTATTGGCAGCCCAAACGTTAACGCTCAATGCCGTTGCTGAGAATTTCCACATTAGCCGCCCGGCCATTTCCAAACACATCAAAATTTTAAACGAATGCGGACTGATTGAAATCAAAGACAAAGGCAGAGAGCGTTATTGCGAAGCCAAACTCGAGAAGCTTAATGAAGTATCACAATGGATTGAACAGTACAAACAATTCTGGGAAACCAAACTTGATGCTTTGGAAACCTATTTAGATAAACTTCAAAAAGATACAAATGACAACCTATAACACCACCGACAGAGAAATTACGGTTTCTCGCATACTCAACGCTCCCATCGAATTAGTTTGGGAAGTCTGGACCAATCCCAATCACATCAAAAATTGGTGGGGACCCGATGGATTCACCAATACCATTACACAAATGGAGGTAACACCAGGTGGCAAATGGAACCTAGTCATGCACGGCCCGGACGGAACTGATTATGACAACGAAAGTATTTTTACCGAAGTCGAATGGCATAAAAAAATAGCTTACCATCACATATCCGATCATGAGTTCATAGCCACTATTGCATTTGAAACAAAAGGCGAACAGACTTATATACATTGGCAAATGCTATTCCCGACCAAAGAAGAATTAATGCGAATTGTTAGCATGTATGACATTGCCGATAGTTTGCAGCAAAACGCAAACAAATTAGAATCTTATATAAAAAATCAACAAAACTAAAATGACACCAACAGACAGCAACACCGCAGACAGATCCATTACCGTTTCCCGACTCCTCAATGCTCCGGTAGCATTGGTTTGGGAAGTTTGGATCAACCCTGACCACATCAAAAATTGGTGGGGACCCAATGGCTTTACCAATACCATTTCAAAAATGGAAGTGCAACCCGAAGGCGAATGGGACTTAATCATGCACGGCCCGGACGGAACCGATTATAAAAACAAAAGCGTTTTTAAAGAAGTGATTTTGCATAAAAAATTAGTTTACGAACACATGACTGGACCCAAATTCACAGCGACCATTCACTTTGAAAGTCAGGGCAATCAAACACAGATTCACTGGCAAATGCTCTTCCCTACCAAAGAAGAATTAATTCAAACCGTAAAAACATTCAACGCAGCCGAAGGTTTACAACAAAACATTATCAAACTGGAAGCTTATTTGGAAGCTCAATTATAAAATTTAAACAACAACATTTATGGAAAAAACAGCCAACAGCCTCACACTCAAAAAAGTGTATCAGGCTCCGGTAGCACTGCTTTGGAAAGTGATTACCGATAGAGAACATCTAAAACAATGGTATTTTGATTTCACCGAAGACTGGCAAATGACAATAGGCAGCACCTTCGACTGGTATGCTGGGGACAACAATGGAAAGCAATGGCAACATCGCGGTAAAATGATTGAGATTATCGAAAACCAAAAACTAGTACACAGCTGGGAATATGTAGGCTACAGCGGAACGTCAGTAGTAACTTGGGAACTGCATCCCGTTGATGAAAATACAACCGAATTACATTTCAGCCATGTCTTTACGGTTCCGTTTGATGTGACTGAACCAGGATTGGCCAGAGAAAACTTCGAAAAAGGCTGGAACCATATTCTTACTATATCTTTAGTAGACTATATTGATACACTTTAAGTCATATTTCTTTTAAATATAAAAGTCCGTTGGTGTCTTACTACCAGCGGACTTTTTTTGAACCAAATTAAAGTACTAATTATAAAATGTCCAATTCCTGCATGCACTGTTTCATCATGTGATACGTGCGTTGTATATCATTATCCAATCCTATAGAAAAACGAATTAAACCATCTGTCAATCCCATTTCTTTTTGCTCGTCTAGTGGAATTTCAGAAGATGTTGAAGTACCCGGAGCACTGAATAAAGTTTTATAAAATCCTAAACTTACTGCCAAGTAGCCGAGATTTCTGTTTTGCATTAATTCCATCAGTTCGTTGGCTTTATCCAAAGTCCCCACATCCATTGTCATCATGCCTCCAAAACCATACTCTTCATTAATCATACTCGCATACAAACTATGACTCGGGTGACTTGGTAAACCCGGATAGACAATCTTCAAACCGTCTTTTTCAAATTGCTGCGCCAAATACATGGCATTATGACTGTGTTGTTTCATTCGGATGTGAAGCGTGCGCAAATTCTTTAAGATACTTGCCGCCCTTAAGCTATCCATCGTTGGTCCTAATAACATGCTGGCACCATCGTTTACATTCTTTAAATCATTGATGAAATTTTGCGAAGCACAGACTACACCTCCCACAGTATCACTGCTACCATTGATAAATTTGGTCAAACTGTGTATCACAACATCAGCACCTAATTTTGCCGGAGCAACCGATAATGGTGAAAAAGTATTATCAACAACTAACTTAAGGCCATAGCGTTTGGCAATAACTGCTAAGGCTTCAATATCGGCTACTTCCAGCAATGGATTGCTTACCGTTTCACAGTACAATACTTTCGTATTGGGCGTGATGGCAGCTTCAACGATGTCTAATTTTGTGATGTCAACGAATTTGGTTTTGATATTCCATTTTGGCAACATATTTTTCATAAAGGCATAGGTTCCGCCATAAATGGTTCGGCTTGATACGATTTCATCTCCGGCACTACACAACTGCATCAAAACCGGCGTGATGGCGCCCATACCCGAAGCCGCTACATTCGCACTTTCCGTTCCTTCCATGGCAGCCAGCGCCTGACCTAAGTACAAATTCATAGGCGATGAATGACGGGAGTACAAATAGCAACCTTCGGCATTGCCTTCAAAAGTATCAAACATCGTTTTGGCCGAAAGAAAGGTATACGTAGAGCTATCAGAGATGGAAGGATTCACACCTCCAAATTCGCCAAAGTATTGCAGATCCTGAATTTTATCTGCCGGATTAAAATCAGTCAACGTTTGTGGTATTTCATTCATAGTCTAAAATTTGAGGTTGTTTATTATTGACAAATTTGAATTTTATCTGATTAATAATCAATAATTATGTCATTATATAGATTTTAATTCTGTTAAATATAATTTTACTAGATGTTATTTCTATATTTGAAATCAATTAAAGCTATTACTAGTTTTTTAAACTAAAATTCACCCTCTAAAAATGGACACTACCGATAAAAAACTCCTGGCATTGCTGCAACAAGATGCGAAACAAACCACCAAACAACTGGCTGCAAAACTTAACTTATCCGTTACTGCCGTGTACGAACGCATCAAAAAATTGGAACGCGAAGGCATCATCGATAAATATGTTGCGTTGTTAAATCGAAATAAAGTCAACAAAGGATTTGTGGTGTTTTGCCACATCAAATTGATTCAGCATTCCAAAGAATTCCTGACCAATTTTGAACGCCAAGTGGTTAAATTGGAAGAAGTATTAGAGTGTTTTCACGTCAGTGGTGATTATGATTATATCCTGAAGGTATGTATCAAAGACATGGAAGAATACCGTGAATTTATGGTAACCAAACTCACAACACTTCAGCACATCGGTAGTACCCACAGCACGTTTATGATTGGGGAAGTAAAAAACACTACGGTTTTTACCCTTTAAAAATCTTTTTCAAATTTGCGATTGGTATTGAAATTAACATTCCAATTTAATTCGTAATTTTGTGCCACAAAAGATAAAACACACTAATTTTTATTGCCATATGAGTTCATTTGACGTTGTCATTATAGGTTCGGGGCCAGGTGGATATGTTTCTGCTATCCGTTGTGCCCAATTAGGTTTCAAAACCGCCATCATCGAAAAATATTCCACACTGGGTGGAACTTGTCTTAACGTAGGTTGTATTCCCTCTAAAGCTTTACTAGCTTCTTCGCATCATTATGAAGAATTACAGCACTTTGCCGATCACGGTATCGAAGTATCCGGAAAAGTACAAGTAAATTTAGAGAAAATGATTGCCCGCAAGCAAGCCGTAGTTGACCAAACTTCTGGCGGCGTTAAGTTCCTGATGGATAAAAATAAAATTACCGTTTTTGAAGGATTAGGCTCATTTGAAGACGCTACTCATGTGAAGGTAACTAAAGCCGACGGTTCTTCAGAAGTAATCGAAGGGAAAAATATAATCATTGCAACCGGTTCTAAACCATCCACCTTGCCGTTTATCAAATTAGACAAAGAAAGAGTCATCACTTCTACCGAAGCATTGAAATTACCGGAAGTTCCGAAACACTTAATCATCATTGGTGGTGGCGTGATCGGAATTGAACTGGGGCAAGTGTATTTAAGACTTGGCGCACAGGTTTCGGTAATTGAATTTTTAGACCGAATCATTCCGGGTATGGATGCCGGTTTGTCTAAAGAATTGACTAAAGTATTGAAAAAACAAGGCATGAAATTCTACACTTCCCACAAAGTGAAAGAAGTAACCCGAAAAGGCAAAAACGTTACTGTTGTTGCTGATGATGCCAAAGGAAATACGATAACTTTTGATGGTGATTATTGCTTAGTGGCTGTAGGTCGCCGCCCATATACCGATGGATTAAACGCTGACAAAGCCGGTGTAAAAGTGACC
>NZ_DAINRG010000084.1:0-4750 GCF_036741995.1 Flavobacterium sp. | reverse complement strand
GATACTACCCCAGATTCTAAATCGGAACGTATGATAAACAGAGAACTTACGAACCGAACTACTAATGAGCTACCCGGTTATAATGCTAATCCTTATGATGAAGCCGGTTGGGTTCATAATGAACTTTTTGAATCCTATTATGAAAGCAGTAGTAAGCCCACGAGTGTTTCCGATATTATCAGCAGGGTACAAGCCCTTGCTGATGCCAACCCCAATTTCAACAGCATAAAGACTGCAACGTACCGTGCTGTTTCGGCTGAGCGGATAAATTATATTTTGGAGCATAAAAACACTTGTGTTGCGGATATTATTGCTGCTTCCTCTTTAACCTCAAAAGGTAAAGTGAGTCTTTCTTCTTTTGTCAATTCACTAATCGTAACTTTTGATACTGAAAGTAATTGCGATGTGCTATATAAGTTCGTGACCGATTATGAAAAAGTGGTTCTGGAAGATTCTTTGCTAACAGCAAGAGATAAACAGCTTATCTTGACTACTACCTCTATAGCCAGGCATTCTACTTATTTGGCCAAGAAGAAGCCTAAAAAGAATACTGATCCTGATTGGACCATTCTGATTGTGCATATTGCAGCAGCTTTGGATGGCGCTGAATATGGATTGGCTGAAAGTATTACTGAAGGATTGGTTGCCGGGATAGTGTCGAACTAGACATAAGAGAAATGAAAAAGATGAGATTGCCACATAGCCTTGCAGGCTATTCGCAATGACAATATAGGGGCTGTTGCTATTAGGCAGCCCTTATTAATTCTCATCGGCATCATCCATGCGAAGGATTAGTTTTTCTTTTAACGTATTTAGGAACTTAGTTCTTTCGCATTTTCGGGAACGGATTTCAAGGAAAGTACGGTTGAATTGCCCTAAATCGACATTGAATGTTGATTCGAAAAAGGAGGTGACTTCTTTGAGTTCGGAAGTACCATTATTGAAAACGCCTTCGGTGTGCAAAGCGTAGATTAGTTCGATAAGTGCCACTTTAGAGCCTGTCCATTTCTGAGTTTTAGTATTAGTAGTATTAACGTTATTGGGTTTCTGTTCTAATTTAGAAATTTCGTTTTCTAAGTATGTTTTGATTTTATCATTTGCTAAAATCCTGGCTACTTTATAATCATGGGTAGTTGAAAAACGTTGGTCGGCCTGAAAATAAAAGCTGTCTAAGGTGTGACGTAAATCGTGTTTACCCCGAATAAAATATTTGTTGTCTAAACTTTGATTACCCGTTTTGAAATATTTGTAAAACTCGGCGTTTTCCTTGAAAAAAGTCTGTAATTTTATTAGTTCGGTGTTGTAGTGCTTTCGGATCGTTTTTTTAGTGCCAAAAGGTTTTCCTGTTTCGATATTGTAGATTTCGTTGTAATAAATCAGTTTGGCTGCGAATTGCGGTTTGATTTCACGAAAGAAGTTAATCTCTTCCGCTTTCTTTTCGAAAGTGTATTTTAAGAATTCTGTTTTCAGTTTTTCGAATGACGGTATTAGTATTTTAATAGCTTGCTCAGCGTATAGCATTGGTTCTTCCGTTTCGGAATGGATGGTTTTTAATTGCGCTTCTAATTCTGTCATTAAGGATTCGGAAAATAGTTTCATTTGCCGTTTATTTATGTTTTGAATTGGGCAAATCTATTTTAGCGAGTTATTGGTTGCAAACGGTGTGGTGTTGGATTCCCGAATCGAATACTACATTTTCCCGAATTGAATAGTATAATTTTTCAATTATGAGGTAATTAAACTTTCTAATCACTTAAAAAAAACAATGATAATTTAAATCTTTAAGAATGATTGCGCTATTTCCATCATTACTATTATTTTTTCTGCTAGTTTTTCTTTTTTTTAGGGAAATAAAGCTTGATCATAAGCGATTTCTTGAAGAGCACCGGTTAGCTGATGAGCATATTTTGAGGGAAGTGGAAAGATTTTTGAAAGAGAAAGGTTATTACAATTGATTTGGGTTTATAAAAACCTACAATGGAAAATCATAGGAAACTAATTTTCCCAAACAACACTTACTATGGTACTAAGCTGCTTGTATGGGATACAATACTCATAGAAATCGGTATCTTCCTCGTCATCTTTTAATTCAAACCAAGTTGATTTGTAAATTGGTTGTGCTTTGTCCTTACCTGAGTATATAAAGTCATATTTTGCATCAATATATTCCTGTGCTACAGAATCTTCTGGTGGTGATAATTTGGTGATTTCTTTAACTTTTATCCAATATCCATCTGACTTGCTCCAATATCTAACTTTCCCATTATTAATAAATACTACGAATAGCGGATAAATATTAAGAGATAAAAGACGATATATTATTGATGTTAGGCTTGTCTTAAATCGTTCTGATAACTCTTTTACTAAATCGGGAGAAAACTTTTTCCTAAATGTAGCTTTTCGAATAGCTTCTTCAGGCATTAAAAGCTCCGAAGCAAAATCATTGGCTTCCCATTCTTGGATTCCTTTTTTTGCTTGTTGCTCTGTGCTATTAAACCAGTTTAGAGTATTGGATGTTTCGTCGTGAACTTCTAGATCTAACTTGCTGTGTAATAAATAGTGCCCGATTTCGTGTGCAATAGTAAATCGTTTTCTTTCTTCGAATTGAATATTAGAATTTACCTTTATTAAAGTTTTAGAATTTCCTCTAATAATTTTACCGTCTGAGTTTGGTAGTTTTTCTTCTATTAAAGTAGCTCCGAGTCCGGCAACAAAAAGATCCATTGGAATATCTGTAATTTCATCAAATCCTATTTCACTTAATAATTCTTTAGCCTTATTTGAACCTTTTCTATTTTTGATCATTTTCCAATTGTTCAAGAATTTCTAAAAGATTTTGGTCTTTTATGATTTCTTTTATCTCATCTATTCCAAGATTATCTAAATTTCTGTATTGCACCTGAAATTGATTATTGGCAATCAAATTCTTCAGATAGCTTATTGGTTTATCAATGTTTTTTTCAATTGCATCGCGAAAGAGAGTTGAAGCCTTTTCTAAAAGTATTAAATCTTTCTGTTTGTTTATTAAACCTTTTAAAATAAACGAATTTTTGCGATAGTTTTTTAATGAAATGCTTTCAATAGACGATAGGTCATATCCTAGTTCATTAAGAATTTCGTCATGAACATCACAATCACCTTCAATGAGATTGTTAATTAAGGCTTCGTCAATTTTTTTGATGAAATTATTTTTCATAATTCAACATTTTTAGTTTTTCACCAATTTTAGGAAGTTTTCTATCTAATCTCTTTTTGATATTAGTTAGTTCTTCAATACTAATCCCAAGCAATTTAGACAAATCTTCTCTTTTCATTCCGTTTATTATGTAGGGCTCAAATAGTAATAATTCATCATCAGTTGCATTTAACGCTTTTAGCTCATCTAAACATGCCGACAGTAAAACATTGTAATCTGAATCATCAAATGAATTGTCGGGATCACTATCTAAAATTTCAAATGTATCTTTTGTTTTTTCAAGTTCAACTTTTAATGTATTAAAAATGACACTATCAAGACCACTAATGAATTGTTTTTTAAAGTCGGGATACGTTTCAGTATACCAATTTCTGCCATCAGGTCTTAAAAAAGATTCAATAGTTTCAGCAATAAAATCTTCTATCATAAATCCGCGAAACCCTTTTTCCAAATCATACTTAATATTAAAAAACCTTTTCAGTCTAATGATTGCATATTTATATAAATGAGTATTAAATTCGGGAGTAAATACCTCCTGAATAGCTTGACTCTTTTCTTCAAAAGTGGCAACCTTCTTATACTCAAGTTCCATATATTATAGTAATGCTAAAAAAATTAAAAAAAATTCCATTGAGACGGCAATTTATGAAATTTTTACAGCATTACTATATAAAAGACTACAAAACACAACAAAATTTATTAAATTATGAAACAAGCAGATTACTTTATTTCAGGAGTTTGGAAAGACAGCACTGAAAGAATCACAGATGTACTATTACATTCTGTTAATGATAACAATACATTTAATTTAGGCGTTAAAACTTCTGAATCAAATGTGATTGCTCTTTTGAAAGCAAAAAGAACGATTAAAACAATTACGTGGGGTTATCCTGGCTGGAATCTTGGTGCCAGTGTGATTGTATTTACTATCGGAAACAAGGAGTATTTGAAAACAGTTGCTAATGCTTCAATAAAGGATAATTTAGATAATTCAATTAATATGCACCCAATAAAATAAGAAGATTATGGACAAGAATTTACACTTAGATTCGGTAATTAAAACGCATCAAATCACCAAAGAAGAACAGCTTTTAACTAAGCACAAAGACAAGAACAAGGAAGTAAAGGAAGCGTTAGAAAAGAAATATGAAAGCAATATTTATTCTCCTTTTAATTCTGGCTCTTATGCCAAAAATACGGCTATGAATACCAAGTTTGATTTTGATATGGTTTGTCCGTTCAAAAGAAACGCATTTGGTTCTAATGGCACATTAAAACAGATGTATGAAGATGTTTATGATTTTTTATATGAGAAATATAAAGATGTGGCCAATGTAAGAAAACAAAAAGTTTCTATTGGGATTGAGTTTTTTGCTGACGGAGACGGCGATGTTGTAAAAATAGACGTTGTTCCGGGACGAGAACTAAATCAAGACCAATACAAAGATGATGAAAATCTGAATCTCTATGTTTACTACAAATATGGAAACTTTGATGAAGGTAGTGAGCGAATTAAAACTAATGTTCAAGCTCAAATTAAGAATATTAAGGATA
>NZ_DAINRG010000083.1:0-4838 GCF_036741995.1 Flavobacterium sp. | reverse complement strand
CGGAATTTCTAAACTATTGAAAATATGCAAAACGGCAACGGTAACAAATGTGGCGATGTAAAACCAAATGGCAACATACAAGTGACGCTCTCTTCTTTTTAAAATGGTTCCAATCATATTGATACCAAAAGTTACCCAAATCAAGGCAATGGCGATGTCTATAGGCCATTCTAATTCGGCGTATTCTTTGGAAGTGGTATAGCCTAACGGAAGCGTAATAGCTGCTGCCACGATAATCAATTGCCAGCCCCAAAAGTGAAGGTTGCTTAAAAAGTTGCTGTACATTCTTGCTTTAAGCAAACGTTGCAAAGAGTAATACACTCCGGCAAACATAGCGTTACCTACAAAGGCAAAAATAACAGCGTTGGTATGTAAAGGTCTCAATCGACCGAAACTTAAAAACGATACGCCGTCTGTTAAGTTCGGAAAAAGAAAAAATATGGCCAGTAACAGCCCTACTAACATTCCTACTAAGCCAAATACTATACTGGCGTAGAGAAACTTCTTTACAATTTTGTTGTCGTAATAAAATTGTTGCATTTCCATAATTAAATTGGTTTTTGTTCTTCTTTTGTTTTTGTTTTGGGTTCTGATTTTATCAATTCATCGTCAAAGAGCATTCGGACCGACGGGGTGTAGTCATCGTCATACTGACCCGTTTTTACGGCTCTCAGAAAAGCGTATAAAAACGCTATAGCTACGATAATACTGATGGATATTAATAAATAGATGACACTCATACCTCTAATTTGTGTAAGCAAAGTTACCGTTAGGCCTATTCTTAAAATATGACATTTATCATACTCTCTTTTTTATTTTCGGGCAAAATAATTACTCATGATAGTTACAAAACTGACTATGGTAATGGTACTCAGCGGCATAATGATGGCCGCTACTATTGGCAGTAAATTCCCGGTTACAGCAAAACTCAATCCCACTACATTATATAACAACGACAAGCCAAAACTCATGTAAATGGTTCGCATGGCGTTTTTGGAATAACCCAAAAAGAAGTCGATTTTTTTAAACTGAGTCGCATCCAAAATCCCGTCACAAGCCGGAGAAAAAACATTCACATTTTCGGAAATGGAAATCCCCACATTGCTTTGTGCCAAGGCTCCTGCATCGTTCAATCCATCGCCAACCATCAGGACATTTTTGCCTTGTTTTTGTAGGTTTTCGATAAAGGCTAATTTTTGTTCGGGTTTTTGGTTGAAAACCAACTCCGTATTTTCAGGTAATAATTGTTCCAAAGATTCCTTCTCCCCTTCATTATCCCCTGATAATACTTTAAGCTCATACTTCTGACTCAACTTGCTGAAAAGCTCTTCCAATCCGTCACGGTATTGATTGTCGAAAATAAATTTGCCGATATAAATTCCATCAATGCTAACATATACATTGGTTTGCTTTAACAGATTTTCATCTGTATCCCCAACAAAAGCAGCGGAACCTATTTTGATAGTTTTGCCATTGATAACGGCCTGAATTCCCTTTCCGGTAATTTCTTCAAAATGAAAAATAGTGGCTTTGGGAACTTCGGGTAAATAGTCATAAAGTCTTCTGCTCAAAGGATGATTCGAACCACGAAGCGCATTTTTCAATAAAGCTAACTCCGATTCTTCAAAAACTCCATCCTGAACAATAGCTGATTTTTTATGGGTAGTTATGGTTCCTGTTTTATCGAAAACTATGGTGTTTACTTTAGCTAATTGTTCAACAACAATGGCATTTTTAAGATATAGTTTTCGGTTCCCCATAATGCGCAATACATTGCCCAACGTGAATGGAGCGGTCAACGCCAAAGCACAAGGACAAGCCACAATCAGTATCGCGGTGAACACATTGAATGCCGTTGTTACATCGATAAAAACCCAATAGGCAAACGACGCAAAAGCCAGTAATAGCAAAGCCGGCGTAAAATAGCGACTGATTTTATCGGTAATGGATTTGTGTTTTTGATCGACTCTTTTCTGGAAAACATCATTGCTCCACAATTGTGTTAAATAACTTTGGGAGACCGAAAATAAGACTTCCATCTCAATGACTTTGCCCAATTGTTTGCCCCCGGCAAAGATTTTATCGCCTGATTTTTTTTCAATAGGAATTGCTTCTCCGGTCACAAAACTGTAATCGATAGCGGCACTTTCCGAAATCAAGATTCCGTCAACGGGAAGTAATTCCTGGTTTCGAATTAAAAGTCTGTCGCCTTTTTCAATGTCATAAACTTGCACCGAAACTTCTTTTCCATCGGGCAAAATCTTCGTAATGGCAATAGGGAAATAGGATTTGTAATCGCGTTCAAACGATAGAAAATCATAGGTTTTTTGCTGGAATAATTTTCCAAGCAACATAAAGAAAATCAAACCACACATGCTATCAAAAAAACCTTGGCCGTAATTGAAAACGATATCCACCGTACTTCGGATAAACATCACTACGATGCCTAAAGCAATTGGAATTTCGATATTCAGCATGCCTTGTTTGATGCTCTTCCAAGCGGCTACATAATAGCCGGAAGCGGAGTAAATAAATGTCGGTAGCGACAAAGCAAAAATCAGCCAGCGGAAAAAGCCACGGTATTGATCAATCCAAAATTCATTGACTTCAAAATATTCGGGAAACGACAGCAACATAATGTTACCAAAACAAAAAAATGCTACTCCAATTTTATAAATCAGCGTACGATCGACTTTCTTTTTGCCTTCGTCAAAATTTTCTAAGCTGATGTAAGGTTCGTAGCCAATGGAACAAAGCAGGGCTACAATTTCCTGCAGCGACGTTTTCTCGGGATGGAATGTGATTCGGACTTTCTTTTCGGGAAAATTTACCTGAGATGTGTTTATTCCTTGTTGAAGTTTTTGTAGATTTTCCAAAATCCAAATACACGAACTACAGTGTATATGCGGAATGTAGAGTGAAACAATATGCGTTGTATTCTCTTTGAATTCCAATAGTTTGTCGACAATACTTTCATTGGCTAAAAAATCATATTTCCCTTTAATGTCCTGCGGTGTAGCGCCCGGCGCTGCTTGAAAATCATAATAACAGGATAAATCGTTTTGGCTGAAAATTTCGTACACGGTTTTACAACCATTGCAACAAAAGTTTTTGGCATCAAAAAGAATCTCCTCTTTTTTTAGGATTTCGTTACCACAATGGAAACACTGTGATGTAGTCATAATTTGCTCATTTTTACCTGAGACAAAGGTTAGATTATGGCTAAAATTAAAATATGATATTTGTCATACATTGAATATATTTGTTGGCACAAAATTATCCTATTCATTTTATGAGCAAATGTGAACAATGTATCGTGCGCCAATTCAGTTCTCTCAAAGCATTGAGCAAAGAAGAACTGCTTAAAATGTCGGATTGTAAAACGTCATACACTATAAAAAAAGGAGAGCTCATTTTTGAAGAAGGAGAAGTCACCAATGGTATTTACTGCGTAAAAGATGGTGTTTGTAAACTTTCGAAACTGAGTTCTAATGGTAAGGACCAAATTGTAAAATTGGTAAAACCCGGCGAATTATTGGGGCAACGCTCTATGATTAGTGATGAACCGGCCAATTTGAGTGCTGTGGCTATGGAAGATATGGAAGTTTGTTTCATTCCGAAAACTGAGATTTTGCAATTCTTTAATCAGAATAATAATTTCTCGATGAGCGTAATGAAAACCATTTGTGGTGATTTGAAAGATGCCGATGACCACATGGTTTCATTGGCGCAAAAAAGTGTAAAAGAGCGTTTAGCCGCTACATTGATTTACTTAGAAGAATCCTTTGGAAAAGATGCCGATGGCTCACTAAAACTACAGCTTTCTCGTGAAGAACTAGCAGGTATGATTGGTACAGCTACTGAAAGCTGTATTCGTTTACTTTCCGAACTCAACAAAAGCAATCTTATTGAGTTAGTAGGCAAACGCATTAAAATTGTAGACAAAAATAAATTACGCCGCTTGGCGGATTAAAGTCTAAAAAAAACCACCTGCAAACAAAGTCTGAGGTGGTTGGATTGATAATGATAACAGGGTTGTTATTGTATCAATGTTTTCTTAGTGATGGTTTGACCATTATCAGTGGTAACTTTTACCAAAATCATTTGTGGTGCTATATTCAGCGTAGTTGTTTGCAATTCATGAGTATTTAAGTTGTTCTGGGTGAATAACAATTTACCCAAAATATCAAAAACTTCTACTTTAGTAATTGATGCTGCTGCGCATAATACTGTAAGTTCACGATTATTGGTAATCACTTTTATATCTTTATCAACCACTGTTGGAGTATCAATTCCTAAAGCAGTTGTAGTATAATGCAATTCAAATCTATTATTAAAAGTACCGCTTGTAGTTGTAAATGTAAAATTACCTGCTTTTAAATCATGGTAGATTCCAGTAAATTTATCTAACAGATAAACATCTTGTTCGTCAAATAAACCATCATAATTATCTAAGGTAATTGTTAGTTCACCATTAATGGTTGTGGTATAACCAACAGGAACAACATCTCTAGCATCGAAAGGCAAGGTTCTGCCTTGAATAGATAAATTATCAGTTCCTACCGTAGTGTATATAGATACCGGATTTCCGGCCGGTAAAGTCTTGCCATCATATAGCGAGTCAAAATCATTAGTAGCTCCCTGAACATAACCAACTAACATTTGATTGTAAGATCCTTGTGCACTACTCAAAGATAACCACACTCGGTGTCTTTCTAAACCTTCAGATACTGAAGTTGAGTTAGTGGAAGTATTGTTTTTGAAAAACTGACTGTTATTACTGGATACACGCATAGCATCTCTGAAAGTTGCTGAATAGCTACCATTTCCTAAAGATG
>NZ_DAINRG010000082.1:0-4845 GCF_036741995.1 Flavobacterium sp. | reverse complement strand
ACAAATCCTGTGTTCAATTCCAATCAAGTGATTATTTATAAAAATCCTTCCAATGCTTTTGTAATCAATACTGGGAACTTCACTATGGCCTCTATAAAAGTATTTGATATTCGAGGAAGAATGTTACAAGAGAAAAAAGATATTAATGCTTCAGAAACCCGAATTAATGTTGGTGATACTAATCAAATGCTATTGGTTCAGATAACGACGACTGAAGGATTGAAAGTCATTAAAAAGGTTATTAACTAGCTTCAAAAACTTTAGTTTTAAACATATAAAAAGCCGATTAGTTTTCTAATCGGCTTTTTATATGTTTTTATTTTTTATTGAAAACCTCTCGCAGCTCCTAATTTTACTGTGATTTTTTGCATCTCCTAAAAATATTTTTAAAAAAAAATTAATTCTGAAACAACCGTTTCAGAATTAATTATATCTTTGTCCCAGAAATAAGCATACCATGGCACGCAGTGTTGAATTTAATGAATGTGAGATTATAGAAAAAGCAATGAATGTCTTTTGGGAAAAAGGCTATCACGGTACTTCTATGCAGGATTTGGTAGATGCAATGCAGATTAACCGCAGTAGTTTGTACAATACCATTGGCGATAAACACGCTTTGTTTATTAAATGTGTGACTTCCTATGCAGAAGTTGGGTTTCGGGAAACACAAGAAAAAATAACCAAGGAGAAATCAGCCCTGCAGGCACTTATCAATATAATTCGTGACAAAGCAGCTTGGGTGGTAGATTGTGAAAAGGGATGCTTAGGAATCAAAACCATATTTGAGATTGCTCCGGAAGATGTTGAGGTGAGAAAGGTGTTGAGTAAAAATAGCGAACGCTATCTTCAGATGTTGTCCGATGTAATCCAAAAAGCGATTGATGATAAGGAATTAGATGGAAGTGAGGATGCCTCTTTATTAGCAGAATACATCATGACGACATTTACCGGATGGAAACAGGCTTTTATCCTAAATCAGGATCCGATTATCATCAAAAAGATGTCTGAATACCTTATCAAAAGTATTACACGTAAGTAATATTTTTTTTAACCAATTCTGGAACAATCATTTCAAAAATGATTGTATTAGATTAATATAATTTTTTTTTAAAACAGCTTTAATTCTGGAATAAACGTTTCAGAATTAATAGATTACCAATAGCATTTTTTTTAACCATCAGCTTTAATTCTGGAACGTTTATTTCAAAAAGAAACAATAATTATGAGAACAACAACAATAACCCATCGCAAACAAAAATCAATACTAACTAACAATTCAAATCCTATGAAAAGAATAATTACTCTGAGCTTATTCGCTTTATTTTTAATCAGTTGTGCCGATAAAAATGCCGGTGCACCAGCCAATCCACCTGCTACTTTACCGGTTATGGACATTGCTTATGCCTCTGCTGCCACAGAAACGGAATACCCGGTGGCTATTCAAGGCAAAACCGATGTCGAAATCAGATCACAAGTCAACGGTACTTTGGATAAAATCTTTGTAGATGAAGGCGCTTACGTAACTGCTGGCCAACCTTTATTTAAAATAAACGACAACCCTTACCGTCAGCAGTACAACAATGCTACTGCCAGTTTAAACGCAGCCGAAGCAGCCGTGATTAACGCTCAATTGGAAGTAGAAAAACTTACACCGCTAGTAGCTAATAAAGTAGTGTCCGATTACCAATTAAAAACAGCAAAAGCTAATTTGGCTATAGCCAAAGCAACGGTAGCACAATCAAAAGCAGTGGTAGTAACGGCAGCCATTAATTTGGGTTACACTACCATTAAAGCACCCGTTAGCGGCTACATTGGCCGATTGCCAAAAAAACAAGGAAGTTTAATCAGTCAGGCCGACCCGGAATCTTTGACAACGCTTTCGGATACAAAAGAGGTTTATGCCTATTTTTCGTTAAGTGAAAATGATTTTATTCATTTCAAAACACTCTACAAAGGCAATACGATTTCAGACAAACTAAAAGGATTAGCGCCGGTTTCTTTAGTGCTTTCAGACAATACAATTTATCCACAGTTGGGTAAAGTGGATATGGTAGACGGTCAGTTTGATAAAACCACTGGAGCCATTACTTTAAGAGCCAAATTTGCTAATGCCAATGGCTTGTTGCGTTCCGGAAATACCGGTAGAGTAAAAATAAGTATCCAACATCCAAATACTATCGTGATTCCGCAGGATGCTACGATTGAAATTCAGGATAAGATTTATGTGTTTCTTTTGGACAAAAAAAATGCCGTTACCCGTCAACCGGTTGTAGTATCCGGAAAAAGCGGTACCGATTATTTAATCAAAGAAGGAATTACCATCGGTGATCGAATTGTACTAAAAGGGTTTGAAAACCTGCCGGACGGAGCCACTATTGTTCCTGATAATACTAAAAAATCAGTAGCTAAAATTTAATTCAACAAACCAATAAACAAACATCATGTTACAAAAATTTATTGACAGACCCGTGCTGTCAACAGTCATCGCTATACTTATAGTTATCCTCGGCGTCATAGGGTTAAAGGCATTGCCGTTGCAACAATTTCCCGACATTGCACCGCCGTCAATACAAGTGGTTGCCCTTTATCCGGGAGCTAATGCTGAAACGGTATTGCGTTCGGTAGCCCCCTCATTAGAAGAAGCCATTAACGGAGTGGAGAATATGAGCTATATGAGTTCTACCGCCAGTAATGATGGATCCTTGGTTATTACGGTAAACTTTAAATTGGGTACCGATCCCGACCGAGCTGCCGTAAACGTGCAAAACAGAGTGTCACAAGCTACCAGTCAATTACCTACGGAAGTAGTTCAGGCGGGAATACAGACTACTAAAAAACAAAACAGTTTGTTGATGGTAGTCGATTTATACACCGAAAATGAAAAACAATACGATCAAACCTTTTTGAACAATTATGCGCAGATAAACATCATCCCGGATATAAAAAGGATTCCCGGAGTAGGACAGGCTTTCATTTTTGGAGGAAATAAGGATTATTCGATGCGTGTTTGGTTGAATCCTTCCAAAATGGCAAGTTACAAGCTAAGCGCACAGGAAGTTTTGGGAGCCATTCAGGATAAAAATCTCGAAGCAGCTCCGGGAAGATTTGGCGAAAGCAGCAAAGAAGCTTTTGAATACGTAATTAAATACAAAGGAAAATTAAACAAACCGCTGGAATATGAAAACATTGTAATTCATTCCAATGCAGATGGTTCCGTACTTCGATTAAAAGATGTAGCCAGAGTTGAATTTGGTTCGTATACCTACGGAAGCAGCACGCGAATTGATGGAAAATCAGGATTGAATATTGGTATTTTCCAATTACCGGGTTCCAATTCAAGCGATGTTCAGATTGCCATTAAAGCCATGATGGAAAAAGCATCAAAGGATTTCCCAAAAGATGTAAAACACCTGATTCTGTACAATACCAAAGATTCCCTTGATTTGTCTATTGAGCAGGTGGAGCATACGTTGATCGAAGCTTTCATTCTGGTTTTCCTTGTGGTATTCTTATTCCTTCAGGATTTTAGAGCTACTTTAATTCCGGCCATTGCGGTTCCGGTTTCTATTTTGGGAACGTTCTTTTTCATGCAGGTCTTCGGATTCTCGATTAACTTATTAACGCTTTTTGCCTTGGTGTTAGCCATCGGAATTGTCGTCGATGATGCCATAGTCGTCGTCGAAGCGGTTCACGAAAAAATGCACAGCAAAAAGTTGTCTGCCAAAGCCGCTACCACCTCCGCCATGAGCGAAATTACGGGAGCCATTATTTCCATAACGTTAGTAATGTCAGCAGTATTTCTTCCGGTTGGATTTATGGAAGGGTCTACCGGAGTTTTCTACCGTCAGTTTGCTTTTACACTGGCCATCGCTATTGTGATTTCTGCGATAAATGCGTTGACTTTAAGTCCGGCATTGGCAGCTTTATTCTTAAAAGATGTGCCTCATGACGATCACCATCACGGAGAAGAAAAACCTAAAAACTTTAAGGAGAAATTCTTCGTTGGGTTCAATACTGGTTTTACCAAATTAACCAATAAATACGTTAACAGCTTACGCTTTTTAATCAAAAACAAATGGGTAAGTTTTGGTGGATTGGCTGTCGTAATAGTAGCAACCGTTTATATGGTGAAAACTACTTCTACCGGATTCATTCCATCAGAAGACCAAGGTTTTATTGCTATTTCGTTGTCAATGCCGGCTGGAGCTTCTTTGGAAAGAACCAAAAACGTAATGAAAGAAGTGGAAGGAACCTTAGGGAACCTACCTTCCAAAAAAGTATTGAATGTCATTTCTGGTTTTAATATGTTGACCTCCTCTACCAGTGCTTCGGCTGGAGTTGCCTTTATCTTGCTGAAACCAGCCAAAGAACGTGGCGAACATCAGGACATCAATGACATTATGAATGATGTACGTGGTAGACTTGCCGGCATAAAAGGAGCTAATTTCTTTGTGTTTACTTTTCCAACCGTTCCGGGCTTCAGTAATGTTGACGCTTTAGATATTGTTTTAAAAGATAAAACAGGCCAAAGCATCAGCAAATTTAGCGGAGTGAGTAATGCCTTTATTGGGGAGTTAATGAAACGACCTGAGATTGCGTTTGCCTTCACGAGTTTCAAAGCCGATTATCCACAACTGGAAATGGAAGTGGATGATGTAAAAGCGGAACAATTGGGCGTAAGCGTCCGGGATATTCTCTTAACCATGCAAACGTACTATGGTAGTGCTCAGGCTTCTGATTTCAATCGATTCGGAAAGTACTACCGTGTGATGGTTCAGGCCGATGTAGCTTCAAGAACTACCTTGGAATCGATGAATAACATTTTTGTCAAAAACAGACATGGTG
>NZ_DAINRG010000081.1:0-4910 GCF_036741995.1 Flavobacterium sp. | reverse complement strand
TAATTTATCAAAATCCCTATGCTTTAGTGTCAATCGAATTAAGCGATAAAATGGAGGATAATAATAAATCTTTCTTTCATACAATTGCTCCTTATACATGCCTTCATAATCATTATTCGTCACTTGCTGAATAACATTGTGCAACGGATTATAGGTTTGAATAATCACTTTTCCTCGTTTTTCTGAACGACCGGCTCTGCCCGAAACCTGCGTCATCATTTGATAACTTCTCTCAAACGCTCGAAAATCAGGATGATACAGCATATTGTCAGCGTTCATGATGCCAACTAAGGAAACATTGTCAAAATCCAACCCTTTCGCCAGCATTTGCGTTCCCACTAAAACATCAATTTCCCGATTCTTAAATCCGTCAATGATTTTTTCAAAGCTGTATTTGCCACGAGTCGTGTCTTGGTCCATGCGTTTGATATTCTTATTCGGAAATAATTCCGCTAATTCCAACTCAATTTGCTCCGTGCCAAAACCTTTGGTTTCCAAATCAACACTGGAACAAACATGACAATTCGTTGGCTTGGCCATATTATAGCCACAGTAATGGCAACGCAATTGGTTTTTAAACTTATGGTAGGTCAAACTCACATCACACTGTGGGCATTGCGGCACATGACCACAAGTCATACATTCCAAAACCGGTGAAAACCCACGGCGATTCTGAAATAAAATTACTTGCTCGCCATTAGCAAAAGCTTCCGTGATATTTTCAATCAATGTAGTACTGAAATGCCCTTTCATTTTTTTTCTGAAATAACTGTCTTTCAAATCCACCAACTCAATCTCGGGCATTTGCACTTTTCCGAAACGTTCCTTTAAAGATACCAATCCAAACTTTCCGGAAGTTGCATTATAATAGGTTTCAATACTTGGCGTAGCAGAGCCTAACAAAACTTTAGATTGATGCGCATTCGCCAAAACTATAGCGGCGTCACGGGCATGGTATCTCGGCGCCGGGTCTTGCTGCTTAAAGGTTTGCTCGTGTTCTTCATCCACAATGATTAGTCCCAAATTGGAAAACGGTAAAAACAAAGCCGACCTTGCTCCTATCACAACTTGTGCTTTTTCGGAAGATGTTAAAACCTGATTCCAAACTTCCACTCGTTCGTTGTTGCTGTATTTGGAATGAAAAACAGCTACTTTATTACCAAAATGCTGTGTCAAACGGGAAACCAATTGCGTCGTCAGTGCAATCTCCGGCAATAAATACAAGACTTGTTTGCCATCCGCAAGATAATTTTCGATGAGTTGGGTATAAATTTCCGTTTTTCCGCTCGAGGTCACACCGTGCAACAAACAAACTTCTTTTGAAGTAAACACCTCTTCGATTTCATTAAAAGCATTTTGCTGTGCTTCGCTTAATGAAAGTTGATTGTCTGTTTTATTTTTATCAAAATTAACCCGGTCCTCCTGAATGTAATATTCTTCAAAAACCTGTTTATCCACCAATGCTTTGACAATAGCGGCTGATGTTTGGGCCGTTTCGGTTAATTGTTTTACCGAAATAGGTTTGCTTTCCTGCGCCTGCAACTGAAAATACTGCAACACCAATTCTTTTTGTTTGTTGGCATTTTTATTGAAATTATCCAAAAGCTGAATCAGATTTTGTTCGGATTGGTATTGCTCATGCAAACGAATGTAACGAATGAGTTTGGGTTTGTATTCTTCCTGAATTTCCTCCTCAAGCGACACAATGTTTTTGTTAATCAGTTTTTGAATGACTGGCAAGACCGTTTTCTTATTAAGGATGTCAATGATATTTTGAACTTTCAACGAAGACTGATGCTGCAAAGCTTCATAAATCAGAAACTCATCATCCGAAAGCTCTTTATCATCAACCAAAGTTTCCTTTCGTTGCGAAATTATGGTTTCACTTTCCAGCAACAAAGCTGAAGGCAAAGCACCGCGATAAACATCGCCAATGTTACACATATAATAAGACGCAATCCAAAACCAATGGTTGATTTGAAATTCATTGACAATCGGCTTCTCATCCAGGATTTGGTGAATTTCTTTAGCTTCATAAAGTGTTGGTGCATTCTGATGCAAATCAATTACTAAGGCAGTGTAGATTTTATTTTTACCAAAAGGAACAGCAATGCGCATTCCTTTTTTAATAAACAAAAATTCTGACTCTGAAACTCTGTAAGTAAAAGTTTTAGGAAGAGAAAGCGGAACGATGACTTCAATGAAATAATTCATTTTCGAGTAGCTATTTTAGTCTAATCCAGGTTTGTGATCTTCCGAAAAGCGGAATGCCGATATAGCCTCTGACAATGAGTTTATCTTTCCCATCTAAAGTAATTTTGCAGTGATACGATTTGCCATTTTTGGGATCGGTAATTTTTCCACCTGTATAAATATCGCCATCCTTAGTCAATCCTTTTAAAATAATTAAACCTAAAATAGGCTTGTTTTTATCTTCCCCTTCACACTTTTCACATTTATTGTGCTTATGCTCAATATCCAAAATGTCAATTATTTTGCCAAATACTTTTCCGCTTTTTTCATAAATCTCAACAATTCCCTTTTCTTTCCCGGTTTCATCATCAATAGTTTTCCATTTCCCAAAAATGGTTTGTGAAAAACTCATTTGGCAAAAAAAGAAGGCTACAATAAGAAGTGTTTTTAGTTTCATTGAGTATCTAATTCTTTTTGCTTTTCGCGTTTGATGTGGTGTATGGAAGCATTTAAGTCAAAACCTAAAAGCAGTACCATACAGTTTATCCAAATGTAAAACATCACTACCAATAAAGTCCCGATAGAACCATAAAGTTCATTGTATTTCGAAAACTTTACTACCCAAATTCCAAAGAAATAAGAAGATATAATGATTAAAATCGTGGTAAATACAGAACCAATTGAAATGAACGAGCGTTTTTTATCATGACGGATTCCATATCGGAATAATAACGAAGTGGCTATCAATATCATTAAAATCACAAAGCTGTATCGTCCCATTTCTATCAGATGAATTTTATCGGATAACACATCCTGAATTTTTGTCTTCTGAATAAAAACCTCGAAAATTACGATGGCTGCCACGGTAATCAACAATAAAAAAGAGAGCAAAATGGAAAGCGCCAAAGCCACAAAATACTGTCTGAAAAACTTGCGTTTCAACGTAATATGAATGTGATGCGAACTTTCAAAGCCACCAAGTATGGCATTCACACCATTGGTCATCAGCAAAATAGCCATCAAAAATCCGGTCGAAATCAATCCGCTATGACTGTTGTGTAAAATATCGTTGATGATTTTATAGATAGCATCATAAGTCGTTGGCGGCACACTTTGCTTCACAAAACCCAAAAAATCATCCTGAAATCCTTGAATGGGAATGTACGGAATGAGATTCAGTATAAAAAGCGCAAACGGAAACAACGCCATAAAAAAACTAAAAGCAATAGCTCCGGCCCGATAGGTGATTTCTCCTTCAATGATTCCGGCAAAATACAAATCGAGTAACTCATATAACGACAAACCGTGAAGCCACGGCAGTTTTATTCTTTTTAGCAAAAAAATAAATTGTTTAATCACCGGAAAATTACTGATTCTTCCTTTTGTTGCTGTTGTCATTTGACTAATTTAAAAGGCTTTTAAACTTAAATCCATATTGTAAACCGAATGCGTCAAAGCACCGGATGAAATATAATCTACACCACATTCTGCATAGTCTCGGATTGTTTTTTCATTGATGTTTCCGGAGGATTCTGTCAAACATTTATCACCAATGAGTGCAACTGCTTTTCGGGTATCTTCAAAATTAAAGTTGTCAATCAAGATTCTATAAACACCCTCGTTTTCAAGGATTTCTTTGATTTCATCCAGATTTCTGGCTTCCACTATAATTTTCAAATCGAGATGATTGTGTTTCAAAAAGGCTTTGGTTTTGGTAATGGCCTGCGTGATCCCCCCAGCGAAATCGTTGTGATTGTCTTTCAGCATAATCATGTCATACAACGCAAAACGATGGTTTTCGCCACCACCAATTTTAACTGCCCATTTTTCACAAGCCCTGAAGCCGGGTGTCGTTTTTCGGGTATCCAGAATTTTGGTTTTAGTGCCTTCCAATAATTTCACATATTGGTTGGTTTTAGTAGCAATGGCTGACATTCTCTGCATCGAATTGAGCAACAACCGCTCGGCTTTCAAAATCGATTGGGAACTGCCCGAAACGTGAAAAACCACATCGCCATGTTTTACTAGCGAACCGTCTTCGATAAAAGTTTCCATTTCCAAAGTTGGATCTACATTTTCAAAAACCATTTTGGCAAAAGCCACGCCGGCAATAATACCGGTATCTTTTACTAAAAGTTTAGCTCTTCCTTTGGCTGTATCTGGAATACAAGCCAACGAACTGAAATCTCCGGGACCAATATCTTCCCGAATTCCGTTCTGAATAATTATATCTAGTTCTCTTTGAAACTGTTGGTCTGAAATCATTTGGCAACTATTGATTGGCTAAAGTAGCATTAAATTTAATGATTTAAAAATGAAAATTGAATTTGAATTTCTATTTTTGCAACACAACACAACTACTCATGTACAAACAACTCATTCGTCCCATTTTATTCTGGTTTGACCCGGAAGAAGTGCATCACTTTTCTTTTAGTTTTATCAAATTTATTGCCAAAATTCCTTTAGTTCCTGCACTTTTAAAATCGGTTTACGAAGTAAAAGACAGCCGGTTAGAACGAGAAGTTTTTGGCTTAAAATTCAAAAACCCAGTTGGTTTGGCAGCGGGCTTTGATAAAGATGCGAAATGCTACCAGGAGCTTTCCAACTTCGGCTTTGGCTTTATTGAAATCGGAACTCTGACACCAAAACCACAAGACGGTAATCCTAAAAAACGCCTATTCCGATTAAAGGAAGACAGCGCCATCATCAACCGAATG
>NZ_DAINRG010000080.1:0-5110 GCF_036741995.1 Flavobacterium sp. | reverse complement strand
CAATATTACTTGATGTTGGATTCAAATACAAATAAGCTCCGGTCTGACTCACATTCGTAGCCGATAAACCTGTTGGTGCATTACACGGAGGTGGCGGACAAGCCAAAGTCGTAAACGTTCCACCTGTTGACCATGGACTTACTACTGCATTTGGTGATGCATTAGGACATATTAATTGTGCCTGCCATTCGTAAGTCGTGCCACAGGTTAAATTACCCAATTGATAAGGCAAAGTAACATGCTCAAGGGTTGTCCATGTGGTAGTGGTTCCACCATGATAGCGGATATTAAATGTTCCTACATTACTCGATGTTGGATTCAAATACAAATAAGCTCCGGTCTGACTCACATTCGTAGCCGATAAACCTGTTGGTGTAGTACACGGAGGTGGCGTACAAGCCAAAGTCGTAAACGTTCCACCTGTTGACCATGGACTTACTGTTGTAGTTGTTCCGGCTACTGTATTTGGACATATCAGTTGGGCTTGCCATTCGTAAGTAGTACCGCAAGTTAAATTGCCTAATTGATACGGAAGTGTAACATGCTCAAGGGTTGTCCATGCTGTAGTGGTTCCACCATGATAACGAATGTTAAATGTTCCTACATTACTCGATGTTGGATTCAAATACAAATAAGCTCCGGTCTGACTCACATTGGTAGCCGATAAACCTGTTGGTGCATTACACGGCGGCGGCGTACAAGCCAAAGTCGTAAACGTTCCACCTGTTGACCAATCACTCACAGCGGTAGTTCCAGTTGCTGTATTTGGACAAATGAATTGTGCCTGCCATTCATAAGTCGTACCACAGGTTAAATTACCCAATTGATAAGGCAAAGTAACATGCTCAAGGGTTGTCCATGCGGTAGTGGTTCCACCATGATAGCGGATATTAAATGTTCCAATATTACTTGATGTTGGATTCAAATACAAATAAGCTCCGGTCTGACTCACATTGGTAGCCGATAAACCTATTGGTGTGGCGCAAGTTGTTTGTGCCAATAGCTGTTCTGGAAATAGTATTTGTAAAGCAAAAACCAGAATCCCTATAAGATAGTAGCATTGTTTCATAGTACTTCATTTTAGTTTTGTTAAGTAAATTTAACTATAATTTTTATTGCTGAGATTTCGAGCCCTGATTTTTCATAAATTTCTGGATTATAAGACAATAACCTCTAATAAACATCCTTTTTTGTAAGCAAAAAGAGCCTAGTTTATCCATACTATTTTAGTAACTATCCGTAAAAAATAAAAAAATAATATAATTTTCCTATTTTTGATCAAAATCCAATCCATGAAAAAAACCATTACTCTCCTATCCCTTTTTGTTCTTATCGCTTCCTCTTGTGGGGTCAAGCAAACCCGTGAACTATTAACTTCAGGCGACTATGATGCAGCCATTCGCAATGCCGTCGAAGGACTACAAGGCAACAAAAATGCCAAAGGCAAACAAGACTATGTGTACATGCTCGAAGAAGCCTTTGCTAAAGCTAAAGAACGCGATTTGCGCGATATTCAAGGCTGGTTCAAAGACACTAATCCGAAAAACTTAGAAAAGATTTACAACACTTACGTACAACTAAATTACCGTCAGGAGCAAATTCGCCCCTTGTTGCCCTTGAAATTATTGAAAGAAGGTCGCGATGCTCAATTTCCTTTTGAGGATTATACGGATCAGATGGTCAGCAGCAAAAATGCTTTGTCAAAATACTTATACGACAATTCGAAAGCCTTATTAGTAACCAAAGACAAAATGACCATTCGTCGTGCTTATGATGATTTGATGTATTTAGAAAGTATCAATCCAGGATTCAAAGATACCGGCAAACTGATGGATGAAGCCAAAGCCAAAGGAACCGATTACGTTAGCGTTTATACTAAAAACGAAACCAACATGGTCATCCCCGTTCGTTTAGAAAATGATTTGCTCGACTTTAGCACTTATGGTTTGGATGATAAATGGACCGTTTACCACAGCAACCGTGTTAAAGGAATTGACTATGATTATGGCTTGATTGTGAATTTCCGTGACATTAAATTATCGCCGGAACAACAAAAAGAAAAACAATTCGAAAAAGAAAAGCAAATCAAAGATGGTGTAAAGAATCTTTTAGATGAACACGGTAACGTGGTAAAAGACAGTTTAGGGCACGCCATCAAAGTAGATAACATGAAAACTATTCATATCAGCATTTATGAGTTTTCACAAATCAAATCCTGTCAAGTAACTGCCAAAGTAGATTACATCAACTTTAAAACCAACCAATTGATTGAAACGTTTCCTTTAGCCAGTGAGTTTGTCTTTTCTAATGTATATGCCAATTACAAAGGTGACAAACGCGCTTGTGAAGACACGTATTATTCCAATTTTGATAGAAAAGCAGTGCCGTTTCCTAGCAATGAGCAAATGGTTTATGATACCGGTACCGATTTAAAAAATAAACTGAAAGACATCATCTCCAGAAACAAATTCAGGAGATAACAAAAAATCCGAAGCACTGCTTCGGATTTTTTGTTTGGCATAACTATAAAACTTTGTCGTTAATTTGATTGGTTCTTTACATCGGTGTAAACTACTTTTGAAATCTCTCCTATCAAGTCGGATAATTTTTTCAAATCAGTTCCTTTAGTCATTACCGTAAGCAAATAACCCCCATTGTCTAAATAAACCACAGCCGACTCATGCAATTGTTTCTCGTTTTGATTCCCTGACTCCCCAAACTTATGGGCAATCTTAGTATTAGCCGGAATGCCTTTCATGATCCCATCCTTAAAATCACACTCGCTCAACAGTTCGGCCGCAAATTCAGAGTTTGGTATGGTTAGATACCCTGCATTGAAAATAGTTCGCATAAAAAGAGAATAATCTTTCACCGTAAAAAGGTATTGATTGGCATATACATTAGGTACCTCAACACCAATATCCGAAAATAGCTTTTGCATCAATTTGTTATCCATATTACTTTCCAGCAGTATTGTAGCCGCATTATCAGAGTATTTTATCATGTAAGTCAATAGCTCTTTAACGGTATAACTTTGACCTAACTGAATGGATTTCGATACATACGAAATATTCTTGCCGGTTTCCACCTTATTAGTATACGGAATCACTTTGTTTAAAAAGCCCGGATGTTCTTCATCCATTTTTAAAATGGTAATCAATACCGGAACTTTGAACAAGGAGCCTGGCTGGTATTTCTCATTTTCGTTAAAAACCGTCCATTCTCCATTGGCACGAAGATAAACAGAGGCAGCAGTAACGCCGTTGACTTGTTTGTATTTTTCAATGATATCAGCCACTTTAAGTTTGGTGCTGACCAAATTATCCGATTCACAATTCTCATCCACCCACAAAATAGGCTTGACGAATTTCAATCCGGATATACGCTTTATGTTGTATTCGCAACTTTTCTTTTCAGAATTGACCGCAAGTTCCGCTGCTTCTTTATCACTCAACCACCAGTAAATCATACCGGAAGCCATCAATGAAATAATTAGGGATGTGATAATAACTTGGATAAAAGAAAATTTCCTTGAGGCAAATGAAGACATGTATTTAGTTTTGGTTTGTGTCGCCAAAAATAGATAAGTTACTAGTAAAAATTGACAAGAAATATGTTAGACTTTTCTTAAAATAGTGTTAAATATACCGCTTTAAATCATCGGCATAGATATCGCCGTGTGAGGCTGTATAAACCGGTTCCCCGTTTCTGATTAACAACAATTGCGGCGATTGATGCTCTACCCCAAAGCGGTGGGCAATAGCGTTAGAAAGATCCCTATTCTCCAACAAGTCAAGGAAATAAGGCGTAACTTTATCTTCTAAATCAAACTCGTTTTCAAACTGTTTCAATGTCATCCGACTCACTCCGCAACGGGTGCTATGCTTGAAGATGGCTACCGGTTTGTCGGCAGATGTTGTGATGATTTCATTTAGTTGCCCTAAATCTGTTAAGGGTTTCCATCCCACTTTGGAGGTGCTGTTAGGTTCTTCCGAACCGCCGAAGATGCTTTTAAATAGGTTCATTATGGCTTGTTTTGCGACATTTTGACGTAAAGTAAAGCAAAAAATGCTTAGAAATCAGTCATTCTGTCTTGTTTTACGATTTGGAACACATCTTGACGATGCAGTTTCAAAGCTAATTAATTTATGTAAAACACAAATTGACTTTAACTTTTACACAACACACAAAAAGAAAAAAGAGATTAAAAAACTATGAACATCAACAATTTAACTATCAAATCGCAGGAAGCTTTGCAACAGGCACAGCAGATTGCACAAAGTTTTGGACAACAACAACTCGAAAACGAGCACATCTTCAAAGGGATACTCGAGGTAGATGAGAATGTAGCGCCCTTTATTTTAAAGAAAATGAATGTCAATGTCGATCTATTCAAACGAATCTTAGACAGCACCATTCAAAGCTTTCCGAAAGTATCGGGTGGCGACATCATGCTTTCGCGGGAAGCCAATACCGCTTTGACCGAAGCCAACATCATTGCCAAAAAAATGAACGATGAATACGTATCTATCGAGCATTTGATTCTGGCCATATTCAAATCAAAAAGCAAGGTAGCCCAAATCTTAAAAGACCAGGGTGTTACCGAAAAAGGCCTCGAAGCCGCCATAGCCGAAATGCGCAAAGGCGAACGGGTAACCTCTGCCTCTGCCGAGGAAACCTATAACGCTTTGAACAAATACGCCAAAAACCTAAACGAATTAGCCCGCACCGGCAAGCTCGATCCAGTGATTGGCCGTGACGAAGAGATTCGTCGTGTATTGCAAATCCTGACGCGCCGTACTAAGAACAACCCTATGTTGGTTGGTGAACCCGGTGTAGGGAAAACAGCCATTGCGGAAGGTTTGGCTCACAGAATCGTGGACGGTGACGTGCCCGAAAACTTGAAAGACAAAATCGTATACTCTCTGGATATGGGTGCGCTGATTGCCGGTGCCAAATACAAAGGGGAATTTGAAGAACGATTAAAATCGGTAGTGAAAGAAGTGACTTCTGCCGAAGGGGATATCGTCTTATTCATTGACGAAATTCACACGCTTGTGGGTGCCGGAGGTGGCGAAGGCGCTATGGATGCCGCCAACATACTGAAACC
>NZ_DAINRG010000079.1:0-5522 GCF_036741995.1 Flavobacterium sp. | reverse complement strand
GTACAAATTCTTCTATAGTTAAAGTATTGACAATTGGCACAGGTTATTCAGGTAACATCCAATGGCAACGTTCTACGGATTTAGGAGTTACTTATACAGATATTGTTGGAGAGACATCGCAAAGTTATACTATCACTAATCCTGTAGTAGGTGCTAATTATTTCAGAGCTAAGTTCAGCAATGGCTGTACAGAAGTGATAGGAGCTGCTAAAATAGTTTACTACAAAGATTGTGGTGCAAAAGCTGTTGCTACTACAGAAGTTGTTAAAACGCCATTTGCGGTGGTTGCTTATCCAAATCCATACAGTGAGAACTTCAACTTGAGTTTAACAACCACAAGTGAGGATAGCGTAGGAGTTGTGATTTATGATATGACAGGCCGATTGATCGATCAGAGAGAGGTTAAGGCAGATGAAGTATCTACATTACAAATAGGAGACCGTTATCCATCTGGAGTTTACAATGTAATTGTAACACAGGGAAGTGAAGTTAAAACACTTAGAGTGATTAAACGATAATCGTATAATTGATATTAAACTAAAAGCCTCTTCAGAAATGAAGAGGCTTTTTTTATGGATAAAATTTTTCAATTGTTTTTGTTTAAGAAAATAAAAAGTAAAAATCACTCATGATTTTACTTTTATAAATAAAGGATATTATATCTATGCATAAGACAGTTTTTTTAATACATAATTAAATCGTTTTAAACTAAAACGACAACTTTTTTATCCGTTTTTTTAGTGTAAAATCAAGCCGCTAAATGCCTAAAAAATTGGATAAGGGACAAATATCTTCATTAATATAATAATTAACTTAATTATTGCAAACTTCGTAAAATAGATTAGGAATTATTTTATAAAATATAATTTAAAGCTTATAAATCAATAATTTATCAACACGAAAACGTTTGCGTTCCCGGTTTTAACATAATTTTTTGTGTCCGTTGAATTATTTGTTAATTTTACTCACCCCTAAGTCGTTTTTGAGTTATTTTAATCATTAATCTTCAATGCATTACTTTTATTATTGTTAAAGATTTAATTCTTTTTTATTTATGAAAAAAAATACTATTACGAAATTTATGGGGTTCCAGATTAGTTCTTTGCAAGCGAAACTATATTATGTTTTGCTTTTGTTTGTAGTACTAGTTGGTTTAAAAGGGCAAGCCCAGATTTATGTGAATCCAATAACAACAGGTAGGCCAATGGCAACTTATTATCTAGGTGATAAATTGCCTGCTAATACTTATTTTCAATTTGAAATTGGACAATCCTCTTGGAATACCTCTGAGGTTGGTGTTGGTCAAAATACCGATGGTAACACCGGATGGAGTTGGGCAGCCGCTACTTATTATGCAGATGGATCTGCTCCAAATAAAAAAGTGCAAAGAAACCTTACTTCATTTCAATTTACCGCAACCGGAACTTGGTATGCCGTAGGTAGAGCTAAAGCAAATGCAGGAGATAGTTTTACTTATGGAGATGAGGGAACATGGTCAAATGATACTTCACTTACAGCTAGCACTTCTACAAAATCCTGTCCGTATTATACCGTTAATGCTCTTGGAAATCCAACTTCATGTACAGCTACTATTTCAGGGACAACGGCTACTTTAGGATGGACAAAATTTACAGGAGGGGCTAATACCTACAATGTTATGATTGTTAGATATCCAAAAGATGCTACTGTAACAGCTCCTACAAACGGAAATTCTTATGGATCCGGTGCTGCCATAGGAGCCGGGACAGTGGTTTATGTGACTAATAATGGAATATCTACAACAAATACCGTAACTACCTCAAACAGTTATGATTATTATTTCTATTCTGAAAACTGGAGTTATTACAGTTCCGGACAAAAAGTGACTGCTAATTCTCCGGTACCAACGATAACATTAGGCACTAGTCCTTCAGTTTGTAGAGGAACTACAACAGCAAACTTGCCCTATACAGCAACAACGAATAGCCCTAATCAGTATAGTATTACTTTTGATACTGCAGCAGGAACTGCGGGTTTCACAAATGTAAGTTTGACTACTCTACCAGCATCTCAAATAGCTATTGCTGTTCCGGCAAGTGCTGCAGCTGCTACTTATAATGGAACTTTAACCGTCAAAAATACTACTACCAATGAAGTGAGTACAGGGACTCCTTTTACTGTGACTGTAAAGGCTCTCCCAACTGCTGGTATAACTAATAATACAGGTGTTACAAAAGTGACTTGTTCTGTACCGTCTATTAGTCTTACCGCTACAGGAGGAACTGGTTATTCTTGGTCAGATGGTACTTCAGTTGTTAGCGCAACGGCTAATTTGAGTGTAACTTCGGCTGGAACATATACTGTAACAGTAACGAATAACGGATGCAGTTCTACTGCTAGTATAGTGATTACTCAGGATACAGCGGCTACATCTTCAAGTCAAACGGTAACAGCCTGTGATACTTATACTTGGTCTGTAAACGGAGCAACTTATACCACAAGTGGTACTTATACTTATGTAGGAACCAATGCGGCTGGTTGTACAGATACCAAAACATTAAACTTAACAATCAACAATAGTACTGCATCAAGCCAAACGGTCACAGCCTGTGATACTTATACTTGGTCAGTAAACGGAACAACATATACTACAAGTGGAACTTATAGTTATACAAGTACTAATGGTGCCGGCTGTCCGGATACCAAAACATTAAACTTGACAATCAATAATAGTACTGCATCCAGCCAAACGGCAACAGCATGTGATACCTATACCTGGTCTGTAAACGGAGTAACGTATACTACAAGTGGTACTTATACTTATGTAGGAACCACTGCGGCTGGTTGTACAGATACAAAAACATTAAATTTAACAATTTATGTTAGTACTCCTTCTAGCCAAACGGTAACAGCATGTGATACCTATACTTGGTCAGTGAACGGAGCAACCTATACCACAAGTGGAACTTATGTTTTCGCAGGAACCAATGCTGCGGGATGTCCTCAAAACCAAACACTTTATTTAACAATCAATAACAGTTCTGCATCAAGTCAGACAGCAACAGCTTGTGATAGTTACACCTGGTCCGTAAACGGAGCAACGTATACTACAAGTGGAACTTATATTTATACAAGTACCAATGGTGCCGGATGTCCAGATACTAAAACATTAGTATTAACAATCAATAACAGTACTTCTTCAAGCCAAACGGCTTCAGCTTGCGATGCCTATACTTGGTCAGTAAACGGACAAACGTATACCACAAGTGGAACGTATACTTACACAAGTACCAATGGTGCCGGATGTCCGGATACTAAGACATTAAATTTAACGATAACTCCAAGTTCAAGCAATAGCACTACAGCTGCTGCTTGCGGAAGTTACACCTGGTCTGTAAACGGACAAACGTATTCGCAAAGCGGAACCTATACTTCGGTTTCAGGTTGTCATACCGAGACCTTAGAATTGACTATTACTCCTAATACCAGTAACACCACTACAGCAACAGCTTGTGATACTTATACTTGGTCCGTAAACGGAGCTACCTATACTACATCAGGTACACGCACAGTAGTTACCGGTTGTCATACGGAAATATTGAATTTAACTATCAATAACAGTACATCGTCAAGTCAAACAGTGACTGCTTGTAACACTTATACCTGGTCAGTAAATGGACAAACTTATACGACAAGTGGAACGTATACTTATACAAGTACTAATGGGGTTGGTTGTACAGATGTTAAAACATTAAATTTAACCATCAACAACAGCACATCATCAAGCCAGACAGTATCTGCTTGTGGAAGTTATACCTGGTCCGTAAACGGTACAACTTATACCACAAGTGGAACGTATACCAATGTTGGAACCAATGCATCGGGATGTTCGGATACTAAAACTTTAAATCTAACGATTTCAGGAACAAATAAAAGTAATGCCACATCAACTTGGACTAATGGTCAAAATGATGGTACTATCGGATTCGGTGCCTGGAATTTTTCAACTAATGGAACTACTGCCGGATTCTTTAGCGGAAGTTCAGATGTAAACAATGGCGGTACCCGTTCTTGGGGAATGTATGCCAGTGGAGGAGACAACGTGGCCAGCGCGGTTAGACCGGTAACGATGGGCGTAGGAAATACACTTTCATTTTCTATGGATAATGGTTTTATTGATACTGGGAAAGTGGTAGGTTTTGGACTTCAAAATACTGGCGGACAAAATTTGGTTGAATTATTATTTATTGGTGGACAATCATATTACAAAATAAATGATAATGTTGTAGGATTTGATACTTCGATAGGATATACAACAGGAGGCTTAGATGTTAGTTTAACTTATACAGCATTAAATACCTATTCCATTACTATTAAAACAAAAGCAGGAGCCACTGTTACCTATACTGGAAGAACTTTTGCCGCTCAGACTGGAGGTCAAAAGCCGGCTCAAATCCGTTTCTATAATGCAGGCGCTGGTTCAGGATCCGGTTATGACCTTTTCTTTAATAGTTTAGCTATCAATAACCCGGTTATAACAACGCAACCATCCATTAGCGCTCAAAATATTTGTACAGGTACTACACCAACAAACCTTACTGTAGCCGCTACCGGTTCAGGACAAACTTACCAATGGTATAGCAGCACATCAAATACTACTTATGCCGGAGCTACTAATCTGGGAACTGGTGCGCAAACAGCAACGTTAACGCCTCAAAATTCAGTGGCAGGAACTGCTTACTACTATTGTATCGTAACGGATCCATGTGGTTCAACGTATTCTAATTTCTCTGGAGCTGTTACAGTTACTTCTCCACCAAATGCAGGAACATTAAGTGGAACACAAGAAGTTTGTGTAGGTGGAATAACAGCTTTCTCAACTAACGGAACTACAGGTGGTTCATGGTCTACATCGGCTTCAGGAGTTGCTTCAGTAAGTACAGCAGGTGCTGTTACCGGAGTAAGTGCAGGTTCAGCAACAATTACTTATACTCTTAACGGAACTGGAGGTTGTTCAAATGCTACTGCCACCAGAACGGTTACTGTTAATCCATTACCAACAGCAGGTGTCACAAACAATACTGGCTCAACGGTAATCACTTGTTCAACTACATCGATCAGTGTTACAGCTACGGGTGGTGACAGTTATTCATGGTCAAATGGATCAACTGTAGTAGGAACTTCAGCCGATTTAACAATTACAGCCGGAGGAACATATACTGTAACCGTTACTAATTCTTTTGGATGTACTGCAATGGCGAGCATTACAGTAACTGAAAATAAAACAACTACTTCTAGCGAAACAGCTACCGCTTGTGATACTTATACTTGGGCATTGAATGGACAAACCTATACTACAAGCGGTAATTACAATTATGTTTCTACCAATGAAACGGGTTGTGTAAATACAGCTACGTTACATTTAACTATCAATAATAGTACTTCATCAAATCAAACAGCTTCGGCTTGTGATACTTATACCTGGTCCGTAAACGGACAAACGTATACTGAAAGTGGAACTCATTCAGTAGTTACAGGCTGTC
>NZ_DAINRG010000078.1:0-6004 GCF_036741995.1 Flavobacterium sp. | reverse complement strand
ACTTCACGTTCCTAAAACAAACGTATGGACTTCGCTAATCAAAAAATAGGACAGTATATTTTAGGTCTTAACTAATTGATAATCAGAATTAGGAATATTTTTTATAAAAAAGTTGGAATATTTTTTGTTTAAAATTGGAAAATGTATTACATTTGTTTTCTAATAAAGATGCAATGATGAGACAACTACTAAATTTACAAGAATCCCAAGAAGTTTTAAAGCCATATAGCGGAGAAATAACAAAATGTATTCAAGACTCTTTTAATGAATTTACAGAGATTCAAAAATTTTCCAATCGAGAAAGGTTTGTTGAATTTAACATCAGAACCAAAGCTAATATTATACATGATTTGATTCGATCAAAAATTACTGATACTTTTTCAAACACTAAAAATGTAGAAACGGGAGATTTTAACCGAATATTTGGGATGAATATTGATAATCAATTATTTATCAGGTTTAAAAAAATGGATAGAAACTTTAATGTTTCCGCAACCCTAACTAAACAGCATAAAAAATACAGAGGACAGCAGGAACTTGAAGGGTTTCCTGCAAGACCGACATTTCTATTTGCAGGATATATGCCAGATAAAGCGTGGGCTAGTTTACAAGGCATATATATTGCCTGTTGGCACGGAGATACTTTAGAATGGATTGATGAAACAGGCAAGTATTCTTATGAGCAAATATCATTAGATTTAACTTCTACAGGAAACGATATTAAAGAAGTGATAACAAGAAGAATTACTGGTAAAACAGGTACAGAAGAAAGAAAAACAGGTACTAACTAAATAAATATATACTACATTGGAAATAAATCGTGAAATATTAAAATTAGCAAGAGAATCTAGAGGGTTAAACCAAAAGGAGCTTTCCGCTTTGCTTGGTATTGAACAAGGCACTTTGTCAAAAATAGAGAATGAATTTTTGTCTATTGACAACGATTTTATTCAATCTGTTTCTAAAGTATTGGAATATCCGGAAAGTTTCTTTTATCAAAAATGGAATGTACATACTGTTCAAGGGCATTTCAGAAAGAAAGCGTCTTTAACAGTAAAAGAAGTTAAGAAATATGAATCTAGAATGACTATTATTGAATGGCATCTAGAAAAACTTTTAGAGGCTGTGGAATTACCTCCTATTAATTTACCTAGTTGGGATTGTACTTTTGATGGAAGTCCTGATATGGCAGCCAATTTTTTAAGACAATATTGGAAAGTTCCACGAGGAAGAATAGAAAATATAACTAAGCTCGTAGAGGATAATGGAATTGTTGTTATTTCTATAGATTTAGGGGATTTAGATGGATTTAGTATGTTTTCTAATTCAGGAGTTCCTGTAATATTTGCAAATAAAAATGTTCCTGGAGATAGATTTAGGTTTATTATTGCACACGAATTATTCCATTTGATTTTGCATTTTGCAAAAAAGGTTGATGCCTCAAGAGATACCGAGGAAGAAGCACACTTGGGCGGTAACGAGTTTTTAATTCCGTCAAGTGAGATAAGACCCCATTTAACTAAGTTAAGCATTGAAAAACTAGCTGAGCTAAAAACATATTGGAAAGTCTCGATGCAGGCAATTCTTGTAAAGTCGTATAAACAATTAGGCATCACTACAAAAAATCAGTATCACTATCTATATAAACAAATGAGTTTCTTGGGTTATAGAAAAAATGAACCTGTTTTCGTGCCTGTTGAAGTTCCTACATTAATTAAAGAAATTATTGATTATCACTTACAAGATTTGGGGTATACTAAAAATGAGCTTTCACAATTACTTCATGTAACTGATAAAGATTTAAACAGTACATATTTCGATAATTTGAGATTTTTACCTCATAGAAGTGCATAAAAAAGCACTCTATTAGAGTGCTAAATGATTCCGTAAGTCCCCACATTAGAGGGCAGATTGATGGAATCTCTCATTAGGATTAGGCAGTTGCCAACCATCAACCAAAAGGAGGAAGTTCGCGCTTCCTCTTTTTCATACACAAATTTACGAATTATTACAATATAAAACAAATTGTAATTTTATCGTGAAATAATTACAATTTTATTTGTTTATGTAAATTTATAGCCGTATATTTACACCATCAAATAAGAACAACCATGAAAACCGTTAAAGATTTAAGAGATTTCGATAGTTTATTCCAATTACTTGACTACTTCACTACAGAAGAAATCTGCGAACAACACCTTGCTGTTATTCGTTGGAACGGTACGCCTACTTGTCCTTATTGCGAAAGTGAAAGAGTAAACACTCTTAAAGGTAATACTAACCGTTACAAATGTTACGGATGCAGAAAACAATTCGGTGTTAAAGTTGGTACTATATTTCACGATAGTAAAATCTCTTTAAGAAAATGGTTCGTTGCTATTTATTTGGTTACTGCTCACAAAAAAGGAATTTCATCTTGTCAACTTGCAAGAGATTTAAACATAACTCAAAAAGCCGCTTGGTTCGTGTTACAACGCATCAGAGAAACCTACAACGTGAAAGCTGAAAAATTCACAAACACCGTAGAAATCGACGAAACATACATCGGTGGAAAAGAGAAAAACAGACACGCCAACAAAAGAACTGCGGGTTCTCAAGGTGGAAGCGGTAAAACTCCGGTGCTTGGTATCTTAGAGCGTGACGGTAAAGTTTATGCAATTCCTGTAAAAACAGAAAAGCAAAAACTATCGTTCCGATTATGGTAGATACCGTAGAATCGGGTGCAACAGTTTATACTGACGAGTTCAGAGGTTACATTTCATTACAGAAAAATTATACTCACGATTTCGTTTGTCACAACGCTAACCAATACGTTTCCGGTTCAGTTCACACTAACGGAATTGAAAACTTTTGGTCTTTGCTTAAAAGAGGATTGGACGGAATTTACCACCAAGTTTCTGACCAACATTTACACCGTTATGTAAATGAGTTTACATTCAGATTTAACAACAGAAATTTGTCAGAGGGAAGCAAATTTGATGTAGCTTTGGCTAACGGAACTAACAAAAGATTGGATTATAAAACCCTAATCAATGGCTAAGAAGAAAGAAGAACATATACCACGCCCGAAAGAGGACGTTAAAATAGACAAATCAGAGCCTAAATTCAATCAGGCTCTTTCGTCGTTTGTAAAGAAAACAACAACTAAGCCTAAATCAAATGACGATACAGGCAATAAGTAAACTATATACCGCAAACCTTGACAATCGTGTTGTGTTGTTCTCAACCAACTTGAAGGATTTTGCGGAAGCGTTGGCACTATTAGAGCCCAATGCAGACCCTTATCACACCTTGCGCCGTAAATTTGAGAAAGAAAGCGAAATGCAGTTTATCGGAGCAAGTAAAAAGGAATATCTGTTACAGGAAGTCTATAATGCTAAAAAGTCGTAGAATTTAACGAAATGGCGCCTTTTGTTGCCTCCTAACCTATCTATGACTAAAACGTATGCCGTCCAAGAAAAATGCCTGTTACACGAACTGTAAACGTGCGATAAGGAAAAGTAAAGGGGAACCGCAATCGGGCAAATGAATTTCGAGTTTGCCAAAATGTATTAACGATAAAAAAATGCCTATTTTTGATAGGCGGACAACTTTAGAGTTAATGGGTTACACAAGTATGTAATTGCCAAGATAAAAGTTTTTCGGAAACGGAAAGAACAAAAACCAGCTATTTTGCCAAACCGCTGTTGGCAGTAGTAATTTATAGTAAAACTAACTTTTCAACTTCTTCAGCAGTTATCATATTTCGGTCTGTTAAGATTTCGATTAAGTCGTTTAAATTATATAAACTAGGATATAATTCATAGAATTTTTGAATGTTAAATTCTCCATTTTCTACAAGGTCATTCACAGCAATTTTGCTAAATAAATCTCTGTTCATAAGACAAAATCCTGATATGAATAAAAATTTTATTTGGCTTAGTTGAATTGAAATACTAGAAATGTAAATATCATTCAACTTATAACATCTAAAGTCATTTTCACTAGGATATTTTTGAAAACCTAAACTGAATAAATGTTTTTCTTCCAAAGGTATTATCCTTAATTTACTAACGTCAAAAGAAATTTTCTCTTTCGAAGCTAATAATTCGACACCCACCCACCAATAATCTTCGTGTTTTCTCAGTTGTATTACTTTCGCAGTTTCGGAGTCTATTCCAGACATTCCATATCCAAGATATTTTACGTAATCACCAATTTTATATGCGTCTCTTTCCATAGGGTTTTCTAATTATTACTGCCAACGTTCCGCGGCTTTGCGCTGTGGCGACAACTTACCGCTTTGTTGTAAAGATATGTAAATTTCCTGCTGAGTATTTTCCGGCTAAGGAAAATAAAACCAGCCATAGCGCAAAACCGCTGTTATAGGCAGTACTTTCACATATAATCTTTAATTATCAAATACATTGGTAATATTGTACTCAACAAGAAAAACGTAAATCCAAAAAATCTATCTGCCAGGTTTTTATCTGGATTGAATAACAATTCCTTTTTCGAAACGATTTTTGGATCTCTTTTTTTTCTTGCCCAAAAAGGGATTAGCAAAATTCTGTAAAGTAAAAGTGAGTATAAAGGACAAAACCATAAAAGCTCAAAATTTGGTTTTCCATTTTCGGCTGATTTTAAACTAATGATGGCTAAAACTGAACAAACTATGCAAATACCTAAAATTATTAAAAAAGAATTTTTTTCTCGCAAAGCTTTTCGATAAAACAAAAAAATTGCAGGAACTAATATTAATCCAATAATTGAAAACTCTTTAGTCATTTTATAATTAGGTTTCTTTTAAACGCAATGCTTAGTATTGCCTATAACGTTCCGCGGCTTCACGCAGTGGCGACGCCTTTAGTGATTAGTTGTAAATATATGTAAATTTCCTTTTCGATTTTCCGGCTGAGGAAAATCGGAACCAGCTATTGCGTAAAACCGCTGTTATAGGCTGGCTTTTATTTTGGTGTAAACTTTATACGTTTCCAAAAATTATACATTAATTTATCTTTCTTTGAATTCAATAAAATAATACTGCTTTTATTCCGTATTTCAATTTCGAAAATTGAGGAGTCTTTACCTTCTTTTATAATTAAGTATTCTCCAATTTTTTGATCATTGCCATTTTTTCTGTAAATAGAATCTATTATGTAATAGTCGTGTATTTGGTCAGCGGTAAAGTGCATGTTTTTGAAGAAGGCAATCTTGTTTTTACGAATGCTTATGCCATTGCCATGGATTGTGTCTGATGAATCCAACCATTCTCCTTCTATTAGCAAAGGATTTGAGCTTGGTTTTGATACATACTCAAATTTTCTTTCACAGCTTACTATAAGAAAACTAAAAGATAAAAGCAATAATAATGGAATCTTTATGTTCGTCATTTGTATGAGGTTGATTAAGCTTGCCTATAACGTTCCGCGGCTTTACGCAGTAGCGGAGCATTTTATTGATTAGTTGTAAATGTATGGAAATTTCCTTTTCGATTTTCCGGCCGAGGAAAATCGGAACCAGCTATTGTGTAAAACCGCTGTTAGCACCAGGTTTTTATATTTTAATTTTCACCATATCTACTGTTATCAAACTTTCATTTTCCATATTTCCATCTCCAAAGTCAGCAAAACCAATCATCATTGGTTCACCAGATACAATTAGATGATACACTTCGTCTTTTTGAACTTTAATTTTGGCTTCTCCATTTGAGTCTGAAACATATTTTGCGACCAAAGGGTATTGTTTTACTGGAAAACCAAATTTTTCAATGCGTAATTCTATACTATCATTCTCACGTGGCTTTTTGGTTTTAGAGTCAACAACTTTAATTGTAACATTCACCAGCTCTGATTTTTTCTCGCATGAAAAAAATACAATGCAAAGACAAGCAATTATAATTAAAGGTTTTTTCAAAATCAATGGCTTCATTTTTGGCTCAAAATTTAAGTAGACGTTCTGAAAACTTGGTGCTAACGTTCCGCGGCTTCACGCAGTGGCGACGCCTTTAGTGATTAGTTGTAAA
>NZ_DAINRG010000077.1:0-6378 GCF_036741995.1 Flavobacterium sp. | reverse complement strand
TCCACCGTTTGCAATTGTACTCCCGAATGGCCGTAGCTCAACGATTGAATTTTAAGCAACAGCATTATCTTCACAATGGCAGCCGGAACTTCCTCTCCGGTACCACAAGCATGCGATTTTACTAAGTTGGATTGTAATTGTGAGAGATTCTCATTAGAGATTTTTACATTACACAACGAACCGAAACCAGTGTTGATTCCGTAAATTGGCGCCTCATTCGAAGCCATTTTTTTATCCAAATACTCTCGGCATTTTTGAATGTTTAGTTGGGCTTCTTCCGAAAGCGAAAGGGTTTTATGTTGTGAAATGATTTCCTGTAACGTCTCTAAAGTCAATACTTCCGTACTGATGTAATGCGAATGCTCCATTTTTGGCTGGGTTTAAAGGTCCAAAATTCCGTAAACAATTGGTAAAAAGCAATAAAATTGCCTACTATTTTATTGTCAAATCGATAATAAAAAACGACATCTGCTAAAGATACCCATAAAATCCAATGATGTTGTTCTTAAAATTGCGATATTCTTAAAAATCAACGAATTCCTTTTTTAATTCTCAAAAAGTTATAAATTTGGAAACCATGATGCGTAATTTTTTAACATATGCGACCACTACTCCAACCAACACTTTGGTTGTGACTGCTGTTACTACGACATCAACAACTACAACCCCGTTTGGGGTATAATCATTACATATAATCCTCTTCAGGCGCTTTCCATGACGAAAGACACAAAAATAATGACCTTATAGTTCCCTAAAAAATAAAAGAATGATAGTATTAAAATTTGGCGGTACTTCGGTAGCCAATGCGACCAATATTTCGAAAACCATTGCAATCGTTACCAATAAAAGCAAAGAAGATAAACTGGCGGTAGTCGTTTCTGCCTTCAGTGGCGTAACCGATTTGCTGATTCTAGCCGGAAAAACCGCAGCAGCAAAAGACAAAAACTACAAAGAAATCATCAGTCAGATAGACCAAAAACACAAAGAAGCCATTGACGAACTGATTCCGCTAAGTGAGCAAAGCGACATCATTAACACTATAAACGGCGACATCAACCTTTTAAAAACCTTGTTGGACGGTTGCTATCTCTTGGGCGAATTATCCAACCGAACCGCTGATATAGTAGCCGGTTTTGGCGAATTGTTATCGTCTCAAATTATAGCCGTTGCCTTAAAACAAAAAGTAAGCAGCTCCGTTTTCAAAGACAGCCGCGAGGTGATTAAAACCAATTCCAATTTTGGAAAAGCCAGCGTAGACTTTGATATCACCAATAAATTGATTGCCGATTATTTCAAAAGCAATACCAATCAAGTCGTTTTATTTCCCGGATTCATTGCCTCTTCGCTTGATGGTAACACAACCACGCTTGGCCGCGGCGGTTCTGATTATACTGCTGCCATTATTGCTGCAGCCGTTAACGCCTCCGTATTAGAAATCTGGACGGATGTGAATGGTATGTTTACTGCCAATCCAAGGATTGTAAAGCAAGCCCAGCCGATAGCAACCATTTCCTATCAGGAAGCTATGGAGTTGTCGCATTTTGGCGCCAAAGTACTGTATCCGCCAACGATACAACCGGTGTTGAAAGACAGTATTCCGATTTTTATTAAAAATACGTTTGAACCGGAAGCTTACGGAACTTTAATTTCACACAATCCTAATGCCGGAAGCAACCCCATCAAAGGAATATCCCATATTGACAATATTGCGCTGCTAACCTTGGAAGGCTCTGGAATGATTGGTGTAGCCGGTTCTTCTAAACGTTTATTTGAAGTGCTTTCGCAGGAAAATATCAATGTGATATTCATCACGCAAGCTTCTTCAGAGCACTCTATTTGTATTGGTATCCTAAATGCTGATGCCGAAAAAGCCAAAGCCGCTATCGATAAAACCTTCGAAATAGAAATTGCGCAAAACAGAGTTGATCCCTGTATAGTCGAAAAAGACTTGTGTATCGTAGCATTAGTTGGCGAAAGCATGAAAAACCATCAAGGAATTAGTGGCAAAATGTTCAGCACTTTAGGAAAGAATAACGTGAACATACGTGCGATTGCACAAGGGGCGTCTGAAAGAAACATCTCAGTGGTGATTAACGAAAAAGATGTCAAAAAAGCGCTGAATACACTGCACGAACGCTTCTTTGAAGACAATACCAAACAGCTGAATTTGTTCGTAATGGGCGTTGGGAATGTGGGCGAAAAATTCATTGACCAAATCCATCAGCAAAAGAAATTCCTGAAAGAACATCTCAAAATCAACCTGCGTGTCATTGCCATGGCTAATTCGCGCAAAATGGTTTTTGACGAAGATGGCATAAGTCTAAATGATTGGAAAGCCAAAATAGATCAAGGCGAAACCGCCAATGTAAATAGCTTTATCAAAAAAGTCATCGACCTCAACTTACGCAACAGCATCTTTGTGGATATCACGGCGAACTATGATGTTGCCAATATTTACGACCAATTTCTGTCGCAAAACGTGGCGGTAGTAACCTGCAACAAAATTGCCTGTTCGTCTGAATACGACAATTATAAAAACCTGAAAAACCTTTCCCGTAAATACAATGCTCCATTCCTGTTTGAAACGAATGTGGGAGCCGGATTGCCCATCATTGACACACTGAAACACTTAATTGCTTCGGGCGATAAAGTCAATCGAATTAACGCCGTTTTGTCCGGAAGTTTGAACTTTATTTTTAATAATTTCAGTGAAACTTATAATTTCCACGATGTCGTAAAAGAAGCAGGTGTTCAGGGCTTTACAGAACCTGACCCGAAAATTGATTTAAGTGGAGTTGACGTAGCTCGTAAGATACTAATCCTGATTCGCGAAAGCGGTTATGAAATGGAAATGGAAGACATTGTCAACAATTCCTTCCTTCCGAAAGAGTGCATGGAAACGACCAACAACGAAGACTTCTTCAAGTCGTTAACTAAACATGCGGGACATTTCGACAAGTTACTAGCAGAAGCTAAAGCCAAAGACAGCCGATTGAAATTCGTAGCTTCCTTCGAAAACGGAAAAGCCAGCGTCGGATTGCAATTCATTCCGTCAGACAGTCCGTTTTACAATTTGGAAGGAAAAGACAATATCGTGCAATTTTACACCGACAGATACATCGATCAGCCTTTATTAATCAAAGGTGCCGGTGCCGGTGCCGCCGTTACAGCCTCAGGAATCTTTGCCGATGTAATTCGAATTGGAAATGTTTAATTAAGGTACTAAGATACTAAGGCACTGAGGCGCTAAGAAAACCTCAGTACCATAGCCACTCAGAACCTCAGAACCTTAAAAAATGAACGAAATCAAAATATTCTGCCCTGCCACTATCGCCAATCTCAATTGTGGATTTGACGTGATGGGCGTTTGCCTGGAAGGTATTGGCGACGAAATGGTATTTAGAAAAGTACCCGGAAAAGGCGTTAGAATAACCCAAATCACCGGAGCTGATTTACCTTTCGAGACCGAAAAAAACGTAGCCGGTGTTGCCGCCTTAGCTCTTGTCAATGCAGCCAATCCTGACTCTGGCTTTGAAATCGAAATTCACAAAAAGATAAAAGCCGGAAGCGGTATCGGTAGTTCTTCTGCCAGTGCCGCCGGAGCGGTTTTTGGTATTAATGAATTAATGGGAAGACCATTTACCAAACACCAACTGGTTGATTTTGCCATGAAAGGCGAAGCTTTGGCCAGCGGGTCTGAACATGCCGACAATGTAGCGCCTTGTATTTTAGGCGGATTTACTTTAGTGCGCGGTTACAATCCTTTGGATGTAATTAAAATTGAGAGTCCGAGTGAAATCTATGCCGTAGTACTGCATCCGCATATTGAAGTAAAAACGTCTGATTCCCGGGCGGTGCTTTCGCCAAATGTCACCCTTAAAGCCGCCATTACCCAATGGGGGAATTTGGGTGGATTAATTGCCGGTTTATATACCAAAGACTATGAGCTCATTGGTCGTTCGTTACAAGATGTGATTATCGAACCGATGCGCAAAAAGTTAATTCCGGGATTTGAGAATACCAAAAATTCTGCTTTAGATGCCGGAGCTTTAGGCGCTGGGATTTCTGGTGCTGGCCCGTCCATATTCGCTTTGTGCAAAGGACAAACTTCAGCCGAAAAAGTAGCTTTTGCAATGAGTAATGCCTATTTAGAAACCGGAATTCCTTTTGACATTCATCTTTCGAAAGTCAATGATGAAGGAGTAAAAACCATATAAAGAAGTACTTAAAAATGAAATACTTTAGTTTAAATAATAATTCACCAAAAGTAAGTTTTCAGGAAGCTGTGGTGTTGGGATTAGCGCCCGACAGAGGGTTGTATTTCCCTGAAAGCATCACGCCTCTTCCCCACTCTTTCTTTGACACTATTGAAAACCTTTCGCACGAAGAAATTGCTTATGAAGCCATCAAGCAATTCGTAGGCGATGAAATTCCGGAAGCAGAACTCAAACGCATCATAGCCGAAACGCTATGCTTTGACTTTCCTTGTGTTCCGGTAGAAGACAATGTGTTTTCTTTGGAACTTTTTCACGGGCCTACCATGGCTTTCAAAGATGTGGGTGCCCGATTCATGTCGAGATGCCTAGGTTATTTCAATCGCAATGATGACAAAAAAGTAACCGTTTTAGTAGCGACTTCAGGCGATACCGGTGGTGCTGTAGCTAGCGGATTCTTGGGCGTAAAAGGCGTTGAAGTCATAATACTATATCCTTCAGGTAAAGTTAGTGATATACAAGAACGTCAGCTGACTACGCTGGGACAAAATATAAAAGCCTTAGAAGTAGACGGTGTCTTTGACGACTGTCAGGATATGGTTAAGAAAGCCTTTTTGGACGACAGTCTGAAACACAAGAACCTGACCTCGGCCAACTCCATTAATATTGCCCGTTGGTTGCCTCAAATGTTTTATATTTTCTTTGCTTACCAACAATTAAAAAAACACCACAAGCCATTAATACTGTCCTGCCCTAGTGGGAACTTTGGGAATATCTGTGCCGGAATTATGGCCAAACGATTAGGCTTGCCTATCGCTCATTTTGTTGCTTCTACCAATGTTAATGACACGGTGCCGCGCTTTTTAGAAAAAGGAAATTACGATCCAAAACCATCGATAGCTACAATTTCCAATGCTATGGATGTGGGGAATCCTAGTAATTTTATTCGCATTCAGGAATTGTATCAATACGATTTAAGTGAATTCAGAAAAGATTTTTCTTCCTATAGTTTTACCGATGCTGAAACTGAAGCGACTATCAAAGAGGTTTACACCAAAACCAAATACATCGCCGAGCCTCACGGTGCCGTGGGGTATTTGGGACTAAAAAAAGAAATGCAAAAGCAACCGGATAGTATTGGTGTGTTCTTAGAAACGGCACATCCAATTAAATTCCTAGATACCGTTGAGCCGCTATTAGGTATAAAACTTCCAATTCCGACACAGATTGAAAGTGTATTACACAAGGAGAAAGTAAGCACTAAGATTAAAACGTATGAAGAACTAAAAGCGTTTTTAGCATAATTATTAAACCTAACTTTATAAAAAAAACCGAAGCCTTATATAGTACTTCGGTTTTTTTATTGTTGTTTTTGTTTTAATGTTTAACGAGCACTTTCGAAGTGACATTGCTTGAGCTGGATCGCAATGTTAGGAAATACAAGCCATCACTAAGACCGCTACTGTCAATGGTAAACTCATTAGTTCCCTTTGCATTCGCTTCATGAGACGAAAATACCAATTGCCCATAATTATTTCGCAATTCAACCTGTGTTGTCTCTGCATTCTCTACCCAATATCTCACGTTAATTAATTGATTGGAAGGGTTTGGATAAATAATCAATCCCGGAGTTAAAAACACAGCAGCAGTTGAAAGTGCACTGCTTCCAACTGTTGTAGAAGTACCATTGGAACAAATAGCCCTTACTTGCCAAACATAAGCCGTAGCTCCTTCTAAACCATTAATGGTAATCATATTGGTTGCAGCCGTAACTGCAGTAGAAGTTACAAAAGGGATATTAGCCTTTTTATAGTAAACGATATAAGAAATAGCTCCGTTAACGGCACTCCAATGCAATACGGCACTAGTCTGATTGATAGTACTGGTTGTTAATTCTGTCGGAGCATTACAAGTTGGCGGCGGCGGACAAGCCAAAGTCGTAAACGTTCCGCCTGTTGACCATGGACTCACGGTTAGAGTTGTTCCGGCTACTGTATTAGGACATATCAGTTGCGCTTGCCATTCGTAAGTCGTGCCACAAGTTAAATTGCCTAATTGATAAGGCAAAGTAACATGCTCAAGGGTTGTCCATGCCGTAGTGGTTCCATTATGATAGCGGATATTAAATGTTCCTACATTACTCGATGTTGGATTCAAATACAAA
>NZ_DAINRG010000076.1:0-6550 GCF_036741995.1 Flavobacterium sp. | reverse complement strand
AAAAAATAGCCGATTTTATCCATCCGGAATACCATGAAAGAATTGGTTTCATCAAAGACATTGCAGCCGGTGCAGTAATGTTTGCTGCCTTGGCAGCTATGGCTATTGGCTTGCTTATTTATGTGCCTAAATTTGGCTAAACCTCCGAATAAATTTCTATTTTTATAGCTTCATACTATAATTCATGGCAAAAACAGTAAAAAAAGAACCCAAAGAAAAAGATCCTAACCAGGAACTGAAAATATTGAAAACTAAAAAGCAGTACCGAATGCTCTTCGGTTTTGTTTTGGTGCTCACTTCGATAGCTTTTTTAGTTTCTTTTATTTCTTTCTTTTTACACGGTCAAGCCGATCAAAGCTCGGTAGATGCCTTAACCGATCGCAGTGAAAGTGCTCAGAACTGGTTGGGCAAATTTGGCGCCTATATAGCCGATTTATTCATTTACCGTGGTTTTGGTGTAGCAGCTTTTTTATTGGTAAAATTACTGTTTTTAAGTGGTGCCTTCCTTATTTTAGACTTGCCGATACGCAAGTTAAAAAACACTTGGTTTTGGGATTTGTTTGCGGTAGTGGTCCTGTCGATATTATTCGGTTTTTTTGCTACGACTTTACCCGAATTAGGCGGTACAATTGGCTATGAAATGAATCTGTTCCTTCAGGATTATATCGGCAAAATGGGAACCTTCTTAGGATTGGTCTTTGCCATGGTTATCTACTTGATTTTTAAAATAAAAATCTCTCCTGATGCTATCAAATCCTTCTTCGAAAAGAAACACAAAGACATCAAAGAAGATTTAAACAGTATGGTTTCCGATACCAAAGGAACCGATTACAACTTAGAAGAATTTGCCGTAAAAGAAGACCCGAGCGATAGCGAACTGGCGAAGCAAACTCTAGAGGAAGAAATTGAAGAACCCACTTTAAAACCTTCGCAATTCGAAATCAATAAAGAAGCGTTGAAACCCACCATTGAACATGCTTCCGAAATCAGTTTGGAACCTACCATCAAAACGGTTACTCCTACTCCACAACCTGAAATTATTGAAACCAATGACGAAGCTTTCGTAATCGAAAAATCAGCAGATGAGGACGTTATGGAAGAAAACTTAGCAGCCAAACTGGTTGCTGATTTTGGCGAATTTGATCCAACCTTGGAATTATCGAATTACAAATTCCCGACGATTGATTTGCTAAAAGAATACTCCTCTGTTGGGATTACCATCAACCAAGAGGAATTAGAAGAAAATAAAAACCGAATTGTAGAAACGCTGAAAAACTACAAAATCGATATTGCCCAAATTAAGGCCACTGTTGGACCTTCGGTCACTTTGTATGAAATTGTTCCGGAAGCCGGAATTCGTATTTCCAAAATCAAAAGTTTGGAAGACGATATCGCTTTATCATTGGCAGCGCTTGGTATTCGTATCATTGCTCCTATTCCCGGAAAAGGTACCATTGGTATTGAGGTGCCGAATAAGAACCCAACGATGGTTCCGATGCGAACCGTGATTTCTTCGGCTAAGTTTCAGGAAGCGGAAATGGAATTGCCTATCGCTTTAGGAAAAACCATTTCGAATGAAACCTTTGTGGTGGATTTAGCCAAAATGCCTCACCTGTTAATGGCTGGTGCTACCGGACAAGGAAAATCGGTGGGATTGAACGCCGTGTTGGCTTCATTACTTTACAAAAAACATCCGGCGGAAGTGAAGTTTGTTTTGGTAGACCCGAAGAAAGTTGAACTTACGCTGTTTAATAAAATAGAGCGTCATTATTTGGCCAAATTGCCCGACACTGAAGATGCCATCATTACCGACAATACCAAAGTAATCAACACCTTGAATTCGCTTTGTTTGGAAATGGACAACCGTTATTCATTGTTGAAAGACGCCATGGTGCGTAACATCAAGGAATACAACGAAAAATTCAAAGCCCGCAAACTGAATCCGGAAAACGGTCACCGTTTCCTGCCCTATATTGTTTTGGTGGTGGATGAGTTTGCCGATTTGATTATGACAGCCGGTAAAGAAGTCGAAACTCCGATTGCCCGTTTGGCGCAATTAGCGCGTGCTATTGGTATTCACTTGATTATCGCTACACAAAGGCCGTCGGTAAATGTAATTACCGGAATTATCAAAGCCAATTTCCCGGCGCGTATTGCCTTTAGAGTAACGTCTAAAATAGATTCAAGAACCATCCTTGATACGCAAGGTGCTGACCAATTGATTGGTCGCGGAGATTTATTATATACGAATGGTAACGACTTAGTGCGTGTACAGTGCGCTTTTGTGGATACCCCTGAAGTAGAAAGAATTGTTGATTATATTGGTTCCCAAAAAGCTTATGCCAGTGCTTATCTGTTACCGGAATATGTTGGAGAAGAAGGCAGTAGCGTAAATCTGGAGTTTGATATCTCTGAAAGAGACAGCATGTTCAGAGAAGCAGCTGAGATAATTGTTACCGCCCAGCAGGGTTCGGCATCATTATTGCAGAGAAAGTTGAAACTGGGTTACAACCGCGCCGGTCGTTTGATTGACCAATTAGAAGCCGCCGGAATTGTAGGTCCGTTTGAAGGAAGCAAAGCAAGAAGTGTAAACATTACAGACTTGGCTTCTTTGGAACAATTTTTTAACAATGAACAAAATAATACCTAAAATGAACAAAATACTTTCGATTGCACTATTCTTATTGGTAAGTTTCTCTAGCCAGGCTCAGGATAAAAAGGCAAAAGATTTATTAGACCAAGTCACCGCTAAGATTAAATCTTACGACAACATTACTATTGATTTCAAATACACTTTAAACAACAGTAAAGAAAACATCAATAAAGAAAGTAAGGGCAACCTCTTGCTGGAAGGCAATAAATATGTGCTGAACTTTATGGGCGTTACCAAAATATACGATGGCAAAAAAAGCTATACTATAGTTCCGGAAGATGAAGAAGTTACCGTTTCCAGCCTGAATGACGGTGATGAAAAAGCAATCACGCCTTCTAAAATGTTGACCTTTTTCAACAGTGGCTATAAATTTTATTGGGATATTCTTCAGGATGTAAAAGGCCGAAAAATTCAGTACATCAAACTAGTCCCAACGAGTGCTAAAGATCAGCGGAAAGAGATTTTATTGGGCATCGATTCCCAAACCAAAAACATTTATACGGTGATTGAAATGGGTAAAAACGGGACTAAAACCACGCTTACTGTTAATTCTTTTAAAACCAACCAACCTTTGTCAAAAAATCAGTTTACCTTTGTGGCTAGTAAATATCCTAATTACTATATCAACAAAATAGATTAACCTCGGGTGAAAATACTTGACAAGTACTTATTAAAATCCTTCCTCGTTACATTTGCTACGGTATTTGTAATTCTGTTTTTCATATTCGTACTGCAAGTCGTTTGGCTTTTTATCGCGGAATTGGCTGGGAAAGACTTAGACATTATCATGATTGGTAAGTTTCTAATGTTCAAAATGCCCAGCGTTGTTCCCTTAGTACTTCCCTTATCCGTTTTATTGGCTTCGATTATGACTTTCGGAAGTTTGGCCGAGAACTATGAGTTTGCCGCCATGAAATCTTCGGGTATTTCGTTGCAAAGAGCGATGCGCAGTTTGATATACTTCATATTGATTTTAAGCGCTGTAGCTTTTGCTTTTGCCAATAATGTCATTCCGTATGCCGAATACAAGTTCATTAACTTTCGTAGAAACATTGCGCAGGTAAAACCCGCCATGGCTATAGCCGAAGGACAATTCAGCGAAGTGGGGAGTTACAATATCAAAGTGGAAAAGAAATCTGGCGATAATGGTAAATACCTTAAATTAATTACCATCCATAAAAAGTCTAGTTTGGGCGAAGGCAGCAATACCGTTATCAAAGCCAAAACCGGAGAATTGGTCAGTAGTGAAAATTCTAACGTGTTGAAATTGGTGCTGAAAGATGGAAACTATTACGAAGACATCATTCCCAAAAAGTTTGAAGAACGCAACAAATTGCCTTTTGCTAAAAGCGAATTTAAACGCTATGTGCTCAATATTGATTTATCTAAATTGAACAATACCAATTTGGATGAAGACCAAATTACGCACACTAACACTATGCTTACCGTTGGAGAATTGCGATATACCATTGACTCTCTGCAAAAAAATTACAACAAAGACGTGATTTCCTATACGGAAAACATCTATCAGCGTTATGGTACGAACAGTGGTTTCCAAAATGACACTATCGTCACTCCCAAGTTAAACACGGCTAATTTGCTACAAAATTTCACCAAAAGCGAACAAACACAAATCGTGCGTGTGGCCAGTAGTTCTGTTGACGGCACTAAGTTTACCTTAGAGAATTCCAAATTTGAATTAGAAGAAAAACAAAAAAACATCAACCAACACTGGATAGCTCTTTATGACAAGTTTGTCATTGCTTTTGCCTGTATCCTGATGTTCTTTATTGGTGCTCCGCTGGGTGCCATTATCCGAAAAGGTGGTTTAGGATTGCCTATTGTTTTTGCCATATTAATTTTTATCATCTTTCACTTCATCAATACCTTTGGTAAAAAAGTGGCTCAGGAAAACGGTATTGCGCCGTTTTTGGGTTGTTGGATGTCTACTTTTGTATTGGCCCCGTTGGCCATATTATTGACCAAAAGAGCTACAGAAGATAAAGGAGTGACTATTAACTTTGATTGGATAATCAATCTTTTCAATCGCTTTTTCCCATCCAAAAGTGAAGCCGAATTATTGTTGGAATCAACTAGCGGTGTGGATTATATTCCGGATTTAGAAGATGATGATGTCAAAAACTTTATTCAAACCAAAAGCAGTACCGGTAGCAGCCCTGTAAAAACAGTAACGAATGAAAGTCAACCTAAAGTAATCGATCATGCCAAAGTTGAACTTTTACAGACAGCTTATAATAAATACAGCCTTGCTGCCCTTGCCTCCTATTTTGCTTTGTTGGCTTTAGTCCTTTTTGGAATAACAACAATGCTACTTACAATAACAGCCGTGGTTTTGGGAGTAATCTTCTATGCTACCATATTCCGCTCACAACAACTGTTAAATAAGATTAGTACTGAATGCAATAAGAAAATGGATTTAAACAGCCTAACAGTGCTATTGGGCGGGTTTCCGTTCTTTATCTTGTTTTATCTCTTTAACCGAAGTTATCTAACTACAACTTTATCCCATATAAATAAAAACGTCTAATGGACAACAACAACAACACAAAAATACAACTCAACACTATAGAAGAAGCTATCGAAGACATCCGTCAAGGAAAAGTCATCATAGTGGTAGATGATGAAGACCGTGAAAACGAAGGCGATTTTTTGGCGGCAGCCGAAAAAGTAACTCCCGAAATGATCAACTTCATGGCTACTCACGGACGCGGCTTAATTTGTGCCCCGCTAACGGAAAGACGTTGCAACGAATTGGAACTACATTCGATGGTGAAAAATAACACCGACCACATGGAAACCGCTTTCACGGTTTCTGTAGATTTAAAAGGTCATGGTGTAACTACAGGAATTTCAGCTTTAGACAGAGCCAAAACCATATTAGCTTTAGTCAATGAAGATACCAAACCCTATGATTTAGCACGTCCCGGACATATCTTTCCGTTAACGGCCAAACAAGGCGGTGTGTTGCGAAGAACTGGTCATACCGAAGCCGCTATTGATTTTGCCAGATTAGCGGGCTTTAAATCAGCCGGTGTGATTGTGGAGATTATGAATGAAGATGGGACTATGGCTCGTTTGCCACAATTGGTAGAAGTGGCTAAAAAGTTTGATTTGAAATTGGTTTCAATCGAAGACTTGGTAGCTTACCGAATGCAACACGACAGTTTGATCGTCAAAAAAGAAGATTTTGAAATTGAGACGCGTTTTGGGCAGTTCCGTTTGCGGGCTTACCAACAAACGACTAACAAGCAAGTACATTTAGCCCTGACCAAAGGCAGTTGGAATGTGGGTGAGCCAATACTTACCCGTATCAATTCGACGCAAGCCAACAACGATATCCTCAATACCCTGACCAGTAATATGGATCAAAAACTGGAGGACATGTTCCAAAGCATCAACAACGAAGGCAAAGGCGCTGTATTATTTATCAATCAGGAAGTAGATTCATCTGATTTATTGAATCGCTTAACTGAGTTGAAACATTTACAGTGCGAGGGGATTTTCAAAATCCCACAAATCAAAATGGACATCAAAGATTTTGGTATTGGCGCTCAAATTTTGCACGATATTGACATTTCCAAAATCCGATTAATCTCTAATACAACCCAAACTAAGCGCGTGGGAATGATTGGATATGGTTTGGAAATTACAGAATACGTACCTTATTAAAGAAAATCACTTATAATTTACAAGGATAAACAACAGTAAGTGAAAGGAATAGCTTTAGCCATAAAAAATAAGTGTATTTTTTAGACTAAATCTTTTTGCAAAATGAAAAAGGTTGTTATATTTGCAACCGCATTACGCAAGTAGGCACCGACTTATTGGAGAAATGGCAGAGTGGTCGATTGCGGCAGTCTTGAAAACTGTTGACTG
>NZ_DAINRG010000075.1:0-6991 GCF_036741995.1 Flavobacterium sp. | reverse complement strand
AGAATATTAAGGATAGAGCGACCACTGAAAAGGATTCCATCAGAAAGGTTATCCGTTTACTTAAAGTTTGGAAGAATACGAAGTATAATTATCCAACGAAATCTTTCTTTTTGGAATTGATTACCATTAAAGCCTTTGACAATAAGGATATATCAGGTAATTTGTGGAGCAAACTAGAGACGGTATTGCAGTATATCCGTGATGAAGTTACCGGAGACAATTTTACACTGAAAGATCCCGGAAACGGCTCTAATGATTTGATAGAAACATTAACTACTTCAGAAAGACAGGCTCTATCTAACGATATGAAAAATATGCTTGAAAGAATTGAGGATAATGATGAGAATATCAAAACTTATTTTCCTGAAAACGCAAAATTTGTAAAGGAAGAAGAAGAGGGTAATAAATACGAAAATAAAGGGAATGGGTTTTATTCTAACCCACCAAAAAATGAAAGATTCGGATAAATGACAGATAAACGACTACATACAATCCAACAAATTTTTTCTGAACTAAGTGGAGTTTCAATCGAAACTCCACTTAGTTCAGATTTGGAATTTAATATCGTTGGAAAGATTAAAGTCCAAGTTGAAACAACTGATGAATACTTGCTGTTTGATGTTAAAATTTACCCCGAATATCCTTTAAAAAGGATGGATGTGGAATCTATTACTTTTTCTAATACTGATTATTTGGCCTATGGGCATGTGATGGGTGATGGCTCTATTTGCAGGCATACTTCACATCAAATTGATTTAAAGAAAAAAATTGAAGTTGATATAAACTCACTAAAAAGATGGATTTGGAGATATTATTTGAATAAAGATAATGATGACCATTATGAGCACTTAATATTGCAACCCAAAGAGTTTAAAGACTTTCATTTTTCCTTTTTATTTACAGAAGTTGATTATGTTTTTAGTAAACATCAGTTTGGTTTTTTTGAATACTCAAAAATAAATAACGGTTTGTATTATGAAAAGATAATTTTTAATCATGTCATTCAAGAATTCAGAGATTCTTCGAGTAAATTAATAGCACAATGTAATTGGAGCAGCGCTATAAAGCAATTACCAAATAAGGATATCGGAATTTATGTCTTTTTAGAAAATCCCCCTGCGATAAATGGAAAGTTTATAATCACTAATTGGGAAGACATAGAATACTTAGTAAATCAAGATGTTTTTACTTTTCTTCATAGTGTACAGAAAAACAATTTAAAGTTGAATGGGAAGCCTATACCCTTTTTGATAGGCTATAAAATATCTGATACGGAGATACATTGGCAAGTTGCTATTTTAGATATTGGAAAATTTCCGATTGAGTCCTATAAAGAAGATAGAGTATGGAGAGGCGGATTTATTAATGAAACAATTACGTGGGGTATTACCAGAAATTGTTCGTATAACTATTTTTTTGGCAGGGGTAAATTGACCGAAAAGATAACAAAAAGCAAGATACTGATTGTTGGTATTGGTGCTATTGGTAGTATGGTTGCTACTACATTAACAAGATGTGGTTGTACAAGTATTGATGTAGTTGATTATGACATTAAAGAACCCGAAAATGTATGCCGGTCTGAATACTCATTTCTAAGTGGTATTTGCAATAAAGTTGATGATTTATCCAATCAACTATTTTCAATTTCGCCTTTCGTAGAAGTTGGTATCATTGATGTAAGGATGTTTCATGTGGATACTAAAGTTGCACAGGGATTAACCAATACTACTAATGATTTACAAAGAAGATTACTTCATTATGATATCATCATTGATTGTTCAACAGATAACGACTTGTTATATATTTTAGGTAAACTCGAATTGAAAAGGCTTATAACATTATCTATCACCAATAATGCAAAAGAGCTTGTTTGCTCTGTTGAGCCCAATAGTTATAATTGGGTAATGAATCAGTATGAGAATGTATTGGAGAATGAGTTAGAAGATATTCATAACCCAACCGGATGCTGGAGCCCAACTTTCAAAGCATCATACAATGACATAAATACGTTAGTTCAATTTGCTATTAAACATATTAATATCAAATTGAGCAATGACAATAAACTTTTAAGAAACTTTGTTTTAAAAACAAATGATGATGTATTTTCAATAAAATTAGATGAGTTTTGATGTATAGTATTAAAGAACTAGGATTAACATTAGATATTGAAGACAATTTGTTATCCAATATAATTGATATTGGGGTGCAACATTATCCCAACGAGTTTGGTGGATTTTTGATTGGTAATTATTCTGATGACCAAACCCATTTAAGTATAACAAATACTATTTTGCCCAATAAATTTAAAGGTACTCCCTATTTGTTTGAAAGAGATACAATAGGGATTGAAAATAAATTAAAACAGTTTTATGCTGAGAAACCGAAGAAATTTTACCTTGGAGAATGGCACACTCATCCCAATAATTTACCGATACCGAGTGGTACCGATATTAATGCTATTAATTCAATAGCAAACCATAATGAGGTGTCGATAAAAAATCCTATAATGTTGATTATAGGTTACAATAAAACCAAAGTTGAATTTGGTTTTTATGTTCAATTTAAAAATAAATTATACAGATATGAGTAGTAAAATAAAAATAGGAGACTTATTTAATGGGTTGCAAAATCAGATGGTTGCCCAATTAAATACTAATAGAGAGTTTATTCTGCATCCGGGTTCAAAAGGAGATTCTCTAGAAAATGTTTGGATTGAATGGTTACGGAAGTATCTACCCAATAGATATTGTGTTGATAAGGCTATAATAATAGATAGTAATGGTAGTTTAAGTCATCAAATTGATTTAGTGATTTATGATCAACAGTATACGCCCTTTGTATTTACACAAAACGGCATTCATTATATTCCGGCTGAAGGTGTTTATGCTGTATTTGAGGTGAAACCTGATTTGCAGGGCAATGTTAGTGATGATAATTTTTTTGAATATGCAGGAAAGAAAATAGAAAGTGTGCGAAGCTTAAAAAGAACGTCTGTAAAAATTATTAATGCGGGTGTTGAGGTACCAGCTAGACCATTGACAAAAATAATTGGTGGGATATTATCAAGTACTAATTCCTATACTCATGCAAACAATAACACAATTGAAGGACATTTAAAGAGTTTGAAAAACTTGCAAACTATTGAAATGGGATGTGCTGTTGATTATGGAAGCTTTTATGTAAATTATACCGGTACTGAAGATACTACTAGTAAAGATTTTGATAAAAGAATTAATGATTACTATTTGAACAGAACGTTTGAAAGTGTTACTTTCAGTGAAAAGGAGAATTCATTGGTGACATTTTTTCTTCAGCTTACAAGATATTTACAACAGTCGATAGGAACTGTGGCAGCTATTGATTTAAATGCTTATGCAAAATCTGTAGGGTTTGAGATTGACCAAAAAATTTAATTAAACATGAATAAAGCAAAAAAATATGCTCAGACTGGAGCTATAGTGTGTGGCGTTGGAAATGCAATTATTAACGCCATTAACCAACTTAATAGTAAGGACACAAAAAAGAAATTTGATTGGGGTCAACTGGCTTTTGCGGCTACTAAGGGAGCTGTATTTGGTGGAGCAGGTGGTTTTGTTTTAGGTTCTATTCGTGATAAAAAAATGACTCATGTGTTTTCAAAGTTTGGAAGTGTGCCTAATTATCTTCACAAATCATTGCATTACTATAAAGATGATAATACATTATTGCTTGATAAGGCAGAGCAAGTTAAAGCTAAATTAAATCAAAAATTTAAAAGCGATTTGGCTATAACTCCAAAATTTCATGGTTCTATAGCAAAAGGGACTTCAATATATGGTTCGGATATTGACATTCAACTTCAATTTAAAAAAGATTTTGGAACACTGGCAGATGTTTATTATAAAGTTTCTGATTATGTCTTTGATGAGTTTAAAGACGTTAAATTAGAAAGCGTTAGAGAACAGAAACATTCTATAGGTCTTGAATTTAAAATTAAAGATGAATTAAAGCGAATTGATATAGTTCCAACACGTCAAATAGATAATGGTAGTAACGATACTTGTCTTTTTGTGAACAAAACCGGTTTTTTTGAAAAACCTATTTACAAGAAAACTAATGCTCAAAAGCAATTATCATTTCTAAACTTTAATTATCGTGAAAAACGAATTGTGAGACTTCTGAAAGTATGGAAAACAGAAAATAATTTAAAAATAAAATCTATTCATTTGGAATGGTTGGCTAAGAAAGCCTTTCAACAAATAGCAATATCAAATAATATAGAAAAAGCACTAAAAGATGTGACTCACTTTATAGCTTCAAATATTGAATATCTTCGTATTGTTGATCCGGCTAATTCTAATAACATAATTTCTGATACTTTAACTAATGAAGAGAAAAGTACTATTAGTAGATTTTGTTTCAAAATGATTAACGATATTACTAAAGACAAAAGAAATATTATTGATTATTTTCCTAGTTTAGAATCCGTTGCTTAATTTATAAAGGCAATTCAAATCCTAATTGCTCGCATATTAGCTTTGCTTTTTGAATGGAAATATCCCAACCACCACAGCACTCAGGGCTTAAACAAATTGTGATTACAGCAATATGTTTTCTCGCCTGATTTATATTTTTGCAAAGTTCGATAATGTATTCATCTGTAAGCATTTGATATTTTCCTTCCTCTGAGTTTGCAAAAAAATAATCAATGTCTAAATTTAGAATCCATTTATTTTCTCTTTGGCTCATCCAATACTCAATATTTGTTGTAAGATCTTTTATTTCATATTCATTATCGATAAAATCATTAAGAGGTGTACCTTCATTGTGTGTTGCAAAATATTTAAAGCCAAATAAATTAGGATACACTAAATTCAAGTTGCCAATATAATTGTCCCATCTAAATAAAGCTGCATCTGGACTTCCTGCCATTGGCTGCCTTAACGCCACATATTCATTTAATGTTAATGAGTTTAATTGTATGCCAACATCAACTATTTGTGTTTGTACAGTGTTAGGAAAATGTAGTAAATCGTAATGTCTGTCAATGTGGAAGAGATTATACACTGCTCCAATATCAATACAATCCATCCAACACCAACTAGCTGCTAAATGATTATCCATAACGTAAATATTATCTTGTTTAAAGACAAAATTTAACTTGTCATTAAACGATTCTCCAAGTGGAAAATTTGGCTCTTTTATCCACATATATTTTAGTTTTATTTTTTGTAAAAAGCTTTATCCATCAATTCTTGTTCGCTTCTTGGAATTCCGATTTCATTAGCTATAGTCTTCCAATTGGTTGTTACCTCAACAACTTCTTGAATAATTGTTTCCATTTGTTTCTTGTTTAACCGAAAATATTCGCCTACACTAATTGCTAATTCAAAATCGAGGTCGTTGTTATCGGTATCAATGTTTAGGGCTAGCCCGTCTTTGTCAATAGATGGATTGAGGTCGTATGCCGGTGACAGAATCCAACCGTCTTTGGTTAGGATAAACCCGTGGTTTCTTAAATGATCATCTGTATTGGAAATGGCGATGTTAAAAATTATTCTGCGCCATAGTTGTTGCAGATTGGCTTCTATGTTTGTGCCATAGTTGCTTATAAACTCTACTATATCTAAATAACTTGCCTGATTGTCCCGGATTGTTTCCTCATTGTTTCCTGTCATAGTCATAGCTGAAGCAAAGTGTATTCTTTCACCATTTTCGCGGTCGAAACGTTTTGTGAAAAAAGTGCGGTAGTTTCCTAATATCCTATCGATACGACATGGTGCCATTTCGATTCCTGCTTTTATAGCCAGTTGATAGGCCAGAAATTCCCAAGCGGCTTTATCGACAGTATCTGTTTTGGAAGGGAATTTGGCAATCCAAACGCTTTTATCGGCATCTAAAACATTGGCTTTAGGTCTTGCGCCACCCAAGGAAGAACCAGGAGCAATTAGTACTGAGAGGTATCTGTTGACTTCTTCGTTATCGATATCATTCTCAAAAATATAGGCTGCGTTTTGCAACTCACGAATTGATGCCCAAGGTGGAGTTGAAGCCGTTTCATTGTTGTCTAAAAAATCGCCATTTGGGTCGGTTTTGAAACGTAATGCACCCATACGACTTTCATCATATACTCCTAACAGGAAATCTATATCGTAGAGCGTTGGTGCTTTTTCTTTGTTTTCTTTTGCCCATTGTGCTGCTCGGCGTTTCATTAAGGTGCGTCCCCAAGTGTCGGGCATACTGTCGAGGAATATACCGAAGTTTTCCTTTTGGTTTGGGTATTGAGGACCACCATACAATTGTATGTCTGGGTCGAGCATAAATTTTTGTTCTGATTTGAGCCAATCATTATCATACTCAAAGCTGAATGCTTTTTTGCCTTTGGCTTGTTGTGCTGAAAGGATCCCGATTATTTTTGGTTCTTTCATTCCCAGCCAGTGGGCGTAAACGTATATGTCGGTTTTTGTGGACATTTTGGATTGTTAGATCTTTGGATGTTAGATGTTCTCGATACTATTTTCACTCCATTGTATTATGTGAAAATCACTCGAACTGACGATACAGTATTACTTAAGGAGTTCTAGGTCTTGGAGTTTTCTTCCCAGTTCATCATCTGAAGCGAGTTTTAGAAAATCATCTTGTAGGCCTAATACTCTTAGTACATTAAAATAAGCACCAATAGCAACACTAGGATTACCTTTTTCTATTTGATATAAAGTAGTCCTAACAATATCGGCTCGTTCTGCTACCTGAACAGCAGTAAGCTTTCTTCTTTTCCTAGCCAACTTTATGTTTTCACCCATCTGTTCTAGCGTTATTAAGTGCTTAGGAAAAACGGTCTGTTTTTTTCTGTTCATTTTACTAAATGTTCATTATTATAAACAAAAGTACTATTTATGTTCATAATAACAAACATTATACTATATTTTTATTCTTTATCAGTTTCTATGCCACTAGCTATTATACTATTAACTATAGTTTCTTTATTACCATTTCCTTTTATATAATACTA
>NZ_DAINRG010000074.1:0-7649 GCF_036741995.1 Flavobacterium sp. | reverse complement strand
CGGCTTATTTGCTGAAGCATAAAAAATACCAAAAGTAATATTTTGAACCTACTAGGGATTTGGAGCTTATACCTGTTCTATAACTATTACAGGCCATACTCATATTTTATAAATGACTACACTAAACTCTCTTAAAAGAAAAGCGTCTTTACTATTACTGCTTTTTGTTGGTTTTTCTAATGCCTCGGCACAAGTTGCCAGTAGTATTGATACCACTAACTTTGCTGCTTCGAAGGCTTTAAAATTTAATTATAAACAACTGATTTTGCCTGTAGCTTTGATTGGTTATGGTGTTGTTGGTTTACAAAGTGATTATTTAAAAGATTTGAACTTAGATATTAGAGACGAAGTAGTTGAAGATATTGATAAAAAACTAACCATAGATGATTTTCTGCAATATACTCCTGCCCTTTCGGTATATGCTTTGAATGCTTTGGGCATCAAAGGGAAAAATAATTTAAAGGATCGTTCGGTTATACTGGCAACCTCTTTGGTATTTGTAGCCACTTCGGTTACAATTCTGAAAAAAACCACAAAAGAAGAACGTCCGGATGGTTCAGATGCCAATTCTTTTCCTTCGGGGCATACAGCTTTTGCTTTTGCCGGCGCAGAGTTTTTGTACCAAGAATACAAAGATGTTTCTATTTGGTACGGTATTTCAGGATATGTTGTAGCTACCGCTACCGGAGCTTTCCGCATTTATAATAACAAACATTGGCTTACTGATGTAGCTGCCGGTGCGGGCTTTGGCATCTTGAGTACCAAAGCGGCTTATTGGCTTGCCCCCTATTTGAACAAACACATTTTTCCTTCCATGACCGGTAAAACTACCGCTATGTTTGCACCAACATATGATGGTAAGCAACTTGGTGGCGCTTTTGTAATGTCGTTTTAAGGCAATAATATTGTTGTAAGTAATTCCTTTTGTTTTATTTGTTTTTATTCAAAATAAATAGTAATTTTAGCTTTTTATTTACAATTATATGTCTATCACCATCAAAAAGATATGGCATCGGGAAGCTTTTAGGATTGGTATTTTTTTTGACTATGATGCTGAAAAGATAAAAATACTAAAAGCAATCGGCGGACAATTCAGCAAGACACATGCTTGTTGGTATATTGATTATGATGTGACATCGTATGCCAAATTGAAACAGCAATTCCGTTCTTTTACTATTGAATCACCAAAAGATTTCACAACAACACCATCGGTGACCGGCATGAGCCGTGACCTTTCACCCATAGCACTAAGCGAAAGTCAGTTAGATTTGTCCAAAACAAATAATCCTGAACATAAAACGGATATAGATTCGTTTATCCCAAATTTGAAGTTGGAATTATTGGAAAACATTGGTAAGTACTGGGTTTTTAAAATGCGGTATCATCAAGGCACCAGTAAAGCATTATTGACGATTAAAGGCGTCTATTGGAATCCCAATTATCGTTGTTATATGGCTTTACGAAATCCAAAAGTTAAGGAAGCTGTTGAACATGTCCTAAAAAGACCTTCTTTCTTGAGCGATGATTTTGTGTCAAAAGACACCAGCTACAGAGGAGCTTGCATTAGCATTCATCCGCACCATGAGGATTTATCCTGGATGGAAATTCATGTCCCGAAACTTGTAGCGATTCACGAAAAGTTGAAACGATTTTCGATGGTTCGTTACAGCAAAACGAAAGACTGTTATCTGTTACCGGCCGCGCCAATAGTGTATGAAAGTATTCAATTGCAAATGGAACCTTTGGAAGTGGAAATCAACAATGAATTGCCTTTGGAGTATTTGCAAAAAAAACATTTGCCCAATAAAAAACGGTTAGATTTATCCAAAACCAAGCAAAGTTTGCTCGAACAAATCCCGGAAACAGGACGTAACTATGTCATGAATATGATAGATAATTTGTTGGCTTTGAATTACAGCAACGCCACGATGCGTACCTATACGAATGCTTTCATTCAGTTTTTGCGCCATTTTAATTATAGAGATCCCGAAACCATCACACCACAAGAAATTGTTCGGTTTTTAGGCTCCTTAATGCAACGTGGACTTACAGCCAGTACCGGACATAGTATGGTTAACAGTTTACATTTTTATTATCAGCAGGTTCTGCACAAAAGCGAATATGACTTTAAGTTGCCTCGTCCAAAGAAAGAAAAGAAATTGCCTGTAGTGTTAACTATGAATGAGTGTCTGCTAATATTTCAGGTAGTCGACAATCCTAAGCATAAATTATTACTATTAATAGGCTATGGCGCCGGACTTCGGGTTAGTGAAATAGTAACACTACAATGGCGTGATATTTTGTTTGAAGAATATAAAATCCATATTAAGAATGCCAAAGGCAAAAAGGACCGCATGGTGATGTTGCCCTATTCTATTGTTCAATCGCTGAAGATATACAGAGAACTTTATAAAGGCAAACAATATGTTTTTGAAGGGCAGTATGCCGGAGAACCTCTTAGTGTTGGGAGTGTACAAACAGTAATGCGTGAGGCACTGAAAAAAAGCGGCTTAGAAAAAAAGGCAACAGTTCATACATTACGCCATAGTTTTGCCACTCATTTGCTGGAAAACGGAACAGACATCCGCTACATACAGCAATTTTTAGGGCATTCAAGCATCAAGACAACCACAGTTTATACACATTTAACCCAAAGTGCTGTAGACAAAATCCAAAGCCCGCTTGATCGAATGGTAGATATAAATAATAAGAAAAAACTTGATTAATTATCTGTCAACCTCAAAAAAGTTGCATAAACTTGTGTATATTTACTAGTTAGCGGTCAGCGTAGGCAAATTCAATAAAAGAGAAAAAAATGAATGAAATCAAAATTCCATTGAGTAAAACAAAACTAATTTTTACATTTATTGGCTCGGTAATTTTCGTGCTTCTTGGAAGAGAATTTATTTTAAAACCTCAAAAATATGTTTCGACTGTAATGAGAAGTCCTGAATTAATAACTATAGTCGGATTTGCTTCCGTAATCTTTTCTAGTCTTTGTTTAATTTATATTTTCTACAAAGCATTTGACAAAAAACCAGGATTAATAGTTAATGCAAATGGAATTATAGACAATTCAAATTTTGCAAGTGTAGGATTAATTGAATGGTCTGAGATAATTGGAATCAGAACTCAACAAGTAATGTCAACGAAATTTATTTTAATTGATGTTTTAAATCCAGAAAAGTTTATACAAAAGAGTTCAAAATATAAAGCTTCACTTATGAGAGCTAACTTGAAAATGTACGGAACTCCATTATCAATAACTTCAAACAGTTTAAAATATAACTTTGAGAAAATGGAAAGTTTACTGAAAACAGAATTTGAAAAATATAAAATAACGCCGAACCGCTAACAGCCGTTTGCACCAATGGCGTGGCTTGGGATTTATCAGAATGCGGAAGTGAATATCTTTTTTCTTACTATTCACGTTTTATCTTTCAAAGTTTTCGGTATATTTGTTTTCGTCAGTGTCAAAAACCGCCACTGGCGCAAGCGACGAAACGTTAGGCGCAACGTAACACAACACTTATGACAGAAAACGAACTTATAATAAAATTTGGAGGTGATGGAAATATAAAAGTTGACACACTGACAAACTTTTTAGAAATCTACAAAGAGCTTCTTTACATAATAAATAATGAGTTGGGTTACAATCCAGACGATTTGGTTATTGAAGTTTCACCACCTGAACATGGTAGTTTTGAAATAAGAATCTCTCCAAGATATCGCAATCAAATTTTAGCTGGAATTGGAGCAATTGTAGTTTCAACTCTCGGCGGTTTGTTAACTTATTACCTAACTGATGACAATCAAGATAAAACTTTAGAGGAAATTAAAGTTATTTTAGAAAAGCAAGCAAAAGTAGACAAAGACATTCCAAAAAATGTATATAATATTTATCAAAATACTGGAGCCGAGCAGAAAATAACGCAATCTTTTATCACGGTAAACAATGACGGCAACGTTACAAGTCTAAAAGTAAATCAAGATAATGACGAAATAATTGATATTCCGAAAAAGGAATTTCCAAAGTATATTGAAAAGCATGAAGCAAAACCAAAAGAAATCATTCGTCCAATACAAGATGTAATTCGCGACGAAGTTACATTAATAATAAAAACTATACATTTTGAAGGTCATGCAAAATGGGCATTTGTATATCGTGGTTATCCTATAAAAGCAGAAATTAAAGATGAAACCTTTTTCGAAAAATTAAATACCGAAGCATTTAGAAAAGGTGATTCGCTAATTGTTAGGTTAGCTACCACGAGAAATTTTGATAATGATTTACAAACATACATAGTTGACCAAAATAGTTATGTAATTGAAAAAGTAATTGAACATAAATCAAAGGTTGACATACAAAACAAATTATCGCTGGAGGAATAAGGAATTACGCAGCGCCTAACAGCCGTTTGGCGTAATAGCTGGTTTGTCTTTCTTGGAAAATACTCTGAACTTCAGCATTTCTTATTACATTTTTCTTTAACTTGCCGCTACTACGCCAAGCGGCGGAACGTTATAGCCAATATTTATGACGAAACTATTAAACTTCACGTTTTTGATGTTTTTACCACTATTTGCTAGTGGACAATATGCTTTCGAAAAATATCCAGCTGTAAAATATAAAGCGTATAATAATTGGAAAACCATTGACACAGAAAAGAAGGTTGAGAACTCTATTTCTATTCCTGACTTTTTTAAAAAAGGTAAATCGCTAACTATTCAATTAAATTCTTCAAAAGAACATTGGTTTGAAAATTCAGTTGTTAAAGTTGGAATTCAAAAATTCACAGAAAATGTAGGCTTCAACCCTATCGCTTTGGATAGTATTAGAATTGCAGATTTGAATGGAGACGGATTGAAAGATGTAAAAATTATTGCTCCATATATGGGAAATGGAACTGCATCGATGAATGTTAGAGTAATCTATCTTTTTCAGCAGGAAAATGAGGGCTTTTTAAAAATCTCTTTTGATGATAAACAAAGTGACAATCGCAGCGAAAGGGATTTTGACGGTGATGGAAATTACGAAATCATAACTATGAAATTAATGGGTTTTGAAAATCATAGTTATTGGAATTTCAATCTTTTTAATCTTATAAATGGAAAATTTATAAGCGTAAATAAGAAGTACGATTATCCAATATTAGTTCAGTTTCTTGAGAAAGAAAATTATAAAATCACAAAGAAAATCAATCGAAAGAAAATGAAAAGTTTTGCGCTAAGATTACCAGAAGGTTACAGTATGGAGAAATAAATACTGGCTATAACAGCGGTTTTGCGCTATAGCTGGCTTATCTTTCTTGGAAAATACGCTGAACATCACAATTTCTTATTACATTTATCCTTAACTTGCCGCTACAGCGCAAAGCCGCGGAACGTTATACACAACAATATTTCCCGAAATTTGCTTTGAAAGTTTGCCGAAAAAAATGCTTCTCCTACTCGATTTTTTATCGAGTTTTTTATTTGGAATCGTTTGGGCTTTATGGAAAATTCTCTGCTTGCCAGATTTCGGTTTGCCCGAGTTCCAAAGTTTGCGTCGAATTGGATTGCGGAGTTTGATTACTTTAATAATTGCTGTGTATAACAGCGGTTTTACGCCATTGCGAGTTTTGTGGTAAATTCACGTTTTGTTTCCGTAATAATATTTATCTTAGCCGATAGTACGCGGTTTCGCACCTCGCAACAGACGTAAAGCCGCGAAACGTTATAGGAAACCCTTAAGGACGAATGTGCAACAATTAAACAATAGAAAAAAATACAATGAAATTAATAAGTAATGTCGATAAATTGGGAACAGCTGGACTTTTCTTGACTGCAATATTTTCACCTTGCTGCTTCCCACTTTTTGCATTTGTAGCTTCCGCACTTGGACTGGGGAGTTTTGAGCTTTTCGGTGGGTGGACAATGTGGATTTTTCAAGCAATGGTTTTAATATCAGTCGCCGGTCTTTACATATCGTATCGAAAACACCATTGTACATATCCTTTATTGGTTGCTATTCCAAGTGGGCTTTTAATTTTTTACGCCTATCACTTTAACGACAATGCCAATTGGACATATTTTCTTTACACAGGTATGTTCGGACTTTTCATAGCTACTATCTGGAACTACAAACGAAACAAAATGCATGGAACTTGTGACACGTGCACCGTGTACAATGGAAAAATAGTTGAACTTCATTCAACAATCACTTGTCCACATTGCGGATACCAAAAAGATGAAATGATGCCTACAAATGCATGTCAATATTTTTACGATTGTGAAAACTGCAAACAAGTATTGAAACCAAAACCTGGTGACTGTTGTGTTTACTGTAGTTATGGAACTGTAAAATGTCCACCAATTCAAGCAGGAGAAAATTGTTGTTAATCAATCCATCACAACGCTGATTTCATAAAAATAAAAAAGGCCGCTCTAACGAGCGGCTTTTTTTATTATTGCTATTGTTAACTTGTAATATTTTTAGTATTTTCGGGATAATATTAATCTTTTAAACATTAAGACTATGGCTTCTACATCAGAAACTGGCCACGCTAAAAACGTTGCTAATTTCCAAGACCTTATTGCATTTGTAACTGGTTACGGAACAACTTACAATCCTTCAAAAAACGCTTTGAAATTGCCACAACTCAGCACTCTTTATTCCACCGCACAAACAAATCTTGCCGATGTGGTTACCAAAAACACTACTTACAACAACAAAGTAAATGAACGTTTGGCTGCTTTCAGCAATCTGAAATCATTATCAACCCGCTTGGTAAATGCCTTGGAAGCCACAGATGCTTCTCCTGAAAAAATTAAGGATGCAAAAGGTTTCAACCGTAAAATGCAAGGAAAAAGAGCAAACCCAACCCAAACTCCTGTTGATCCAAAAGCTGATGCGCCTGCAACAATAAGCGCAAGCCAACAATCTTACGACCAACTTATCCAACACTTTGCAGGAATTATTTCTGTTTTACAATCCGAGCCGAGTTATACACCTAACGAAAATGACCTTAAAATAACTGCACTAACCACAAAACAAGCCGATTTAACAGCCAAAAATAGTGCTGTTGCCACAGCTTATACAACGGTTAGCAATTCAAGAATAACCCGAGACGTAACATTATACAACACCGATACAGGATTAGTAGACATCGCTGGCGAAGTAAAGAAATACATCAAGTCAATATTCGGCGCATCAAGTCCAGAATTTGCCCAAGTTAAAGGCATTGAATTCAAGAAGGCAAAGAAATAAACAACCCGCAAAAAGAATAATTGTTCCCACAATTATCTTTATTGCACCCGCTTTTAAAAATAAAAATACCACACTTAAATTTATCGTTACCGCAGTTAGAAATATCTAACCCGCAGAAAGATTTATTGTTTCCGCAAATAGAAATATGTCTTCCGCAAAAAGATATATTGTACTTGCGAGTAAATTTATTCTTTCCGCAGAAAGAAATATTTAAACCGCAGAAAGGATACTGTTGACCGCTGTTTGCGGAAAGTGTTTACTCAAGTAGTAAGGGCTTCCTATAACAGCGGTTTTGCGCTATAGCTGGTTTTATCTTACTTGGAAAATACTTTGAACATCAATATTTCTTATTATATTTATCCTTAACTTGCCGCTACAGCGCAAAGCCGCGGAACGTTAT
>NZ_DAINRG010000073.1:0-8105 GCF_036741995.1 Flavobacterium sp. | reverse complement strand
CATCTTTGAGAACGACAGAACCCGCACCTATAATCACATCTTTCCCTATTTTAACGCCTTGTTTTATAACCGCATTAGCCCCTATAAAAGTTCGCTCCCCTACAGTTACATTTCCGGCCAAAACAGCTCCCGGTGCTATGTGAACAGCATCAGCGATAACACACTCATGCTCGACAATGCTTCCGGTATTTAGGATACAAAAATTTCCTATTTCCGACAAAGGACTAATGGCAGCATTTCTGGCTATAAAATTACCTTTACCAATAGTTATCATAGTAGCAATTGAAGCTGAATGATGAATTACATTCACCATTTCTTTATTTTTTGACAATATTAAATGAGCTAATTTTTGTCTTATTTTATTGTCTCCAATACCCAAAACATAATTAAAGTCCTCTTCCCATCCTCTAAAATAATCCTCCCCTTCAAAACCTAGATACTCTAAATGGAATGGGTTTATGGTACTTTCTTTTACATCAGCATAATACACTAGGTTCATACCGATTACTATAGCTGCTTCTGCAACTACAAAACCGTGGCCGGAATATCCCATCAATATTACTTTTTTATCTGACACTACTTGGTATATTAACTATTCTTTCTTCTAAAAACAAGGCATTCTTTTGGTCGTCTTTCTGACAGTTGGCATACATTGGCAATCGGAACATTAACTGCCAAATGGGCCTTGTCATCACATTAAATTCATTGGTGTTTTTCAGAAACAAATCCCGTTCTGTTTTGTTTTCCAACTCAATGCACATTAACCAATAATTGGCTTTGGTGTCAGGGGTTTCTGTTCGGAACTGAATTCCTTTTTCTTTGAAAAAAGCTTGATACTGTTGCGCCAAGTTTCTTTTATTGGCCAAGAAAAAATCTAATTGCTCCAATTGGGCACAAGCCAAAGCCGCGTTCAAATTGGGCATTCTGAAATTATAGCCTAATTCGTCATGATTGTATTCATACGGATGAGGAACTTTGGCCGTAGTAGTTATGTATTTTGCTTTTTCTCCCAAAGCAATAGTATTGGTCACCAGAGCCCCACCACCACCGGAAGTCACAATTTTATTTCCGTTGAATGAAAAAACACCCACATCGCCAAAACTTCCGGTGGGTTGGTTCTTGTATTCACTTCCCAAAGATTCGGCGGCATCTTCTACTACCGGAATTTTCCATTGATTACAAATAGCGACAATTTCATCTAAATGCACCGGAAAACCAAACGTGTGCATTGGAACGCAAGCTGCCATTTTACGCGCTGTTTTTTTATTATAACATCCGTCTTCCCGCAACTCGCCATATTCTGATAAAAAGTTTTGCAACGCAACAGGAGATAATCCCATCGTATCCAAATCAACATCAATAAAAACAGGATGCGCATTATTGTAGGCAATGGCATTGGCAGTCGCCACAAACGTTAAGGCCTGTGTAAGGACCTCGTCATTGCTTTTTACGCCAACCAACTGCAACGCTACCTGAATTCCGGCCGTTCCGTTTACAACTGCTACTGCTTTTTGCGTTTTGGTAATATCGGTCATCATGGTTTCAAAACAATCCACATAAGCCCCAACCGAAGATACAAAAGTGGTGTCAATAGTGTCGGAAAGGTATTTTTTTTCGTTGCCTCCAAAAACCGGAGCGTGTAACGGAACAAAATCAGTATTAGGGTATAGTGACTTTATAAATTTAATCGTTTCTGAATGCTTTTCCATTACATTTTTGCGTCTAAATATTTCCCGGTTTCTTTGTGAGCAAACTCAGGGATCATATAGTTAAATAAGGAAACCAGTTCCTCTTTGGTCCATTGGCGTTGGTTTTTGAATCCGGCTATGGCTTTCGAAAATTCGGTGATTTTTTCAGCTTCTATAAAAGGGTTGTTTTTTATAATTCCCAAGTTTTGAAAGCGGGCCATATCGAGCGTTTCATGAGTAGTGAAAAACTCTTCGAAATCTTTTTCTCCTGTAGTATCACTTGCTGTAAAAAGACAAGGCCATTTTTTTGATGAAGCGGGATTGGTTATTTTTTGACGGGCGTCTTCTTCAGAGGTACATTCTTCTACTTCAAAACCTAATGCTTTTAAATACTTAACCGCAATTTCGGCAAAAGTGATTAAATGCAAGCTCTCGCTTAGCTTTGGAAAAAAAATATCTCTGGTATCGCCAAAAATACACGACATTAAGCAAAGTTCTCCGGCTTCCTGCGGCGTAACAAAATATCTTTTGATATCATTGGGAGCCACTATGGGTTGTCTTTTTTGAATTCTTTGATTAAATCCATGTAGTAATGAGCCATCTGAAAAAGCGACATTGGCAAAACGCGCCGTAGAAATTGAAATGTCATTACTGTATTTCATCAGGAACATTTCCATGATTTTTTTGGAAGCGCCCATCATGTTTACCGGATTGGCGGCTTTATCTGTAGAAACACAAAAGTATTTTTTGGTGCCTTTGGCTATGGATTGTTTGATGGTTTTCTCGGTATTGAAAACATTCACTTCAATCATTCGCATCAAAGTAAAAGGGTCTTTTTCGCTACGGACATGTTTTAACGCGGAAAGATTGAGCACATAATCATATGCTCCGTCTGCCTCAATAAAAGCATCATATTCTATAGAAGAAATATCTAAAGCAAAGGTTTGAAAATCGCCGTCAATGTAACCAAAAGAGCTTCTTATATCCCGAACCAGTTCTACCAGATTGTTTTCACTGATGTCAACAACGTGCAACTTTTTAGGGTTTCGCTTGAAAATTTCTTTGGTTACGGCCTGCCCAATAGATCCGGCTCCGCCAATAACCAAAAAAGAAGCACTAGATACTATTTTTTTAAGAATAGCATCATTGTTTACTATGTCTTCTTCAAAAAGTCCTTTTGTTCTTCCTATCAAACTAAGAATATTCATAGTTGAAAAATTTATTAAAGTTTTGTAAAGCAGTAATCAATGCAATAAATTATAATACAAATTGGTAATTTTTTTTCTCCTGCTGTGACTGCAGTGTTTCGATTGTATCCAAAATTATCTTTCAACAGACTCTCATCAACCCAGATTCTTTCAACATCGACGAGCACCATTGGTAAAAAATCTTTTTTCATCATCAGACCTGTACAGTTTTCAATTTCCCTTACATCATCCAATAAAACATAATCTTTGGAAATTTGACTAGACGGATATTCCTAAGCCATTTGAAACTGTTTTTTGCTCATCTCTCGAAAGAACAATTAACTTTCTTACCTGAGAAAATGGATTCAAATGTGTTTTGTTAAAACTCCCCCAATGATCAAGCACCGTGAGTTATCAGAATAGTTTTATTATTTAGCATTGGTAAGATATTTTTAATTAATTACCAGTGTTATAGATAGTATAGTTATTAATTCGTTTTTTTAGTTCATTTTTTCTAGAATTCAAATCAGAAACCTTATTTAGCATCGATTTTTTCTCTAACATTTCAATCAGTATTTTAAGGTACGTTACTTCTCCTCCGTGAAATCCATCTATAGTTTCCCTATCATCGGAATTGACTAAGGACAATTGTTTAAAGTCATAAAGTTCCATATCAAACGCTGCAAATAAAGGATATATTGCTGGATAGATTTTATCCATATACTCATATTTATTTTGCTCCTGCATATAACGGTTGACTTCATTAGAAAATGGTGGCAAAAATGCAATTAAATGAATTTTATTGGCTTTGCAAAATAAAATGAGTTTTTTCAACTCGGCTATAGCCTTCGGATTTACATTGTTGCCATATTCAAAACGGCTTATCCCCTTATTAATTCTTTCTTTAGTATCCCTGAACTTATAATCCGCCATAGTAGAATCATTGACAAGACGCTTTGTGATTTGTTTTCCATAAAAGAAACTTCCGTCATTCCTAAAGCCGGTATCATTGACATAGGCATTTAATCCAACCCTAACCACACCATCCTTTTTAGGATTAATCTTACTGAATTTACCGTCAAAAAAATCTTTCCAGGCAGCATTGATTACAAAAAGCTTGGGCGTAAACTGAAAGGCCGATTCCCATTTATCCGGATTGGGCTGTGCTTCAAGCTTATCCCAATTGTAGTTGAACATCCATTGATCTAAAGAGATAATCAGGTACTGTGGTAAGTTGTCCTTTTTTAAACTTTTTAAAAAAGGTAGAAATTCATTCACCCTACTAATGGCAAAACCGGCGTTGTAAAATGAATCGTTGAACATTTCTTTCCTAAACTGCAAAACTCGTGACGAACCCAATGAAATAACAGTATACTTTTGATCACTGTTAATGGCATTCCATTTTAAATAATCATAGTTCCCCTCATTATAAAGATAGCCCACCAAATGACGTTCCTTTTGATTATCGGAAAGTGTCAACCTGTTAAAATTTTCATCATAACGATATAAATAATAACATGGCAATCCGAAGAACATCAGTAACGGAAAGAGAAAAATCAATATTTTAATAACAAATTTCTTCATTTGAAATATAATGAGCGACTAAAATTGAAAATAAATAAACTCTTGGTCTTCACCAGTAAAGGCTATTAACAATATGATTAACAAATAATAAAATGTCCATCTGAAAACACGGTTTTTATGGACAAACAATTTTTCGAGAGCATATTGGTTTCTCCTGCCAGTCCATTCTACAATGAGGAAGAACAAAATCAAAATTATTATGGTGAGTACTTCTTTTTTATCGTGAAATTTAGGCATCGTCAATAATGATTCCGAAAAAATCTCCCTTAGGATGCTAAATGCCTGTGCTACGGTATCAGACCGGAAGAAAATCCAGGCAAATACCGTTAAACCAAAAGTGGTAACTATCTGCAATAATTCCTTTATCGAAGGGAAAAAAGAGTTTTGAGCCACAATTTCAATATTCACCCTGTTTTTATTAAACATCATTAAAGGCATAAAATAAAGCGCATTTAGCAAGCCCCAAATGATAAAGGTCCAATTGGCTCCATGCCAAAACCCGCTTACTAGGAAAATGATGAAAGTGTTCCGGATTTTAACCCATTTACTTCCCGCACTTCCCCCAAGTGGAATGTATAAATAATCCCTAAACCACGTAGACAGTGAAATATGCCAACGCCTCCAAAACTCGGCAATATCCCTTGAAAAATAGGGAAAAGCAAAATTCCGCAATAAGTCGATTCCAAACAAACGGGCAACCCCTAAGGCAATATCTGAATACCCCGAAAAATCACCATAAATCTGAAAAGTAAAAAATATGGCTCCAAAAATAAGAGTGCTTCCCGAGCTCTGATTGTAATTATTAAAAATAGCATTGGCAAAAGTGGCGCAATTATCGGCTATGACTACCTTCTTAAACAATCCCCACAGTATTTGCCGCAAGCCGTCAGCTGCCCTTTGATAATCAAATACCCGCGCTTTTTGAATTTGTGGCAAAAGATGCGTAGCTCGTTCAATGGGCCCTGCTACCAGTAATGGAAAAAAGCTCACAAAAACGGCATAATCAATAAAATTTTTCTCAGCAACGATCTTTTTATTATAAATATCTATTACATAAGAGAGACCATGAAAGGTATAAAATGAAATTCCAACCGGTAAGATTACATTTAGGGTCATTGGACTCACGTGAAGTCCAAAACCAGAGAGGAGATCCGTGAATGAAGCAGCGAAAAAATTATAATACTTGAATACCCCCAAAAAACCCAGATTGATGCTCACACTAAGCCAAAACCATATCTTCCTGTGAATAGCATTTTCGGATTCCGTCATTTTAAGTCCAGTAAAATAATCTAGCAATGTCGAAAAAATTAACAAGAATAAAAACCGCGTATCCCAACAAGCGTAAAAAAAATAACTAGAAACTAGCAATAAAATATTCTGCATCTTAAGCGATCTGTTGGTTACAAACCAATACAGGAAAAATACTATAGGCAGAAAAAAAGCAAAGCTGAGAGAGTTAAAAAGCATTGGTTAAAATTTTATAGTAATTTGTATTGAGTTGTATATTTTTTATACCACTCGACAAATTTATGTATGCCAGTTTTAATGGGGGTATTAGGACTATAGCCAAAATCTTTTTGAAAATCACTAACATCTGCGAAAGTTCGTTCAACATCACCCGGTTGCATAGGAGCCATCACTTTATCAGCTTTTTTACCGGTACATTTTTCAATTTCTTCGATAAAATCAAGTAATTTAACGGGTTTGCTGTTGCCAATATTATAAAGGGCATATTTTTTCGTAAACTCAGTATTTGTAAGAGTAGCTACTACTCCTTGCACAACATCGTCTATATAAGTAAAGTCTCGGTATAATTCTCCGTTATTAAAAACCTTGATGGGCTTGTTATTTAAAATGGCATCTGTAAATAAAAACATAGCCATATCAGGTCTTCCCCAGGGTCCGTATACTGTAAAAAACCGCAATCCTATGGATTGTATACCAAACAAATGACTGTATGTATAAGCCATTAACTCGTTTGCTTTTTTAGAGGCAGCATATAAACTGATAGGTTCATCCACTTTATCGTCTACGCTAAAAGGAACGGTTTTGCTGTTTCCGTACACACTCGAACTACTGGCATAGACAATTTTTTTGACATCATTATGTCTCATGCATTCCAGCAAATTGACAAATCCAACGATATTACTTTCAATGTATACCATTGGATCCTCAAGGCTATATCGAACTCCGGCTTGAGCCGCTAAGTTGCATACGGCATCAAATTTATAGGTTTTAAATAGTAATGGCAGGTGAATTTTATCTTCTAAATTAATTTTAGTGAAATGAAATTTATCTCCATACTTTTTACTGACGGCTACTTTGTGTTCAAAAACTTCAGTTATTCCCAAATGGCTTAACCGTGACATTTTTAAATTAATATCATAATAACCGTTAATATTGTCAAGTCCTACCACAGTGTGACCCATTGACAACAACCTTTCACAAAGGTGGAAACCAATAAAACCTGCTGCTCCTGTGACTAATATCTGCATCTTATTTTATTAAAAATATTAATTGTACTGTTTTTTATAGTACTTCGCATATTCGCCCGAAGTTACGTTTTTCAACCAGGCCTCATTCGATAAATACCAATCAATTGTTTTTTCTAAGCCTTGTTCAAAAGTTACGGATGGTTTCCATCCCAATTCTGTATTTATTTTGGAAGCATCAATAGCATATCGCAAATCGTGTCCCGGTCGGTCTTTTACATAAGTAATCAACTTTTCAGATTCTCCTTCCGCTCTTCCTAATTTTTTATCCATTTGTTGGCACAGTAATTTGACCAAATCAATGTTTTGCCATTCGTTAAAACCTCCAATGTTATAGGTTTCATGATTTCTTCCTTCGTGAAAAACTAAGTCGATAGCCACTGCATGGTCTTCCACAAAAAGCCAATCGCGGGTATATTTCCCATCGCCATAAACCGGCAATGGTTTGTTATTAATTATATTATTAATGAAAAGCGGAATTAATTTCTCCGGGAAATGATTGGGGCCATAATTGTTAGAACAATTGGTAATCACATAAGGCAAGCCATAAGTTTCACCATATGCTCTTACAAAATGGTCCGAACTGGCTTTTGAAGCTGAGTAAGGAGAATTTGGGTCGTAAGCTGTCGTTTCGGTAAACAATCCGGTGGCGCCAAGACTTCCGTATACCTCATCGGTAGAAATATGATAAAAACGCTTTCCATCAAAATTGTCTTTCCATATAGTTTTAGCGGCATTCAACAAATTCATAGTACCGATAACATTCGTTTTCACAAAGGCTAACGGATCAGTAATGGAACGATCCACATGGGATTCGGCCGCTAAATGAAGTACTCCGTCAAACTGATGCTTTTGAAATAAATCATTGATAAAATCAGCGTCAACGATATCCCCTTTTATAAAAGTATAATTTGGTGCTTTCTCAATATCAGCAATGTTTTCAAGGTTTCCGGCATAAGTCAGTGCATCCAGATTAAAAATCTGATACGACGGATATTTGGTCACAAAACGTCTTACAACGTGTGATCCAATAAATCCTGCTCCTCCGGTGATAAGTATCTTTTTCATATTATAATTTGCCGTCTGCTTTTTCTTTTAGAACTCCTTTCACATCAAATAAAACGCTGTTGGCTTTTTTCAGTTTCGAAAAATCG
>NZ_DAINRG010000072.1:0-8283 GCF_036741995.1 Flavobacterium sp. | reverse complement strand
TAACTTGTCTTGTTCCAGACCGGTTAACTGACGCAAACGCATTTCAACAATGGCACGTGCCTGAATGTCAGAAAGTGTAAAACGTTCAATCAATTTGCTTCTGGCTTCGTCTCCGTCTTTCGAAGAACGAATCAAAGCAATTACTTCATCAATATTATCTGAAGCAATGATTAAACCTTCTAAGATGTGGGCTCTTTCTTCTGCTTTGCGCAATTCGAATTGTGTTCTTCTGATAACAACGTCATGACGATGCTCTACGAAATAGTGAATTAACTCTTTTACGTTCAACATCTGTGGTCTTCCGTTTACCAAAGCAATGTTATTCACACTGAAAGAAGATTGTAATTGCGTGTATTTATAAAGCGTGTTCAAGACCACATTCGGCACCGCATCACGTTTCAATTCGTAAACGATACGCATTCCGTTTCTATCCGATTCGTCACGGATGTTGGAGATACCTTCAATCTTTTTGTCGTTAATCAAATCAGCCGTTTTCTTAATCATGTCGGCCTTATTGACTTGGTACGGAATTTCAGAAACGATAATCGCTTCTCTTCCGTTGGATTCTTCAAAGCTAACTTTGGCACGAATCACAATTCGACCACGTCCTGTTTTGAAAGCTTCACGAACACCTTCATATCCATAAATCACACCACCCGTTGGGAAATCCGGTGCTTTAATATGTGTAATTAATTCGTCGATTTCTATATCGTTATTATCGATGTATGCTAAAGTACCATCGATAACTTCAGTTAAATTGTGTGGTGCCATGTTAGTAGCCATACCAACCGCAATTCCCGAGGCTCCATTAATCAAAAGATTCGGAACTCTGGTAGGCATTACTTTTGGCTCATACAACGTATCGTCAAAGTTCAATTGGAAGTCCACTGTTTCTTTATCGATATCTGCCATAATGTCTTCTGACATTTTTTTCATTCTGGCCTCAGTATAACGCATCGCCGCAGGGCTGTCACCGTCTACCGAACCAAAGTTACCCTGACCGTCAATCAATAAGTAACGCAAACTCCATTCCTGAGCCATACGAACCATGGCATCATAAACCGAGGTGTCACCGTGTGGGTGATATTTACCTAATACTTCTCCAACAATTCTTGCGGATTTTTTATGAGCTCTGTTTGAAAAAACTCCTAAATCATACATTCCGTATAACACTCTTCGGTGTACTGGTTTCAAACCATCACGCACGTCAGGTAGTGCTCTTGAGACAATTACAGACATCGAATAATCGATGTAAGCTGATTTCATTTCATCTTCGATGTTAATCGGAATTAACCTTTCTCCGTCAGACATATATTATAAATTATTAATAAAAAATTAGTTCAAATTCAAAACGTGCTAATATAGGGCATTTGGCAAAATTACAAGGGTTTTTCGCCCACAAATTTCAATGATTTATTAACAAAATAGGGTGTTTTTTTGGTTAATAAAATACAAGCGCGACTACTTTCATTATTGGCTTTTTTTTTGTCAATTAGCTGACAGTACTTTTAGACGGAATGATTTTTGTAATAATCACTCATTATAACTAAATTTACAATACAAATCATATACTATATGGATGATAACTTTTCACCAAGAGTCAAAGATGTAATCACTTACAGTAAAGAAGAGGCCCTGCGATTAGGCCACGACTTCATTGGAACGGAACATCTGATGCTTGGTATCTTGAGAGATGGAAATGGTAAAGCGATTGCTATTTTAAATAACCTGTCAATTGATTTGGAACATTTGCGTAAAAAAGTGGAGGTATTAAGTCCGGCCAACCCAAATGTTGAGATAAGCAACGAAAAGAAAAATTTACACTTGACCCGTCAAGCGGAACGCGCCTTAAAAACAACGTTCTTAGAAGCTAAAGTATTTCAAGCTACTTCAATAAGTACCGCTCATTTGCTTTTGTGCATCCTAAGAAATGAAAATGATCCAACAACCAAACTGCTGCATAGACTCAAAATAGACTATAACGTAGTTAAAGAACAATATTTAAATATGACACCGAACGAAGAAGATTTTATGGACAACCTGCCTAAAAACGAGTCGTACAATGACGATTCAGGTCAAGATGACAGTTTAAAAGAAGGCAGTTTCAATAATCCGGCGAACAAAACGAACAAAAAATCAAAAACTCCGGTTTTGGATAACTTTGGTCGTGACTTAACCGAATTGGCAGAAGAAGGCAAACTCGACCCGGTTGTAGGTCGTGAAAAAGAAATAGAACGTGTTTCTCAGATTCTAAGCCGAAGAAAGAAAAACAATCCTTTATTAATTGGAGAACCTGGAGTTGGTAAATCTGCCATCGCAGAAGGTTTGGCCTTACGCATCATTCAAAAGAAAGTGTCGCGTATTCTTTTCAATAAAAGAGTCGTAACGCTTGATTTGGCTTCATTGGTTGCCGGTACCAAATACCGTGGACAATTCGAAGAAAGAATGAAAGCGGTAATGAATGAGTTAGAGAAAAACGACGATATCATTTTGTTTATTGATGAAATCCATACCATTGTCGGAGCCGGTGGCGCTACAGGTTCATTGGATGCATCGAATATGTTTAAACCGGCCTTAGCGCGTGGCGAAATACAATGTATCGGTGCTACGACTTTGGATGAGTACAGACAATATATTGAGAAAGATGGCGCGTTAGAAAGACGTTTCCAAAAAGTAATTGTAGAGCCAACTTCGGTAGAAGAAACCATTACGATTTTGAACAACATTAAAAACAAATACGAAGATCACCACAATGTAATTTATACCGACGAAGCGATTGAAGCGTGTGTAAAATTAACAAACAGATACATGTCAGAGCGTTTCCTTCCGGACAAAGCGATTGATGCTTTAGACGAAGCGGGTTCCCGCGTTCACATTACCAATATTGATGTGCCAAAACAAATTTTGGACTTGGAACGTCAATTAGAAGAAGTACGCGATTTAAAAAATTCTGTCGTTAAAAAACAGAAATACGAAGAAGCGGCTAAGTTACGTGATGACGAAAAACGTTTAGAAAAAGACTTAGGCATTGCCCAGGAACAATGGGAAGAAGATTCTAAAAACAACAGAATCCGCGTGACCGAAGATAATGTTGCCGATGTAGTTTCAATGATGACCGGAATTCCCGTGAATCGTATTGCGCAAACCGAAAGCAACAAACTGGCTCATTTGCCGGAATTAATCAAAGGAAAAGTAATCGGACAGGACGAAGCGGTGTTGAAAATTGCCCGTTCTATCCAACGTAATCGTGCCGGATTGAAAGATCCGAACCGACCAATCGGTTCCTTTATTTTCTTAGGACAAACCGGTGTGGGTAAAACCCAATTGGCAAAAGTGTTAGCCAAAGAATTATTCGATTCAGAAGATGCCTTAATTCGTATCGACATGAGTGAATACATGGAAAAATTTGCCATCTCAAGATTAATCGGTGCGCCTCCGGGCTACGTTGGTTATGAAGAAGGTGGACAATTGACCGAGAAAGTTAGAAGAAAACCATACTGTGTCGTTTTATTAGACGAAATCGAAAAAGCGCATCCGGATGTATTCAACATGATGCTACAGGTTTTGGATGATGGTTATTTGACAGATAGTTTGGGAAGAAAAATCGATTTCAAAAACACCATTATTATCATGACTTCCAATGTGGGAGCCCGCCAGTTGAAAGACTTCGGACAAGGTGTTGGTTTCGGAACCGCAGCCAAAATATCGCAAGCTGATGACAATTCAAAAAGCATCATCGAAAACGCTTTAAAGAAAACGTTTGCTCCTGAATTCTTAAACAGAATTGACGATGTTATAGTATTCAACGCTCTTGAAAAACACGACATTGATTTGATTATCGAAATCGAATTGAAAAAATTATACGCTCGTGTGGAAGAATTAGGATACAAATTAAATCTTTCTGCCACAGCAAAAGCATTTATTGCTGAAAAAGGTTTTGACAAACAATTTGGTGCGCGTCCGTTAAAAAGAGCCATCCAAAAATATGTAGAAGATGCTTTAGCGGAAGAAATTATCACTTCCAAAATAGCCTCCGGCGATGAAATTTTCATGGATTTAGACGAAACTTCACAAGAGTTGACCGTTACGATTCAAAAAGCGGAAAAGCCAACTAAATAATTAAAATTTAATCTTTTACAAGCCACGAATTACGAATAATGATACGCTGTTTATTCGAAAGTTCGTGGCTTCTAAATTTATATAAATGCCACTAAACAAAATCATATTAGGTTCCGAAGAATGGTGTTCCTTCCCGGAACTGGGAATTCCCGCCATTAAAGCCCGCGTCGATTCGGGCGCCAAAACTTCGGCCTTACACGCCATCAACATTGCTCCTTTTGTAAAAGACACCGAAAACTGGGTAAAATTCGACATCAACCCTATTCAAAACAATCTCAAAACCGTTATTCATTGCGAAGCCAAACTCATTGACAAACGAATTGTAAAAAGCTCCAGCGGTTTTCGCGAACAACGTTATGTAATTCAAACCAACATCAACATTGGCAACGACACTTGGGAAATCGAAATGACGTTGACCAATCGGGATTCCATGGGTTTTCGAATGCTATTGGGTCGGGAAGCCATGAGTGGCAGAATACTCGTTGATCCGGAGCAGAAATATTTGTTGGGCCAAACTTCAACTGAAAACCTCAAAGATTTATATGTTAATGCTATTGCGGTAAAATCAGGATTGCGCATTGGTTTACTGGCCAGCAATCCCGAATTGTACAGCAACAAACGCATCATGGAAGCCGGCGAAATGCGCGGACACGAAATGCACTTTCTGAACATCAAAGAGTGTTATATGAAACTCGATGCCGATAAGCCCGAAATTCATTACCGCGGCGGAAAAGTATTGGATAATTTTGATGCTGTTATCCCGAGAATCCGTCCAAGCATAACGTTTTACGGCTGTGCATTGACACGTCAGTTCGAAGCGATGAAAGTCTATTGCCTCAATTCGGCAGCCGCCATAACACAATCGAGAGACAAATTGTTCTCACTGCAATTGCTATTGAGAAACGGTGTTGACATTCCGACGACTGGTTTTGCCAATTCTCCTTTAGATACTGATGATTTGATTAAAATGGTGGGTGGCTCTCCTCTGATTGTAAAATTACTGGAAGGCACACAGGGAAAAGGAGTGGTTTTGGCTGAAACCAAAAAAGCAGCCGAATCGGTAATCAATGCGTTTAAAAGTTTGAATGCCAATATTTTGGTACAGGAATTCATCAAAGAAGCCAACGGAAAAGATTTGCGTTTGTTTGTAGTCGACGGAAAAGTAGTAGCCGCCATTCAGCGGGAAGCTGCAGCAGGAGAGTTCAGAGCCAACATTCACATGGGTGGCACCGCATCGATTATCAAACCTACGGCTGATGAAAAACGTATCGCTATCAAAGCCGCCAAAGCAATGGATTTGAAAGTGGCCGGTGTGGATATTATCCGCTCTTCAAAGGGACCATTATTGTTGGAAGTAAATTCTTCGCCGGGATTAGAAGGCATTGAAGGCGCTACCAACAAAGACATAGCCGGAGAAATGATTAAAGCGATTGAGAAAAATTTTAAATGGAAATAAACTTATAAAACATGAACAAAAGATATTTGCCTTCCTTAATCATATTTGCCAAAGGCATGATGATTACCGCCATCGGAATACTATTCAAATTCCTGAACAAAGAAGAATCCAATATAGTGTTGGGCATTGGTGGTTTTTTAATTTTTGCGGCACTAGTAGTACTGCTGGTTATGCATTTGACAAAACCTAAAACCTCATGAATCCTTATCTTGACATTATTCTCCGGAGTATTTCCGTGTATTTATTCATGGTCATTGCTTTGCGGATTTTTGGCAAGAAAGAACTATCCCAGCTCAACACCGCCGATGTCATACTGATTTTACTAATCAGTAACTCAGTACAAAATGCTATGGTAGGCAGCAATTCCTCGCTCCTGGGCGGAATAACTGCTGCAGTGGCATTGTTTGTCATTAATCTTATCTTCAAAAAAGTAATGATGAATTCAAAGTTCATCAAAGAACTAGTGCAGGATAAGCCGGAAATTTTAGTGCACGATGGTAAAATTTATTTTAAAACCTTAGCCAAGTTAGGCATCACTTCCGAGGAATTGCAGGAGTCGATGCGCGAACACGGTGTAGAATTTTATAAAGATGTAAAATTAGCGATGTTTGAAATCGACGGAAGTATTAGTATTATTTCGGGAGATAAAAATTTGAAGCAAACGCATCACAAACGAAAAATTCATAAAACACTGGGAACACTTAACAACTAGTCTATGAATAAAAACCGACTTGAAGCCTTTAGCGATGGTGTTTTAGCCATTATCATTACTATCATGGTGCTGGAATTTAAAGTTCCGGAAGGTATGGATTGCAATGCGTTGCGCCCTTTACTTCCCAAATTCCTGAGCTACGTTTTAAGTTTCATATACATCGGGATTTATTGGAACAATCACCACCATATGATGCATACCGTAAGACGGGTGAATGGCGCTATTCTTTGGGCGAATCTGCATTTGCTGTTTTGGTTATCACTAATTCCGTTTGCCACCGCCTGGATTGGCGACAACCACTTTGCGCCATTTCCGATGATGATGTATGGTGTGATTCTGTTAATGAATGGAGTGGCCTATTTCATTTTACAAGGATTCATTCTAAAACAGCAAGGCGAAAATTCTTTGCTAAAAAAAGCCATTGGCTCAGATTACAAAGGCAAGTCCTCTCCTATTTTGTATACAATCGCCGTTTTATTTGCCAATTATTATCCACTAGTTTCCGGAGTCATCTACATTTTAGTGGCTTTGATGTGGCTAGTGCCCGATAAAAGAATTGAACGGGTTTTTAACGAAAACGACTAATCATGAACTTACTTTCTCAAATTATCATCGGATTCATTGCGGTTTTGCACATTTACATTCTTTGGTTGGAAATGTTCGCCTGGACGACACGCGGACGCAAAGTCTTCAAAACCATTCCAGCCGATCAGTTTGAAAAGACAAAAGTCATGGCTGCCAACCAAGGCTTATACAATGGTTTTCTCGCCGCGGGACTGATTTGGTCATTGTGTATTCCGGATGTGTTTTGGAGTAAAAGCATAGCGCACTTTTTCCTGGCTTGTATTGTGATTGCCGGAATCTATGGCGCCATAACAGCTTCTAAAAGAATCTTCTTTGTACAGGCTGTGCCTGCCATATTGGGACTGTTGAGTCTTTTTATATAAAACCTAGTCCTCCAACTCAATCATAAAACTGTTCAAAAATGCAACCGAATTTTGAATATCATAATGCAGGATTCTGTCTTCTTTAACCAAGGGCACTTCTTCGCGATACGATTTGAGGAACATTTCAATAAATGGGCTTGATTGTAACGGTTGTCTAAAATTAATAGCTTGAGAAGCATTCATTAATTCTATGGCTAAAATACGCTCCAGATTGTCCATAATGCGAAGCGTTTTAGTGGCTGCATTCGCTCCCATACTCACGTGATCTTCCTGCCCGTTACTGGAAACAATACTGTCGACGCTCGCCGGAGTAGCCAATTGCTTGTTCTGGCTGGCAATACTAGCTGCGGTATATTGCGGAATCATAAAGCCGGAATTCAGTCCCGGATTATCAACCAAGAAAGCCGGTAAACCTCGCAATCCTGAAATCAATTGGTAGGTTCTTCTTTCAGAAATGCTGCCTAATTCGGCTAAAGCAATTCCCAGAAAATCCAACGCTAAAGCCAATGGCTGCCCGTGGAAATTCCCACCCGATACAATCACATCGCTTTCTATAAAAATATTAGGATTATCGGTAACCGAATTGATTTCAGTTTTAAATACTTTTTTCACGTAATCAATCGTATCCTTTGAAGCGCCATGCACTTGCGGAATGCAACGGAACGAATACGGATCTTGCACGTGTTCTTTAGGCTGGGCAATAATCTGGCTGTTTTCCAATAAATCATTCATACGTTTGGCCGTCACAATTTGTCCTTTATGAGGGCGAACGTAATGAATCAATTCATTAAACGGTTCAATTCTGCCATCAAATCCTTCTAACGAAATCGCCGAAATCACATCTGCCAAATAGGAATATTTCATGGCTTTCAACAACACATAACACCCGTAAGCACTCATGAATTGAGTTCCGTTCAGCAATGCCAACCCTTCTTTAGATTGTAATACTATCGGTTGCCAATTGAAGCGTTTTAAAACTTCGGAAGCGTGAACTTTCTTTCCTTCAAAATACACTTCACCCTCGCCAAATAAGGGTAATGACAAATGGG
>NZ_DAINRG010000071.1:0-9283 GCF_036741995.1 Flavobacterium sp. | reverse complement strand
ACTACTTTAACTATTACTGTTAATCCGAATATCACGCCAACATTTACAGCTGTGGCGCCGATATGCTCTGGTGCAACGCTATCAGCTTTGCCAACCACTTCTAATAATGGTTATACCGGAACTTGGACTCCTGCACTCAATAACACAACTACAACGACTTATACATTCACGCCAACTGCCGGACAATGTGCTACCACCACAACGCTAACAATTACAGTTAATCCGAATATTGCTCCAACCTTTACAGCTGTGGCTCCAATATGTTCCGGTGGTGCACTTTCAGCTTTGCCAACTTCTTCCAATAATGGATATACAGGAACTTGGGCACCGGCTCTTAATAATACAGCCACAACGACTTATACATTCACACCCACTGCCGGACAATGTGCTGTTTCTACAACCTTAACCATTACTGTTAATCCGAATATCACGCCAACATTTACAGCTATAAGCCCAATTTGTTTAGGCGGTGCGCTATCGGCTTTGCCAACTACTTCTAATAATGGTTATACAGGAACTTGGGCTCCGGCACTAAATAATACAACGACAACAACTTATACATTCACACCTACTGTTGGACAATGTGCTACCACCACAACGCTAACCATTACCGTTAACCCGAATATCACACCAACATTTACTGCTGTAGCGCCGATATGCTCTGGTGCAACGCTATCAGCTTTGCCAACCACTTCTAATAATGGTTATACCGGAACTTGGACTCCTGCACTCAATAACACAACTACAACGACTTATACATTCACGCCTAATACAGGACAATGCGCTGGTCCAACAACGTTAACCATTACTGTTAATCCGAATATCATACCAACCTTTACAGCTGTGGCACCGATATGTTCCGGCACTACACTTTCGGCTTTACCAACGACTTCCAATAATGGATATACCGGAACTTGGGCACCGGCTCTTAATAATACAACCTCAACAATTTATACGTTCACACCTACAGCAGGGCAATGTGCTACTACAACAACTTTAACCATCACCGTATATTCATTGCCTCAGGTTAGTAGTCTTCCTCCTTTGTATTATTGTGATCCCAATAATGATGGATTTGGTGTTTTTGATTTAACACAAATAATCCCTATGGTAACTGGTGGCGTTCCGTATCCGGTTAGTTTTCATGAAACCATAACCGATGCTGAAATCAACGGAACTTTTATTCCGGATCCTTTGACTTATCACAATATCCATTCTAATATTCAAACTATTTACATTCGGGTAGAGTCTCAGGAATCATCATCTTGTTATAAAATCATCACTTTAGATTTGATCGTCAATCCAACGCCGGTAGCCATAGAGCCTGAAGATTACCATGTTTGTGACACCAATTATGATGGTTTTGCCAGTTTTAATTTGGCATCCATTTCAGCTTCTGTATTAGGTGCTATAGACACTACCACCCATTCCATTGCTTATTATACTAGCCAGGCCAATGCTACTTCTGCCACAAATCCGATAAGCAATCTTACCAATTTCATTAACCAAACCATTAACACACAAACCATTTGGATACGGGTTGAAAATAATGCCACCGGTTGTTATGATATTGTGACTCTGCAATTGGTTGTCGATCCGTTGCCAAATGCCACACAACCTAATTACCCAGCCTATACTTTGTGTGATACTACGGCACCTTTAGGCTATGAAGTTTTTGATTTAGGCTCAAAAATTGTGGCTATCTTACTTGGGCAAACCGGCATGAATGTTAGCTTCTACTTTAGTCAAGCCGATGCCTTGGTCAATTCTAATCCGCTACCGCTTTTGTATGCTAATGTTGTTCCATCAGTGCAAACTATTTGGATACGAATAGAAAATGCCAATACCGGTTGTTTTGTATTATCAACAATGGACATCAGAGTGGAACCATTGCCAAGTCCGATACCGCCTAATGACGCCTATACCGTTTGTGATGGCAATCAGGATGGCTATGGCAGTTTTGATTTGAATACACTAACTTCGGATATCATACAAGGAGCCAATTACACGATTACCTATCATGAAACAATAGACGATGCTCAATTGGGAAATAATCCTTTGTTGAGTCCTTATGAAAACATTATTCCATTCCTTCAGTTTATCTATGCTTCAGCAGTTGACAACAACAATGGTTGCCGAAGCGTGATTCCTATTGCATTGGATGTTGAACCACAGCCTTTAATGCCAATATCGATTGCACCACTGATACAATGTGATGAAGATAACAATCCGCAAAATCAGTCGATGCTATTCGATTTAACTCAAGTAACACCAATAGTACTGGCGGTTCAATCTTCGGCACCTAGTAATTATACCGTAACTTATTATACATCGCAAACAGCCGCTATAGCTGGAATTGCTCCTATCATTCAGGCAACGGGTTATATGGGAAGCAATCATCAGATTATTTGGGTTAGAGTCGAAAACAATGCTTCGGAATGTTTTGCCATAGGATCATTTGAATTGTTAGTCAATCCTCCGCTGCCTATAACAACTCCGGCTCCGCTAAGTTTATGTGATTCTGATGCCAATCCTAATAATCAATATACAGTTTTTGATTTGACAATTAAAAATGCGGAGATTACTCAAGGTCAACCCAATATGACTGTGACTTATTATCCGAATTATCCGGTTACCACTTCGAGCATTGCTATTCCTAATCCAACGACTTATACCAATATATATCCGGGGGTTCAAACTTTGGGCGTAATGGTTACCAATCCACAAGGCTGCAGAAGCTACACTTCTTTAGACATTAGAGTGATGCCAATTCCGACAGCTAATACCACCGGTTTAAGACCCTTAACAGCAAAATGCGATGTCAATAATCCAGGAGATATGCTGGAAATTTTTGATTTAACCATAAACGCTTCTCTGATTATAAACGGGGATCCAACGTTAACCTTACATTACTATCCTACACAAGCTGATGCACTAGCCGGAACGAATCAAATTTTAAATCCGACTAACGCTTTGGTTGGTCATAATGTGTGGATTAGAGTTGAAAATACTAATGTAGATTACTTTGGAAATAATTGTTTTGTTTTGGTAGAACAGCCTTTAACAGTCAATCCGTTGCCAACTATTATTCAGCCACTAACGGTTCAAAATTGCGATACTGATACGGATGGTTTAGCCTTGTTTGATTTAACCGCTACAACAGCAAGTCTTCTTGGCGCTGGGCAATCGGCTTCTGATTTTACTATTACTTATTATACCACAGCAGCCAATGCACAAGCAGCCACTAATGCTATTCAAAATCCAAGTGCTTTTACCAATACCATTAATCCGCAAATCATTTACATAAGAGTCGTTAATAACACTACTGGCTGTGTGAATTATAATGGTCAATTTACCCTTGTTGTCAACCCGAAACCAACCGCAACAGCACCTGCTAATTTTGCCACTTGCGATGATAGCAGTGCCAATGATGGTCTCTATCCTTTAGACCTGAATACTTATGTTAGCGGAATTATCGGCAGTCAAACAGGAGTTGCCGTTACCTTCTATAACTCGCAAAACGATGCACAAAACGGGACCAATGCTATTGCGGATTTAACCAATTATCAAGCGTACACGCATACTGTTTGGATACGAGTAGAAAATACTACAACCGGATGTTATGCATTAACTTCTTTCAATATCATAGTAGAGCTATTAGCTGAACCGGTCATTGCTTCAACGAATGATACTATTTGTGTTGCATTTGGTTCAAATGCTTTATTGAGCGGATTAACTTTAAACAGTGGTGTTACCGATCCAAATTACACCTTTACCTGGTCTTTAAACGGAAGTATAATTCCGGGGGCTTCTAATGCCACTTATACCATTACCTCAGCTGCTCCGGGTGATTATACAGTAGTCGCCACCAGTAACAATCCGCCAATGCTGGGTTGTGCTTCCGATGTTTCCAATACGTTCACGGTTATCCAATCCGGCCCAGCGCAAGTAGGCAATCCGCCGTACACCGTTAGCAATCCGTTTGAAGACAATCAAACCATCACCGTGAATATTTTAGGATTTGGTGTTTATGAATATAGTTTGGATGAAGGTTCGTACCAAACAAGTAACGTTTTCGAAAACGTCTCTTTGGGCTCCCATACCATTACCATCCGCGATGTAAAAGGCAATACCAGTTGTGGTGAGATTGTCATTGATAGTATCATGACCATTAGTTATCCGCATTATTTTACGCCAAATGGTGACGGTTTCCACGAAACCTGGAATGTGGTGGGATTGCAAAACAGACCAGCTCGTTTGTATATTTTTGACCGTTACGGCAAACTTCTGAAACAACTAAGTCCATCGGGAATCGGTTGGGACGGAACCTATAACGGGCACGAACTTCCTTCGACAGATTATTGGTTTAAAGTAGAGTATTTCGACCAATCGCAGTGGAAAGAATTTAAAGCGCACTTCTCGCTGAAACGATAAAATCATTGTATATTTGAGTTCCAAATCAACTATTTATGGAACAATACGGGAAAATATTACTGATTGCCATGCCCTTTTTTCTGTTACTAATCGTGATTGAAAAAACATACGGATACTTCAAAGGCATTGATCATGCGCCGATGATGGACAGCATTTCGAGTATCAGTTCCGGAATGACGAATGCCGTGAAAGATGCTTTGGGTTTGAGCATTGCCATTATTTCCTACGAATGGATGTTGTCTCATTTGGCGATTTGGCATGTAAAAGCCACCGTTCTAACTTATGTCATCGCTTTTTTTGTTATTGACTTTTATGGCTATTGGAGCCACCGTTGGGCTCATCAAATTAATTTTTTCTGGAACAAACACGCCATTCACCACAGTAGTGAGGAATTTAATCTGGCTTGTGCGTTGCGCCAACCGATTTCCAGTTTTGTCAATTTGTTTACGTTTTTATTGCTACCGGCGGCGCTTTTTGGAGTTCCGGCGCAAGTGATTGCTATTACCTTACCGATTCATTTGTTTTTGCAGTTTTGGTATCATACGCGCTATATTGGCAAACTTGGTTTTTTAGAAAACATCATCGTTACGCCTTCGCATCACCGGGTTCATCATGCCATCAATCCGGAATACATGGATAGAAATCACGGTCAGGTTTTTATTTTTTGGGACAAATTATTCGGCACTTTTCAGGAAGAATTGGAAACCGTTCCGCCGGTTTTTGGCATCACCCGACCAGCGCACACTTGGAATCCGATTCGCATCAATTTTCAGCATTTATGGCTTTTAATTAAAGATGCCTATCATGCCGAAAACTGGAAAGATAAAGTTACCATTTGGTTTAAACCAACAGGCTGGCGCCCAAAGGATTTTGACACCAAGCATCCAATCGCGAAAATTACGGATGTTTATCGTTTTGATAAATACGGAAAGCAACATTCCCAATTATTGCTGTATTGGTCTTTGGTGCAATTATTTTCTACCTTAGGATTGATAAGTTATTTGTTTGGAAACATTGCCAGCATTGGGTTGCCGAATATTTTTGTGTACGGTTTATTCATTTTTGTTACTATTTACAGTTACACCGAATTGATGGACACTCGAAAATTCTCGATGTTTTGGGAAGGATTGCGCTTTTTGTTTGCTGTGGGAATTCTTTATTTTTATGGCGATTGGTTTGGCCTCTCCAAACTTTTATCCTTTTCCAATTCGGTGCTCATCGCCTACTTCTTTTTGTCTTTGCTGATGAGTGGTTACTTTGTTTTCTTCGAATTTCGAAATGCTCAAAACCTTTCTTATGACTAGCCAAAGATTGCTACAGAGCTTTCTCGTTTTCGGAATTGTATATTCACTATTGACACTTTTCGGAAATGATGCGATTACTTGGTATTTGAAACCATTGCTACTTCCGTTGCTGTTTTTTGCAGTGGCCAAAGAAACATTTGACTCCAAAAAATGGCTGTTATCCGCACTGTTTTTCTCTTGGATTGGCGATTGCATTTTACTTTTTGCCGATAAAGGAGAGCTGTATTTTATCTTCGGATTGGTTTCTTTTTTGATAGCGCACCTACTGTTTATTGTACTTTTTTCGAAACAACAATCAGAAAGCAATCATTGGAAAAAGCCTTTGTTTTGGATTGGGTTTATTGGAGTTGCTGTCTACTTAGTGAGCATGTTGTCGCTTTTGCTTCCGTCGTTAGGCGATTTGAAAATTCCGGTCAGTATTTATGCTTTGACCATTTCCATCATGTTGATTGTGGCTTTAAAAGGCGCTTTTAATTGGAACAGAAACTCAAAATATTGGGTGTTGGCAGGTGCAGTATTCTTTGTGGTTTCGGATAGTCTTTTGGCGATAAATAAATTCCACAGTCCGATTCCTTTGGCGAATTTTTGGATAATGATAACGTATCTGATGGCACAGTTTTGTATTACTTATGGGATTTTGAAATTAAATAAAAATGCTCTCGATTAGGAGAGCATTTAGTTACTTTTAGTTATTTTATAAACTCTAGTATATCGCCATCCGAATTTTTAACTTTAAGTACGGTAGATGTTAGCTTTAAGATAGTAAATGTGAAAGAACCGTCAGAAAAAGTTGTTGTTATAGTACTACCCGATTTTGTATATGTTCCTGAATGACCAACAGCATCACATGTAGAAGTATAATAAGTATCTATAATAGTGCCATCGGCTTTAAATTCTGATTTATCTTTATCACAACCATCTTGGTTTCCGGTGTAAGGAGTAAGCACTTCCTCACCATTAACTACCGATCCTTCTCTTGAATATTTCCAAGTCCCTATAATTGAAGGCGAATCATCACTACTACTGCTATTACTACAGGAATTGAATAAAAAAGCCGAAAAAAGAACGGCAAAAATTAGTTTTGTCTTCATGATTATTTGATTTATTAGGTGATAAATGTAAACGTAAATTATTAATGCGGCAACTTATCCTTTACAACACCATACAAAAAAGTTCCGAAAACGGCTCCAATCAATATCAACCCGACACTCAAAAACCCTGAGCCCAAAAGAATAAATATTGGCCCCGGACACGCGCCAACCATCGCCCAGCCTAGGCCGAACAACGTACCGCCAATCCAATAACGGGCATTGCCTTTTTCTTTGTCCTGAATGTTAATTGGGTTACCGTCAATGTCTTTCAATTGTTTTCTTTTGATGATTTGAATTCCGATTAAACCGGTCGCAATCGCAGTCATAATAATGCCATACATGTGAAACGACTGAAACTGGAACATTTCATAAATGCGGTACCAGGAAACCGCTTCGGCTTTGGTCAACACAATTCCGAAAACAAAACCAACTAGTATATATTTTAGATAATTCATCGCTTAGAAAATTAGAGGTAAAATAAAATGTGCCATAATCAATCCGCCCACAAAGAAACCGATAACCGCTTTCAACGAAGGCAATTGCAGGTTACTCATTCCGGAAATGGCATGTCCCGAAGTACAACCACCGGCGTAACGCGAACCAAAACCAATCAGAATTCCGCCCACAATCAGAATTAAAATCATTTTTGGCGAATGAAATATTTGATTGCCAAATAACGCATCCGGCAATAGTTTTCCGTTGGGAGCATCAATTCCCATAGCAGCCAATTGTTCAATTGTTTTTGAATTAATAGCTACATTGGAAGCATCGCTCAGAAAATGAACCGCTACATACCCGCCTAACATAGCGCCAAAAACCACTGCTAAATTCCAGCGTTGTGATTTCCAATCCCAATCGAAAAACGGTACTTTTTTACCAATTCCGGTCATGGAACAAAGAGAACGCAGGTTGGAGGACATCCCGAATACTTTTCCAAAATAATTAAGCATCAGCATGACCATGCCAATCAAAAATCCGGCAACAGCCCAATGCCAGGTGTGTGTAATATATTCCATGTGAGTATTTTTTACAAAAATAGCAATATTACCTATTTTTAAACATTATATATTCGGTGAAAATAAAGTATTTTTGAATGCAAATTAGAAGACCAAAATGAAAAATTATTCTATCGAAATAAAATGGGCGATTCGTTTCACCTTATTAACGTTAGCCTGGGCTATTGGCGAAAAACTAACCGGATTACACGATGCTTACATCGATAAATATGCTTTATACACTAATCTTTTCGCTATACCTGCTATCCTTTTCTTTGTGATGGCTTTAAGAGAGAAAAGACAGTATTTCTTCCACGGAACCATGACTTGGACACAAGGATTTGTCAGCGGAATTGTTCTGTCTTTTTTTATTGCCCTGTTAACACCAATGGCGCAATATGTAATATACAGCTGCATTACGCCTCATTTTTTTGACACTATTATTGAATACAAAATAAAAAACCACTATATGACCATGGAAGTAGCCCGAAAATATTTCAACAAAGAAACCTACATGCTGCAAAATTCCTTTAGCGCGCTGTCATGTGGTGTAATAACCGGAGCCATTGTTTCATTATTTATCAGAACCAAAAAATAGCTTAGCACGATTATTGTTGTACTCAAAAAAACTTTATTCTTATGAAAAAAATAATCAATTGTACCTATTTTGTTGTGTTGATTTCGCTTTTCACTTCGTGCGTTAGTACAAGATCTACACTGAAAAATGTAGATGATAATGCTCCTATTCCAACATTGACCAAGGACAATACTTTTTGGCTAACCGAATACAGTAAAGACAAAAAATATGCTTACGATCCGGATTATCCTGTTAATGTTTTCTATAAAGACACCAAAAATGAAAACATCAATGCAGAGCGTTTTCTGAATGCGTTAGCCGGACCCAATGGCGAAAAAATAACGTTTACTAAATTGGAAAGTTGCTGTCCGTTTCCAACAAAAAGAAGTGATTTGGGCGCCGGTTTTTTGGATGTATATGAATTAAAATGGGAAGGGCAAACCAATCCTGTAAAAGTATACCTAAACATTTATGAGCGAGGCTATTTGTTAGTTCCTGTAGGGCTTTCCATCAAAAAATAACTTAACAAAATATCTATAAAAAGTAACCAAATTATTCATAACTTAGCGGTTTTTAAACCCAAAATTTTATGAATATAACTACCATTCCACAAATCAAAAATACTGATAGTGGAAATTTCTTTGTCCTTGCAGGTCCTTGTGCTATTGAAGGCGAAGAAATGGCAATGCGAATTGCCGAAAAATTAGTTTCTATTACCGATAAATTAGAAATTCCATACGTTTTTAAAGGTTCTTTCAAAAAAGCCAATCGCTCCAGAATAGATAGTTTTTCCGGAATTGGTGATGAAAAAGCATTAAAAATTCTTCGCAAAGTTTCTGAAACTTTTCACATCCCTACTGTTACCGATATCCACACTAATGA
>NZ_DAINRG010000070.1:0-9355 GCF_036741995.1 Flavobacterium sp. | reverse complement strand
AAACTAAAATTATTTTCTAAATAGCCTTTTTCTATCCACTTGGTTAATTGGTTTTTAGTCTCGTTTCCGTAATTATAATTAAAATTAAGATTTTGAGGTTTGATTCCAATAGGGATATAAGTGTCTACTTCACTACCATTCACCATGGCTTTGCTTTTATGACAAATGATACACTGCACTTGGTTTGGGATTCGGTAATTGGTTCCCTTAATTACATTGTCATCTCCTTTCCAGGAAATGGCTGTAAAACTACCGGCCAAATCTAAAAAGGCTTCCGTTTGTTCGGTATTCCAAACATAATCGGCAAATATCCAGCCTTCTGTTTTTCGAATCATAACGCGGGTTTCAATAATTCGAGTGGTGTTATTGGGTTGTACGTTGTCGTAATAAAAAGTTTTGATTAAGGCAGCACCTACCGGTAAATCCAAAACTTTACTATCGGCTACATAGGTAGCTTTGGTTCCATCGGGCATCCATACAAATCTTTTTTTGTGGGCATAGTCCGTAAAAAGGGAGCTTGCCGGTGCATAGGGAAGTACATTTAAGGAAGGGATTTGCAATTTCATATCGCCTTCAAAAAATTTATAGTCCGATAATTTAGGATAAGGAACCTGAGTCAAATCAACGGTAACAGGAGAAACCGGAATGTATTCATCGTCGCTATCGGAACAAGCGATAACCAGGCTTACTAATAAAATCGATAAACTGAGTAGTAGGTAGTGTTTTTTCATATTTTTAAAAATGCAAACCAAAAATAATAAAAAAAACGTAATGTCGTAGCAATTATAGAATTACTCCAAAGAATATTTAATTTTAATAAGAATAGTTTAAATATATTCTAAAAATTCTCCAGTTTAATTCGGTAAGATTTTAGCGTTTCCATAGCGGTTTCCGATTTGTAATCAAAGATTTCTTCGTGCTGATTTTTGTCTTTTTTGAGCGAAATAAGTTTAATACAATTACAAAATCGTCTTATTTCTTCATCATTGGAAAGAATTAAACCCGGAACCACTATGTTTTTCTCTTTTTCGTCTTTGGCTACCATCGTAAAATAACTCGAATTGCAATGTTTTATCACTCCGGTTTGGATGTTTTCAGCTTCTACCCGAATGCCAATAATCATTGAACTTTTGCCTACATAATTCACACTGGCTTTCATGGTAACCAGTTCACCAACTTCTATCGGATTCAAAAAATCAACAGTATCAACAGACGCTGTTACGCAGTAATGTCCGGAAAATTTTGAAGCACAGGCAAAAGCAATTTGGTCCAACAAGGACAAAATATAACCACCGTGAATTTTACCACTAAAATTGGTATGCGAAGGCAACATCAATTCCGAAATGGTGATTTTGGAAGAGGCTACGGTTTTAAATAAATCACTCATCTTTTTCGGCTCGGGTTAGTATGTTTTCGGGTAAAGCTTTCTTGGCTTTGGCACCCATTTTCTTCAATTTTTCTACACTGTTGACCAAGTTGCCTTTGCCATCAACAAGTTTGTTCATCGCACCCTGATATTCTACTTTGGCTTCGTCCATTTTTTTGCCAATTTTGACCAAATCACTAACAAAACCTTCGAACTTATCATACAAAGCACCGGCTTGTCGCGCAATTTCCAGAGCATTTTCCTGTTGCTTTTGATTGGTCCACATGCTGTCGATGGTGCGTAATGTAGCCAAAAGAGTAGAAGGGGTTACAATCACAATATTCTTCTCAAATGCCTTGTTGTACAACGAAGTGTCTTCATTTAGCGCCAAAGCAAACGCAGACTCAATCGGAATAAACAACAATACAAAATCAGGGCTTTCCATTTGGTACAAATCCTGATAATTCTTCTCGCTCAGTTGGTCGACATGACGTTTCAAAGCCATGACGTGTTCTTTTAAATGTTGCGCTTTAGCATCATCATCTTCTTCATTGATATAGCGTTCGTAAGCCGTTAATGTTACTTTTGAATCGACTATCATTTTCTTGCCGTCCGGTAAATTAATCACCACATCGGGAAACACGCGACTCCCTTCTTCGGTAGTAAAACTTTGCTGTACTTCGTATTCGCGACCTTTCTCTAAGCCCGATTTTTCTAAAACGCGTTCCAAAATCAATTCGCCCCAATTCCCCTGCATTTTGCTGTCGCCTTTTAACGCTTTTGTCAGGTTCAAAGTTTCTTTACTCATTTGCTCGTTCATTTCGCGTAAGCCCAGTATTTGCTGGCGTAATGCGGCATGATAATCAATGCTTTCTTTGTGGGTATCTTCCACTTTCTTTTCAAAAAGTTGAATTTTATCCTGCAATGGTGTCAGAATGTTTTTGAGATTTTCTTTGTTTTGTTCGGTGAACTTAACGGTTTTTTCTTCTAAGATTTTGTTGGCCAGATTCTCAAATTCTTTGGTGAATTTCTCCTGAAGTTTCTCTACTTCTTCTTTCTGTTCTTTATTGCGCTCCCAAAGATTCTCAAAATCGGTTTCTTTTTTGGATAACTGAATCGCTAAAGATTCTTTTTCGGTACGAATCGTTTCGCGTTCCTGAACCGTTTGACTGACTTGATTTTTGAGTTGTTCAATTTGTTGCCCCAAACCGTTTATCTTTTCTTCCAGCGAAGCTTTATCCGATTTGGAATTGGCCGCAAAAAGCGATTTTCCAATAAAAATTCCAATAGCTAACGCAATGATGAAAGTGAGAATGATGTATAGCGAATCCGACATTAGTAGAATATGTTTTTGGTAAAAATAAGCATTAAATTGAAATTCACTATTTGAAAAATGTATTTTTGTTTCCAAATAAAATCCATGCACCATCACTTCTTACTTCACAAGCCAAACGGGTATTTGAGCCAATTCATTTACGAAAAAAAGCGGCACAAAAAGTTGCTCGGAGAATTGTATAATTTCCCAGAGAACACGATGGCTATCGGTCGACTCGATGAAGATTCGGAAGGGTTGCTTTTGTTGACTACGGATGGTATGATGAGTGAAATCGTGAGAAGCAAAACGGTCGAAAAAGAATACTATGCCCAAGTCGATGGTTTAGTTACCGAGGAAGCTGTTGAGCAACTAAAAAACGGTGTCGAAATCGGTTTCAAAGGCATTCGCTATACCACCAAAAACTGTGAAGCCAAACGCATCACCGAACTTCCGGATTGCATAGGCGAGGGCAGAAGAATCCGCGATGAGCGACATGGTCCCACGAGTTGGGTTTCCCTTACGTTGACCGAAGGTAAATTTCGCCAAGTGCGAAAAATGACTGCTGCCGTTGGATTTCCAACACTCCGATTGGTGAGAATTCGTGTCGGAAGCATACATTTGCAAAACCTAAAAGCCGGCGAAGTTCTCGAAGTTTCCCATTTTCAAATAACCGAATAATCAAATTAACAAAAATGCTCAACATAGTCCTTGTAGAACCCGAAATCCCTAACAACACCGGAAACATTGGCCGTTTGAGTGTGGGCACCGAAAGCCGTTTGCATTTGATTCACCCGTTCGGATTTGTCATTAACGACAAAAACCTGAAGCGCTCCGGTCTCGATTATTGGGTGCATCTCGATGTTACGGAATATCAGAATGTGGCCGAATGGACAGCACAAATCAAAGATAAATCCAGAGTTTTCCTGATGAGTTCCCATGCGACTAAATCCATCTATGATGCCGAGTTTCAGGATGGTGATTGGTTGGTTTTCGGGAAGGAAAGCGTTGGTTTGAGCCAAGAGGTGTTAGCACAATTTGAGAATCATTTAACCATTCCGATGTCGAATTTAATCCGCAGTTACAATATTGCCAATTCGGTGGCGTTTGTGGTGGGAGAAGCGAAAAGGCAGATTAATTTGAAATAACAAACTTCCCTTTTTCGCCATCAAAAGTGATGGAAGCATCTTTAAAAAGCGAATTGAAAATCCCTTTCGAAATCAAATTACAAGGCTGATCCTGTGCTACAGTTGCTTCGGTCATCACTATTATTTCATCGCTCAACTGAATGGCCAAATCAATATCGTGCGTAGAGAATAGGATGCATTTATTCGTTTCCTGCGATAGCTTTTTCAGCAACTTGAAAACCGAAACTTTGTGAAATAAATCCAAGTGGGTTGTTGGTTCGTCCAGAATTATTAAAGGCGTGTCTTGTGCCAATGCTCGGGCGATTAACACAATCTGCAATTGTCCGTCACTGATTTCGTGGTGTTTTTTGGCAAGCAAATGCTCAATATGAGTAAGTTCAACCGCTTGTGTTATTTTTTCATAATCTTCGCCGGAAAGTTTCCCAAGCCAATTCGTATAAGGTTGTCTTCCCAAAGCGATTAACTCAAAAACCGTTAAGTTGCTGGGTGGTAATTTTTCGGTAAGGACCAAGCTGAGGTTTTGTGCCAAGGCCAACGCCTGATAGGAATGAATGTCTTTGTCATTCAGCGTTACAGTTCCGGATAATGGTTTTTGAATGCCCGTCAGTGTTCGCAACAAAGTAGATTTTCCGATACCGTTGGCACCCACTAATGAGATGAGCTGGCCTTCTTTTAATTTCAAATTCAGGTTTTCAGCAATGACACTGTGTTGGCCTTTTGCATGATATCCAATGCTCAAATTTGAACTAGCGATTATGATTTTAGTTGAACTCATTACTGAATGCTTTTCTTTTTGACGATTAACCAAATCACCACCGGAGCTCCAATGATAGAAGTAATGGCATTAATAGGTAAGGTAAATTCAAAGCCCGGCATTTGGGAAACCGTATCACAAAACAACATGATAATCGAGCCAATAATCAGCGTGGCAAAAAACAAGATTTTATGATTGCTGGTTTGAAATAACAGTTTGGACAAATGCGGAACCGCTAATCCGATAAAGGCAATCGGCCCGGCAAAAGCCGTGATGCTTCCTGCCAAAATACTGGTGGCTAAGATAATGATATACCGTGTTTTTTTGATGTTCAACCCCATGCTCTTGGCATAGTTTTCTCCCAATAACAAAGCATCTAAAGGTTTTAAGGAAGCCAAACTGATAACCAAACCCAATAGTATACAAGCACCTAAAATGGAAATATTTTGCCAAGATAGATTCCCAATGCTTCCCATTGACCAAAAGGTGTATTTCTGCAACTGTTCGGCGGAACTGAAATAAGTGAATACGCTCACAATCGCACTGGTAAAACTACTGAACATCAACCCGACAATCAGTATCGACATGGTATCGCGCAAGCGTTGCGAAACGATTAGAATAAGTAGTAAAACCAATAAACTCCCGATGCAGGAAGCTAGAATAATACCGTAAGACGACAATAAAAATTGAGACAAAACGGCTGGCATAAACCCGGCGCCCAGGATAATAAAAGCCACGCCCAAACTGGAGCCCGAACTCAATCCCAACACATAAGGGCCGGCCAGCGGATTGCGAAACAACGTTTGCATCAACAACCCACTGATGGAAAGTCCGATACCGACCAAAATAGCCGTGATGGCTTTTGGTAACCGAAAATTAACGATGATGTATTCCCAGGTAGTTTTATCGGCATGACCGCCAAACAAACTTTTAAAGACTTCTTTCACCGGAATGGCTACCTGACCTTCGGCAATATTTAGCAGCAAAGTCAATAGCAAAGCCAAGGACAAAAAAGTAAAAAGAAGCGTATTTCGGTTTTGGGTATTCAAATTATTTTAATTTTTCGAAAAAGTAAGGTTGGTAACTGGGTAACAATTCAGGATGCAAAATTTTGACAATGTCTTTCAGTACAATATCCGGGCGATTCGGCGCTAATTCGTAATAGAGAATGCCACCGGTTTTTCCTTTTTTGCCACTGAACGAATATACATTTTTATTTTGGAAGGCCGTAAATTTAGCATAATGCGGATTCGTATCGGTCATTTCCTTTAACGATGAAAATTGTCCGGAAGTAATCCAAATATCAGCCGTGGATGCTTTCTCAAATACCGTTTCAAACGATAATGACAAACTTCCCGTTCCGGTAGTTTCCTGCCACAAATAATGAGAATTGGCTTCTTTCAAAAGCAGACTTCCCCAACTGGTGCCGCGAGGCAAATACCAACGGTCTTCAAACATATCGCCGGCCAAAATGGTAGGTGTGTAAGTGGCTCTTTTGGCAATTTCAATGGTATTTAAATAATCTTTTTCAATTTTGGTGAAAAGGTCGTTCGCCAGTTTTTGTTTGCCATATAAAGCACCGAAAAACTTAATCCATTCTGCTTTTCCTAGTGGTGTTTCTTCGTTCCAATCGCCGTTGAGCATCACTTTTAAACCGCTTTTCTGCAAATTGTCCAAAGCCGGATTGTGGTTGTCAATGCCATAGCCAATGATTACATTGGGTTGTAAATCGAGCAGCACTTCGGTATTTAAATCCTGATTGTTGCCCAGTTCTTTGACTTTTCCGGCATCAATTCGCGCTCTTACTTTTTCGGAAGAAATATAATCGCAATGCGGAAAACCTACCAAAGTATTGACTTCATCCAGCATTTCCAATGACGGAATGTGTGTTGTTGAGGTCACCACCACCGTTTTTATCGGAACATTGATCACCATTACTTGTTTTAAACTGTCAGGTACCATTCCGTTTTTTTCTTTCAGTATGTAGGTATACGTTTTGGTGGCTTTTGGCCAGGGATTTTTAACTGTTACAATGGAATACCCGTCGTAGTTTACTATCGAGAAACCTTTGGCATAGACTATTTCATTTTTTCCGGAAAAGGCTGATTCCGATTTGGTTTCGGTTTTGCATTGTACGCAAAAAAAAGAAAGGAAAGCAAGAAGTAAGGCGTTACAAAAGGTTTTCATCGAATTGTTTTTTGCAAAAGTATTGTTTTGTTTTTAATTTATACTTTACATTTGCACCCGAATTAAGGTTGTGATTTCTGTTTTTCAAAATCACATTAAAAGGGAATTTGGTTTAAATCCAAAGCTGTTCCCGCAACTGTAAGCTATCAAGCTTGTTGTTATCTGCAACACCACTGAGTTCAACTTGGGAAGGTAAACAACAAGACGCAAGCCAGGAGACCTGCCTCATTCATCAGAGTAACAAACTTTCGGGACAAAAGGTTTGGGTATGGGTAAATTCTATGCTTTTCTCCCACGATTATCAAATTATTGTTGAATTAAAAAAATGAAAAAAACAGTTCAGGCAGCAGCATTTTTTGCTTTGCTAACGACTTGTGCCTATGCGCAAGAGAAAGATTCTACCAGAGTGAATACTTTGGAGGAAGTAGTGGTGTCGGATACCAAATTTGCTCAAAGCAAAGAAAAATCCGGGAAAGTGATTGAAGTGATTTCGGCTAAAGAGTTGGACAAAAAATCCGGACAAAACTTAGCGACGATCTTATCACAAGTAGCAGGTGTTGAGATTAACGGAAATCAATCGGCCAACGGAAAAAACCTGGGTTATTACATTCGCGGTGGTAAAAACCGTCAGGTATTAATTTTGATTGATGGAATCCCGGTAACGGATGCTTCGGGCATTAGTTTAGAATACGATTTGCGTTTGCTTCCGGTAGAACAAATTGAAAAAATTGAGGTAATGAAAGGCGCCGCCAGTACGCTTTACGGAACAGGAGCTGCTACGGGTGTTATCAATATCACCTTGAAAAAAGGAGCCAAAAAACCAATTCAGGGAAATGCTTATGTGAGCATCGGTTCGAATAACACGGCTGACAATCACAAATACAACGGACAGGATTTCAACCAAGGGTTTTCGGTAAACGGTAACACCAACAAAATAAATTACTTCGCCGGACTGAACAGTACCGAAACCAAAGGCATGTCGCAAATAGCGGCACCAACAGCCAATGACACTTACGAAACGGATAGCTTTTCGAGACAAAACGTTTTGGCCAAATTTGGGTATAAAGCTATTGAGAAGCTGACGTTGGATTTCTTCGGAAATTATGACAAACTGAAAAACAGTTACGATCAGCCTTTTGACAATACCGGTTTTGATGATACTCCTATTAATAAAACAACTTCGGAGCAATTCCGTTTTGGGTTTGCCCCAAAATTCAAATACAACAAAGGCGAGTTCAACCTGAATTCGAGTTTTGAGAAAATCAAGAGAGACTACAACGAGTATAATTCTTATACCGCTGCAACTGATTACTCTTTATACCAATCCAGAAGTGTGATTGTGGACGCTTTTAATAAGTATAAATTCAGTAATCAGTTTTTTATCATCACGGGAGCGAATTTTCAGTTTCATGATATGGCTACGGACACGCCTTATGGTAACTTGGAACGAGAGCAAACAAAGTTTAACATGATTGATCCGTATGCCACTTTTGTGTATACTTCCAACTTTGGTTTGAATGTGAATGCCGGTGCCCGATTGAATGAGCACAGTGAGTATGGCAGCCATGTGGTGTACAACATCAATCCGTCGTACAATTTTAAAACGAGTTTTCCTTTGAAAGTGTTGGCATCTTACAGCACCGCCTATATTACGCCAAGTTTGTACCAATTGTATTCGGAATACGGAAATACGACATTAACACCGGAAGAAAACAGAACGGTTGAAGCTGGTTTTGAAACTGAATTGTTCAACAAAAAACTGAAATTGAATGCCGTTGGATTTTATCGGGATGAAAAGAATTCGTTTGGGTTTTTCTTTGACAACGTAACCTTTGATTCCTATTATATCAACATCGACGGAAGCAACAAAGCCAAAGGGGTAGAAACAGAAGTAACTTTAGATATCACGTCTAAAATCAGAGTCAACGGAAACTATACTTTCACCCAGGTGGATGAAGCTTTAGACCGCTTAATTCCAAAACACAAAGTAAATGCTGGCTTGGATATTCAGGCAACTGCGCGAAGCTTTTTCAATGTGAGCTATCAGTATTTTGATGCGCGTAATGATGCGTTTTTTGATGGAAACACCTTTGGTACCACCCAGATAAAATTAGATTCATACCAATTGCTAAATGCTACGGCCAAATACGAATTAATCAAAAGTCGTTTGACGGTCTTTGGTTCGGTAACGAATATTTTTAATGAAGAATTTACAGAAAACGTGGGCTATGCCAGCCGCGGAAGAAATTTCAAAATTGGGTTAAACATAATTTTGTAATATTTGGTTAAAGAAGGAAAGGCTCACTGTAAAGTGGGCCTTTTTGGTTTATGCCTTGGTCTGAACCACTACGTTTTTGCCGAGTGTTTTAAAACAAACACCGTTTTGTTGCTCCACCGTGATGGTAATATGACCGGTTTTGCTGAGGTTGATGTCTCTCACGGTGCCCGATTTTCCTTTGTGTGTTCCTCCGACAACAGTACAGTGGTCGCCGTCTTTTAGTGTCGTTTCCATAGTTTAGCTGGTTTACTGTGTTAAACCGCTGTTAGCGGTAGTTTTTTCCAGATAGGACTGAATTTTATTTTGTAAT
>NZ_DAINRG010000069.1:0-9406 GCF_036741995.1 Flavobacterium sp. | reverse complement strand
TTGCAAATGTAATTTATCATTCTATAATTTACAACTATTTCATTTCTTTTTTTAGACTTTAAAACAAAAAGTTACAAAAACAGTTCACGCTCAATGCAGTAGCTATTCTCATTTTTCATAATTTAATCCCATTTGAGAATAATTGGGCTTCGAATTCCATAATTTGCAATAAAAGTTTAGTTTTGCACTACAAACAAACAACAAATAATAATGAGTAAAAAAGTAGTTATCGTTTCAGCCGTAAGAACTCCAATCGGAAGTTTTATGGGTTCTCTATCTTCTGTTTCTGCGACACAATTGGGAGCAACTGCCATCAAAGGCGCTTTAGATAAAATCAATTTAGACCCCAACTTAGTAGACGAAGTATTAATGGGCAACGTAGTACAGGCAGGAGTTGGTCAGGCTCCGGCAACACAAGCCTCTATATTTGCAGGGATTCCGAATACTGTTCCAACAACAACCATCAATAAAGTATGTGCTTCCGGAATGAAAGCCGTGATGCAGGGGGCTCAGGCCATTATGGTAGGGGATGCCGAAATCGTTGTGGCCGGTGGTATGGAAAACATGAGTTTGATTCCGCATTATGTTCACATGAGAAACGGCGTAAAATTTGGCCCAACTTCTTTAGTTGACGGCATGCAGAGAGACGGCTTGGTCGATGCTTACGATAACAATGCTATGGGCGTTTGTGCTGACTTATGTGCTGCCGAATATAAAATAACCCGTGAAGAACAGGATGCTTTCGCTATTCAATCGTATGAGCGTTCCGCTAAAGCGTGGGAAGCCGGGAAGTTTGATAATGAAATTGTTCCGGTTACCATTCCGCAACGACGTGGCGATGCCATTGTATTTTCAAAAGACGAAGAATATACCAACGTAAAATTGGATAAAATTCCAACACTGAATGCGGTTTTCACCAAAGACGGAACCGTTACAGCCGCTAATGCTTCTACCATTAATGACGGAGCAGCAGCTTTGGTACTGATGAGCGAGGAAAAAGCATTATCCTTAGGATTAAAACCTTTAGCCTATATCAAATCCTACGCAGATGCAGCACAGGAACCAAAATGGTTTACCACTACTCCAGCCAAAGCCTTGCCAATTGCTTTAGACAAAGCGGGTTTATCAATTGCTGATGTGGATTATTTTGAGTTTAACGAAGCGTTTGCTGTAGTTGGTTTGGCCAATTCCAAAATTCTTGGTTTGGATAACGATAAAGTAAATGTGAACGGTGGTGCAGTTTCTTTAGGACATCCACTGGGATGCTCAGGAGCGAGAATCATTGTAACTTTAATCAATGTCTTGGAACAAAACAATGCCAAAATCGGAGCAGCTGCTATCTGTAACGGTGGCGGTGGTGCTTCTGCCATAGTAATTGAAAGAGCCTAAATAATAAATCTGAATCTAAACAGCAATCTGAATGTTTGCCATTTGTAACTTAGCTATAATTCCTTTGCGAGCCGAACCTAGTGATCGAAGCGAAATTGTTTCGCAGGTCTTGTTTGGTGAGCATTTCGAGATTTTAGAAAAGGAAAATCAATGGGCAAAAATCAAATTGCAGTACGATGAGTATGAAGGTTGGGTTGATTCGAAACAATACCAAATCATATCGGAGAAGAGCTTCAATTCGCTTTCCAAAGACGCCATAATTTTGAATTCCGATTTGGTGGAATACGTTTCCAATCCGTCGAATTTGCTGTTGCCGATTCCACTTGGGGCTTCACTTTCGTTTTTAAATCATACTGAAATCAACACCGAAAACTTCGAGTTTGAAGGCATGAAAGTTAGCGGTGTTAAACCCAAAGACAATCTCATTGCCACAGCCTATCTGTATTTGAACGCTCCTTATCTTTGGGGCGGCAAAACGCCATTTGGGATTGACTGTTCCGGTTTAACGCAAATGGTGTACAAGCTGAACGGCTATAAATTATTGCGCGACGCTTCACAACAATCTACTCAGGGAGATGCGTTGAGCTTCATTGAAGAAAGTGAGCCGGGAGACTTGGCTTTCTTTGACAACGAAGAAGGTAAAATCATCCATGTGGGCATCATTATGGAAAACAATTACATCATTCATGCCAGCGGCAAAGTGCGGATTGACCGATTAGACCATTTGGGAATTTACAATGCCGAACAAAACCGACACACCCATCGACTCAGAGTCATCAAGAAAATTATATAAACCGAAACATTAGTTTCGGTTTTTTTATTTAATTTTAAAATTCTAAAACCTTCCAAATGAGATATAGTTCCCAATTAGTATTGATGCTACTGTTAATAAGCACAGCAAGTTGTCTTAAAAAAAGCAACAATGAAACTTCAGATGATTCCAGATACCAACCGAAAGAATACGTTGAATTAAAGCATCCCGACTGGAGCAAAAACGCCACCATTTATGAAGTCAACGTTCGCCAATTTACACCGGAAGGTACTTTCAAAGCTTTTGAATCGCATTTACCAAGAATAAAAGCCATGGGCATTGACATCATTTGGCTTATGCCAATTAATCCGATTGGCGTGGAGAAAAGAAAAGGAACTTTGGGCAGCGAGTATTCCGTCAAAGATTATTATGGTATCAATCCTGAATTTGGTACCAAAGCCGATTTCAAACATTTGGTGGATAAAATCCACAGCATGGGCATGCACGTTATTGTAGATTGGGTAGCCAACCATTCCGCCTGGGACAATCCATTGGCCAAAGACCATCCCGATTGGTACACCAAAACCGAAGAAGGCAATTTCCAGCCAACACCTTGGTATGATTGGGACGATGTAATCGACTTTGATTATGACAAACCCGGCATTCGCAAATACATGACTGAAGCGTTAGTGTATTGGGTTAAAGATTTTAACATTGACGGATACCGTTGTGATACCGCAGGCTTTATACCTACTGATTTTTGGGACAATGCCAGAGCCGAAATGGATGCCGTGAAACCGGTCTTTATGTTAGCCGAATGGGAATCTAGAGACCTGCATAAAAAGGCATTTGACATGACTTATTCTTGGACATTCTTCGATAAAATGACAGCGGTAACAAGAGACAAAAAAAGCATGGGAAGTTTGGTGGAATATATGGCGCACGACGTAAGCACATTTCCGCGGGATGGGTACCGAATGCTTTTTACCGATAATCATGATATGAATTCCTGGAACCACAATATGTTTTACAACTTTGGCGACGGCTTGGAAGCTTCTATAGTTTTATGTGGTACAGTCAACGGAATGCCATTGGTTTATGGCGGTCAGGAAGCCGGTTTAGATCATTCGCTTAAATTTTTTGATAAAGATTTAATTGATTGGAGCAAGATGCCTTACGAAGGGTTATTCAAAAAACTCTTTGATTTAAAACACAAAAATCATGCGTTATGGAATGGTAAGGAAGGTGGTGTCATGGTTCGAATTTTTAACGACAAATTGGATCAGGTGATTTCGTTTTCACGAACTAAAGACAAAGATAAAGTTATTGATATCATCAACTACAGTGATAAACCAGCTACTGTAAAACTAAATTCAAAACACCAAAAAGGGGAGTATACTGAGCTATTTTCCGGAGCCAAAATCACTTTAAAAGGCGATGATATTTTTGAACTCAAGCCATGGCAATACTTAGTTTTAGTGCAATAAAAAAAGCCCCGAGGAATCGGGGCTTTTTTTATGATATTTTTTTATTTCAACAAAAAATTAAGCCCCACATTAAGACTGCTTCGGCTATTGGTAACCGAGGAATAAGGATTGTCTTTAAAGATATCGCTCATACCCCCTTGTCCCTCCAATTCAAAGAATACTTTTAATTTAGGAGAAACCGGTACTTTAACACCAATTCCTACTGACAAACCGAAATCGTTCGTATTAAAAGAATCGGAAACATCTGCCCCAAAGCGGGTATCTTTTGCCTCTAAAAGAAATCCGAAATAGGGACCAAAATCTAAATACCAATTTCGTTTTTTTCCAAAATGCCAATTCGCCATAACCGGCACCGTCAAGTAATTCACATTGAAGTTAGTCGGATAATAATTCCCAGAATTAGTATCTTGAATAACATCATTGTCCCACCCTTTTTGGTCATATATTAATTTTCCTTTAATACTCCAAGCTGGTGAAAAATAATAGTCTATAGCACCTCCCACATTAAATCCGCTTCCTGAATCCGAAGAAGTTCTGGAGTCAGCAACACTGGAATTATTATACCCTATGTTAAATCCGAATTCAACATCACCCTTTTTTTGAGCCGAAAGGGATGCTGTTAATCCTAGCCCTAAAATAATAATCAATACGTTTTTTTTCATGATGTTTTATTTTTTGATAGTATAAATATAATCATTTAAAACAAAACTAAATCAATGCATTAAATTTCTTTCAAGACTTCGACAAAGTAATCAATGTCTTCTTTGGTGTTGTAATGTGAAAATGAGATTCGCAGACTGGGTTTTTTCAATTCTTCCTCCGTAAGCATTTCAGCTAAAACATGTGAAGGTTTTATGCTTCCACTTTGACAGGCACTGCCTCTGGAAACCGCGATGCCTTTCATATCCAAATTGAATAAAATCATGGCTGTTTTTTCGGCAGCAAAGGGCAACAAAACATTCAAAATATTATAAAAGGTATTGGCTCCATTTATTTTAACTTCTGGAAAAGCTTCCTGTAATTTGGTAACGCAATAGCTTTTTAATTCAGTGATGCCTTTTTGTTCTTCCGTCAAATTTTCAAACGAAAGCTCCAACCCTTTGGCCATTCCGGCTATTTGGTGCACCGATTCTGTTCCGGCGCGCCAACCTTTTTCCTGTTCGCCACCAAACAACATTGGTTGCAAGACTAAGTTTCTTCTAACAAAAGCAAAACCAACTCCTTTCGGACCGTGAAATTTATGGGCACTTGCCACTAAAAAATCGATAGGTAATTGTTGCAAATCCAATTCAATTTTACCGATAGACTGCACCGTATCGCAATGAAACAAAGCTTTATTTTGATGCGCCAAAGTTCCTATTCTCTGTATATCATTAATCACTCCGGTTTCGTTATTGACATGCATCAAAGAAACTATGGTTTTAGTTTCATCAGAAAGCAATTCCTCCAGCTGTTTATAATCTAAAATGCCTTCGTGCGAAACGTTTACATAGTCTACTTCTACTGAAAATTCTTCCTGCAAAGCCAATACAGTATATAAAGTGGCATGATGTTCTACTCGTGACGTAATGATTCGCTTTACGCCAAAGTCTTTAACAGCGCTTCTTAAAATCCAATTGGTAGCTTCGGTAGCGTTGGATGTAAAGACAATTTCCTGTGCATTGCAATGCAAATATTTGGCAATGGTTTTTCTTGAGGTTTCAATAACGGCTTTGGCACTTCTTCCTATGCTGTGGGTAGAGGAAGGATTTCCATATTCTGACTGCATTACCTGTACCATTTCATCTATAACTTCCTGACGAATTGGTGTGGTGGCTGCATTATCGAGATATACTTTTTTCATACTGCAAATATAAAAAGGAGAGTTCCTAATTAAATGATAAAAGATAAATTTAATAGTATAAAAAACTTATTTTTGCTTAAAATTTACAAAACCAATGAAACGAATTTTAAGTATAGTAACGTTGCTTTTCCTAATAAATGCCTGTGATGATGGGAATTTGAAAGTAGACAATATCGACTTTTCCGATGTAGCCGCCCAAAAATGCAGCAGCAAAGATGTCATTTACAAAGTAAAAGAGAATAAAATGCTGTTTATTGAAATTCCGGCTTCCGTGTTTATAAATGATCAAACTCCGGACGGAGTCCCTATTCAAGTACCAATATCAAGTACTGTTAAAGTAACGTATCGAGAATATGATGATGCCGTTTCGGCTAACAATATTTGCCCGACAGTTCCCTCGGCAACCCCAAATTTAAGAGAAGAATGGACCGCCACAGCCGGAACCATTTTAATTACGTCAACGGCCATTTATACCACTAACGCTACTACAAACGCCACTAGAATTACTGGGTATAAATACTATATCGTTTTTAAAGATATCGTTTTTCTGAAGCCTGACGGTACCACACAAACCTATAGCGGTACTACTTTTGTTTTTGGAAACTATACCACATCGGTAAGTGCCTTGGCCTTTGGTTTTGATGACCAAGTAGACAAAAGCACTTGTGACAACCGAATTTTTAACTTTAGCGGTAGCGAGGCTTTTATCTTAGATGTTGCTGATTACGACGGATTATTTGCCAATGCAGTAACCACAACACCAAGAATTGCATACATCAGTTCGGCCAACAAATTGACTTATAAACTATTTTCCAATACGGTGGCAGATGGGTATTTCTGTGCCCCAACTACACCGGTCACACCTACCCTTTCACAAGAATGGAATGCCGTAGCCGGCGTTACCGATGTTAGCGGCATAATAGAAGTAAGTACTACCACTTTAAGCCCTGGTTTTCAACACACTATTCATTTGAAAAAAGTGACTTTTAAAAAAGGAAACAGTACTTTTTATTTAGGTGATGATATCGTGTTTGGTCAATTCGTAACCAATCCGTAAAAAGATTTCAATGATGGAAAACGAGTGTATCAGCTACCAAAAATCGGGTTATTTTTCTAAACTCATCGTAGATTATTTAGACGAAAAACCTGAGCTGAAATCGTTATACCATCGCTTTCCAAAATTGGAAAATTTCAAAGCACAAATCGAAGAGAAACAAGGTAACTTTCCGGTCGAAAACCGAAAAACCTTAGTCGCGGCTTTAGAAAGGCAATATGCTGCTGTAACTACTTCCGAGCTTACGCTCAGCAATATCCAAGCGTTACAAAAACCAACTACATTTACCATCACTACCGGACATCAATTGAATTTGTTTACCGGTCCGTTGTACTTTTTATATAAAATCATTTCGGTTATCAATTTGTGCAAACAACTGAAAACCCAACATCCTGATTATGATTTTATTCCGGTGTATTGGATGGCCACGGAAGATCATGATTTTGAAGAAATCAATCATTTTAATTTCCATCATAAAAAAATTTCCTGGCAAAGAGAAAGCACCGGGCCGGTAGGACGTTTGTCTACTGAAGGGTTAGACGAAGTATATGAATTGTTTACCAAAGAATTAGGCTTAGGTACCACGGCGGAATATTTGAAAAAACTATTTCAGCAATCCTATTTAGCCCATTCTAATTTGGCGGAAGCCACACGGTTTTTAGCCAATGAATTATTCAAAAACGAAGGCTTAGTTATCATTGACGGGGATGCCGCGGAGCTTAAAAAATTGTTCATTCCCTACACTGAAAATGAATTGTTGCACCAAACATCATTTCAAAAAGTAACAGAAGCCAGCGCACTTTTGAAAGCTTATGACATTCAAGTAAATCCAAGGGAAATCAATTTGTTTTACATAGAAGACACCCTAAGAGAACGCATTGTTTTTGAACAGGGGAAGTATAAAATCAACAATACTGGCTTAGCCTTTTCGGAAGCTGAAATCATAGCATTACTACACCAACACCCTGAAAAATTCAGCCCGAATGTAGTGTTGCGTCCTTTATATCAGGAAGTTATTTTACCGAATCTGTGTTATATTGGCGGAGGCGGTGAACTGGCGTATTGGTTAGAATTGAAAGCCAATTTTGAGGCCAACAACATTACCTTTCCTATGCTTTTACTTCGAAATTCCGTTTTATTAGTTACTCAAAAACAAGTGGATAAAGCGACCAAATTGCAGTTGACTTGGAATGATTTATTCAGCAACCAACAAGCATTGTTTACCCAAAAAACAAAAACTTTTTCGGAGTTCACCATTGATTTTTCGGCACAAAAGGAGCATCTGAAAAAACAATTTGAGGCGTTGCACGCTATAGCCGCACAAACCGACAAATCCTTTTTGGGTGCCGTAAATGCGCAAGAAGTAAAACAAATCAAAGGTTTGGAAAACCTGGAAAAACGATTACTGAAAGCCGAAAAAAGAGTGCATACCGAAAAACTGGAACGTATCATTGCACTGCAAAATGAACTGTTTCCCAATCAAAGTTTACAGGAGCGTAAAGCCAATTTCTCTGAATTTTATCTGGAATACGGATATGAATTCATTCAAAAACTACTGATGGATTTACAGCCACTAGCCCAAAACTTTTCGATAGCTATTTTATAATTCTCCTTTGGAAATAGGTTTTAAAACACTACTTTTGCCCCCGAATTAAAAAATAAACAAACAAAAATGGCAACGAATAGAACATTTACCATGATTAAACCGGATGGTGTTGAAAACGGACACATCGGTGGAATATTGAATATGATTACTGAAGGTGGTTTCAGAATTGTATCTATGAAATTAACACAATTGACTGTAGCAGATGCTCAAAAATTCTACGCAGTACACTCGGCTCGTCCATTCTTTGGGGAATTAGTTGAATTCATGACCAGAGGTCCAATCGTAGCAGCCATCTTAGAAAAAGACAATGCTGTAGAAGATTTCAGAACGTTGATTGGAGCTACCAATCCTGCTGATGCTGCTGAAGGAACTATCCGTAAAAAATATGCTACCTCTATTGGAGAAAATGCAGTTCACGGTTCAGATTCTGACGAGAATGCGGCTATCGAAGGTGCTTTCCACTTTGCCGGCAGAGAGCAGTTTTAATTAGCTATACAAAGGCCATTCGCCTTTAACCAATATAAAATCCCGATGCATTCCTTGTGATGTCTTGGGATTTTTTTTATTTGCTAAAGAAAATGTTAAGGGATACCCTACTCAATTCATAATTATTTATTTTCGTTTTTGAAAAAAGAATTTATTTACCAATCAAAAAACAAGAACAAATGAAAAAACAATTTATCGCCGCATTAGCACTGCTAATCAGCTATGCTGCCACAGCGCAATCCACTCCTGAAAAAAAAGTGAGTAAACTTGAACTTCAAATCATTGGCAAACTTGGTTTTGCCCGACTTAAACAAACCGGAGCAGTGCCTTTGAACGGTAACATCAACGGGAGTGATATTTTATTGGCTTACAAAATAGGACAACGATGGGATATGGCTGCCGGTGTGGGGCTTTTGCAATTTGATGCTAACCCTACCATAGCCGGGAACACGGCCAGTTTACGAAATTCATACCTGCATATCCCGTTACAATTTAACGGAAACTATATTCTTTTTAATGGCGATCAAGCTAAAGACCCCAAACTGTTTTTTACTATCGGTGCCGGTTTGTATGCCAATACACTGCTAAAACAAGAACTGGAAACAGTAACCGGGAATACGGATACCAAAAATCTAGGTTGGAATTTTGGTTTGTCCACTCAAGTAGGTATTAAGTTTTTGCTTAGCGATGCTCTTAACATTGCATTGGGAATGGAAAGTCAAGGCGATTTGACCAAAATGAAAAAGGATGGTGCCGAACAACGCATCGAAAATCTAAATGCCTTTTATTT
>NZ_DAINRG010000068.1:0-9495 GCF_036741995.1 Flavobacterium sp. | reverse complement strand
TTATGGTAGAATGGGTATCAAAGTATGGATCATGAAAGGTGAGGTTTACGGAAAAAGAGACCTTTCTCCATTGGTGGGCATGGACAAAAAACAAGCCGGTCAAGGTGGTGGAAAAAATGATGCTCCACGTGGTGGAAAATCAAACGGTAAACCAGGAGCTCGTAAAAGAAAGTAATTTTAAACTAAAGAAAGATGTTACAACCTAAAAGAACAAAATACCGTAAGGTACAGAAGGGTAGAATGAAAGGTGTTTCTCAAAGAGGACACGAGCTTTCTAATGGAATGTTTGGAATTAAATCAGTACATGAAACCGGAATGTTCTTAACTTCACGTCAAATCGAAGCTGCGCGTATCGCTGCAACTCGTTTTATGAAAAGAGAGGGACAATTATGGATTAAAATATTTCCAGATAAACCGATTACCAAAAAACCTCTAGAGGTACGTATGGGTAAAGGTAAAGGAGCGGTCGAATATTGGGCTGCTGTTGTAAAACCAGGAAAAATTATGTTTGAAGTTGGTGGAGTTCCACTTTCTGTTGCAAAAGAGGCTTTGCGTCTTGCCGCTCAAAAACTTCCTGTAAAAACTAAGTTTGTCGTTGCTAGAGATTTCGAAGCATAATCTAAAATTAATTATGAAACAATCAGAAATTATAAATCTATCCGCAGCTGAGTTACAAGAAAAACTTAGTCAGTTAAGAAAAGCGTATTCCGACCTAAAATCAGCGCACGCTATTTCTCCAATTGCCAATCCACTTCAAATTAGAAGTGCTAGAAGAGCGGTTGCTAGAGTAGCAACAGAGCTAACTAAAAGAGAGTTACAATAATTGTATTCTGCTAAAATGGAAGATAAAAGAAATTTAAGAAAAGAAAGAATTGGTGTTGTTACGTCAAACAAAATGGATAAGTCTATTGTTGTGGCACAAGTAACTAGAGTAAAACACCCATTATACGGTAAGTTCGTGTTAAAAACTAAAAAGTTTCACGCACACGACGAAACAAACGACTGTAACATTGGAGATACAGTAAAGATCATGGAAACAAGACCTTTATCAAAAACCAAATGTTGGAGACTAGTTGAAATCATTGAAAGAGCTAAGTAATTATGGTACAACAAGAATCGAGATTAAAAGTAGCAGATAACACAGGAGCAAAAGAAGTTTTGACTATCCGTGTTTTAGGAGGAACGAAACGTCGTTATGCCTCTGTTGGAGATAAAATTGTAGTGTCAATAAAAGATGCAACACCAAACGGAAACGTTAAGAAAGGTGCTGTTTCTACTGCAGTTGTTGTACGTACCAAAAAAGAAGTGAGAAGAGCCGATGGTTCTTATATCCGTTTTGATGACAATGCTTGTGTTCTTTTGAACGCAGCAGGTGAGATGAGAGGAACTCGTGTTTTTGGTCCGGTTGCCAGAGAACTTCGTGAAAAACAATTCATGAAAATTGTATCATTAGCACCAGAAGTGCTTTAATTCATAGTAAGATGATAAAGCTAAAAATAAAATCAGGAGATGTAGTAAAAGTTATCGCTGGTGACCATAAAGGTTCAGAAGGTAAAGTTTTACGCGTTGACCGTGAGAAAAACAAAGCAATCGTTGAAGGTGTAAACATGGTTTCGAAACATACCAAACCAAGTGCAAAAAACCCTCAAGGAGGAATCGTAAAGAAAGAAGCTCCTATGCATATTTCAAACTTGTCTTTAATTGATCCAAAATCAAAAAAAGCCACTAAAGTTGGAATCAAAGTAGAAGGAGATAAGAAAGTGAGATTTTCAAAAAAATCTAATCAAGTATTATAGTTATGGCCTATACACCTAGACTTAAGCAAGAATATAAGGACAGAGTAATTGCTGCCCTTAAAGAAGAATTCGGTTATAAAAATGTGATGCAAGTTCCTAAATTGGAAAAAATCATATTAAGCCGTGGAGTTGGAGCAGCAGTATCTGATAAAAAACTAGTGGACTATGCAGTTGACGAGTTGACAAAAGTTACTGGACAAAAAGCAGTATCTACAATCTCTAAGAAAGACGTTGCGTCATTCAAATTGAGAAAAGGTATGCCAATTGGAGCTAAAGTAACTCTTAGAGGAGAAAGAATGTATGAGTTTTTAGATAGACTTATCACATCATCTTTGCCACGTGTAAGAGATTTTAATGGTATCAAAGCCACTGGTTTTGACGGAAGAGGTAATTACAACCTTGGTGTTACTGAGCAAATCATTTTCCCGGAAATTGATATTGATAAAGTAAATAAAATATCAGGTTTGGATATTACATTTGTAACTTCTGCAAACACAGATAAAGAAGCAAAGTCATTATTGGCTGAATTAGGTTTACCTTTTAAAAAGAATTAAGACATGGCTAAAGAATCAATGAAAGCCCGTGAGGTTAAGAGAGAAAAAACGGTAGCAAAGTACGCTGAGAAAAGAAAAGCTTTATTAGAAGCTGGAGATTACGAAGGGTTACAAAAATTACCAAAAAATGCTTCACCGGTTCGTATGCACAATCGTTGCAAATTAACAGGTAGACCAAGAGGGTATATGCGTCAATTTGGTATTTCACGTGTCACATTCCGTGAAATGGCAAATAACGGATTAATCCCAGGAGTTAAAAAAGCTTCTTGGTAGTCTCGCAATAAGTTATTACTTTTGCAAACCAAAAAATAATTTTAATTGGTTAAAGGTTCATTAGGTGAGTACCTCTTGAAAACCATAACCGCAAATTTATACATATGTATACAGATCCAATTGCAGATTATCTTACGAGAGTTAGAAATGCAGTGATGGCAAACCACAAAGTGGTTGAAATCCCGGCTTCGAACTTGAAAAAAGAAATCACAAAGATTTTATTCGATCAAGGATATATCTTAAGTTACAAATTTGAAGACAGTACTGTTCAAGGTACTATCAAAATCGCTTTGAAGTATGATAAAGATACTAAAGAGTCCGTAATCAAAGATATCCAAAGAATTAGTAAACCAGGTTTACGTAAATATGCTGGTGCATCAAAATTACCTAGAATCCTTAACGGATTAGGAATTGCTATTGTTTCCACTTCAAAAGGTTTAATGACCGGGAAACAAGCTAAGCAATTAAATGTTGGTGGAGAAGTAATTTGCTACGTATACTAATTAAAAACAGTTAAACAATGTCAAGAATAGGTAAAAATCCAATTTCAATTCCTGCTGGTGTTACTGTAGAAGTTAGTGAAACAGTAATTACAGTTAAAGGAAAATTAGGTCAACTTACACAAGAGTACGCAGACGTAACAGTGAAAGTTGAAGAAGGTCAACTAGTAGTAGAAAGACCATCTGATAGTAAAGATCATAGAGCAAAACACGGATTATACAGATCATTAATCAACAACATGATAGTGGGTGTATCTGAAGGTTTTACCAAAGAATTAGAATTGGTTGGAGTAGGTTACAGAGCCTCAAACCAAGGACAAAAATTAGACTTAGCCTTAGGTTTTTCTCATAATATCGTTTTAGAAGTTGCTCCAGAAGTAAAACTAGAAACGATCTCAGAGAAAGGTAAAAACCCAATCGTGAAGTTAACATCTTTCGACAAACAATTAATCGGACAAATCGCTGCCAAAATCAGAGGTTTCCGTAAGCCTGAGCCTTACAAAGGAAAAGGAGTTAAGTTTGTTGGTGAAGTATTAAGAAGAAAAGCAGGTAAATCAGCGTAAAAAGTAGTATTATGTCATTAACAAAAACTGAAAGAAGACAAAGAATTAAATTCAGAATCAGAAAGATTGTTAGCGGTACTGCTGCTAAACCAAGACTATCTGTATTCAGAAGTAATAAAGAAATCTATGCACAACTAATCGATGATGTGAATGGAGTTACTTTATTAGCTGCTTCATCAAAAGATAAAGGAGTAAACATTAAAGGTACAAACGTAGAAATTGCAACTGAAGTTGGAAAACTAGCTGCAGAAAAAGCGTTAAAAGCCGGAATCACAGAAGTAACTTTCGATAGAGGAGGTTATTTATATCACGGTCGTATTAAATCATTAGCGGAAGGCGCAAGAGCGGCTGGACTTAAATTCTAAGAAATTATGTATAACGGATACAAAAATGTAGAGTTGGTAAAACCTAGTGGTCTTGAATTAAAAGATCGTTTGGTAAGTGTAAATCGTGTTACCAAAGTAACAAAAGGAGGTAGAGCATTTGGCTTTTCTGCAATTGTTGTTGTAGGTGATGAAAACGGTGTTGTTGGACATGGTTTAGGGAAATCTAAAGACGTTTCTGAAGCAATTGCGAAAGCAGTAGAAGATGCAAAGAAAAACTTAGTTAGAATTCCTTTGAGTGGTCAATCAGTACCTCACGAACAAAAAGGAAAATTTGGTGGAGCAGCGGTATTTTTGATGCCTGCATCTCACGGTACCGGAGTAATTGCTGGTGGAGCTGTTCGTTCAGTTCTAGAGTCAGTTGGTATCCATGATGTATTGTCAAAATCACAAGGTTCATCAAATCCTCACAATGTGGTAAAAGCAACTTTTGATGCTTTATTACAAATGAGAAGTGCCGTTACTGTTGCAAAACAAAGAGGTATTTCTTTAGAAAAAGTATTTAAAGGTTAATTCAAGGAAATTATGGCTAAATTATTAGTAAAACAAGTTAGAAGCAAAATCAATTGTCCTCTTACACAAAAAAGAGGATTAGAAGCTTTAGGTCTTCGTAAAATGGGACAGGTTGTGGAGCATGATTCAAATCCAGCGATCCTTGGAATGATAAATAAAGTTAAACACTTAGTTTCCGTAGAGGAAGTTAAATAACAAATCATAGTTATGAATTTAAGTAACTTACAACCTGCTGAAGGTTCTACACACAATCAAAACAAAAGATTAGGTAGAGGAGAAGGTTCTGGTAAAGGTGGTACTTCTGCAAGAGGTCACAAAGGAGCTAAGTCTCGTTCTGGTTATTCTAAAAAGATTGGTTTTGAAGGAGGGCAAATGCCACTTCAAAGACGTGTGCCTAAGTTTGGTTTCAAAAACATTAATCGTGTAGAGTATCAAGGTGTAAATCTTGACGCACTTCAATTATTAGTAGATAACGGAATTGTTACCGATACTGTAGATTTCTCAGTATTTGTTGAAAACCGTTTGGCTACTAAAAGTGAAGTAGTTAAAATCCTTGGTAGAGGCGAATTGAAAGCAAAATTAAAAGTAACTGCTCACAAATTTACTGCAACTGCAAAAGCGGCTATTGAAGCTGCTGGTGGAGAAGCTGTAACCCTATAATTGCTATAACAATGAAGAAATTTTTTGAATCATTAAGTAATGTTTGGAAAATAGAGGAACTAAAAAATAGAATCCTGGTAACGCTAGGGCTATTATTAGTTTACAGATTTGGTGCGCATGTTACGCTGCCAGGTATTGATGCTACTCAGTTGCATAGTTTAGCAGGTCAAACAGAAAAAGGTATTGGATCAATACTGGATATGTTTACCGGTGGAGCTTTCTCAAAAGCATCAGTATTTGCATTAGGTATCATGCCTTACATTTCTGCTTCAATTGTTGTTCAGTTAATGGGTATCGCTATTCCTTACTTGCAAAAATTGCAAAAAGACGGTGAGAGCGGAAGAAAAAAATTAAATCAAATTACAAGATGGTTAACTATTGCCATTACTCTTGTTCAAGGCCCAGGTTATATCTATAACTTGTACAGAACATTACCAGGTAATGCGTTCCTTTTAGGATTTGATTCTTTTGCTTTCTTATTCTCATCCGTTTTAATTCTTACCACGGGTACTATTTTCGCTATGTGGTTAGGAGAAAAAATTACAGACAAGGGAATTGGAAACGGTATTTCACTATTGATCATGGTTGGAATCCTTGCCAGACTACCACAAGCATTGTTTCAAGAATTTACTTCAAAGGTTACCAATAATAATGGAGGTCCAATGTTATTAGTACTTGAAATCATCGTTTGGTTATTAGTAATTATAGCCTGTGTACTATTAGTAATGGCAGTTAGAAAAATTCCGGTACAATACGCTCGTCGTACAACAACCGGAGATTTCGAACAGGATATGATGGGCGGAAACAGACAATGGATTCCATTGAAATTGAATTCAGCTGGTGTTATGCCAATCATCTTTGCTCAAGCCATTATGTTTATTCCGGCAGCTGTAGCGGGACTTTCAAAATCTGAAACGTCACAATCTATTGCAGGAACTTTTAGTAATATGTTTGGTTTTTGGTATTGTTTAGTTTTTGCTTCGTTGATTGTAATCTTTACATTCTTCTATACGGCAATTACAGTTCCAACAAATAAAATGGCCGATGATTTAAAAAGAAGCGGTGGTTTCATACCAGGTGTTAAGCCAGGAATTGAAACAGCTGATTTCTTAGACAGAATCATGTCTCTTATAACATTCCCAGGTTCATTGTTTCTGGCGTTAATTGCTGTGTTCCCAGCGATTGTTGTTAGTCTTGATGTACAACAGTCTTGGGCTATGTTCTATGGTGGTACTTCATTAATCATTATGGTTGGTGTAGCTATCGATACTATTCAACAAATAAATTCTTATTTATTGAATAAACACTATGACGGATTGATGAAAAGTGGTAAAAATAGAAAAGCAGTAGCTTAATTTTTATGGCAAAACAATCAGCAATAGAACAAGACGGATCAATAATCGAAGCATTGTCAAATGCAATGTTCCGTGTAGAATTAGAAAACGGACATATTGTAATTGCTCACATCTCTGGAAAAATGCGTATGCATTACATCAAATTGTTACCTGGTGACAAAGTGAAACTGGAAATGAGTCCTTACGATTTGTCAAAAGCAAGAATTACATATAGATACTAAAGCTAGTAAAAATGAAAGTAAGAGCATCAGTTAAAAAAAGAAGTGCCGAGTGCAAGATTGTGCGCAGAAAAGGCAGATTATACGTAATCAACAAAAAGAATCCTAGATTTAAACAAAGACAAGGATAGTTATGGCAAGAATAGCAGGGGTAGATATCCCAAAAAACAAAAGAGGAGTTATCGCTTTAACCTACATCTTCGGAATTGGTAAAAGTAGAGCAATTGAGATTTTAGAAAAAGCTCAAGTTAGCCAAGATAAAAAAGTTCAAGATTGGAATGACGACGAAATCGGAGGAATTCGTGAGGCCGTTTCTTATTTCAAAATTGAAGGTGAACTTCGTTCAGAAGTTTCATTACACATTAAACGTTTAATGGACATTGGATGTTATAGAGGTATCCGTCACAGATCTGGTCTTCCGTTAAGAGGACAAAGAACTAAGAACAACTCTAGAACAAGAAAAGGTAAAAGAAAAACTGTTGCTAACAAGAAAAAAGCAACTAAATAATAAGTAATATGGCTAAAGCGACTACAAAAAAACGTAAAGTTATCGTTGAATCAACGGGCGAAGCGCATATTAATGCAACCTTTAACAACATCATCATTTCGTTAACAAACAAAAAAGGTGAAGTTATTTCTTGGTCATCTGCCGGTAAAATGGGCTTTAGAGGTTCTAAAAAGAACACTCCGTATGCAGCTCAAATGGCCGCAGAAGATTGTGGAAAAGTAGCATTAGAAGCTGGACTTAAAAAAGTAAAAGTGTATGTGAAAGGACCAGGTAACGGACGTGAGTCGGCTATCAGATCAATTCACAACTCAGGAATTGAAGTAACCGAAATTATCGACGTTACTCCAATGCCACACAACGGATGTCGTCCTCCTAAAAGACGTAGAGTATAATTATAGTATAATCAAGATAGAACAAAGATTATCGGAGGATTCGACCTGAATTCATAATCTCTATCTTAAAACAATTTAAAATGGCAAGATATACTGGTCCAAGTACAAGAATTGCTCGTAAATTTGGCGAAGCAATATTCGGAGAAGACAAAGCCTTCGAAAAAAGAAATTACCCTCCTGGACAACACGGGATGGCAAAAAAAAGAGGTAAAAAATCTGAGTACGCTGTCCAATTGATGGAAAAGCAAAAAGCTAAATATTCTTATGGAATTTTAGAAAAACAATTCAGAAACCTTTTTGAAAAAGCAGCAGCTTCTAAAGGAGTAACAGGTGAAATCCTTTTACAATTATGCGAAGCAAGATTAGATAACGTTGTGTTCAGAATGGGAATTGCACCTTCAAGAAGAGCTGCAAGACAAATCGTTTCTCACCGTCACATCACTGTGAATGGAGAATTGGTGAACATCCCATCTTACCACTTGAAACCAGGTGACAAAGTTGCTGTTCGTGAAAAATCTAAATCTGTTGAAGCTATCGAGCGTTCATTAGCCAACTCTTCTCACGTATATGAGTGGATTACTTGGAATAATGACACTAAAGAAGGAACGTTTGTTTCTGTTCCGCAAAGACTTCAAATTCCAGAAAATATTAAAGAGCAATTAATCGTAGAGTTGTACAACAAATAATAATTGACATTAGTCTAAATTATGGCAATATTTAATTTTCAGAAGCCCGATAAAGTTATCATGATCGATTCAACCGATTTTGAAGGTAAGTTTGAATTCAGACCTTTAGAACCGGGATACGGATTGACTGTTGGTAATGCACTTAGAAGAGTTTTACTTTCTGCGTTAGAAGGTTATGCCATTACTTCGGTTCGTATCGAAGGAGTAGAGCATGAGTTTTCTACCATTTCAGGAGTTGTTGAGGATGTTACTGAAATTATCTTAAATCTAAAACAAGTACGTTTCAAGCGTCAGATTGAAGATGTAGATAATGAAACAGTTTCTATCTCAATCTCAGGAAAAGACCAAATTACTGCTGGTGATTTTCAAAAATTCATCTCTGGTTTTCAGGTATTGAACCCAGAGTTGGTAATTTGCAACCTTGACAGTAAAGTGAATCTGAACATGGAATTAACTATCGAGAAAGGTCGTGGTTATGTTCCTGCTGAGGAAAACAAAAAACAAAACGCAGCCATTGGTACTATCTTTACAGACTCTATTTTTACTCCGGTAAAAAATGTAAAATACGCCATTGAAAACTTCCGTGTGGAGCAAAAAACAGATTATGAAAAATTAGTTTTTGAAATCAAAACTGATGGTTCTATCAATCCAAAAGATGCTTTAACAGAAGCTGCCAAAGTTCTAATTCACCACTTTATGTTATTCTCTGATGAGAGAATCACGTTGGAAGCTGATGAAATCGCTCAAACTGAGTCTTACGACGAAGAATCCCTACACATGAGACAGTTGTTAAAAACTAAATTGGTGGATATGGATTTATCAGTAAGAGCTTTAAATTGCTTGAAAGCAGCAGAAGTTGATACCCTTGGAGATTTAGTATCTTTCAATAAAAATGACTTGATGAAGTTCCGTAACTTCGGTAAAAAATCGCTAACTGAGTTAGACGAATTGGTTGCCAACAAAAATTTAACCTTCGGAATGGATTTAGGTAAATACAAATTAGATAAAGAATAATCTAAGCCGAAAGGTTTAAATTTACAATAGCAATGAGACACGGAAAAAAAATCAATCACTTAAGCAGACAGACCGGACAT
>NZ_DAINRG010000067.1:0-10362 GCF_036741995.1 Flavobacterium sp. | reverse complement strand
CGGATCGATGCCTATTAAATAGAATAACACATCCTTGCTTTCTTTTTTGGCTTTAAGCAAATGATAAAATCCGAAAGGAAACAACTTCCCTTTTGCCTTTTGCAAAGCTTCTGAAAAACTTGGCATTACTATACTAAACGCTACAATGTTTTGATCTTTATCTTCAACAAACTTGATGTATTCCGGATTGATGAAACTGATGTATTTCTTTTTGAAGTATTCCTTCTGCACATCGGTTATGGCTACAAAAGAGGAAAGATCGGCATAACTCGAATTGAACAAATCGAACATTTTGTCCACATAAGGCATGATGTCTTTGGTGTTGGTGAAATTGAGCGCGGTAAGCTGGTATCTTCTTTTTACCAATTCATTTGGCTTAACAAAAAACTCGGTCTTAACATTTGAAAAAGGAAATTTATTCTCGAGATATTCTTTTTCTTTCACATAACCCAACTGCTCTAAATGCGTCTTGTAATACGGAAAGTTGTACCAAGTAATCATCGAACCAATTTCATCAAAGCCTTCGGTAAGCACGCCTACTTTATCCAAATTTGAAAAACCCATCGGCCCTTCCACATACTCCAGGTTATTATTCCGGCCAAATTCATATACTTTTTCGAGCAAGGCTTTGGTTACTTCAACATCATCAATAACATCCCACCAACCAAAACGCACTTTCTTCTTTTGCTGGTCGTTTACTTCACTCCAATTGATAATGGCAGCAATTCTACCAACAATTTTAGTATCGCGATACGCTAAATAGAAATGAGCATCAGCCGTGGCAAAGGCAGGGTTTTTAGTTTTATCAAAGGTTTCCAGTTCATCATTGATTAATGGCGGAACCCAGTACGGATGGTTTTTATATAAGGCAAACGGAAATTGTACAAACTCTTTTAATAACTTCTTGTTATCGGCTTCAACTATGGTAATCATTATTTGGTTTTTTCTAATTCTACTTCGTCTTTTCGCTTTTTGCCTTTATCTTTTTTGGATTTTTTGTCCTTTTTATCCTTATCGTCTTTTTTGTTTTTTACGCGTTTGTAATTCGTTTCATAATTACTGTCAAAACGCCACGAAGCACCAATGTTAGCATAAGCTATCGCCGGTGTTTCTTTTACATTTTTACTCACAGAAGCATCCAATTGAATGTTCTCGCGAACTAAATAAGCCGCTCCCAATCGGAAAACCGTATCGGCATAATAATCGCTTTTATAGCCTTGAAACTCCAACATTCCGGACCAACGCATATTGAAACCTCTGGTCATTGTAGCGATAACACCATAACTTGGGTATTTGGTGGAGATTTTATCCGCAATAATATTGGTCACAAAAACCCAGTGTTTTCCAAATTGATTTTGCGTAATCACCATCACTTTCGGACTGAATTTGGAATCGCCTTTGAACGTAAACGGATTGGTTCCCAGTTGCAAATTAAAACCGCCATAAACCGCCACGGCCGGAATAAAATCGTTCCATTTGAATTTGTGATTGGCTTTCCAACTGTAGACATTAGGTTTATCATTCTGTTTCAGATACGGATCATATACCAAATATTTAGCGCCAAGCGTAAGCTGTTTGAAACCACCGCGAGTATCACTAACCAAGGGCGCCTGATACCAATCGTACTGATATTGTGTATTTAAATCAAACTCAAACTGATCAAAAAAAGCACCATACCGTACATCCAATTCGGTTCCGAAACCATTGGCTTCGTAACGCAGTAAATCGTGCTTTTCTTTGATGCCATAGAAGCCCCCTTCTGCCTGAATCACTGTCTTCCCCACCGAAAAGGCCGACATGGATTCTCCCGGCCGGTTCGAATTGATAATGTCGGTATATTGTGCATATTGGGAAGCCGAAATCATCAGAAAACAAGCGACGAATATTCTTTTTAGAGTCATCATAAGTTGAGAAATTTAAGCGTTGAAACTTAGTGTTTCAAAAGTAGCATTTTTTATTATTTATTTAAGAAGTCAAACCGAAATTTAAATTCAGGAATTTAGTATTTTTGACAAAAATTATTTAGCAATGGAAACTGCATCTCTTACCGGATTAATAGAAGACCTATTTTACATATTGGTTTTTTATTATGTTTTCAAGTTTTTAGCACGATTGTTTTTACCTGTATTGGCCAAAAAGGTTGTCGAAAAAGCTTCGGAACAATTCCAACAACATCAAAATTACCAACAACAAAACCATACACAATCAACCGCTGCCGAAAAACCAAAAGAGAAAAAAATCGTTGGCGAATATGTTGATTTTGAAGAAATTGAATAGCAACTAAACATCCCTATCCAACCAAATAAATGAAGCAACTTCAAAAGTTTTATCCGCATTTCTTAGCCCTTATTGGTTTCATCACCATTTCCATAGTTTATTTTTATCCGGTTTTGCAAGGCAAAAAAATCTTCCAGTCCGATATCGTACAATACACTGGTATGGCCAAAGAGCAAAACGATTTTCGTGCCGAATACCATACCGAACCTTATTGGACCAATTCCGCTTTTGGTGGCATGCCAACCTATCAACTAGGCGCTAATTATCCGCACGATTATATCGGAAAACTGGATGATCTATTGCGTTTTCTGCCCAGACCGGCCGATTATTTATTCCTGTATTTCTTAGGGTTCTATGGATTGTTGTTAGTCTTCAGAGTAGATCCGTTAAAGGCCTTCTTCGGAGCGCTGGCGTTTGGATTTTCCACTTACCTTATTGTAATTCTGGGCGTTGGACATAACGCCAAAGCACACGCTATTGCATACATGCCATTGGTGGTTGCCGGGTTTATTCTGGTTTTCCGGAAAAAATATTTGCACGGAGGCATACTAACCATGTTAGCGGTGGCTTTGGAAATCAATGCCAATCACTTTCAGATGACGTATTATTTGTTATTCCTTTTGATGGTGCTCGGCATTTATTTACTGTACAAACTTTTTCAGGAAAAAGACCTGAAATCATTGCCAAAAATTGCCGGAACATTTGCCGTAGCCGTTGCTTTAGCTGTGGGTGTCAATGCTACCAGTTTGATGGCTACTAAAGAATATACAGATTCCAGTATTCGTGGCAAAAGCGAACTGACCTTCAACGCTGATGGCTCTAAAAACAATACAACAGCCTCCATGTCAAACGACTATATTACGGAATACAGTTATGGCATTGGCGAAAGTTTAGACCTAATTGCTCCCCGACTTTTTGGTGGTTCCAATGTGGAAAACGTGGGGAAAGACAGTAAATTATACGAATTCATTATCAACCAAGGCGGTTCGGAAGAAGAAGCCAGTCAGTTTGCCGAATCAGCACCAACTTATTGGGGAGACCAGCCTATTGTAGCCGCACCGGCTTATATTGGCGCTATCGTTTTCTTCCTGTGCGTGCTGGCTTTGTATCATGATAAACGCAAAATAAAATATGCTTTCGTAGCGGGAGCTTTGCTTTCCTTATTGCTTTCCTGGGGAAAAAATTTCTCAGGCCTGACCAATTTCTTTATCGAATATGTGCCGCTATACGACAAGTTCAGAGCGGTTTCTTCGATACAGGTTATCTTGGAATTGTGCATTCCGGTGCTAGCGATTATGGGATTGCAATCGTTTTTTAAAGACACCGAAAATCAGAAGAAATCGTTGCTATACACCGCAGCTACTTCTATTGGTCTAATCGTTGTTTTGTTTTTAGCGAAAAGCATGTTCTCCTTCTCTACCGAAAACGATGGCTACTACATTCAAGCTTATGGCAAAGAAATGGGCACTGCCTTTGTGCAGGCTTTAAAAGCTGACCGAGCCAGTTTATTCATGGCGGATTTGCTGCGTTCCGGATTTTTTATGGCAGTGGCTTTTGGCGCTTTGTGGTTTTATCTGAAAGGAAAATTGGCACAAAACACCGCTATTATCCTCGTGGGGATTTTCATGGTAGGCGATTTATTCTTTGTCGATAAAAACTATGTAAGCAACAATCCGAAACAATTCAAAAGTGCGCGCGAAGTGGATCAACCGTTTGAACCAACTCCGGCTGACGAAGAAATCCTAAAAGACAAATCGGTTTACAGAGTCTATGAGTTGCAAGGCAGATTGCAAGGTAGAACTTCGTATTTCCACAAATCTGTTGGCGGATACAGCGCTGTGCGTCCGAGACGTTACGACCAATTGTTTGATTACCAAATTGACAAAAAATTAGCCGATTTGGGCAGTAACATTGATCCAAAAACACTGTCATTAACCAAAAACATTCCGGTGCTTGATGCTTTGAACATCAAATATTTATTAGTAGAAGTGAAAGACGGACAAAGTGTGCCAATCACGAATCCGTTTGCCAATGGCAATGCCTGGTTTGTTTCTGAACTGAGAAAAGTAAATTCTGCTGATGAAGAAATGAAAGCCTTAGACAAATTAGACACTAAAAATATAGCGGTTTTTAATCCCGGTCCATTCATAAAAACCAAGGTTAATAAGGCATTTGTAAAAGACAGCACAGCTACCATTCAATTAAAGGTTTACAAACCAAATCATATAGAATATACTTCCAATAATGCAAATGACGGTTTCGCAGTCTTTTCTGAAACCTATTACAAAGACGGATGGAAAGCTACTATTGACGGAAAAGAAGAAGAAATTTTCAGAACCGATTATGTTCTAAGAGGCTTATACATTCCGAAAGGCAAACACACCATTGAATTCAACTTTGAACCACAAGTGGTAAAAACCGGAAGTTCCATTGCCTTGTTCAGTTCTATTGGAATGTTGTTAGTCATACTTGGCGGTGTGTATGTTGACCAAAAGAAAAAGAAGCAAGCGTAAATGACCGAACCCAAAAAACTGCTAATCATCACGTATTATTGGCCGCCAGCCGGTGGACCGGGAGTACAACGTTGGTTAAAGTTTGTCAAGTACTTGCCAGATTTCCATGTGCAACCGATAGTTTACATTCCGGAGAATCCGACTTATCCCATTATTGATACTGGTTTGGCCAGCGAAGTTTCGGAGCAAGCGATTATACTAAAAAACAAGATTACCGAACCTTATGGTTTTGCTGCCTTTTTTTCGAAAAACAAAACCAAAAAAATCAGCTCCGGCATTATTCCGAATCAGAAGAAGCAATCTTTTTTAGAAAAGACGTTGCTTTGGGTTCGCGGAAACATCTTCATTCCCGATGCGCGTTTTCTTTGGGTAAAACCTTCGGTAAACTATTTAAAAAAATACATCGAAGAAAACAACATAGATACTATTGTTACTTCGGGACCGCCACACAGTCTGCATTTAATTGGCTTGCAATTGAAAAAGGAATTGAACGTAAAATGGTTTGCCGATTTCCGTGATCCCTGGACAACCATTGGCTATCACAAAGCGTTGAAACTTTCTGCTTACGCCGAAAAAAAACACAAAACCTTAGAGAGAGAAGTCCTGAATACTGCCGATACCATTATCGTTACCAGCAAAACCACCAAAACCGAATTTGAAGCGATTACTGCCCAACCAATTGAAGTGATTACCAATGGGTATGATGTGGAAAAAGTTGACAAACAGCCTTTGGATGAAAAATTCACTTTAGCACACATCGGTTCCTTTTTATCCGAAAGAAATCCGAGAATCTTGTGGAAAGCTTTGCAGGAATTAATCAAAGAAAACGCAGCTTTCAAAAATGATTTCTGCCTGAAATTGATGGGCGCCACCAGTCAGGAAGTGTTGGATACGATTTCGGAATTTAAACTTAACCATTACGTTGAAAATCTGGGATACGTTTCGCATCAGGAAGCCGTGGCACACCAACGCAAATCACAGGTTTTGTTACTAATAGAAATCGATTCCGAAGACACCAAAAGCATCATTCCGGGCAAACTGTTTGAATACATGGTTTCCGAAAGACCCATTATTGCAATTGGTCCCGAAGGCTCTGATTTTGCTGAAATTATCACTTCTACCAACACCGGTGTTTTCTTTACGTATGATGAAAAAGAAAAGCTAAAAGCATTACTTTTAAAATACTATCAGGAATACCAAAATCAAAACCTGAAAGCGCATGCCGTTGGCTTGCAACAGTATTCCAGAAAAAGTTTGACAGAGCAGTTATCGAAACTTATTTTCAGCAAATGAAAAAATGGTTCCTTATCATAATCGTAGTTACAGCAACCTTTGCCAATGCCCAAACCGTAAAAATCGGAATCGATATTCCGGTGAAAAATGTATTCGAAAAAGCCATACTTCATTTTAACGATGGTACTTCGGTGGAAGGCATTGGAAAATTGAAAGCTGTTTTTACTTCGAAAGAAGAAGTCATTGTTTTTAAAATTGAAGAAAAAGACAAAGACGAAACCTGGACCGTGAAAGATGTTACCGGAATAACCATCATCAAAGAAGGGGAAATTGTTCATTACGAGTACCTCAAAGTATCGAAATACAGTTTCTCTGAATTGTATGAAGTAGTCACCGAAGGCTCGGTGAAGCTATACCGAAAAAGAAGTAAATACTATGCTACTGATATGGATCGCGCTGGGCATACTGACATTCCTTCCAACAAAGCAATTGAAAAAACAACGTACTACCTAAAAAGGGAAAACGAAGAATATCCGACAAAGGTTAAGGACAACTATATAAAATCAGTAGCCGATTATATGAAAGATTGTGATGTAATGGTTGAAAAAATAAAGAACCACGAATACAATTTGAGCGAGCTTAAAGATTTAGTGGATTATTATAATGCCAACTGCGGAGACTAAATTCTTAACTAAAAACTACTAACTTCGTAAATCTTAATTTACAATTCAAAACATGGGAATCGTCCAAAGCCAATCGATTAAAAACACCATCATCACTTTCCTTGGATTTGGAATTGGCGCCGTGAATGCCTTGTTTTTATACACCAGCTTTCTTGGGAAACTGCATTACGGAATTGTGGCTACGGTACTTTCGGGCGCTAATATCATGATGCCGTTGATGGCGTTTGGCGCACAGAATACCTTAATCCGATTTTTTTCTGCTTATAAAAACCAAAAAGAACGCGATGAGTTTCTGACTTTTATGTTGGTGCTGCCCTTGGCTTTAATCATTCCGCTGGGATTGGGATTTTACTTTTTCTACGAACCTATTTCACAAAGCTGGATACAGGAAAACCCAACATTGAAACCTTTCTTTTGGCTGATTCCGGTGATTGGTTTGTTTATGGCGTATTTCGAAGTGTTTTATGCCTGGGCCAAAGTGCATATGAAATCGGTGGCGGGAAATTTCATCAGCGAAGTCTTAGTACGATTAGTGGTGATGCTTTTATTGATTGCCGTTCATTATAATTGGATGGCCAAAGATACTTTTGTGTATTGTTTGGCATTGGCATATTTGGCACAATTAATTGGCATGAAACTCTATGCGATTTCGGTAAAAATACCGGTTTTGCGATTTGTCATTCCCAAAAACATCAAAGAAATTATCCAATATTCGTTTTTCATCATCGTGTCCGGTGGTGTAGCTGTAATGCTGGTTGATTTCGACAAAGTGATGATTCCCCAATACAAAAAAGTGGATCAGAATGCCCTTTATGCGGTGGCGATTTTCATCTCTACCGTTATTGCCGTGCCCAGTCGTGCCATGACGCAAATCATAGCGCCCATCACCGCCCGACTCATGGTAGAAAACAAACACGACGAACTCAACGAATTGTATAAAAAAAGCGCCATCAACCTGCAAGTGATTGGTGGTTTTATCATGATCCTGATTTTTGTCAACATCAAAGAAATGTACCATCTGATTCCGAAAGATTACAGTGGCGGGATAGTCGTGGTGTTTCTTATTGGATTGTCCAAGTTTTACGATGTGTTATTGGGCAACAACAATTCAATTATTGTCAATACAAAATATTACCGAACGGTTTTATTGTTTGGAGTGTTCACTGTAGTCTTAATGATTGTCCTGAATATGATTTTCATTCCGCTTTATGGCATTGAAGGTTCAGCCTTTGCCACTTTGGTTACGGTGATGATTTACAATACCATCAAACTCTTTTTTGTGGTAAACAAAATGGATTTGTATCCGTTTACTACTAAAACGCTGCATTCGTTAGGCATCTTAGTGGTTTGCTTTTTGGTGTTCTATTTTTGGGATTTTCCGTTTCACACGATTATCAACATTGGCCTGAAATCAATCTTACTTTCTTTGTTGTATTTGGTGCTGATTTATAAAGCCCAACTTTCGGAAGAGATTAATAATGTGATTGAAAAAGGATTAAAAATCATTAGCATACTAAAATAAAAAACCACCTCAGTGGAGATGGTTTTTCAAAAGTGTTTGATCTTTGTTTTTGACGTATTATCTTTACTAAACTTAGTGTCTTTTTCTAAATCCTTTCAGATTGCCTTATAAAAGTATTTTATTATTTCAATAGTGAATCATTAAACCGACAAAACACTATAAAACTCGTTGAAGTATCTTTTTTGCCTTGATTTATATGGAATTAATCAGTAATCCAATGAGTGAAAGTTCTTTATAAGGCATTTGCATTTTAATCCTAACAAATAAAAAAGCCCATCTTTTCAGATGGGCTTTTTCTATTACTAACTATATTATTAGTTTGAGATAATCAATGATTTAGTATAAACCGTTGTATCAGTATTTAATTTCAGGATATAAACTCCTGTTTTCATTCCTGATGCATTCAGGTTAACGATGTACTTCTCTCCTGCCAAAGCATTACCGGAGTAAACAGTGTTAATCAATTGGCCATTCATATTGTAGATTGTAATGCTAACATTAGAATCATTTTCTAAGTCAAATTCGATAGTCGCATTTTCTTTTACCGGGTTTGGATAAACTACTACACTTCCTCTAAACTCGTTGCTTGTACTGTCTGCATTTGCAATTTGTTTAGCTTTAGATGCAGTCTTAACTTCACAAGGACACGCTAAGTAGCCTAAGTTACTCGTTCCGTTATCGTAATTTCTATTGATTCTATCCAAAGCATCATTCACTTGAGCAGCCGTATATGGCGAAGCACCACCACCTAAAATAGTATTAGCCACAGCCAATACTTGGCTTACAGTCATCCCTGCAAAAGTTCCTGAACTGATAACCAAACTACCTAATGCTGTAGTTGATGGAGAGAAATTAGCATTGTTGTCAAATCCTAAAGATAATGTCAAGGCTACTGCTTGTCCTGCCAACACATTACTGTAAGTACTTGAGGTTGGATTAACCAAAGTACCGGCATTCAAAGCTCTTGGCGTTGTACCAGATGGCAAGAAATTATGTATTGCGGCTGCAGAAGAGAATCTTAAGAAATTGGATCCCGAACCTACTTTCAATCCCATTGGGAAGGCAGCTACAAAGTTATTGCTTAAATAACATCCCCAGTTATTTCCATTACAAGTAGCTCCGTAGCCCCCTTGTGTTATTGTGGTGAAACCTGTACAGGCTAATAATTTTATAGAAACAATACCTGAAACTGTACATCCTTTAGCATCTTTAACTGTAACGGTATAAGTTCCTACTTGCAAACTAGCCGTTTGAGTTGTCTGAACCGGAGTTGAATTCCAACTGTAAGTGTATGGAGCCGTACCACCAGTAACCGTAACTTTTGCCGTGCCAAAACCATCATAACAAGTAACATTTGAAGTAACAAATGATAACGCTAATGCCTGTGGTTGTGTAATAGTAGCAGATACAGTAGTTGTACATCCGTGAGCATCCGTAATCAATGCTGTATACGAACCTGCAGCTAAGCCAGTCACTGTAAAGTTAGTACTTCCCGTTGACCATAAAATGGTGTATGGAGCAGTTCCGCCAATTGCTGTTGCTGTAACACTTCCGTTGCTATCTCCATTACATGTTACATTGGTAATCACTTTTGAAGAAGTTAAAACATTAGGTTGGGTTACTGTAGCAGATACATTAGTTGAACATCCTTTGCTGTCCGTTACAACTGCTGTATAAGTACCCGCTGATAAATTTGAAATCGTAAAGTCGGTACTTCCTGTTGACCATAAAATAGTGTAAGGAGCAGTTCCGCCACTAACAGAAGTTATTACCATTCCATTAGTACCACCATTACAAGCAATATTAGTAATCTTTTTAACTACAATTATTTCAGTTGGTGCTGCATTAATGGTCGTTTGAGCCTGAGCTGAACATCCTTTTGCATCCGTTACTGAATACGTGTATGTTCCTGCTGTAAGTCCTGCCGTAGCCGGGTTGTTCACTGCATAAGTATATGGAGCCGTCCCACCAGTTGTGCTTAAGGCTACTGAGCCTGTACCACCAAAACAATTGATTTGTGTCGGAGTGGCACTCAGTACCACTTGTGATGGTGCTGCATTGATGGTCGTTTGAGCCTCGGCTGAACATCCTTTTGCGTCCGTTACTGAGTATGAGTATGTTCCTGCTGTAAGTC
>NZ_DAINRG010000066.1:0-10744 GCF_036741995.1 Flavobacterium sp. | reverse complement strand
AGACGTTGATGCTCCTTTTAAGAATTTGAATCCTGAATTAAAAAATCCTTTTGTAATTCCGGGAATCCGAAACCTAAAAATTGAGTCGCAACTTAATCCTAATTATAGCTTTGATAACTTCCTTGAAGGAGATTCCAACCGTTTAGCGCGTTCAGCCGGTATGGCTGTTGCCAACAAACCGGGAGGGACTTCATTCAATCCATTGTTAATTTTTGGTGGCGTTGGATTAGGAAAAACGCATTTAGCACACGCTATTGGTGTTGAAATCAAAGATAAATATCCGGAAAAAACGGTTTTATATATTTCTGCCGAAGTTTTTACACAACAATATATTGATTCTGTTAAGAAAAACAACCGAAATGATTTTATTCATTTCTACCAATTGATTGATGTATTAATCATTGATGACGTTCAATTCCTTTCCGGGAAATCGGGAACTCAGGATGTTTTCTTCCATATCTTTAATTATTTACACCAAAACGGAAAACAAGTAATCCTTACTTCGGACAAAGCTCCTGTTGACATGCAAGATATTGAACAACGTTTGTTGTCGCGTTTCAAATGGGGATTATCAGCGGAATTACACCAACCGGATTACGAAACCAGAATTTCCATCTTAAAAAATATTCTATACCGTGATGGCGTTGAAATGCCGGAAGAAATTGTAGAATATGTAGCTAGAAATATCAAATCTAACGTCAGAGAATTAGAAGGCGCTATCATTTCTTTAATCGCTCAATCTTCTTTTAACAAAAAAGAAGTAACCTTAGATTTAGCCAAAAGCGTAGTAGAGAAATTTGTTAAAAACGTAAAACGTGAAATCTCCATTGACTACATTCAGAAAGTAGTTTCGGATTATTTCCAGTTAGACATTGATACTTTACAGTCTAAAACCAGAAAGCGCCATGTAGTACAAGCGCGTCAATTGGCCATGTTTTTTGCCAAGAAATTTACCAAATCTTCTTTGGCCAATATCGGTTCCCAAATTGGAGACCGAGATCACGCTACGGTATTACACGCCTGCAAAACAGTTGACAACTTAGTTTCTACTGACAAACAGTTCAAAAAATTTGTAGAAGATATTCACAAAAAATTATCACTATAATTTGCTTTTTGACTAAGTTTGCAACTTAGAAAAAATGTTATGCCCGTTAAAATTTTAATGGTTTGTTTGGGGAATATTTGTCGATCACCATTGGCAGAAGGACTTCTCGCTTCAAAACTTCCACAAGATAAATTTATCGTAGACTCCGCAGGAACAGGAAGTTACCATATTGGCAAGCAGCCTGATCAGCGTTCAATCCTTGTGGCACAAAAGAATGGCTTGGATATTACCAATCAAAAAGCAAGACAATTTACTGCTAAGGACTTTGACGATTTTGATTATATCTATGTAATGGACAGTTCCAATTATGACAATGTAATAGATTTAGCCAAAAATGAAACCCATAAAAATAAAGTCGACATGATTTTGAACCAATTATTTCCCGGTGAAAATGTTGATGTTCCTGATCCTTATTTCGGGTTGCAAAATGGTTTTGATATGGTTTATGAAATGTTAGATGAAACTTGCGATATTTTGGCCAAAAAATTAATTGAAAAACATTCCTACTCCACCAACAGCGTATCATCTGACAAATAAAACAACAAATCCAAACAGATGAAACCAGTAACACTCAGAGGAAAATTATACTTAATCCCAACTACTTTGGGCGAAATGGATCCTCACGATGTGTTACCACAAACCGTGAAAAGGGCTATCGATTTTATCGACTTTTATATCGTTGAAAACGAAAAAACGGCACGAAAATTCATCAAATCCATTCATCCTGAAAAAGTTCAGGCCAGCTTGAAAATCTCGACCCTTAATAAACATACCGAAATTACGGAACATAACGCCATGATTGCTCCCTGTCTTAGTGGCGTAAATGTTGGATTAATGAGCGAAGCCGGTTGCCCCGGTGTTGCTGACCCTGGAGCTGCTATTGTAAAAATCGCTCATGAAAAAGGGATTCAGGTGGTGCCTTTGGTTGGCCCTTCCTCTATTCTATTGGCCATGATGGGCTCCGGCATGAATGGGCAAAGTTTTGCTTTTAATGGTTATCTTCCTATTGATAAAGGCGAAAAGAAATCGGCACTGAAAAACTTTGAAAAACTATCCCACGATAAAAATCAGTCGCAGATTTTCATTGAAACACCGTACAGAAACAACAAGTTACTGGAAGATTTTTTACAAGCTTTACAACCTAACACGCTACTTTGCATTGCTACTGATATAACACTCCCAACAGAATATATCAAGACGTTTCGAGTGGCCGATTGGAAAAAAACAAAGGTCGATTTACACAACCGACCTACTATCTTTATTATTCACAAAATGTAATTACTTTACTTTAGCGTTTTTAATTGCTTTGATTCCTTTAGTTTCAAAACCACCAAAATCTCTTAGATAAGTTCGTACCGAAGTCCCATAATCATCTTTACATTTTTTCTCGCCATTCGAATTCAGAAAACGTTTTACCGAACCTGAACCGCCTAAATGCGCCGCAGCTAAAATTCCGGACTCGGTGATTTTAACACCGTCTACAATTCTTCCTTCAAAATAGGAAATATAGTCTTGCAACTCATATTTGTTTTTTGAAAGCAAGGCAACGAATGCTTTTTCCTGAAGTTTTGGGCTGTTCAAAAACCCTATGCTATCATTAATTCCAATGGATTTTAAAGTTTCCATTCCGAATTGGTATTTTCCTAAATACCCTAATGAATTAATTTTTCTGTATTTCCCTTGAGATTCTTTTCGAGCTATGGCTTCTTTATAGCCAATAAAATACTTACCCATAAATGGGATTTTAAGATTCACATAGTCAATGTTATTTTGAGAAGGAAAAACATATAAAAGTTCTTCGTTTTCATCAACACGAAAACCGTCGTTGATTTGGGAATTGTAAGGTTTAAAACCGGAGCTTATGAAAGCTACCGTCAGTAGGATTGATGTGTAAAAAATTCCTTTTTTTATCATTAATTGTTATTTCTCAAGCGCTGTCACCGACATGAAATTTCCGAGTGCAAATATACAACTAAATTTATAAAATTGAATATCAAGCAGTTAAACTACATTAAAAGTAGATTAAATGCATCTTCGACCCGCCGTTCCCCTTGATTTCAAACGTTGGAGCTGGAATTTTGATGGAATTGAAAATTGTTAAAATTGTCTTAACAAAATGAGATTTTGTCTCGATTTTCGTCAAGTCAACGTCAAGACTGAGATAAAATTGACGATATCTTTTACTTTCCGGCAGGAAAATGGTGTTCACAAAGGCATCGTTTCCGGTTATCATTCCTTCGGCTCCGTAGCCAACAGCCACATTCAACCATTTTGGAATTTTAGAGGATTTGGCAAACGAATAAATATTGGCAGACAACCAATAGGTTTGCCCGTTATAATCTTTTAAAATTTGCTCTTGCAAAGAACTTCCCAAAACTTCCGGGCGAGCTGACGCATAAGGAGTAGTATGAAAGGAAAATTTTGGAACAATTCGCTGCTCTTTCCATGCTAATTCCTGTGAAACATACAAAGCCGTTCCCGAGACATTGGCAAGAACATCACCTGTAGAGGCTCCCCAATTGGCTGAATAACCATCAAAAACCTCAACAGTGGTCATAAAGGCCAAGCCCAATGTTGATCCGTAAATTAATTGCGATTTCCTACTGGCGCCTGACCATTTCAAAGCATTGGCGCCAAAACTTCCCAAATGATACGAAGAAAAGACGTGCCCCATCTTATCCATTTGCAGCCATTCAGCATTGTCATTAATAAAATGAAAATTGGAACGAGGATAATCAGCATACCAAACTTGATTTAAACCTACTAAAGTAGCAGCACCAATAACAGACTCAGAAATAACCACAGTTTTGAGCCTGCTTTTATTTAAAGTATCGGAAGGTATTAAAAAATGCTCTATGGAATTTTGTGCCAAAACAAAACTCGTGAAAAACAACAGTACAATTATGTAGCGCTTGGTTTTCAAGAATTAACGGTTAGTGCCTTGTGCATTTAACCATTCCACATATTTTTTTCGGTTTACTTCATGCTGAGCCAAAGTAGCAGCAAAGGCATGGTAACCAAACTTCTCAACACTGGCACAGAAATAGAGGTAATCATTCTTATCCGGATTCAAAACCGCATCTATCGCATCCACATCAGGCATTGCGATTGGTCCTGGTGGTAATCCAATATTTTGATACGTATTGTAAGGAGAATTGATAAACAAGTCATTGTACAACACTCGCTTTATAATTTGGTCAAAATCATTATCTCTTAATTTCAAAGCATAAATGACGGTTGGATCCGCTTGTAATAACATTCCCTGATTCAGTCGGTTCAGATAAACGCCTGCTACCGTTGGTCTTTCGCTTTTCTTAACGGTTTCTTTATGAACAATCGAAGCCAACGTAATCACTTGTACCGGAGTCAAATTTAAAGCGGTTGCTTTTGCAATACGCTCTTTGGTCCAAAAACGGTTGTATTCGTTCAGCATTTTATCCCTGAACTTTTCTGCTGAAATATTCCAGTACACTTCATAGGTATTGGGCAAAAACATGGCGAACACATTATCTTTGGTAAAACCATTTTTCTGAAGAAACACAGGGTCGCGGAAAGTCGCCAATAATTTTGTAGTATCCGGTTCTATTTGAGAACTCAAACGCTCACATAAATTTTCCAGTCTTTCCTGATTGTTAAAAGCTAATTTTACGGGAACATTTCTGCGCATGGCAGCTACCAATTGAAAAGCACTCATCCCTTTCTTTAATAAAAACCTTCCCGGTTTAACATTGTCAGGATACGAACGACGCTTGGCAATAAATTCAAAATCACTCATGTTTTTGACCAAAGGAGCAATGATTTTCTCCACATCCTGATAAGTAGAACCCGTTGGAATTTGAACATAAACTTCGTCTTTGTCAAAATTAGTGTCCGAAGTAAAAAACTTGACAAAAACCACAACCACCACCAGTAGAAAAGCAGCTGCCAAAACTTTTAAAATTGTATTTCTCTTTGTGTTCAAAACCTAAAATGTATTTAGTTTATTTTTTTTATTAATTGAAACAATGCCTCGTCTTGAAAGGAGTTGTTGGTATAATTCCAGTCTTTTTTAACGCCGATTTTTTCAAATCCAAATGTAGTAAAAAGCGCTAAACTCGCTGAGTTTTTGGTGCCAATATTTGCATACAACTGATGCAATTGCAATTGCTGAAAAGCGTATTCAATGACTAATCCTAATGCTTCTTTACCGAAACCACTATTTCTGTCGGTTTCATTTTGAATAATAATACCAACCCCAGCCCGCTTATTTTTAGCATCAAAATCGAATAAATCAATCAAACCAATAGCTTCTGAAGTTTCTTTTTTACATATGGCTAAACGCAATTGCTTGGCTTCATAAATATCCTGATGGGCATTTTCAAGATACTGCCTGATGAGGAATTTGCTGTAGGGTGTTTGCGTATTACTAACTTCCCAGATATTTTCGTCGTTTTCTATACGATAGATAAACTCTAAATCTTCGGGTTCAAGAGCACGGAGAAAACAATTTTGTCCTTGTAGTGTTACCATGTTATGTCTCCTTCAAAAACAAAAGTCGCCGGTCCTTTCAGAAAGACATTAGTGTAGTTGTTGCCTTCTTTTACAAAAGAAACTTCCAGCTTTCCGCCTTCAACATCCAATTGTATGTGGTGGGATTTGGTTTTGCCAAGAGCATGCATCGCAATTGCTGCCGCTGTAGCTCCGGTTCCGCAGGATAGCGTTTCATCTTCCACACCACGCTCGTAGGTTCTTAAGGCAAAGTGATTGTCTCCTAATTGTTTGACAAAATTGACATTGCTCCCCGCCTTTCCATACAAATCAGAATAACGAATTTGAGCCCCAATATTTTTGACATCATAATTTTTCAAATCATCTACCAGCATCACATGATGTGGCGAACCGGTGTTCAGAAAAACATAATCGCTTTCGATTTTCACTTCCTCCACATCTTTCATTTGCAAAGAAATCATTCCATTATCTAAAACAGCAGCGTGATGCAAACCATCCGTAGCAATAAAATCGGTTTCATTATCTTCGATAGCTTTCAAACTTTTGGCGAAAGCCACTATACAACGGCCACCATTACCACACATCGAACTTTCATTGCCATCGGAATTATAATAGACCATGCGAAAATCCGTTTTGGTATCGTTTTCGAGCAAAATCAAGCCGTCCGCACCGATGCCAAAGCGGCGGTCGCAGAGTTTTTCTATAAGCTGAATGTTGTCTTTTGGAAAATTATTTTGACGGTTGTCAATCATGACAAAGTCATTTCCGGTGCCTTGGTATTTGGTGAAAGTAATTTTCATTGTAGTGTTTGCTGACACAAATATAGCAAATATTAAGATTAACTTAAAAATTGTTAAACGAGCGTTAAAAGGCATTCAGCGAAAAAATGAAAATTTATAATTTTACTATAAATAATTTAAAATGTTAATGACTATGAAACGATTATCCAGTTTATTTTTGGTTTCTTTATGCAGTGGCGCCGTGACTTTAGGTGCTTACAAATTATTTATCGAGGGAAAAGACAATCGCAATTCGATTGTAACTATGGCCTCAAACAATTTTGGCAAGACCGTTGGTTTCAATGGGGAAGCAGTTGATTTTACTGCTGCTGCCGAAAATGCAGTTCACACCGTAGTTCACGTGAAAAATGTTTCCGTTAGAACGGTTTCCAATCCGATTATGGAATTTTTCTACGGGCAACGGGGCGGACAACAACAAGAACAGGTAGGAACCGGTTCGGGAGTGATTATCTCGGAAGATGGTTATATCGTGACCAATAATCACGTGATTAAAGATGCTACCGAGCTTGAAGTTACCTTGAACAACAACAAAACATACAAAGCAAAAGTGATTGGCACCGATTCAAAAATGGACATTGCTTTGCTAAAAATTAGTGCCGACGAAAAATTACCTTACTCAACTTTTGCCGATTCCGATCAGGTGAAAGTAGGCGAATGGGTTTTGGCTGTTGGGAATCCTTATAATTTAACGTCAACGGTGACTGCCGGGATTGTTTCGGCCAAAGCCAGAAACTTAGACACTAACGGAATTCAATCGTTCATCCAAACGGATGCGGCTGTGAATCCGGGGAATAGCGGTGGTGCTTTGGTAAATACTCGCGGCGAATTGGTCGGAATCAACACCATGATTTCCTCGCCAACCGGAAGTTATGCCGGCTATTCCTTTGCCATTCCTTCTAATATTACCCGAAAAATCATTGAAGACATTATGGAATTTGGTGGTGTACAAAGAGGAATTTTAGGCATCGAAGGTTCTGAATTGAACAGCAAAGCGTCACAAGAATTGGGTATTAAAGACACGGAAGGTTTTTACATCAATAAAGTGACCAAAAATTCCGGTGCCGAAAAAGCAGGGTTGCAAAAAGGAGATGTAATCAAAAAATTAGACTCTCAAAACATCGACAATTACGCAGAACTTTCCGGTTATATCAATACGAAAAGACCAAATGATAAAGTTCAGGTGACTTTTATCAGAGACGGACAAACCAAAACAGTTCCGGTGACTTTAATCAAAAACGACATAGTTACCACTGAATTTAAAGGTTTGGAATTGGAAAATATTAGTGCGGCCGACAAAAAGAAATTCAAAATCGATTATGGAGTTCGCATTAAAAATATCAACAACGAAAATTTGGCTCCCTACAGTGACCAACTCAAAGGCAACATCATTCTTTCAGTAGACAATGTAAAAGCAACCGACGTGGAAAGCATTTCCAAATTTTTAAACAATAAAGACGAAAATCAAAGTGTCAACATCCAAATGATTAATGGCATTGGTCAAATTATTCAGATAATATTATAATTCATCTTACTTACTTTTGTTAAAAGCCATTCCCAAAAAGGATTGGCTTTTTTATTTTAAAAAAGTAACGAAATCGTTTTCGTAAAAGACATCTAATCACTATTTTTGCGCCAAATTTTTTATTTCAAACACAACTAAACACTTATTTCTTTTATGAACAGCAACACTTTATACGAGAAGGAATTATCATTTCAGGCCGACAGACGAAAGGCTGGTGTGGAATTCATCAAAATTATCAGCGATTTATGGTATGACAAATCCATCGAATTGGTTCTTTTCAGAAACCAGTTAATCGACAGAAATGTTGGTGATATTATGAATCTGCATGAATATGCCGGTGAATTTGTTCAAAAACCCATCAATGTTTTCGATTCGGTGGAAATTGCGAGAGCCATTCTAAATTTAGACTTACCTCCTTCCCGAATTGATATCGGAAAATTGACTTACGAATATCATTTAGAAGACAATAAATACCACGATGCCAAAGCATTTGTCATTGATAAATTGCGAAACGCCCGAGATTTCAAAAACATTAAACCCAAAGACGTAGTGCTCTATGGTTTTGGTCGTATTGGTCGTTTACTGGCTCGTGAAATGATGAGTAAAATTGGAAAAGGGCAACAATTGCGTTTGCGTGCTATTGTTACTCGTGACCGAAATGACGCATTATCATTGGAAAAAAGAGCTTCTTTATTGCGTTACGATTCGGTTCATGGCGATTTTGAAGGCTCGGTTCAGGCTGATGCCGAAAACAATGCCTTAATCATCAATGGAACTACAGTTCATGTCATCACGGCCAATTCACCGGAAGAAATCGATTATACGCAATTCGGAATCGAAGACGCTTTGGTTATTGATAATACTGGAGCTTTTACTAATGATGAAGCACTACAACGCCATTTAGTTTCAAAAGGAGTTAGCAAAGTTTTATTGACCGCTCCAGGCAAAGGAGTACCCAATATAGTTTACGGTGTAAACCATAATGATTATAATCCGGATGAAGTGCATATTTTTTCTGCGGCTTCCTGTACTACCAACGCCATTACTCCGGTATTGCAAGCGGTTGAAGAAACACTTGGCGTAGTCAAAGGACATTTAGAAACTATACATGCTTATACCAATGACCAAAATTTGGTAGACAATATGCATAAAAAATACCGTCGTGGCAGAGCCGCTGCTTTGAATATGGTAATCACCGAAACCGGTGCCGGAACTGCAGTTGCCAAAGCTTTGCCAAGCCTGGCTGGAAAATTAACTTCAAATGCGATTCGTGTTCCTGTACCTAATGGTTCTTTGGTGGTTTTAAATCTTGAAGTTGGCAAAGCTACTTCTATAGAAGAAGTCAATGCCATCATGAAAAAATACGCTCTGGAAGGCGAATTAGTAGAACAAATCAGATATTCACTAAATAACGAGCTGGTTTCTTCCGATATTGTTGGAACGGCGCAACCTTCTATTTATGACAGTAATGCAACCATTGTTTCCGGTGACGGGAAAAATATTGTACTCTATGTTTGGTATGATAACGAGTATGGTTACAGCCATCAAGTGATTCGTTTGGCCAAATATATTGCCAAAGTTAGACGCTATACTTACTATTAATAGTTAATTTAATTCAGAAAAATCCGTTTAATTTTATGTAGTTAAACGGATTTTTTGCTTTTATCAACATTTTTTTGTTAATAAACCATTGCTGTATAAAAATAATTACTATTTTTCGCGTTCAAAATTGAAGTCTCAAATCAAATTTATGACGAAAGTATTTTTTAGTTTACTGATAATGACCACTTTTGCCTTCACTACCCCTGAAGATTCAAAAGTTGCAACTTACAATTACGGACACAATGGAATGGAATTAGTAGCTCGTTCTCAAAAAGGAATGGTTATTATAAGCACATTCAATTCTAAAATGACAATCCGTCAAGATATTGCAAGTAAAGTTTATGATTTATATGTAGCCAATAAATTGACTACCAACACCAAAATAACAGTGAACGGTTGCGAAGCTAATGTGACCGGCAAATGTGTTATAAGAAAAAAGAATAATCTAACCGCAGTTGATTTCTACTATGAAACGGTAGATTGGAACAACGGTCTGAAGGAAATTTATAAAAAGGTTAAATAAAAAAAGCTCCGCAAAATGCGGAGCTTTTTTTATGTGGTAAACTCTAAAGTTACGCTTTCCCAGCGGCAATCAAGTTCAAAGCTGAACCAGCCACAAACCAACCAATTTGGCTTTCGTTGTATGTATGATTTGCTAAAATGATATCTTTCGAACCATCCGCATGAACAAACTCTAACGTCAATGGCTTGCCCGGAGCAAACTCCGTTAAGTCTAAGAAATTGATAGTATCATTTTCCTGAATTTTATCGTAATCAGCTTCGTTAGCAAAAGTTAACGCCAACATTCCTTGCTTTTTCAAGTTCGTTTCGTGAATACGGGCAAACGATTTTACTAAAACCGCTTTTACACCAAGGAAACGAGGTTCCATGGCAGCGTGCTCACGGGAAGAACCTTCACCATAGTTTTGGTCACCCACCACAATTGAAGGAACTCCGGCTGCTTTGTATGCTCTTTGCACAGCAGGAACGGCATCATAGGCACCCGTCAATTGATTTTTAACTTTGTTGGCTTCCTGGTTGTAGGCATTCACCGCACCAATCAGCATATTGTTTGAAATATTGTCTAAATGCCCACGGAAACGCAACCAAGGTCCTGCCATTGAAATGTGGTCAGTCGTACATTTTCCAAAAGCTTTGATAAGCAACTTAGCGCCGGTAATATTTTTCCCGTCCCAAGCGTCAAACGGAGCTAGTAATTGTAATCTG
>NZ_DAINRG010000065.1:0-10814 GCF_036741995.1 Flavobacterium sp. | reverse complement strand
CGGACTTTACGAACTAACGGCTGTTGTTGGCCCATGGGGACTTCTTTTTATAAGTTTACTCCACAAAAAGATACGAATGCTGCTAAAACAAAAAACAACCCTCTACATGGGGCTATTTTTACTGATTGTATTGCTACATGCTTTGTTGTCAAATGAACTGGCCCGAATGTTTTACTTAGCGGCACCCATTACTGCCGTTTGGTTGGCCCTAATTACAGATGAAATTGTAGAGACTTTCCCTAAATAACTAAAAAAAGCCCCGACACTCCGGGACTTTTATAGTTAAACTACCTTTATTTTATTTCGGTAATAATCAGTTTTATGGTAGTCTTTCCTATGTTTTTGGCCATGTGGGTTACTGCCGGCATAAAAACAGCATCGCCAGCTTTTATATCAATGGTATTGGCCGGTTTATCTTTATCGGTGATTTCGATTTTGCCGCCTGCTAAAGCATAAATAACATGGTTAGGATGGCTGTGCCATGGGATTACATCATTGGGCGCCATTTCAAACTGTATGACTCTGACGCTCTCATTGTCAATCAGTACTTTTTTATAATTTTTCGGAGCAATAGTCACGGGATCCTGCGCGTGGAGCTGCATACTAAACAGTACCAAAAATACGCTAAGCAGTTTGATGGAATTTTTAATTATTGTTTTCATTTTTTCTGTTTTTAAAAAGGTGGCACGTTCAACAGGCCATGCTATACCGCCTGCCAACGATTAAAATTAGTTACGAAAATGATGCCTACTCTTATGGCTCTTGGTAAGTCCTTATTTTTGAGTAGCGGTGAAAAGTTAATGCTATGAGAGTTTCAAAATATGCCTACCGACTACCCGGTAGTTTGCCATCGTAGCTATGTTCGTTCCGATGGGAACACAGCTTCACAGTATCCAAAAAGTCAGTAGGGTTTATAAGTCCGATAAGGAGCCGATGGTAAAAATAAGACCGCTAATTTACAAAATATAGCCGAGAAATGAATACCCACTACCCTACTAATTTGTTGTGAATGAGTCGTTTTACAGGCTTTCGGTACCGTTCCGCTGTTCCTAAGACCCTTTCCGCATTCCCTAAGAAGCGTTCCGCGTTTCCTAAGGTCTCTTCCGCCGTTCCTTTGGTGCGTTCCGCTGTTCCTATGACCCTTTCCGCATTCCCTAAGGTCTCTTCCGCCGTTCCTATGACCTTTTCCGCCTTATCTAAGGTGTGTTCCGCCGTTCCTTTAGTGCGTTCCGCTGTTCCTATGGTTCGTTCCGCGTTTCCTTTGAAGCATTCCGCCGGCGGAAGAGTCCTTAGGGAATGCGGAAAGGACTAAAGAGGTAGCGGAAAGGGTCGTAGGAATGGCGGAAGAGATTAAAATGTGAGAAAATATGATGGAAATTATTTATATTTGAGAGATATAAATGCTGCTTGGTTGTTTATATATACTAGTTAGCGGCAAGGCTCAAACACTTCTTTCTAATGAAATATTTTTATAGATTACAAATATCTTTTTCACCGAATAAAGAAACTTTAAGTTCTCTTAATTCAATTCTTGGAATAGAATATTTAACAGAAGATGAAAATCCTTCAGAATGGTGGTATAAAGTTGAACAAAATGAATCAGATGAATATTTTGATTTTATTAATCAATTTTTAAATATTCTTGAAACTAAATATTCTGACTTGGAAAAACTGAATATTAAACGCGACGATATTACTATTTGGATGATTTACGAATATGATGACCAATGCAATATGGCATTTGATCCACAGAGACTCAAAAGAATTGGAGAAAATGGAATAACACTTTGTATAAGTTGTTATGGATAGTAAATATAAAAGCCCAGCCGCTAACAGCGGTTTGTTGCGACAACGGAGCTTGGGCTTCTCGATACATTTTGAGCTTTGCTCAAAACACTCGAAGTGACGGAACGTAATACTAAAATCAATGCCGCTGCTATACGTTGCGGAACGTTATATAACATTATTAGAAAACACCATGAAAAACATATTTATCGTAACATTAATGTCTATCATTTTTCTTATCAGTTGTAAGAAAGAAAATCATAACATTAAGTTTAGCGAAATTAATTTGATAGATGATTCTACAAACAAATTATTTGCCGACAAAGTAGACTCATTAACAGAAGCTGAATTTTCTCCGCTTTATATTGGTGAAATAAGCCCGGAAATTAAACTTTCATACAGGAATAACCAGACCGTTAAAAAAACAGAAAATAGGGATAAATATAAATTCCCAAAAACAAACTCAATTAAACTATTTATAGATACAACTAAGATTATAGGAATTCCATTAGGCTTTTATGAGGCACCCAAATCAGGTAAAAGAAATAACAAAATAGCTTATCCAGTATTTATTAAAAGTACTAACAAGGACACTGTAAATATAGGATATGATGTGTTTCTACCCATTATTACGGAAGCCAAAGACAGAGCTGGAAATTGGAGAGCAATACAAAAGAAGTTCACTTTTGATTGTGGAAATGGAATTCAAAATTTTTATTGCGCACCTAATCAAATAGTGATAAGTTCAATGAAAAAATTCAAAGGAAACTTCAAAACAAAGCTTAGATTAAAATTTGAATATTGGGGTGGAAAAAGTTATTCGAATGAGATTGAAGGTGAAATAAATGAAAGTCAATTTAACAACTAAAAACATCATATAGCAGCCGTTTGCAGCAACCACGGGGCTTGGGCTTCTCGATACATTTTGAGCTTTGCTCAAAACACTCGAAGTGAAGGAACATAATAGTAAAATCAATGCCGCTGCTATACGTTGCGGAACGTTAACAGAAAGTTTATTAAATCCATCTAAAAGAAAATATGAATTTCAAGCGAGTAAAAGTGTATCACTATTTCTGGATTGTATCAGTAATAATCTTGATAATCGGTTTCTTTAAAAACGATTCAACAGAAAATAGCACATTAGACATTAATGTTCACGACACGTATTTTGTAATGGCAAATCTGGATGCTACTTTAATATTAAGCATCGGTTATTTTCTTCTTGGATTTGGTTATTGGTTTGTTCAAAAAAAACTGGAAAAGAGCTTAATAAAATATTTGACTTTAATTCATTCCATAATCTTGATTGGTGGATTTATAACTTATTGGTTAGTTGTTGGCTATAACAAATTATTTGCCGAAAAACCTTTCCCGTTGTTTGATAGTTACCAAGTTATAAATCAAACTTTATTAATTCTATTTTTACTAATTATAACAATTGCACAACCAATTTATTTTATAAATTTATCGGGGTTTTCAGAAAAAAAAAGACTACTGTTAACAGCCATTTATAATAACCACGTTGGGCTTCTCGATACATTTTGAGCTTTGCTCAAAACACTCGAAGTGACGGAACTAATTGCAGCTACTATAAGTCGCGAAAGGTTGGCAGACATTGTAAACGAAAGTTTCAACAACTAAGAAATAGTTAAAAAGTAAAATATGAGCAAAATAATCTTTGACAGCGGAATATCTCTTGATGGTTTTTTCGCAGGAGATAACAGAGGCCCAAAAAACCCTATGGGTGGGGTTTCTGGTCAAATTCATTCGTGGATGTTTAATCAAAAAGCGTTCTGGGAATACTTAGGGTTCGAAGGTGGCAAAGAAGATGGCCCTGATGGGAAATTTATTAGAGAGACCATTGAACGAACAGGTGCATTCATTATGGGAAAACGTATGTTTGAGGAAGGCGAAGCCAGTTGGCCCAATGACTTATACAAAGCTGACGTTTATGTAGTAACACACGAAAAGCGAGAACCTTGGGTTCAGGAAGGCACGACAACTTTTTACTTCATAAATGATGGAATAGAAAGTGCCTTGGACAAAGCAAGACAATCCGCAAAAGGAAAGGACATAAGAATACAAGGTGGTGCAAACACTATCCAACAATTTCTAAATGCAGGACTGGTTGACGAATTTTTTATTCACATTGCGCCTGTTTTTTTAGGAAGCGGTATCCGGTTATTTGACGGTATTGACAAAGACAAATATGACTTACAAATCGTAGAAGTGATACCGTCAGACTTGACAACTCATTTGAGATACACACTGACGAAGAAATAGTAACAACAGCCCGAAAACAATCGTTTGTAGCAACCAAGTGGCTTGGGCTTCTCGATACATTTTGAGCTTTGCTCAAAACACCCGAAGTGACGGAACTTACTACTAAAATCATTGCAGAGCAGCACGTTGTACAACATGACCAGCTATCTGATAGAAATAAAATTACCATGAAAAAAATAATTGCAGGACTCGTGCTGTTTTATTCGATTACCAGTTTTTCCCAAAGTGTTGAAAAAAAAGAAGACAACAACATTTACAACTTAGCCGGACTTGATGTTAAACCCGAATTCCCGGGCGGATTAGATAAATTAAAGGCTTTGGTAAATGAAAGCTATCTAAAAGCCGGATTTCAATCAGAGGTAAAAGGAAAAGTATATTCGATATTTGTCATCGAAAAAGATGGCTCGCTTAGTGATGTGAAAATTCTGCGCGGTGTGGATGCTGTTAAAGCCAAAGAACTAATCCGAATACTTAAAAGCCTACCTCCATGGAATCCCGGAAAACAGAACGGTCAAATTGTTAGAGTACTCTATGCCCTTCCACTGGTAATTGGTAGCTAACCATTGGCGCACAACAGCAGTCACTCCTATCTTAATACATAAAAAGTCCCGATGGCTCGGGACTTTCTTGTTATTGTAAACTTGTTAAACTCTGCTCTATTGTGGCAATTTTTGCCAAAGCATCGGCTTCTTTTTTGCGTTCGTTATCAATGACTTGAGGCGGAGCACCGGCTACGAATTTCTCGTTGGCCAACTTGCCTTGTACACTGCGAAGGAATCCTTGGGTGTATTTCAACTCTTCGGTAAGCTTAGCTATTTCGGCTGCAATATCAATATTGCCCGAAACCGGTATGAAGTACTCGTTAGCGTTTACTCGGTAAGTCAATGCGCCGTCAATCTTATCCGTGATGTATTCTAACGAAGTGATATTCCCCAGTTTCATGATTACGCTATCAAAGTAAGTGCTTACTTTTTCGTTGTTGATAGCTTTCAAATCTACCGCATCTTTCATCGCAATGTTCTTGTCTTTACGAATGGTTCTCACTCCGGCAATTACTTCGGCGGCAAAATCAAAATCGGTAATTAGTTTGGCATCAAAAGAAGTCATCACTGGATATTCGGCAATGATTAGCGCTTGCTCCGGAGTTCTTTCGGCAATGTGTTGCCAAATTTCCTCTGTCAAAAACGGCATAAACGGATGCAGTAATTTCAAATTAGCTTCCAACATTGCAATGGCTTTGTTGAAGGTTGCGCGGTCAATCGGTTGTTGGTAGGCCGGCTTAATCATTTCCAGGAACCACGAACAGAAATCATCCCAAACCAATTTGTAAATGCTCATCAAAGCATCCGACAAACGGTATTTCTCGAAATGGTCTTCAATTTCCAATAAGGTTTGTTGCAACTTGGCTTCATACCACTCAATGGCGACTTTAGAACTTTCGGGTTGGGCGATATCAGCCACTTCCCAGCCTTTGATTAATCGGAAGGCATTCCATATTTTGTTGGCAAACGCTTTCCCGTTATTGCACAATTCTTCATCAAACATAATGTCATTTCCGGCAGAAGCGCTCAACAGCAATCCTACTCTCACGCCATCGGCACCAAATTTTTCAATCAGTTCCAATGGTTCCGGAGAGTTTCCTAACGACTTTGACATTTTGCGGCGTTGTTTGTCGCGAACCAATCCGGTAAGATATACATTGGTAAATGGTTTTTTGCCCGTGTACTCGTAACCTGCAATAATCATACGCGCCACCCAGAAGAACAAAATATCCGGTCCGGTTACCAAGTCATTCGTTGGGTAATAGTATTTAAAATCTTCATTTTCCGGATCCAACATACCGCCAAACACGGCTATTGGCCATAACCATGAAGAGAACCAAGTATCTAAAGCATCGGCATCCTGAGTTAAGTCAGCTTGTGTTAATTGGTCATTCTTCGTGGCAATTTTAGCTAAAGCTAAAGCTTCTTCTTTGGTTTCTGCTACTACAAAATCTTCTTTGCCATCGCCGTAGTAGTAAGCCGGAATTTGTTGTCCCCACCACAATTGGCGCGAGATATTCCAATCGCGAATGTTTTCTAACCAGTGACGGTACGTATTATCAAAACGCGACGGATATAATTTTACTTCTTTGGTTTCTAAAACCGCTTTTATAGCTGGCTTTACCAAATCTTCCATGCGCAGGAACCATTGGTCAGACAAACGCGGCTCGATAACGGCTTTGGTTCTTTCCGAAGTTCCTACTTTGTTGATGTGGTTTTCTACTTTTTCTAAAGCATTGATATCGTCTAATTCTTTGGCAATTTCTTCGCGTACCACAAAACGGTCTTTGCCTTGATAGTGCAAACCAAAACTATTCAAAGTCGCATCATCATTGAAGATGTCGATAATTTCCAAGTTGTGTTTTTCACCTAACGCTTTATCATTAATGTCGTGTGCCGGCGTTACTTTTAAGCAACCGGTACCAAATTCCATATCCACATACTCATCAAAAATGATGGGGATGAAACGGTTGCAAATCGGTACAATGGCTTGCTTTCCTTTTAGGTGTTGGTAACGTTCATCATCGGGGTGGATACAAATAGCAGTATCGCCCAAAATCGTTTCCGGACGTGTGGTAGCAATGGTCACAAACTCATTACTGCCCACGATTTGGTATTTCAGATGGTATAGTTTTCCTTGGCGTTCTTCGTAAATCACTTCTTCGTCGGACAAAGTCGTTTTAGCTTCCGGATCCCAGTTGACCATGCGGTACCCGCGATAGATTTGGCCTTTGTTGTATAAATCGACAAACGATTTGATAACTGAGGCAGACATATCAGGGTCCATGGTGAACTTAGTTCGATCCCAGTCGCAAGAGCAACCCAATTGTTTTAGTTGCTCCAAAATCGTTCCTCCGTATTTATTGGTCCAATCCCAAGCGTGTTTTAGGAATTCCTCACGCGTTAGGTCATTTTTGTTGATGCCTTCACTTTTCAATTTTGCCACCACCTTTGCCTCAGTGGCAATAGAAGCATGATCCGTTCCCGGAACCCAGCAGGCATTGAATCCTTTCAATCTTGCACGACGGATTAGTACATCCTGAATCGTGTTGTTCAGCATGTGTCCCATGTGCAGCACTCCAGTCACATTGGGTGGCGGAATGGTAATGGTATAAGGCGTTCTATGGTCGGGTTTGGAATGAAAATAGTTGTTTTTCATCCAGTAGTCGTACCATTTTTTTTCTACTTCTTGGGCATTGAATTGTGCTGGAATCATATATAGATAATTCGTTGATTTGTTACTTTGGTAATTCGTTTACAAATGGGCAATACCTTACTCCTCTAGCCCCGATGGTAGTAGCTACCTTGTAGCTCGGACAGCGGGAGAATGGAATACTGATACACACGGACCATTCGCTCCAAACTATTGTGGTATGCTTTTTGTAATTTGATTTGCAAAAGTAATTAATAAGTACTTTAGAAAAAATTAAGAATTAAATTTTTGTGCATTAATTTAAACGAGTTAAATTTACGAACCAAAGATAACATTTTGACCTATGAAAAAATATTTACTTATGACGGCTATCCTTGTGAATGCTGCAATTTTTGCCCAAAGCGGTGCCAAAATTGAGTTTAAGGATAAAGACAATACGATAGATTATGGTACGGTAAATAAAGAGGATGACAGTGGTCTTCGAACTTTTGTGTTTACCAATACGGGCGATGCGCCGTTGATTATTACCAATGTGCAATCGACTTGCGGTTGTACGGTACCATCCAAGCCAACTGAACCGATTTTACCAGGGAAAACAGGGAAAATTGATGTGAAATACAACATGCACACCGGACCGATTAGAAAAACCATTACGGTAGAAAGTAATGCCGTGAATGTGGATGAAGGTCGGGTAGCTCTGAAAATTAAAGGAGAAGTAGTAGAAAAACCGGTAGTGAATTTACTGGAAAAAAAGAAAACCAGTCCGATGCAAAATTAACAAAAAAGCCCCGAAATTCGGGGCTTTTTTGTTATAGAATGCTTTTGAGTTGGAAGCTGTAACTATAGGTTTTATTGTTTCGTTCTATTTCGATTTCTATGGTTTTACCCTCTTCGGATTTGAGTAAGCCATTGATTCTTTCTATGGTTAGGTCATGCGCATTCTTCCCATTTATTTTAAGGATTTTATCGCCTTTTTTCAATCCTGCTTTTTCGGCATTGGAATTAACCCTGACGCTGGCAATACTGAAAATTGGTTTAAGTTCAAAACGGATTTGTAAACTATTCTGAATCCTTTCATCATTCGTACTTGAATACACTTTAATACCTTGTCTAACATCTTCAACCGTTTCTTTTGTCCATTCCAATCCGGCATGTTCCACTTCTATTCCGCTCATATTGAAATTGAAGGGTTCGTTTAGTTTATCGTTTGGACTAGTATAAACCAAATGATTTTTATAATCAAAAACTACTTTAAACCTGGATAAAACTTCACCTCCGATAGAACCAACTCTTTTGGAAACAAAATTGGCGCTTTTGATAGAAGTCGAATCCGGAAACGTTGCAATAGGCTTATTAAAGGTATTATTCCCAAAACTGAAACTAGCAATACGACCCCGGATTCCGAAAATTTCGCCGCTAAACCCTCTTCCCAAAAAATCATGGATGTAGTAATCCGGTTTTATGATGGCTTGTGTTTTATTCAAAAAGATCCAAAGCGCATCGCTATTACCCGTATCGAGCAGTAATTTGGAGGAAACTGTGTTGTCATTTTGGGTGATTCTCGAAATGAAATAAGGTTTGCTATCTTCTATGGAAATACTGTCTTTAAAGAACCTTCGGTTTAGTTGTTTGATTATTTTTTTATTGCTATCGGCATAAACAGTTACTTTTTTGTTCTCATAATCAATCGCGACTTTGTGATTTTTAAAAAAATGATAGCCAATAATTCCGTTGACAGGAATTCCCACTTGAGACGAAAAATTAAATTCCTGATCGAGTACCAAATATATTTCATGATCCAAATCGGTATAACCATTGGCATCTAGTTTGTTTTTAGAAGACTTATATGCATCGACCGCTTCATTACTTCCCAGTCCTTTGAGTTTTAGCTTTTCGATATGAAAAAATTTGATTTGTTCTTTATCATCCAAACTGAAAAGAATGGTTTCTTCCACTCCGGTATCCAGCAAAAAAGTAAGCTCTTCACCGTTGACTTTTATGGGAATGAAAATTAAATTGTTGATGAGTTTAAAAGGGATGACCACTTTTTTTTTAGCTTTATCCATTTGAAATTCTGATTGGCAAAAAACGGAAGAGATGGAAAACAGCAAGAAATAAAAAACAAATGGTAGCCGCATCGTGTTTGATTTTTGATAAATTTAATAAAAATACAAACTCTCATTGCATTTATATCGATTTATAATGCAAAAAATGAATTGTTTTCAAACTAAAAATGTCGCAAATTTGCATCTCAAAATTATAAGTCATGCCAAAAATATCATCCAAAGGGCAACACATGCCGGAATCGCCTATCAGAAAATTGGTTCCTTATGCCGAAATTGCCAAGAAAAAAGGGAATAAAGTATACCATCTAAACATTGGTCAACCTGATATCAAAACCCCGGAAGTAGCTTTAAATGCTGTTAAAAATGCCAATATCAAAGTATTAGAATACAGTCATTCGGCCGGTTTTGAGAGTTATAGAACTAAACTTTCAGCTTACTACAAATCGCATGGTTTACCTATTGATGTTGCCGATATCATCATCACAACCGGTGGTTCTGAAGCGTTACTTTTCGCCATGGGAAGCACCATGGATGTAGATGATGAAATCATTATTCCGGAACCGTTTTATGCCAATTACAATGGGTTTTCTACTGCTTCGGGAGTAAAAGTTGTTCCGGTAATTTCAACTATTGACGAAGGTTTTGCCTTGCCTCCTATTGCTGCTTTTGAAAAGTTAATTACGCCAAAAACCAAAGCCATTTTGATATGCAATCCCGGAAATCCAACGGGTTATCTGTATTCTAAAGAAGAAATATTACAGCTAGCTGAAATCGTGAAAAAGCACGATTTATTCCTAATTGCTGACGAAGTGTACAGAGAGTTTATTTATGACGGCGAAAAACACTTCTCGGTTATGAATGTTCCCGGATTGGAAGAGAATGCCATTATGATTGATTCTGTTTCCAAAAGATATAGTATGTGTGGCGCCCGAATTGGTTGTATTGTGTCAAAGAATAAAGAATTGATGGCAACGGCTATGAAATTTGCCCAAGCAAGATTAAGTCCGCCAACTTATGCACAGATTGCCAGCGAAGCGGCTTTGGATACACCTCAAAGTTATTTTGATGATGTTATCTCAGAATACAAAGAAAGAAGAGATACTTTGATTGCCGAATTACAAAAAATTGAAGGTGTTAAAGTTGCCACGCCAAAAGGTGCTTTTTATTGCATTGCCCAATTACCAGTAAAAAATGCAGATGATTTTGCCCAATGGCTTTTGGAATCTTATGACAATAATAAAGAAACTGTAATGGTAGCTCCGGCTGCCGGGTTTTATTCTACGCCAAATGTTGGTTTAGATGAAGTTCGGATTGCTTATGTTTTAAAGAAAGATGATTTAATACGCTCTGTAGCGATATTAAAAGATGCTTTGACTGTTTATAATAAAAGATAAATCCAGAAAGAGAAAAGCTACTCAAATTGAGTGGCTTTTTTATTTTTAGAAGCGGAACTCCGTACAGCATTACACTCCTCCTCCCGCTATC
>NZ_DAINRG010000064.1:0-12067 GCF_036741995.1 Flavobacterium sp. | reverse complement strand
GTGCGCGGCTTTTTTACATAATGTTGTTATAGTTCATGATTTGGTTTCTAAAGATGCAGGGAATTTCTTTATGAACTATAACGCCACATTATGTAAAGAAGCTTGGGAGAAAAAAATACCGGCGCAAGTCACGCAGTGTACGTGTTATTGCACCAATAACTGTGACGGTATTTTTTTTAGGAGCATTGGGAAGGAGTGGCAACTGGAATGCAAATCGCTACTTTAACACTAAACAAAAAAGGATGCTTGCAATTTAAAACAAACACCCTTTACTTATCGAATAATAACTAACTCTAAAACTTCATTCGCTGTATTCGAACCGCATTTAGAATAGCCAACAAAGCTACACCTACATCTGCAAAAACAGCTTCCCACATTGTCGCTAATCCTCCTGCGCCTAGAACTAAAACAATTGCTTTTACAATAAATGCTAAACCGATATTTTGCCAAACAATTTGTTTTGTCTTCTTTCCAATATTGATAGCTGTAAAGATTTTATAAGGTTGGTCGTTTTGAATTACGATGTCAGCAGTTTCTATTGTGGCATCACTTCCTAAACCACCCATTGCAATTCCTGCATCAGCAAGAGCTACTACCGGGGCATCATTTACTCCATCACCGACAAAGGCAATTTTTAGGTTTTGCAATTTCAGTTCTTGTACTTTTTCTACTTTGTTTTCCGGTAATAAATCACCGTGTGCTAAGTCTATGTTTAGTTCTTTTGCAACAGCATTAACAACAGCCTGTTTGTCTCCCGAAAGCATTACGGTTTTGATGTTTACTTTATGTAAGCTTTCAATTGCCTGTTTTGCATCTTCTTTGATTTCATCGGCAATTAGAAAATAGCCGGAATACTTTTGATTGATGGCAATGACAATAATTGTAAAAGGAGTATTCTCGATTTCGGCATCGTAACTGATATTGTATTTTTTCATCAGTTTTACATTCCCTGCCAAGATTTGGTTTCCATCTACTTTGCCTTTTAGTCCATGTCCTGCAATTTCTTCTACATCAGTAACACTTGCACCTTTTTCCATACCTTTTGCGTGTTCAATAATGGCTGTTCCGACCGGATGTGTTGATTTGGTTTCAAGTGCTGCAACCCATTTTACTAAATCAGCCTCTGAAACATTAATCGCTACTACTTTTTGCACTTTAAAAACACCTTTTGTAAGCGTTCCTGTTTTATCCATAACAACTACCTGAATAGATGCCATTATATCGAGAAAGCTTGAACCTTTGAATAAAATTCCGTTTTTGCTTGCTGCTCCAATTCCACCAAAATAACCTAAAGGAATACTTATAACTAAAGCACAAGGACAGGAAATAACCAAGAAGACTAATGCTCTGTATAACCAATCTCTAAACACATAATTATCTACAAAAAGAAGAGGTAAAACACATATTGCAATTGCTAAAAACACTACAATTGGTGTATAGATTTTGGCAAATTTTCTAATAAATAATTCTGTTGGTGCTTTTTTGGCTGTGGCTTCCTGCACCATTTCGAGGATTTTTGAAAGTTTACTATCGGTATAGGCAGTTGTTACCTCTACCTGAGCAACGGTGTTTAGGTTTATCATTCCTGCCAAAACGGTTTCTCCTTTGAGCTTACTATCGGGTTTACTTTCTCCTGTTAATGCGGCTGTGTTAAAAGTTGCATTGTCTGACAATAGTTTTCCATCTAACGCTAATTTTTCTCCTGGCTTTAATTGAATGATTTCGCCAATAGTTATTTCAGAAGCTTTTTTGGAAATAGCAACATTTTGCTTTAAAATGGTTGCTTCATCAGGTCGCTGGTCTAACAATAATTTGATATTAGATTTTGCCCTTTGTACGGCTAATGTTTGAAATATTTCTCCAATGGCATAAAACAGCATTACGGCAACTCCTTCGGGAAATTGTCCGATAGAAAATGCTCCAATTGTGGCGATGCACATTAACAGAAATTCTGAAAATATTTCGCCTTTTCGGATGCTTTCAAAAGCTTCTTTTAAAACTGGAAAACCAACAGGAATATAAGCCACAATATACCAACCAATTCGCACCCAACCTTTAAACCAAGTTTGCGTAAAATAGTTGTCGAAAGCAATTGCAACGAGCAATAAAGCAAAACTTATAATTGCAGGTGTAAACATTTGCAACGTAGTTTGGTTTCCGCTCGAATGGTCATGGTCGTGTCCGTCTTCCTCTGAATGTTTATGCTCTTTGTGAGTAGTGCAACAACCGCTATCTTTATCCGTTTTCCTATTTATTTTCTCTTCGAGTGTGCAACAAAGCTGTTTGCCGTTTGCATCGTATTTGTGTTGGTGTGCCATTTGATTTTCTTATTGGTTTTACTCTTCTTCTCCACTTCCTTTTGTCAACTCTGATAATAAATAATAAGCTCCTTTAATTACTACTTTGGCATCGGGTGCTACTTTGTCTATGGCTTTTACTTCGGTGTAGCCCATATCAGTTGCTCCAGTAGTAATTTTAATTTGCTGAAATGTATTCTTGGCTGTTTCAATAAATATAAAATGGTCTTCACCATTATTTACGATAGCTTCTGTTGGCAATGCAACGGCATTCGCATTATTGATTTTTACTCTTGCTTCTACATACATGCCCGGCAAAACCGTTTCGGTCATTTCGTTAATTTTTGCGTGAACCAATACTGCTTGTTCGTTAGGCTCAAACGCTTTATTTACAGCATAAATAGTTGCAGGATGCGTGTGTGCAATGTCATTGGCATCGCTGAACGTTATTTGTTGCCCAATCTTTATTTTGTGGATGTCTTTTTCAAAAACTTTCAAATCCAAATGTAAAAATCGGTTGTCAATGATCTCAAAAAGTAAGGCGTTAGGTTCAGCATATTTTCCCATACTCAAATTGATATGTTGAATGTAACCGCTTATAGGAGCCGAAATAGCTATGCTTGAAGCAATATTTTTTGAAGAAAGATTATTGACGTTAATACCCAATTGCATCAATTTAGATTTAAAAATTTCTCTTTTGGCTTGGGCAATCTGCAATTCCCGCTGTGCCTGTTGATAGGTTTTACCTGCATTGATATTATCATCCCTTAATTCTTTTTGGCGTTGGTATTCCTTTTCCAAATAAGAAAGATTGGCATTGTTCTCTAAATAATCTTGTTGCAATTGTAAAACTTCAGTATTTACAATGGTAGCTAATGTTTTTCCTGCCTTTACAAATTCGCCCTCTTGAACGTAAATATTTTTTACAATTCCACCGCTCAAAATACTTACTTGCGCCTGATATTGTGGAGGCAAAGAAAGTTTTCCATTGATTTTTAAGGAAGAGGTTAGATTCTTGTTTTCAAAACTACCTAACTCTAAACCGATAGCTTTTATTTGAGCATCTGTAAAGTGAACGGTAGTTTGGCTTTTTGATTCGGGAGCTGCTTCTTCTTTTTTAGCTTCTTCGGAACTGTTCTTGCACGAACTAAAGGTCAGTATAGCAATAAGTGCGATGATTATATTATATTTCATAGTGATGAATTTTATTTGTTTATTAAATACTGAATATTGATGACTGTTTGATTGTAATTGTTCAATACCGTTAGATAATCCGTTTTTATTTTATTGGCATCTTTTAGGTTCTGGGCATATTCAATATATCCTATGTCACCAGATTTGTATAGCCGTTGTGCGGAAGTTATTATACTTTCTGCCATTGGCAAACCCTCTGCTTTGTAGTAATTGAGTTGTTCCAAATATTGTTTTTGCTGTTCAAATTGCTGCAAATAGATTGTTTCTAATTCTTGTTGTGATTTTTCCAATTCCTTTTTTGCAATCTGTGTTTCAATTTCAGCGGCTTGACTTCTTGCCTTAATACCGTTTCGGAACAAAGGAATATTGATACCGACACTACCGTAATAGAAAGGCTTTTCTTTGTCTAAACTTTGTCCGTTAAAGCCCAAATTAAAAGAGGGGATGGCTTTTGCCTTTTCTGCTTTTACAACTAATTCTCTTGCAATAATCTGTTGTTGCAAATACTTTAAAATAGGGTGGTCTTTCACTAATGTGCTATCGGTTAAACTGATTTCGGGCAATGCTTCATACTTTGATGGAGCTGTGTAGTTTTCATTGCTTTTTGTCCATTTTTGAAGTTCAGCTAAATAATAAACCACTTGCGTATTGGCTTGTGCCAATTGATTTTTCAATTCTTTGCGCTGTAATGAAGCACTGATTTTCTCTAATCTGTTACTTTCGCCAACTTGAAACTTTTTATCAGCATACTTTTCATAGTCGGCAAAAACTTTATCGGTTTCAACCAGTAAATTGTATTGTTGCCAACTGTAAAGCCAATTGTAATAAGCATTGGAAACGTTTTTAATCAATTCGTTTTTGGTAACTTCTTCAAACGATTTGGCTACGGTTACATTCTGATTTAACAGTTTCCTATTCGCACTATTAGTTACTCTGAAGCCTTGTGCTACCCCAACATTGTAATCAAAAAGTTTGCTGTTCATTTGACCCAAATTACTATTGATATTGAAAGGATCTAAAACAGTAGCTGTTTTGGTTAAAGCTTGTTGTTGCTTGGTTTGCAAAGATGCCTGCTGAATAGTTGGATAATTTTTAATAGCCAATTGCAAAGCGTCATTTAACTGTAAAGGATTGGTCTGTGCCTTTGCTGTATAGGATAAACTGCTCATTAAAAACAATACAATAACAGTAATTACAGGATTTATTTTTTTAGTTTTTTTGGGCGTCATCACTAAATAATATAAAACAGGTAAAACAAATAAAGTCAAAAGTGTAGAAGTCAATAAACCGCCTATTACAACTGTTGCTAAAGGTTTTTGTACTTCTGCGCCTGCGCTAGTTGATAATGCCATCGGTAAAAACCCTAATGAGGCTACCGTTGCCGTTGCTAAAATAGGTCTTAACCTTGCAGCACTTCCTTTGTAGATTCGTTTTAATAAATCATCTTCTCCCTCGTCTTTCAGACTGTTGTAATAACTGATTAATACAATACCGTTGAGTACCGCAACCCCAAATAATGCAATAAATCCAACTCCTGCGGAAATACTGAAATTCATTCCACGAACCCATAAAGCCAATATACCACCAATAGCCGCCAACGGAATAGCCGAAAAGATAATAGTAGCTTCTTTGATGGATTTGAATGTAATAAACAGCAAAAAGAAAATCAGCAATAATGCCACAGGAACAGCCAATTGCAATCGCCCTTTTGCTTCCTGTAAGTTTTGAAATTGGCCACCGTAAGTAATAAAATAACCTTCAGGAAGTTTTAGTTTAGCATCTAACTTTTTTTGAATGTCTAAAACCACACTTTCCACATCACGCCCTCTAACATTGGCTTCAATCACAATTCTGCGTTGCGCATCTTCACGGCTTATTTGGGATGGCGAAGTTTTAAATGTTACTTCGGCTACTTCGTTTAATGGTATTTGATTACCCTTTGGAGTAGGAATCAATAAACTTTTAAGAGCATCGATATCCGTATTCTGATTTTTTGGAATCCGAACTACCAAATCAAATTTTCTTTCTCCCTCATAAACAACTCCGGTAGTTCCACCTGCATAAGCAGTATTTATAATTCGGTTTACGTTGGCAATGTTCAAACCATACTGTGCAATCTTATTTCGATTATAATTTACTACTAAATTGGGCATCCCAGTTACTTGCTCTACTTTAATATCGGCTAAACCATCAATTGATTTTAAAAGCGGAACTGCTTTATTGGCTTCAGAAAAAAGACGGTCTAAATTATCTCCGAATATCTTAATGGCAATATCCGATTTAACACCCGCAATCAACTCATTAAAACGCATTTGAATTGGTTGCTCAAAAGACAAATTACACCCCGGAATGGCACTCAATTTTTCATTCATCTTTTCAGCTAAATCTTCTTTATTGTGTGCTGTTGTCCATTCTTTTTTATCCTTTAAAACAATTATTATATCGCCACTTTCTATAGGCATTGGATCGGTTGGAATTTCGCTACTACCAATTTTGCTTACTACTTCTTTTACTTCCGGAAATTGTTTTAATAAATTTTCTAATTGTGTACTAACTTCTATTGTTTGGGGTAAACTACTACCTTGTCTAATCCTTAAATTCATTGCGAAATCACCCTCGTCTAATTCGGGAATAAATTCGCCACCTAAAGAATTGAATATAAATAACGATGCAATGAATAGAAATATGGCACTTCCAACTACCATTAATCTTCTTTCTAAAGCTTTTACTAGAATCGGTTGATACCAGTTGTTTAGTTTATTCATGAACCTATCGGTAAAATTAGGTTTGTCGTGTATTTTTTTACTTAAAAAAAGACTACTTGCCCAAGGCACATAAGTAAGAGAAAGTATTAATGCTCCCAATATGGCAAAACTTACTGTTTGCGCCATTGGCATAAACATTTTTCCCTCAACGCCACTCAACACAAATAATGGAATGTAAACTATTAGAATTATGATTTGTCCAAATATGGCACTATTCATGATTTTTGAAGAATTGCTGATTACTTCCTTATCCATTTGCTTTTGGGACAGCATATTGTTTTTATAATTCTTGGAGAAAATGTGCAACGTGGCTTCGACAATAATAACTGCACCATCCACTATAAGTCCAAAATCTAAAGCACCCATGCTCATTAGATTGGCACTTAATCCGAACATATTCATAATGATTATAGCAAATAACATCGCTAAAGGAATTACTGAAGCCACGATTAACCCGGCTCGTAAACTTCCTAAAAACAACACCAAAACAAGGATTACAATTAATGCTCCTTCCAATAGATTTGTACTAACCGTGTGAACCGTTCGGTCTATTAGTTTTGTTCTGTCTACAAAAACATCAATTTTTACTCCTTTTGGCAATGATTTCTCGATTGATTTTATTCTGTCTTTTACTCGTTCAATAACTCGTACTGCGTTTTCTCCTTTTTGCATCAAGACCACACCACCAACAGTTTCTCCGCTTGCGTTTCTTGTCATAGCACCATAACGAGGTGCTGAACCAAATTTTACTTCGGCAATATCTTTTATCAGGATAGGAACACCAGTATTGTTTTTTACTACAATGTTATTGATGTCTTCCAAGTTTTGAATTAGTCCTTCTCCTCTTATAAAGTAGATGTTCGGACCTTTATCAATATAACTTCCACCTGTATTTTCATTGTTGTTTTGCAGCGCATCAAAAACATCTATTAGCGTTAGATTATTGGCAGCTAATCGCTCTGGTTTTACCGATACTTCGTATTGTTTTAGTTTACCTCCAAAACTACTTACATCAACCACGCCAACAGTTCCTAATAACTGACGGCGTACAATCCAATCCTGAATAGTTCTTAATTCGGATAGATTATATTTTTTTTCATATCCTTTTTGTGGCACTAACACATATTGAAAAATTTCACCAAGCCCTGTGGTTGGTGGTAATAATTCGGGAGAGCCATATTGTTTTGGTATGCTTTCTGTGGCTGTTTTTATTTTTTCGTCAACACGCTGACGAGCTATGTTTACAGGCACGTTGTCCTTGAAGACAATTGTTATTACCGATAATCCGGAACGGCTTGTACTTCGCAATTCTACCATTTCCTGCAATGATTTGAATTCCGTTTCTAATGGATAGGTAATAAATTGTTCTACTTCCTGAGTAGCTAAATTTGGGGAATTTGTAATTACCTGGACTTGATTGTTGGTTACATCAGGTAGTGCATCTACGCTCAATTGTGTAAATGAGTAGATTCCAAACGAAACAAAAATAGCAAGTAAAACCCCTGTAATCAGTTTGTTGTTTACTGAAAAGTTTATGATTTTATTTATCATTGTTATAGTATAATGAATGAGTAATTAGGCACGAATGCCCATTAAATACTGTGGAAAGCCCACAACTCTATGACCCGAAATTACTCGGGCTTCATTATGCTATTTGAGGCGGTTGCCAAATACTTCCGAAGAAATTGGAAGCAAAAACGGATTTGTATTCAGGTACTTTTTTATCAATACTAGTCTTAATTGAAATCAGGCTATATGAGTATGTAATGTTTAGTGAAAACCCTTGGCAGCCACAGCAACTGCAAACACACATAGGAGAACACACATCATTATCGTGGTGTGGTGCAGATTGGTTGCCTATCTCTACTTTTTTGGATGTTAAAAACGCCTCTCCATCTGCACAAGGCATACAGGAAAGTCCAATTAAATAGAATGATAATATGAGTGTTAGTATTTTCACGAGTGTAAAAGTAGTATTTTTTTAATAACAAAAAGGCAAACAGCCTATTTTGCTATTTGCCTGTTGCTGTTAGATGTACTTTAATTTATTTTTTTTCGACTAAATCCATTCCGCATTTAGGGCATTTTCCTGGTTTGTCACTTGTAACTTCTGAGTGCATTGGACAGATGTAGGTCATTGCCATAGTGTGTTTTTTGGTTTTCATTTTTTTGCTTTTGGTCATCATAGAACACTTATCCATTTTGCCATCCATGTCCATGCAGTCGCCTTCTTTCATTTTCATTTTTTTACCATCTTTCATAACGCATTCGCCATTTACCATGCAGGTTGTGCCATTTTTCATTTTCATGTCTTTGTCCATGGGCATCATTTTGCCATCTTTCATACACATCATTTTACCGTCTTTCATCATGCAACAATCTTTCATTGCTGCTTTTTTAGTTTTGGTTTGTGCGTTGATGTTACTTGTTGTAAGTGATGCTGCTATGAATAGCATTACCGTAAACATTTTTGCCATCATTTTTGTATTTTTCATACTATATAAATTTAGTTTTTTCAGTTGCGCTGTTACCCGCTCTTCAGATTGCTGTTGCCCAGGAATATCATTTGTGCTTTAATTTTTTTAATATCTCAAATTGGCTCCAATTCCAAATCCCATATCACTATCGTAATGGGTTCTGATACTTACATTTCTTCCAATTATATATCGTGCATCGACCATATACTCTTTATCAGTATTTACCATGAATCCCATTCGGAGCCTTTTGGAAACAGGTATTTCTTTGCGTTCAAATTGTAATCTAAATTTTCCATCGTTAAAAATTTCGACTTGTGCCATAATTAGCATTGGCAAAGTATAATTGATACCTGCACTAAAAACAGTTCGTTTATCTTTGGTATTGGTTTGACCGAAAAGGTTTCGTTCTTGTTGGTCGATACCCATTTTTCTGTATCTGGCGTCAAAACCTATAAACGGCATTATCCATTGCATTTTACCAATATATCTACCAATGTGGGTTTCAGTCTCATAACCGTGCATATCATTATATCCCAATCGCCATTCAGTGCCAATGCTCCAGCGTGTACTTTGATACATTGCTTCGCCATCATTACCATTGGTTGCAAAGTCGTTTTCTGCCATAAAATGAAACTTTCTATCATCGGCAAATAATTTACGTTTTGCTAGTTTTGGGTTTGGAATTTCCGGATTTGGTGCTTGGTTTTCATATGTAAAAACCCTGCCCATTCCGCTCATCATGTGGTACAGAATATGACAATGAAAAAACCAATCGCCTTCTACATTGGCATTGAATTCAAAAACATCAGTTTCCATTGGCATAATATCCACAACATTTTTTAGTGGAGAGAAATCGCCTTGTCCATTTAATAATCTAAAATCGTGACCGTGCAAATGCATTGGGTGACGCATCATAGAACCATTGTGAATTGTGATGCGCACATTTTCTCCTTTTTTGATTAGTATTTTATCTGTTTCAGAAACTACTTTATTGTCTAAACTCCAAACATAGCGGTTCATGTTTCCAGTGAGTTCAAATTTTAATTCCCTTACTGGTGCGTCTTTTGGAAGTGTAGTTTTGGTTGGTGATTTTAGCATTGCATAGTTTAAAGTTGTAATATCTGAAAGTGCATTACTGTTATAATCGGCTTCGGACATTTTCATATCCTTCATTTTTGCATCACTCTTCTTTTTTTGTTCTCCTGTAATTTCTGGGTACATTACTACGTTCATATCCATCTGATTGTAGGACATACTCATTCCCATATCATCTAAATCTCCATTCATTTTCATCATTCCATTCATCATTTTCATACCTTCAAAGTATTTTAACTTTGGTAATGGTTCAATCAATTGCTTGATACCATTACCAATATAATATGAAGCCGAGTATAGTCTATCTTCGGTAGTTGCTAAAAATTCAAAAGCAGTTTTATCAGCAGGAATAGTAAGAACAACATCATAAGTTTCAGAAACTGCTACTATTAATCTATCTACTTCTACAGGTTCAACATCATTACCATCATTGGCAACGACAGTTATTTTTCCTCCTGCATAAGTTAACCAAAAATAAGACGATGCCCCACCATTGGCAATGCGCAAACGTACTTTATCTCCTGCTTTCAATGATTTTTCATTAATACTTTTAAGTTCTGTACTTTGTTTACCATTCATAAAAATTTTATCATAAAACACATCGCTTACATCCATTGCGTTCATACGTTTCCACTCATTTTTCAGTTTTACACCCAAATAGCCTTGCTTTATCGCTTCGGCATAACTTTGAGTTGTTCCTTTTTTGATGGCTGGATAATCATTCGCATTGTGCAACATTCTGTGAATATTGTTTGGGTTCATATCTGTCCATTCGCTTAAAACAATTGGAACTGTCGGTAAATCGTCAATTCCTTTTCTAAAAGTTGGATCATTTGACTTTTTTAGCATAACAAAATTTCCATACATTCCAATTTGCTCCTGTAAGCCAGAATGACTATGGTACCAATGTGTTCCGTTTTGAATGATTGGAAAAGTATATTTGTGAGTTGTTCCGGGTTTAATTGGCATTTGTGTAAGGTTTGGAACGCCATCTTCTTTATTTGGCAGAAATAAACCGTGCCAATGCAATGAAGTTTCTTCTTTTAGTTCGTTATGTACATAAATTTCGGCGATGTCGCCCTCAGTAAATGTAAGTGTTGGCATAGGAATTTGACCATTGACAGCAATGGCTCTTTTATCTTTCCCAAAATAGTTTACTATGGTATCCCTTACATATAAATCGTAACGGACTGTTTTTTGCGCTGATGCAGTTATCGTAAGAAAGAATATTATAGTTGAGAGTTTAATTTTCATAATTTGATTTATTAAAGTTTTAAATTTCGTAATCGTAACGCATTTACTATTACAGATACTGAGCTAAATGACATGGCTAAAGCGGCAATCATTGGGGACAATAAAATTCCGAAAAATGGATATAAAACACCTGCTGCAATTGGCACTCCTAAAACATTGTAGAAAAAGGCAAAAAATAAGTTCTGCTTAATGTTTTTCATCACAGCATGACTTAAATTCTTGGCTTTTACAATGCCTTGTAAATCGCCTTTTACCAAAGTTATTTTGGCACTTTCTATGGCTACATCCGTTCCGGTTCCCATAGCTATTCCTATATTAGCTTGTGCCAAGGCCGGAGCATCATTTATACCATCGCCTGCCATGGCTACAATTTTACCTTCGGATTGTAAACGTTTAATTTCATTTAATTTATCTTCTGGTAAACATCCTGCTTTGTAGGATGATAAGTTTAATTCATCTGCAACGGCTTTGGCTGTATTAACATTGTCGCCAGTTAACATTACTACTTCAACACCTTGTTGCATTAGTTCTTTTATAGCTTCTTTACTCGATATTTTAATTGCATCAGTGATTGATATAAAACCAACTGCAACTCCATCAACAGCAATATATGAAACAGTTTTCCCTAGTTTTTGTTCGGCTATAATTTTGTTTTCCAAATCATTTGAAACACTTGCTTTTACTTGTTCCATTAGTTTTTTATTTCCTAATGCTACTTTTTTATTGGTTACTGTTCCTGTAACTCCTTTTCCTGACACGGCTTCAAAATCTTTTACTTCGATTAAAGAAATGGATTTTGATTTAGCATAATTGACAACCGCTTGTGCTAAGGGATGTTCGCTGTGTTGATTTAAAGAAGCAATACTTTGGATTAGTTCATCATCATTGTTATTGGATGCATAAATTCTTTCTACTGATGGTTTTCCCTCAGTAATAGTTCCTGTTTTATCTGTAATTAAAACATTTACTTTATTCATGTTTTCTA
>NZ_DAINRG010000063.1:0-12505 GCF_036741995.1 Flavobacterium sp. | reverse complement strand
TTATTGGAGAAATGGCAGAGTGGTCGATTGCGGCAGTCTTGAAAACTGTTGACTGTAACAGGTCCGGGGGTTCGAATCCCTCTTTCTCCGCTGACCGAAAGGTAAATTGAAGCAAAACGCTGTAAAACTTATGTTTTACGGCGTTTTTTGCTTTGTAGCTGTATCAAAGAAGTTCATTAAATGGTATCGTATCAGTGACCTATTTAGTGACCTATTTATTTCAACGTAAATGGGTCACTGAAATTCGCTGAACGACCTGACTAACAACCTGTTCAAATAGTGTACATCTTGTGTCAGGTGTGATTGATAGATAATTTTATAAATCTAAAATGACATCATTATGAACAAAACTTTCAGCCTTCTTTTTCTACTCAAAAAGAACAAACAAAAAGCCAACGGAACTGTGCCTCTTTATGCACGAATCACAATCGATGGTATTCCAAAAGAAATCTCATGCAAAAGAAGTATTCCACCGGAACTTTGGGATAATAAATTGCAAAGACTAATTGGTAGAACCCAAGAAGTAAAATCTATGAATAGCTATCTTAAAACCTTTGAACAGGAGATTTATGATGCACATCACATGGCCATGAAAGATAAAAAGCCTGTTACGGCTGCGGTTGTCAAATCAAAAGTAACAGGTACTGATCAAGCTAAGTATATGATAGTTCCTATTTTCAAAGAACACAATAGAAAAATGTGGGCTTTAGTCCCTGATGAATTCGCTAAAGGAACTGCGGAGCGCTATGATACTTCATTAAAGCATACAGAAAGTTTTATACAATGGAAGTATAAAGCGACTGACATGAACATTGCCGATATAGATTACGAATTTGTAACTGAATATGAGTTTTACTTGAAATCAGAAAAAGATTGCTGCCACAACACGGCAGTAAAGTATGTGAAGAATTTTCAGAAGATAATCAATATTTGTCTTAAAAATGAATGGATAGTCAGAGACCCATTTCTCAAGTATGAGGCTAAAGTAAAGGAAGTCGAAAGAGATTATTTGACACTTGTTGAACTTAGAACTATCTACAAGAAAAATTTTGTATCAGAACGTCTTAAATTGGTTAGGGATATTTTTGTTTTCAGCTGCTATACAGGTCTTGCATATATTGACGTAAAACAACTTTCTCCCGAAAATATTTCTTTAGGGATTGATGGTATAATATGGATTTTTAAAAACAGACAGAAAACTGATGGACCATCTAATATTCCCTTACTGCCAATTGCAAAAGAAATTCTTGACCGATATTCAAACAGTCCTAAATGTCTTAATGAAAATCGTGTTTTACCAATATTAAGTAATCAAAAAATGAACAGTTACTTAAAAGAAATAGCTGATGTTTGTGGCATTAATAAAGACCTAACATTTCATGCGGCTAGACATACTTTTGCAACAACAGTTACACTTAGTAATGGCGTGCCAATTGAAAGTGTTAGCAAAATGCTTGGTCACAAAAACTTGAAAAGTACACAAATCTATGCTCGTGTACTTGATATTAAAGTAAGTGCAGATATGATAGTTTTAAGGGATACGCTAAAAGATATTATGCAGTCTGAAGATGGTAAAGTTTTATTAAGCTATACAGGTTAATTGTAAAAAGTATTACTCAATAAGTAAAAAGCATTGCAAGTAAACTGCAATGCTTTTTGTTTGTAAAATAACCAAAAAATATAGTATTTAATTCCCGAATCACACACTATACTTCTTGATTCAGAAATACACATTACATAGCTTTGTCCTCACTTCCCATATCCCTTCCGATACTTCTTCAATTACATATACCGATGGACAAGCAACAAAACCAGGAACGAATAAAATCCATTTACCGTATGCTATTAGAAATAGCTTATGGTAATCTAAACTATCGAATGGTAGTAGAAGGTCTTGATGAGCAATTTGATGAACTGGCAAACATGCTCAACCAAGTAGCAGAGAAATTGCAGGAAATTGGATATTCTAGTCCATACAAGAATACTAAAATTGATTTAGGTGCAACAAACGATACCACAGTCCTCATGGTTCAAAAAGTCCTCGATTACATTCAAAATCATTTAGAAGAACCACTACCATCTACAAAGAGGCTATCAAAAATGTTCGGCACAAACGAATTCACTTTAAAAGAAAACTTTCGAAGACTATTAAAAACCAGTATTTACCAATTCTATAATGAGGAAAGACTTAAAAAGGCCCATACATTAATAGAAAAAACCAGAATTCCTTTAAAAGAAATTGCTTTACTAAGTGGTTTTACTGATTATACCAACTTCTACAAAGCATTCAAAAAAAAATTCAATTATCCTCCAAGCGAACTCAAGCGCGAGAATACTGATTTGTAATCTTATTCCGTTTTTTACTTGTAAATATTCCCGAATTGAAATAACATAAATATTTCATTTATAGAATTTTACAGTATTAAAAGCATTGCAAATGAAAAATTCGGTCACCATTAAAAAGTATTGCATCGACATTGTTGGCTACTTGTTTATTATCCTTTTCACCTATGCAGCCTTCAGCAAATTATCCGATTACGAAAGCTTTACCATTCAACTAGGGCAGTCTCCATTACTAAGTGCATTTGCCGGCTGGGTTTCTTGGTTTATTCCTGCTTTTGAAATTAGTATTGCAATTTTACTAATGTTTAATCGCACACAATTCTTTGCCTTGGTAGCCTCTTTTGGGTTAATGATGATGTTCTCGGCTTACATATATATCATATTACATTACAGTGAATTTGTTCCTTGTTCCTGCGGCGGAATACTGGAAAAAATGACATGGAACCAACACCTACTTTTCAACTTAGTCTTTTGCTTTCTTGCCGCAGTAGCAATCATTTTTTCGTTAGAACAATTACCACTACAAAACAAAATTTGGAAAACAAGATATAAACTAATCGTCCTACTCACAACAAGTATTTTCTCGGTTGGTATAGTTCTCTTTCTCTTCCTAAAATCAGAGCAAATCATCCATCAGGAAAACAATTTTGTCCGCAGATATCCGCCGCATCTTTACAGTAAATCAGGGCAATTAACCTTACCATACAACGGATATTATTTTGCAGGGATGACTAATGGCATTCTTTACTTAGGAAACTATGCTGCACCACTTTCAATAGTAGCCATCAGTAGTGATTTGAAGCTAGTAGGTAATTATAAAATTGAACTCAATACCTACAAACTACCATTCCGGTCAGCGCAAGTTAGGATAATCGATTCTAGTTTTTACCTAACAGACGGTACCGTACCCTGTATCTTCAAAGGCGACATATCAAACTGGCAAGCAAAACAACTTCTTGATAGTAAAACATTCTTCTCTTCCTTTGAACCCATCGATTCCACCTCAGCAATCTTTCGCGGTAAAAGCCTAAAAACAGGACAAAGTATACTAGGAACCATGACCTTTTCAAATAATAAAACAAGGGTAATCTATGGTGAAGGGCTTTTGCAAAAACAAATAGACGGCATCTTCGATTGTGACGGAATACTGCGCTACAATCCACAAATTCAAAAACTCATCTACAGCTACTATTACCGCAATCAATTTATTGTGGCCGATAAAACAGTAAAACTTTCCTATCGCGGAAACACCATTGATACGACAACTACGGCTAAGATTAAAATCGCCACTTTAAGTAACGGCGACAGAAAGATGGCAGTACCTCCACTGATGGTTAATAAGCTCAGCAGCACTTCAGGCAATCAACTGTTTGTGAATTCCAACCTTCGGGGACGTTATGAATCACTTAACCTCTGGAAACAAACCTCTGTGATTGATGTATACAACCTCAACACCAAAACTTACGAGTATAGCTTTTATGTCTATAATCTTAACGATAAAAAGCCACAAACTATGTGGGCCACAAAAGGCAAAGTGTACTTCCTGTTTAATAACACTCTGGTAGCCTATCAACTCGATACATCGGCAAGGCGATAAATAATATAGCATCAGGAATAAGATCGAACACCTGTAGAAAAAAGTAGATCAAATCAATAATTTAATTTTTTACATCATGAAAAATGGAAAAATGTTCCTGTCTGTAATCCTTTTTACAGCAGCAGTAGCCAGTGCTTTCACTACCACAGCATCAAAAAATGCTAAAGCTGTAAGCTCAGTGCCGGGCTACATCAAACAAGGTCCTACTTGTGTGTTTAAAAACAATTGTGACAACGTGAACACAGGAGTTTTGTGTACAGAAACCCAAACGGGAGGTGCGCAAATCTTTGGGATGACCGATGCCACACATTGTGCGGTTCAGTTGTGGAGACTTAACTAAACCATTAAACACAAAAAAAGCAGTTCCTAATCACTAGGAACTGCTTTTGATTTTATAAAGATTGGTTATCGCATTCCTTTTGCAATCCATTCAGGTGGTGATGCATCTTTTAAATAAGTAGCAAGCCATGATTCATACCGATGGGTAAAGTCTTCTCTACTATCACTTTCAGTCAATATGTGCCCATTGTTCGGGTAAACAAGCATAATAGTTTTCTTCCCTAACCGTCGTAGAGCATTGTAAAATTCTATAGTTTGATGATAATCCACTTGCCGGTCCTCTTCACCCGTCCAAATTAGCATAGGGGTAGTGATGTTTTGAGCCTGCATAACCGGAGAATTCCTCAAGAATCCCTCCATATTAGAAAACAGAGGCAGTGGCATGCGATACTGATGATCTTCAAATCGCCAAGTTTCAACTTTACCGGTATTCCACCCAATCGAAAGATAAGTGTTAACCAAATCCGAAGAGCCTGCACCCGAAACAATGGTAGCGAAAATGTCCGTTTGCGTAGCGATAAAATTAACTTCATAGCCTCCAAACGAATGACCTGTTAACCCTATTTTATCAGGTTGTACTATACCCATAGCTATCACAGCTTTAGTGGCACTAACCACACAATCCGTTGCCGAAATACCAACATCGTCCATAGTATACGATATATCGGGATGCAAAACCAAATAGCCATGAGCAGTCAAATTACTGGTATTAATACCAATGTTGTTGTGCAGTGTTGGGTTAACATATCGATGAACCTCCTGACTCAACCGCTCATAAATATAAACGACCATGGGATATTTTTTTGATGGGTTATAGTTTGCCGGGTAGTACAAAGCACCTTGCAAATGTTGATTTTTAGAATTGGTGTAACTGATAAGTTGTGAGGTACCCCAATGATAAGTAAAATGTTGCGGATTACTCTGCACCACAATTTTTGCAACATTTTTCAATTTCCCAATAGCCATGATAGCCGGTGGCGCATCAAAATCCTGTTCAGCATAATAGTAGGTATCACTCCCAGTTGTAAAACCAAATTGAGTAATGCTTTTATCTTTAAACACGATTGGCTTTTCAGTTCCATTCCATTCATAGAACCCCGATTGTTTGGTATCTTTTCCAAAGGCTTGTAGATAAAGTTTGTTGCTTAAATCCAATTCCCGAAAAGTAAACCCATCAAAGTTCATCGTCAGTTTCACCTCTCCCAACGGATAAACCAATCGAAAAGAAATTCCTTGTTCTCTTCCTCTGGAAAGTCGCTTGGCTTTCAAATCGGCCAAACTTACGCTCCACAAATCATATTCATCATAAAGGATAATATCGGTATCATCTTTCGTCCATCCTACAATGCCGCAAGCTGGCTTTTGCCCTGACTTATCCTTTGCTTCATCAGCTAACGATTCCCTAATTCCAATACTGACATTAAAATGTTTTTTACGGGCGATATCATAAACCCACCATTGCTTGTTTTTAAAATAAGCTACATACTTACCGCCATATGAGGGCGTGATTTCCGCAATATCACATAGTTGATCCGCCAAGAATTTAGTTTTTTCTCCACTTGACAAATTTGTAATATAAAAATCAGCGGTAAAATCCTGAGTAAACTGAGGTTTATCCCCCATCGGATTGTAAGTAACCGCATAGTGCTGGTCACCACTCAACATCATTTTAGGTAGCTCTGTGCTTGTTATCCTTAAAAATCGCCCACTATCAGGCCACCAAACAGCACATTTCGACGCCTTGTCAAACCTACCTGTTCGTTGCGCCTGCGGGTAAGGCCAGGCATCATTGCCATTCCATATTTGTACTAATGGCTTTTCAGGATTTGTAGCCGATGGCTCAGTAAGATAAAAGAACACCCGTTGCCCATCATCCGAAATCATAAAGCGGGTCCAAAGTGGTGCTTCTATGCGACTGCCTTTGGCTATAGAAGGCACACTATTTGCATCAAAACCAAAAAGTTTGTTCCCGGCTAATCGATATACATACAGGTTTTTACCATTCCGAATATCAAGCGTGTCTTTATAACTTTTCACAAAGGCAAAAGATTGCCCTTTGCGTTGCCAAACAATGTTTTCAAAGGTAGCCTCACCATCAGATTCCAATTTCTGAAAATGCTCCCTATTACCATCAAAAGGGCAATAATGCAACGAGGCTTTTTCCTTTGCTATGGCATAAACCATTCCCGTAGTGGTCGGATTAAGATAAAACCTGGTAACAGAGGCTATCGTTTCCGTTCCAATACCATCAAGCCGTTCCATAGTAAGTTGTTGTGTCTCGGTCAACGTAACCAAAGTAGTGCCATCCGCCGAGAAAGCATATTGGGTAATCTCTTTAAGCTGCCTAACGACTCCTGTTTTTAAATTCAAAACCGAAAGTACATTGTCCGGCAGCATACAACTAAAAAAAGCATCTTTGGCAAACTTCCCATCATACCCTTTGGCAAAAGAATAGGTTTTGGTAGCTTCTTTATTCCGCACAAAAAGGGTATCCATACCACTCTCATAAGCCAAATGATAGCTTACCCAATTCCCTTTAGCAGACACTGCTTGCATTTCCATAGTACTCCATAAATGGTAATCTGCCTCGGTAAGAAGCTTTTTGTTCGTAACCTGCCCCATGACAGAGCAGGAAACTAACACAAAAAAAATAATAAATGGATTTCTCATTCTAATAGCCTGCATTCTGCGGAGCAAGATTTGGGTTAATCAATAATTCCGATTGAGGCACCGGCCAAAGACCATCTGTAGTATTCCATCCCGGTTTAACAGGAGTTAAGGTTGCATCCAAAGCTCCTGTTCGTTGCAAATCAAAAAAGCGCATGCCCAATTCGGTAAAAAACTCAAACCTGCGCTCTTCCATAACCGCAGTAATAATTGCGGTACTAGTCGTAGCAGTAGTACCACCAAGTCCGGCATTGTTGCGTACAAAATCCAAATCTTGCTTGGCACCTATCAAATCACCTTGTTGCGCTCGGGCTTCCGCTCTAATCAAATACTGCTCTGCCAGTCGCAACATAACCGAATACGAAGTAGTCGTTGTCGAACTGTTATCCTGTTGGTATTTATAAGGTTGGTACCAAGTAGTCGTGCCATCGGTAATACTTCTAATCCAATGATTTCTACGTTGGTCATTTGTGGCAAACGAATTGTATAAATACTGACTCAATGCTACCGTAGGTGGAGGACCTGCATTAAAAACAAACAAAGCACCTTCCTGCGCATTAGCATAGCCACCACTGGCTGAAAATTGCCAAATAGTACTCGTGCATTCTTTTAGAAATACCTTGTCTAAATCCGGTTCCCACACATACATTGCCGTTTGGTTCAACACCGCCGAAGCTTCATTACTGGCTTGTGCCCATTGCCCTGTATACAAATACAATCGGGCAAGCAACGCTCTAGCAGCATATTGGTTGGGTCTTATTCTTTCATAACTAATATAGCTCTCTGGCAACAACGTAGCAGATTCCTCCAAATCAGCAATGCACTCATTATAAACTGCCACGGTAGTCAATCGATGCACAGTACTGTTTTGCACATAATCGGTTGTGGTAATATAAGGGCAACCACCATAAACACCTGCCAAATAGGAATGCAGCAACGCCCTAACAAAAAGCGCTTCCCCAATAAGTTGATTTTTTTGTGCAGTAGTCATACCTGTCGAAGCAGTAACACCTTCAATCACGGCATTAGTCGCATAAATCTGATTATAGGTACTGTTCCACAACTGTTGCACATAACCATTAGTAGCCGTCACACTATTGTTATAAAAGGGTTCTGCCGTAGTAACACCTGTCTGATAGCACACCAATTCATCAGTATATTGCCCTAGTAAGTTCGATAACCCAACCGACTTACCGGTCAGTAACCCATTGTCGCGCATCTTAGCATAAATGTCCTTCATGGCAGCAGTTGCAGTAGTATTGTTTTCAAATACAGCCGTACCCGTCAGTTGCGAATTAGGTTGCTCCACACCTACAAAATTATCACACGAAGTAGCAAGGCACAGTAATACGCCCCAAACAGCCACTGGCCAAAAAAATGATATAGTTTTTAGTTTATTTTTCATGTCTCTTCTTTTTAAAATTTAAACTCGGCTCCTAAACTAACAATGCGTAAAGGAGGCAGATAATTAAAGCTTCTAAACTCGGGATCACCGTCTTTATACGGTGTAATAAGTAGTAGGTTTTGACCCTGCAAAGTCAACTTACATTGCAATCCTTTCACATAGCTGGGTACTACATACGAAAGGGCTACATTTTTCAATCGTATGTATGAGGCATCACTCACAGCAGCATCACTGGTGGCATAACGTCCATAAGCATTCACGGCATCACTATTCAATCCGGTGGTATAAATTTGATGGGTAGCGATATCACCTGCTTGCTGCCAACCGCCCACAACAGAAGCGGGTTGATTCCCAAAAGCACCGGGAGCCGAATACTGCGTAGCCGCATTCCAGTTCAATTGCTTCACAAACTGAAACAAAAAGTCCAATTGAAAGTGCTTATACCGCAACTGGTTTTGCAGTCCACCATAATAAGTCGGGCTAAAATCCCTAACCGTTTGGGCATCGGCAATGGTCAATTGACCGTCTCCATTCACATCTTCAAACTCATAAACACCCGTTTGCGGATTCACACCGGTAAAGTGATACAGTTTTTTAATATTAATAGATTCTCCAATCACATATTGATTGCTGTAGGTACTGCTGGCAAGCCCCGGAAAAGCAATCAACTTATTTTTAGGCACAGTAAGATTAAAATTCGTTGTCCATCCAAACGAATCTTTTTGCACATTCACCGTGCGCAGCGTCAATTCCAATCCGGTATTCTCAACAGTAGCAGCCAAGTTCGATTGCATCGAAGTAAAACCTGTGGTAGCAGGCAATGGCATACCAATCAACTGGTTCGAAGAGCGGTTTCTGTACCAACTCACTGTAGTAAAGATGCGGTCTTTCAATAAACCAAGCTCCAAAGCCGCTTCTAGCTTTCTGTTGGTCTCCCAACTAAAATTAGGATTATACAACCGTATCGGGCTCAATCCCACCGTGCCGTCATACACCGTACCGCTCGATTGATAGGTATTTAAAAACTGATAATCGCCTATCTGATCATTTCCCGTAATCCCATAGCTGCCTCTAAGTTTTCCAAAACTTAAAAAAGGTATTTTGTCTTTAATCGGTTTCTCGTCCGAGAACAACCAGGCAGCACCCACAGCGCCAAAATTAGCAAACTGCTTACCAGGTCCAAACCGGCTCGACCCATCACGACGACCGGTCAGGTTCAAAATGTATTTATCCTGCCATAAAAAGTTTACCCTTCCAAAAAAGGCTTGATAACGGTATTCGGTCACATCATCATAAAAGGTTTTGCTAAAACTGGCAGAAGCTAAATTGTACAGCAAACTATTACTGGTAAAGCCCGACCCATATTGCAGCATACTGTTACTTTCTTGATTTTGAAAAGTCCCACCAACCAAGGCAGTCACTTTACCTTTACCAACCGTGCGGTTCCATTGCAATTGCGGTTCTACAATCCACGATTGTCGGCTTGAAGTAGTTAAAAAGATAGACGAATATTCCGCTCCGGCTTCATATACAGGGTCATAAATGGTCGAAGGATCGGTCCGGCTTTCATGATGCCTCAAGTCGGTAAACCCCAAACTAGTCTTAGCAGTAAACCCATAAGGCAATTGATACGAAAACGTACTGTTTGCCACCAAACTATTCGTTTTAGCTAAAGATTCCGAACGCAAAGCCGCTAACGGATTCTCCCAGGTACTGTTTTCCCAATTTAGGTTGCCATCGGCATCATATAGCGCAGGAGCATTCGGAGCAAGATTTCTCGAAATCCGCGTAAGGTCGGCTGCAGGTTGGTCGTTATCCTGTACATCATAACCACCCGAGAATACTACTTTAAACCGTTTATCATCACTCTCATGATCCAAACTCACATGCACAGCCCCTTTTTTATAGTCAAAGTCTCCCGGAAATACAGTGCTTTGGGTATAGGTGTTCCCACTAACCAAAAAATGGGTTTGTGCCGAACCTCCCGAAACATTAGCTTGCAACGTCTTAATCACAGCAGTACCACCAGTTAATTCCTTTTGCCAATCGGTGTAGCGGTTCACATCCCAAGTACCGTTAACATCAAAAGCATTATAGGGGTAAGTAGTAATACCATCGTTAACAAACGCTTGTTGGCGTATCGCAAGGTATTGTGCGGTATTCAGCAAGTCAAGCTTTTTGGTAATTTGCCCAGTTCCGGTACTGGCACTAGCAGTAAACTGCGTTTTTCCTGCCTTGCCTTTTTTGGTAGTAATCAGGACCACACCATTAGCACCACGAGAACCATAAATAGCGGTAGCATCGGCATCTTTCAAAATCTCGATGCTTTCAATATCACTCGGATTGATCGAGTTTAGCGGGCTCGTAGCTGTAGGCAAAGTCGATGAGGTTTGCGAATCTCCAATAGCATCCGAGGCAAACGGCACGCCATCAATTACATACAACGTCGCATTACCACTGTTACGCAAACTGTTCAACCCTCGAATCCGAATATCAAATCCACCACCCGGCACTCCAGTCGTTTGGGTAATATCGACACCTGCCATACGTCCTTGCATCGCAGCAAGCACATTAGCCACGGGTTGTGTTGAAATATCCTTGGATGTAATTTTCGAAATGCTCCCTGTACGCTCCTTGTCTTTTACAGTATAATAGCCAGCATTAATAGTAACTTCTTTCAGAGTTGTTGAATCCTCCTGCATCGTTACATTAATAACAGAACGGCTGTCAAGCGTGACAGTGACTTCCTTGTATCCTATGTAGCTAAAAGTCAGTATTGCATTTGAGTTAGTAGTTAGGGCAAACTTTCCTGCATTGTCGGTTATGGTACTTTGGTTAGTACCTTTCACATTTACTGTTACTCCGGTTAATACTCCATTGGCATCAGTCACTATGCCTGTAACATTAGTAGATTGTGCGCTTTGGGCAAATAAGGCATTACAATAAAATAGGCTTATAAAAAGTAAGTACAATAAAGGCGCTCGAGCCTTGTACAATGAATTTTTATTCATAATATTGGTTTGGTTAAATGAAACATTAGTTTTGTTTGTCTACCGGTCCTCTGTTCAACCGCCAAGAAGATGCAGAGGGCCTTTTTTTGATTGAAGTGTTAGTTAGATTGTTTATAGCATAGGCTGTAGGGTTTGGTTAGATAATCATTTAAAAAGCTGCCCCAACCTAAACTAAATTTCAAAATCCAAGAAATGGCGTTGAGGCAGGCTTTGCTGTGTTCTAAAATCTGTAATGATTTGCAATCCGTAAATAAGTGAAGAGATGCGCAGAGAATCGTTGAGTTTATGCCACAAAAAAAGGCGCGGAACTCAGCTTATTGCCATTGAGGTACTGGTATACCGTGCAACAATAAGTGAGCCCACGCCCTGGAGCGTGAGCATTGACACTTATCTTCCCGTTGCAAAAATTACCAGTTTTCAATGGCGGGATTCAAAGCGAATGCTTCAAATATTATTTATATGAAGAATCGCAAATTTAAATATTCTGACACAAATATAATAATTAATTCCTACAATCGGACAGCTGTCCGATAAATTTTGAGATTTAACATCTTAATTTGTCTATATGGCCGATTTAAACAGAAAAATATGTGACTATATAGCCAAGGAATGGATTGGTAACGAGCAGGCAAAAACTCAATTTGCCCTCAGTCACAACATTGATGAAAAGACTGCCAGAAGAATATTTAATGATGAAAAGTACACTATCACTTTATACACTTTAAATAAGATTTGCGAAGCTAGAAATATTAAACTTTCAGACTTTTTTAAATTAATAAACTCATAAGGTGTTCAAAAAATATTAATTCAAACTTCAGAAATACCACGAAAACTAAGATGCCTCCGGGCATCTTTTTTTATTCCGAAATTTAAATAATAAATATTCCCGAATCGCATACGACTATAAATTAGCATTTTATATTTTGACTACCTAAAATTCAAAATATGGAGTGGTATGAAATTGTAATGGCTATACCGGTTATAATAATAGGAATCTACATTAGTATCAAATTAAAAGAGTCTAGAAAAAACATCTGTAATAGCCACATCTCGAAAAATCTAAATAAATAAGAGAAGTTTACTACATTTGATTATTAATCAAAATAATTTCATCTTTTAACTCAACAATGAACCTTAAAGCAA
>NZ_DAINRG010000062.1:0-12529 GCF_036741995.1 Flavobacterium sp. | reverse complement strand
GGAATAGCCGGCGATAAAGATATTGATGTTTTAAAGATTGAAATACGGAATTGGTTTGTTGGAAAAGATGAAGCAAAAAAGCACGGTTTCATTGCCGAATTTTTTTGTCATTTATATTTAAACCAATTAGATTTTAAACAGCACTTTTTATTTAAGAATTTAGAGGAAACTAAATCAATGAAGAAAGGTTTTGACGGTCTGTATCAATTTGAGAATGAAATATTTCTATATGAAAGTAAATCGAGTTTATCAACTACTACTACTGCAACTCATAATTCAAATATTGGAGAAGCATACCGTGATCTTAGAGATAAACTAAACGGATCAAAGCTAGATGCACATGGTAATCCTATAGACCCTTGGTCAAATGCGGTTAACCATGCCAGCCTTCAACAAGTTAATCCAAATAAAACTCTGATTCAAAATTTAACCGATTTTAAAAAGCAATTTTTGAAAGGCTCCTTTAACCACATAAAAAATTTTAATGTCATACCAAGCTCAACTATCTACTTAGATGCTAATTGGAAATGTATCGACAGAGCCGATTTGAAAACCAAATTAACAGGATTAGTTAAAAATTATGAATACAAAAACATAAACATCCTTTGTATCAACAAAAAAAATGTGGATGATTTCATAGCCTACATAAACACATAAGGTATGTCAGAAAAATCACAGCTTACGGCTCTAAAAAATAGCGAAGAATTTAATGTAGTTTTCTCAAAACTTATATTGTCCAATATTTCAATTTCAGATTCAGAAAAAGAGTATATTCTATTATGCGCGCTGCTATTTTTCAAAGTTTACGATAATGACAATAGAAATAAAAGTTATTTCAGATTAGGTTACTACATAATTTTAAAATATTCACTACTGTTTAGAGATTTTCAGCCTTTATATGATATCAGCTTGCAAATTGGATTTTATCCTATCTGCAAAACAATTTTGCATAACGATCTGCTTCAAATAAATAGTATAAGTGGTTTACTAACGTATAAAATAATTAATGAGAAATTTATCAATATTAGAGAACGACACCTAGAAACCTTAGAACAGCATTCGGCGAGTAATACGTTACTCAATAGTAACATTGAAAGTCTAGTCTACGTAGCTCCAACTTCTTTTGGTAAAAGCTCACTAATAAAAGATTTCATAATTAATAATACATATCAGCGGATAGGTATAATTGTCCCTACCAAATCATTGTTAGTTCAAAATTTTAAAGACATAAAAGATTTAAATCTTAGTTATAAGTTAATCACTCATGACGAAATGTATAATGGAGAAGAAAAATTCATTGGTGTTTTAACCCAAGAAAGAGCAACAAGGTTACTCAGAAAGAGCGTGGCTTTTGATATTCTTTTTATTGATGAAGCACACAATATTTTTAGGTATAATAAAAAGAATTCCCGTGGGATTTTGCTAACTCGTTTAATTGAAATGAATAGAGCAATAAACAGTACGAAAGTAATTTACCTGTCTCCATTAATTGATTTTCCAGACAATATTAAATCAAATGTAAATACAAAAACTGAATCTGCTGTAGTTAAGCACAACTTGAAATCTGAGGATATTTTTCTTTGGGAAAATGAAATAACATCAATCTACAATCGCTTCACAAACGAATATTTAACTTTAAACGAATCTAGTAGCTTTTATCAATACATCGAAAAAAATAGTCAAACAAAAAATTTCATCTACAATTTTCGACCAAAGAACATAGAAAAGCTTTCAAGAGAACTTTATGAAAAGCTGCCGGAATATCCATCTGATATAGAAATTAATCAAATTGTCAATACTATAAGTAACGAAGTTCACGAAAAGTTCTATGCAAACAAATATTTGAAAAAAGGCATTGTTTATATTCACGGGAAAATTCCAAATCAAATTAAAGAATACCTTGAGTATAAATTTAAAACTATCTCAAGTTTAAAATATATAGTTGCTAATAAAGTAATATTAGAAGGCGTAAATTTACCTATTGATACAATATTTATTACCAGCACAAATTATCTTGATGGCAAAGATTTAGTAAATCTAATTGGACGAGTGAATAGATTAAATTATGTATTTCAAGAGCAAAATTTAGAAAAACTTAATCCCAAAATTCACTTTGTTAATTGTGAAGATTTTCAAGGAAAATATTCAATGACTAATAAGATTGAATTATTAAGAAATCATAGTTTTAAAGACAAAATTGAAAATCCTTTACTTAACAGCTATAACATTGATGACCTAGATTTTGCAAAAACTGATTACCTTACCAAAGAGCAAGTCAAAGAAAAACGGCGAGAAAAAGATCAAAAAATTAAAGACAATACAACATTTCTAATTAAAAATAGGAACGCGATTGAGCAAGACACAAGGATAAAGAAATATTTTATTGAAAATAGCTTTGAGGAAATCTATGATAATTTTGATACTGTAATTTCGCAAATCGTAATAAATTTTCAATACTTTTCGCAGGAAGAATGGGAAAGCTTGAATCTTATCCAAAAAGTTACCGCAATTTTTGTTAGCAATTTATCAGAAAGAATTATTGATTATGAAGTAGAGCGTTTAAAAAATCCTGCAGCCCAAAAATATTATAATTTCTATTTAACAACAACTCAAAAGCAATCGTTAAAACAGAATATTGCCGCTACATTTCAGTACCTAAAAGCAAAAGCAAATACAATTGATCCTTTTATATTCATAGGCAAATCTTACGGCGAGGTGAAAAGAGACACAAATGCCTATAACAATCAAATGTATAAAGATACAGTCTATGTCAATTTAAATGGAAAGTCAGATGAGATTCTCATCAATTTAAGTGTTGTCAAAGTTAAGATTGAAGAAGATTTCGTTAGTTATAAGTTAAATAAACTAATTGTCTTTTTATTCGATTTCGGTCTTATTGGCGAAGATGAATATCTAACTCATGTTTATGGCACTACAAACCGAGAATTAATTAAATTGGTTAGGCTTGGTATAATTACAAGCGTGGCACACAAATTACTGGATGATAAACAACTTTCGAATCTATCACTTAATGAATTTGGTAATCTTTCTGCGAATTCACAATTTTATCAATATCTGCAATTACAAAATGATTTCTTTCAATTTGAAGTTAGAAAGTTTATATAATTATCCTAATAGCGGATTTGTAATCCGTGCTTTTATACATCTCAATATTCCTAAAATGCAAATCTATAATTCCACAATTGCATATTAAAACTAAAATTATTTAAATAGTATTGGCGTTCTATTCAAAATACAGTACTTAATGCATTGGTTCACATCATTTTTATAGCCGGTGCCTATGCTATAGGCATCTATCTTCACATGAGCTATAGAGAGTACCGCAAAAACTCCCATCATAACATCAGTTGGAAAAGTAGGAAAAAGTAAATAATTTTAATATATTTGATTGCAGAATTAGACATCAAATACTAATTTATAAGGCTTAAAATCAAGCAGCAATTCCAACTCAAAACTAGTGCTTATGACATCAAACGGAATAAAAACGCAACTCACAAAATTTGTTAAGCAAACTATGGGTAGTGAAAATCCAAGATTTAGTGGTTGGTATTCAGGAATCACAAACAATGAAAAACGAAGAAAAGCGGAACATAGTTACAAAAAAGGATTAATCGATTTTTGGAAATGTTGCGAAGCTGATAACGTTGCAAGTGCAAACGAAGTTGAAGCATATTTTCACAAAAAAGGGACTAAGAACTCTCCTTATGGCCATGGTGCAATAAAAACATCTGTTTTTGTTTATATTTTCAAGCTCCCTACAAAGCAACCTATGGGATTGGGAGGGCCATTTACAGAAGAAAATTTATTAAAACAAATCTTTGGTGATTAATCAATTCATATATGACTGAAGAAGATATTAAAGCCAAAATTCTCCTGCCCTACCTTCATGATTTAGGTATTGATGTTTCTGAAATTTCTTTGGAAGACTCTTTTAAAATTAGGCTTGGAAAGACAAAGAAGGCAACAGGAAGGTCTGATATACTTTGTAAAAGACACAGCAAAAATCTATTCGTCATTGAATTAAAAAGTGATACTGTTCCTATCACAGATGATGATCGTGATCAAGGGATATCTTATGCAAGGTTACTTGATGATATAGCACCATTTACCATAATCACCAATGGTCTTGAAACCAAAGTTTATGATACAATAACAAAAGAGCATATCACAGGAAACATAGCAGAAAAATCGAGTTTCTGGAAAAACGGTTATTCACTTTCAACAGATGAAGAATTAAGGATTAGATATGAGGCACTAAAAAACTTCATCGCGCTTACACCTCAAAATTTAAAACTCTTTTGTGAAGCTCAGGTATGGGACAGGATGGGTCAAATTATCGGCGGAATCGACAGTCCCTTTTCTAAATTTGTAAGAGACTTGTATATACAGCGCCAAGATTTGCAAATTAGCTTTGACAACTTTTTAAAGTCTCAAGAATCAGTTTTTGGCTTAGTAGGAAATGCAGGAGTTGGTAAAACAAATGCTATCTGTTCTCTAGTACTTCAATATTTAGAGAACTCATTTGTGTTTTTTTACAATGCAGCCATTATACAATCGCCTGCTGTTTGCATAGCTCAAGATTTAAATCTTGCTTTTTCGAGCAGAACTGAAACAGATACTGCCTTGAAAAAACTTAATGAATTAGGCCGATTTGCAAATAAAAATGTCTTAATATTCATTGATGCAGTTGATGAAAGCACTAATTCTAATATTACTCATGAACTAAGCGAACTGGCATTGGCCGCTAAGCACTTAGAATATGTAAAAATCGTAATTAGTTGCAAATCAAATATTTTAAATTCAATCCTTAAGATTAGTGATAATCCTACGCATCTTTATGACGAACTTAAAAAATCACACCAAACCATTAGTGATTTAGGCAATAATCCGGGTTTTCTATTAAATGAATTCTCCGATAAAGAGTTGAACGATATTTTGCCATTATACCAAAAGGCATTTGGCTTTAAAGGAGCAATATCAGATTTAATTTTACGAGAACTAAAAAATGGATTCTTTTTGAAATTATTTTGCGAGGTGTATAGTGGGAAGAAGGTACCAAATAAAATAAATGATAAAGAACTAATTCAAAAATACCTGAAGCAATCTATCGCTAAAACACGTATTGACTACATATCAGGATTGCGGATTCTTGCAGCTATCGGTAAAATAATTATTGATCACGAATACACATCGTGGCAAACATATAAAGATGAAGGGATAGATGTAAACCAAATTCTCGAAAAATTAAATTTATCGCTAGATGAAAATATTCCGGAGGATCTATTTACCCGAAACATCTTAATCAAATCCAATACAGAGGAGTCGTACAATATATCATTCTACTATTCAAAAATAAGGGATTACATTATTTGCTACCATTCATACCAGTTAGATAAAATGTCTGACATTGAATTCTATGATGTTTTACACGATTTTTATAAAAACCATATAGGTAAGAGCGCAATAGATTTTTATATAGAAAATGCCAAATCTTCGCACTTAAATACCTTAATCCAATTCAAAAAAGATAAAGCACTCTCCTATGTTGAATCTTATAATAATTTCTTGGAGCATAATTTCAAAAAATTTAAAGATAAATTTGATCCATACACAAATGGTAACATAGCAATAGTTTTACCACGAGATTTAATAAATTCTCATGGCTATGCACTCTTACCGCGTAAAAGTAAATCAGATGACAAGTTAATTTTTGAGAATTTCGGCAACTCATTGAATGTCGATTCAGATATGATGTGGCGAATGGGAGTAAATACTTTGTATGGTTCCTATGAATCATTACTAATAAAGAATCAAATCTCAACTGTTAAGAAAAATATTTTCAAAGATTTAAAGAAAATAATGGAAAAAGGAAGATTAAGCGCCTATAATTCCAACATACTCTTAACAGAGCAAATAGCTCTCATAGTATACTATTATCAGAAAGAACTAGGCTATGATTTTAAGATAAATGATTTTTATTTGCCGAGATTTGAATCATTATATCCTATAAATCTACAAGATTTAAAACAGCGAATAATCAAATTTAAGTTTATACAGTTTTATCGATATAAGGTTAATGAAAATGAGCAACTGAAAGAGCAAGTTAAAATAGCTATTATAGAAAATCACACAGTTCCCGAATATAATACAACTGGAGATACTGCTCCAATTAAAGAGCTGGGGAAAATTGTAGATATTCTATTAAGTCAGGGAATAAATGAAATTAAGCAGCATTACTTACCCCTTCCAGATAAGTCATTAGAAGAAAGTAAAATACTTTATAACGAAAACAAAAACGGCAATTGGGAAAGAGTTAGAACAATGCAATATAGTAAAAAGCAAGGTGAATTATATTTTATTGAGTTTTTCAGGAAATTTGAAATTTGCTATAAAGAGTTTGTTGAATATTGCTTTCCAACTTTTAAAGATGACTTTCAATTTTACGGTTCAATTCCCCATGAGTACTTTTTTTATACTAAAGATGGGAACTTAAATGATTGGGGAATGTTTGGGTATCGCCCATCTAAATCTGGGAGGTTTGATATCAAATTCGAAATAGCAGAACCTAGTTGGGACTTGTTGAAGAAGGAAGAGTTAACAAGTTTAAGAACTTTTTCATTAGATCGAATTTTAAGAGTCAATGATTTTGCTCGGTATCCTGTCAAAACTATTGACAAAATCAATACTTCAAAAGTTGATGAATATTGCGTTATTAGAAATTGGATATATCAATTTCTTGAAGACGATATGAAAAATCTTTTTAAAGCAAATGAAGATTGATTTCAGATTTAAAAGTGGTGATCGTTATGTAATATTTTATATTCTTAATTCCGCTTGAAAAACAAATTTAAAGGTTTAGCACATCAAAACTTATAGTATTCTGAAATACAACTTTAATCAACAATTTATTTTCAATAGTGTAAATATGAAAAAGGTTATCATTTTGGGAGCAGGTGCTTCGAAAAGTTATGAAGAATCAAAAACAGGTGTCAAGATGCCAATTGCAAACGATTTTTTTGAAACATTCAGAAAGCTTGATATCGCTGAAAATCCTTGGGTTCTTATTGGTGAATTACTTCATTATGTCGCAGAAAGAAATAATGGCGGTATCTTAGATTTTCTAGACTTCAATGGCGATATTGAAGAACTGCACACAGAAATTCAAGAAAAACTATATCATAAATTAAAACAAAAAAACTTCCAAATAGGACAAGACAATGTTACATTAATAAAATCTTATAATCAGCTCATTTTTCTATTTATAAGTGTAATCAATGAAATTCAAAATGGCCCAATTTCAGATGCGCACATAAGGTTGGCAAAACAACTTTCAAATGAGGATTCAATTATTACCTTTAACTGGGATACCCTAATGGATAGGGCTTTAAAAAATGCTACAGGTTGGAATACCGATTTTGGTTATTTTGTTAGTCCAGTAGCAACATTCAGAAATGGTTGGGAAAAATTAGATGATTCAAAAAAAAAGTTAGACTTTCCTATTTTGTTGAAATTGCACGGATCAAGTAATTGGCTAACGAGTCATAATTTACCTGAAAATGGGAAAATGGAATTAATGCAAGACATAGATGCTGATAAATTCTTTATATATGAAAGTACTATAAATCCTTATGATTGTTTTGCCGGGCGGTTTATGGATGGCTATGAGGAGTTCTCATACGGATATTATCCACCAAACTTACCCATAAAAGGTAAATCTGCCCCTGATGGCATGATGATAATGTCAATGAGGATTAAAAATCCATTGGTTCCTGAAGGAACTTCCAATAGTTCCGGTTTAACATCTATGCCATTGATTATTCCACCTGTAAAACATAAAGAATATGATTCATTCGGGGATTTATTTCTGGATTTATGGACGGAAGCAAGAGACAGATTAGTAGACGCAGACAAAATTTACATCATAGGTTATTCATTTCCGGTTACTGACATACGTTCAAACGACCTTTTTAAATCTGTTTTTAAAAAACGAAAAGATTACCCTGAGATAATTATTCTTAACCCCAATCCCGATTGTATACTTGACAGATTTCATAATCAATTTGGTGTGCCTAAAAGCAAAATAAAAATCATTAAGGATTATTTCACTGAAGATTTTATATTATAAACAGACAGCATAAATGGAAAATATAGACAAAAAAATTAGCGCCTTACAAATTGAATTACTCGAATTTGCCCAAACACTAAATTTTGAAGAATCATTTGAATTTTCACCTTCAAGTCTTGAAAAGATACAATGGGATAAAATTGAATGTCAGGGTTTATATTTGATAGAAATCAAAAATGACTCAAAGTTTAATCATTTCAAAGAATGGGCAGATGAATTCTGTCTCAAATGGACGGATCCGTTATATATAAAAAAATGGGTGCCAAACCCCAAGAAAAAGAGATTGTCAAAACATTCGGAATTAAAAGACTGGATTCCTCTTTACATAGGCAAATCACAAAAAATTAATGCTCGCTTTTATGAACATATTTATTTAAGGCTTGAGCAGCCCACAACTGGTTTAAAATTAAAGGCTCGTGAAAATATGCAAAACGAAGTTTTTAGACTGAGCTATATAAATATTCCAACACAAAATTATGATTGGGTAATGCCTGTTTTCGAAAATAATTTACGGAATAGAATCAACCCTATCTTAGGACGACAATAACTGTTTTTTGTTTTTAATTTGCAAAAATTAAAGATGTTTTTATTGTTTTCGTTGTAAATTGTTTTATTTTTGTAAAAAATAAGCATTATGATTATTAATTTTAAAATAAAAAATTATCGCTCAATAAAAGATGAAACTCTTTTTAGTCTGGAAGCATCAGGAGCAAAAGGAAAATCAGACAATGTTGCAGAGATTACTGTAAAAAATGGAAAAAAATTTCGTTTGCTCAAAACAGCGGTAATCTATGGAGCCAATGCCAGTGGTAAAAGTAATGTAATTCGAGCTTTTTGGGCTTTCCGACAATTAATAGATCGTTCGTTCAGATATGATGTAAACGACAACATTGAACTTGCAGAACCGTTTGAACTCGATGTCGAAACAGCTGACCAACCCACCGAATTCACTCTTAATTTTATTGGGTGGGATAAAGTTCAATACATTTATTGTATGGCTATTTCTAAAAGAGACGGTATAATTGAAGAAACACTGAAATATTACCCTGAAAAGAGTCAAAAGATAATTTACAAAAGAACTGGAAGAAAAATTACCAGTATAAACCGTGATTTCTTTAAAAACAAAAACAGCTTTGACAAAATAAATCCTAAACGTCTTTTCTTATCTGAGTTAGGCAACAGCGGAGAAGAATATTGGGAAAATATGCGTAATTATTTTATACATGGAAACATGGTATTAAATGCTGCTGCCAATGGCATGCTTATTGGGCTTGCCGAAAATGCCAAAAGTCTTTTTGAAAGTGATATTGAAGGAATGGAGGATATAAAAAACAAAGTTGTTAAACTTGTTCAATTATCTGATTTAGGGATAAAAGGCTTAGAACTTGTTGAAGAAGAAGAGTTTTTTAAACCGGGTGTTAACAAGGAATCATACTCTGGTTCAAGAATTAATAAGCGTTTCAAAACAACGCATAATGTCTACAAAGATCACAAAATTTTTAAACAACATCAGTTTGATTTACTAAACCAAGCATCAACGGGTACAATTGCATTAGTTGGTTTATGTACCGAGATAATGCTGTCTTTAAATTTTACTGGAGGAAGGCCAATATGGATAGATGAAGTTGATAACAGCATGCATCCATACCTTTGCAGGTTTTTAATTTCATTATTCCATCATCCTCGAAGTAATCCATACAATTCCCAGTTGATTTTCGCAACTCATGAAACCACTTTGCTCGACAAAAATAATTTCCGTAAAGACCAAATTTGGATTACTTCAAAAGACAAATATGGTTGTACTAAACTATATAGCGTTTATGATTTAGACATCGAAGGACTTCGTGATGATATCCCATTTGACAAATGGTATATGAGTGGCAAATTCGGTGGGCTTCCGAACATAAAAACTATGGATTTTATTTTTGATCGAGATAACAAATTGGAGTATGAGAAAGAGAAATAGGGTTTCCAAAAAACCGGTACTTTTTATTGCTTGTGAAGGAACCTCAACCGAATTCAATTACTTTACCAGTTGGGGAGAAACAGAAGAAGCATTAGATAAATTTGAACGGGTTGAAGTCTATCCCGATGAAAACGAAAATAACCCACAAACTAATCCGTATCAACTTTTTCAAATAGCAAAAAATGCTTTAGATAGTGGTTCAGCAGATTATGCTTGGGCAGTTTTCGATAAAGACAATCATCCAAGGCTTCCCGATACTTTTACTGATGCTGCTGCTGCAGGGGTTAATATCGCATTTTCTTCTCGCTCGTTTGAAGAATGGGTTTTAATGCATTTCGAAAAAAACAATACCCCTTTTAACGCGACAGAATGTAAAAATGCTACTGGCAGGCCTATTAATTGTGGATCTCATACAGTCCCTAATTGTACGCCTATTGATTGTTTAACAGGACATATCAGGAGAAGAAATCACATTTCAGGCTATTCTAAAAAAAGTGATTTTGATTTATTTACTGCAATACATCAAAATACTGAAGTCGCTTTGACAAATTCGGCTTGGCTGCGTTTTCAGGTTGGTGCCTCTATAAATGTAGCTCAACCGCCTCTTCACAATTTAAATCCATACACTAACGTTGACCAATTAATTTATCTGTTTCTTCCTTCCACATTAAACATAGAATGGGGTAATGCAAATACCAATATTCAATTAAACAATTGGACAATAAATACCCGATTAGACAATGGAGATATTGTTGTCAATGTATCACATACACAACCAAATCCACAAATTTTAAATGCTCTATTTCTTGATTCATTAGTAACCACTGATGATTCCTTAAATGAGACTCCCGGCACGGTTATAAATAATCAATATTTGACTAACAACAATGGAAGTAATAATCAAATATTGAGAGCCAATGACGTTATTGAGTACAGAATACAAAACAATAACCAGCAATACTTTCTATTCAAGAACGACAATACTAGAATTTTTATAACACTCTACTGAAATAGCTGAATTATATGAATTTCTAATTAAGCCATTTGAGAGAAAGGGTAGCGATATTTACTAATAGAAATTGACGAATTACTAAATACAAATAATAAAGTATTTATTGTTTTAGGAGTTGGCATCTGTTGACCTGTGAACCTGGACTTAAACAAATCATTAGTCGTAAACGAGCATAGCCTTAACTATAAGTGGTTAACTGTTCAATCATATAAAAACGTTCAAAAAGTTATACATTCATTTGGGTATTTTGACGTTAAAATATTCTTATTATAACGCATACAAAATCAATCGTTTAAAATTATTATTTAAAATAAGTCTAAATAAAGTTTGTGTTTTCAAAAAGAGAAAATATATTTGTGCTTTATTTTTAATTAATCTAAATAGTGAATTACAAATTTATTCTCATAACTCTTTTTACAAGCCTTGTATTCACCAGTTGCTCTGATGTAAAAGAATATAGCACCATTCCTGATGACAAAATTGCTTTGGGAAAACTGCTATTCAACGACGCCAATCTGTCCAATCCAATCGGTCAGGCCTGTGCTTCCTGCCATTCTCCCGAAACCGGTTTTAGTGACCCACTGCACCAGATTGTTTCTGAAGGTGCCGTCAGCAATACTTTTGGAAATCGAAATGCACCCAACTTAGCTTACAATGTTTTTGCTCCAAATCGTTATTACAATACTATTGATGAAACTTTTGTTGGTGGATTCTTTCTAGATGGTCGCTCACCAAACCTACAGGAACAAATGATTCATCCGCTGCTCAATCCGGTAGAAATGAACAATACATCAACAGCACAAGTGGTAGCCAAAATCAAAGCTGCTGCTTATTACCCTCAAATCGTAGCACTTTATGGCAATTCTCCTTTTGATGATGATATTTTATCCTATGCAGCCGATGCCTTAATGCGTTTTGAAACTTCAGATGAAGTCAATGCTTTCACCTCCAAATACGATTATTATCTGCAGGGAAGAGCTACACTTAGCCTGGAAGAACAAAAAGGTTTAGTGCTTTTTGAAGGAAAAGCCAAATGTGCCCTTTGCCACGTAACCGATCCTGATCCTGACCAAAAGAAAGTGTTGTTTACTGATTTTACCTATGACAATCTTGGCGTGCCAAAAAACCCGGATAATCCTTTTTATACCGCAGCTTCAAATCCGTTAGGCATCAATTATGTCGATTTAGGAATTGGCGCCATTGTGTCGCAGCCAACCCATTACGGAAAATTCAAAGTGCCAAGCTTGCGCAATGTGGCCATCTCAGCCCCTTACTTTCATAATGGTTCCATAACCACATTGGAAAAAGTGGTGCGTTTTTACAATCGAAGAGATTTAAACACCGGTGAATTTGCAGCTGCCGAAGTAAGCCAGAATGTAAATATAGAAGAACTCGGAAACCTGCA
>NZ_DAINRG010000061.1:0-12600 GCF_036741995.1 Flavobacterium sp. | reverse complement strand
CTGTATTACTGGAAGTAGAAATATTTCCGGCTGCATCTTTGGCTTTAACAGTAAAAGCATAAGCTGTGGAATAGGTTAATCCGGAAACAGCATAAGTAGTTGCTGTTGTGGTTGAACCCAATAAAACTCCGTTTTTAAATACATCATATCCGGTAACAGCAACATTATCGGTAGCAGCAGTCCAAGATAAATTAGTGGTTCTTTGAGTTGTGCCCGAAGCCGTAAGAGTTGTTGGGGCAGTTGGTGCAGAAGTATCGGCTACAATTACAACCGTATAATCTTCTACTTGACCATATCCATATGTTTCACAGGCAGTTGGAATTCCATTAAATTTTAAAGAAACTCTCATTCGGGTTGCTCCCAGCGTAGCCGTTACCGGAATGGTAAAACTACCGGAAACCGGAGTAGTTTTGGAAGCGGCATTGGTCCATACCGTTTCTCCGGCATCTGCAAAATCACCATCTTTATTATAATCGATAAAAACACCATACCCTTCACTAAAAACTGTAGAAGTCCAATTAGGGGTTATGGTAATCGTTTGACTTGTTCCTTGTGTTACATTGGTTGAAATGGCAGTAAAATCAGTATATCCTGTTCCGCCAGTGGAAACATTATTGATAGTGCCTAATTGTACCCTTCCTATTTGTTCATCAGCCACGCTGTTCCCTTGCGAAGTACAATAGGTAAACAATGTAGTAGTTACACTTAAAGCATTACTGGCAACTGAAATATTACCGGCAGCATCTTTAGCTTTCACTGTAAAAACATAAGTTGTATTAGCTATTAAACCACTAACCGCATAGGTTGTCGCTGTTGTAGTCGAACCTAATAAAACGGCATCTTTATAAACATCATACCCACTAACTCCGACATTATCTGTCGCAGTCGTCCAAGATAAGTTGGTCGTTGTTGAAGTCGTTCCTGAAGCACTTAAAACTGGGGCTGTTGGAGCTGTCGTATCGGCTAATGTAGTAACATTAACAATATTACTTGCTGCGGAAAAATTGCCCGCATTATCTTTAGCTTTTACCGTAAAAGCATAGCTGGTAGCTGGTGTCAATCCTGTTACCGCAAAAGTAGTTGCAGAAGTAGTTGTGCCAATCAAAACAGCGCCTTGGTATACTTCATATCCGGTTACCCCAACATTATCTGTTGAAGTCGTCCAGGAAAGGTTTGTAGCGTTTACTGTTGTTCCTGAAGCGGTTAAAGTTGGTGCTGATGGTGGAGTTGTATCCGATGAAGCCGCTGTAATGGTAAAATTGGTATTAGAAACATCGAAAAAGATGTGATTGGTTCCTTTGATCATAATTCTGTTAGTAGTGCCTTGTGTATTTGGCAGAACAATCGATTCTGAGCCATCATTTGGAGTTGCTGCCAATAAAGTTGTCCAAGTAGTTCCTCCATTGGTCGAAATTAAAATATCTACATTGGCACAATTGACACTATTTGTAGTGGTCCCTGCTACATTCCATGCAATAGTTTGAGTGCTGTTTGCCGGATATGAAACCGCAGTATTGGGACTCGTAACCGCAAACGGTCCGGCGGTAGCATTAACCGTTACGACCATATCATCACTATTGTTGGCTGGGCCGCCAACATGATTATCCCGAACAGTAAATCTGAAATTTAATGTTCGAGCCACGGATGACAAAGCTTCTACTGTAAGTTCTGTTCCTGCTGTAGTGGTGGCTCCGGCAAGTACAGATGTCATTTTGGGAAAATATCTTGTAGTGGATGTTGTTGGACTATAGGATCTGAAATTTGGGCCGGTGGTTTTAGTGGCGCTCGGAGCGGTATTGGTTGTGCCATTGTCCATTTCTTCCCAATCATAGGTAAGTGCATCTCCATTGGCATCAGTTCCGGAACCGGTTAACATAAAAGGCGTACTTTTCGGAATCGTATAATCTAATCCGGCGCTGGCCGTTGGAATGGCATTTCCGGTAGCGGTATTGACCTGACAAGTTGTTGTTTTTATATAATTGGTAACTTGTTGAATACTAATCGCATGAAAATAAGCATCGGAATGAGGTTGTACATCAAGCGAAGTGATTCCGGCATACCCCATAATGGTTGAGCCTGACCCCGGTTCCATTTGGGCTCCGGTTCCTTCAGAAGAAGTAGCATGGGTAAAGGTGTGATTGGCTCCAAACTGATGCCCCATTTCGTGAGCTACATAGTCGATATCAAAGTTATCGCCGGAAGGAATTCCGTCATTGGGAGAAGTGAAGCCGCTTCCTTTATTTTCATCGGTTGTACTGGTTGTATCATCTACACAAACGCAACCAATGCAGCCGGCATTTCCACCACCACCACTGGCTCCAAATAAGTGACCAATATCGTAACCGGCATTTCCAATAACACTTGTTAAATTGTTTTGCAGTTCAGTATTCCATGCTCCGGCAGCTCCGGCAGTAGCATCAGAATAAGGATCAGTAGTACCATTGGTATAGATTAACACATCGTTGGTAGCAATCAAATTCATATGTACGCCAAAATCAATTTCGAAGACACCATTAACCCGTGTCATACTATTATTCATAGCAGCTAACGCCAATGCTTTTGTACCGCCAAAATAGGTAGTGTATTCTCCGGTAACAGAAAGTGCCAAACGATACGTTCGCATGAAAGCATCATCAGCATTGGGCCGGGCAGTTAGTGCTGAACTTTGCAATCCCGTTTGGACCGCATCAATAACTTTACATTCGAATGGAGTTGCTGAAGCTGCTTTGTCTGTTTTTTTATATACAACATAAGAGCTCAAATCGGTTGTGTAGGGCTCTATAAAAACTGCTGGCTGATCAGCCGCAAGCGTCATACTTTGCAAACCAAGTGGCGATATACTGAAATAAACTTTCGATAAAGGGTTATCAATTCCCTGTCCTACATACGATTTAATTTCCGGGTATTTGGCAGCTAAAACCGGATCCATGTTAGAACTTTCCTGAATTCTAAACTTCTCCAGCTCACCCGTGGCATTAGGGAAAGAAACAATTATATTGGATTGTTGTTTGGAAATAAATCTTTGGGGAGCTCCTACCAAAGACTGTTTCAACAGATTGACATCTAATGCAAACAAATGAGGATTAGCCAATGTTTTTTTATTTTCAGCCGTTATTGACGTAGCTTTTTTAGTAGTGCTTTTCCAAAAAGTCTTATTGCTTTGTGAAAAAGAAAAAGAAAAACTAAACAGTACAAGATATAGTAGAGTATACTTCATAAAGAGTAGATAATGATGATATTAAAACAGTCTACAAATATATAGAATGGTGGAAGTTTATTGTTTGTGTATACTAAAATACTTGTTATAACGCTTCATAACCATAAGACTATTCTACCAAAAGAGTCTTTATACAACCAACCAATAAAGAGATTCCCTACCTAACAGTCTTTAAGAAGGATAGGATAAATTTGGTGACAATCAATTAAAAATACTCACCAGCATTTCTTTCAGCAAATCACCTTGCGGCAAAGCATTGGCGCCAACGCCTTTACTTTTTACGTCAATTGCACGCAGAGAACCAACAATAGCGCTGACTTTTCGCATGGGATAATTGCGTAGTGCGACATCATAATCCTTTATGAAATAAGGGCTAACTTTAAGAACTTTGGCCACATTACCGGGAGATTTATCTTTTAAACCATGGTACTGTAACAGTGCCGAAAAGAAACTAAACACCAATCCGGTGGTCATTACGAGCGGATTGTCTTTTTGGTTTTGGGCAAAATAAGCCGCTATTTGATAGGCTTTGACTTGGTTCCTTTCGCCAATCGCTTTGCGGAATTCAAACACGTTAAAATCTTTGCTAAAGCCTATGTTTTCTTCTATGTGATGCGGAGTAATAGTACTTCCTTTGGGTAGTATGATTTCGAGTTTGGTTAACTCGTTGGCAATCCGACTCAAATCATTTCCTAAAAACTCAACCAGCATCATCATGGCTTTGGGTTCGATGTCGTAGCCTCTGCCTTTTAAGACACGTTTAATCCATTCACCTACTTGATTGTCGTACATTTTTTTACTTTCGAACAACAAACCTTGTTTGGCTACTGTTTTGACTAACTTCTTGCGTTTGTCGAGGGTTTTGTATTTGTAAGCAATGACTAAGACCGTTGTGGGTTGTGGGTTTTCGGCATAACTATCTAACTTATCTATGGTTTTGACTAAATCCTGAGCTTCTTTTACAATTACCACTTGGCGCTCCGCCATCATTGGATAGCGTTTGGCATTAGCCACAATATCCTCCACCGTAGTATCCCGACCATACAATACCATTTGGTTAAAGCCTTTTTCATCATCCGTCAAAATATTATTTTCCAGATAGTCGGTGATTCTGTCAATATAATAAGGCTCCTCACCCATCAGAAAATAGATGGGCTTGATGTTGCCGGCTTTGATATCGTTGATGATTTTTACTACTTCGTCCAAAATAAGTTGATTTGGTTATTTGGTTATTTGATAATAGATTTGTTGAATGCAAAAACTCAACTTCCCTGCTTATTCGTTTCGCTTCAAAAATAGTGAAAATAAAGTGGCAATTTTTGATGAAATCCGGAAAAAATTTATCATTCTCACACCCGAAGAATGGGTGCGTCAACATACCGTTCAGTTTTTGTTACAGGAAAAAAAATACCCAAAATCGTATCTTAATGTAGAGAAATTAATCAAGGTCAACGATTTACAAAAGCGCTACGATGTAGTTGTTTTTCAACCGGATGGTTCTATTTTTTTACTGATAGAATGCAAAGCGCCCGAAGTCAAAATCACTCAAGATACCTTTGACCAGATAGCCCGCTACAACCTGAAACTGAATGCACAATACCTAATGGTAACCAATGGTCTAAATCATTACTTTTGTCAAATGAACTTTGAAAAGGAAGCTTATGTTTTCCTAAAGGAGTTGCCTAATTTCTCAAACCAATAACCTTTGAAAAAAATAGCCGTAGTCATACTCAATTGGAATGGAGCCAAACTGTTAGAACAGTTTTTGCCTTCGGTGGTGGTGTATTCTAATGAAGCCACCGTTTATGTGGCCGATAATGCTTCGACAGACAATTCTATTGAAGTGATTACAACACAATTCCCATCGGTGAAGATTATTCAGAATGACGGGAATTATGGTTTTGCCAATGGCTATAATGTAGCGCTGCAACAAGTGGAAGAAGACTATTATGCCTTAGTCAATTCGGATATAGAAGTGACCGAAGGCTGGCTGACTCCTATTCTTTCAATTTTTGATAAAGAGCCTCAAATTGGTATTATCCAACCGAAGATTTTAGATTATAAAAACAAAGCGTATTTCGAATATGCCGGTGCTGCCGGTGGTTTTATAGATAAGTTGGGCTATCCGTTTTGTCGCGGCCGCATCTTTGAAACTATCGAAAAAGACAACGGGCAATACAACAATGAACTCGAAATCTTCTGGGCCAGCGGAGCTTGTTTCTTTATCCGAAAAGACATTTACCGAAAATTAAATGGTTTTGATGGTGATTTTTTTGCCCATCAGGAAGAAATTGATTTGTGTTGGCGCGCCTTTAATTTGGGCTACAAAGCCAAATTCACTCCCAACTCGGTTGTTTTCCATGTGGGCGGCGCTACCTTAAACGAAAGCAACCCGAAGAAAACTTTCCTGAACTTCCGAAATTCGCTTTTAATGCTCACCAAAAACTTACCGGAAAGACAATTAGTTCCCATTCTATTCATGCGACTTTGTCTGGATGGCTTGGCCGGAGTTCAATTTATTTTCAAAGGAAAATTTAGTCATTGCTGGGCCATTGTTAAAGCACATTTTCATTTTTACCATCTGATTAACAAAAACTTAAAAAAAAGAGGTTCTTCGCAAGCCTCCGACTACTACAAGACCAAAAGCATTGTTTTTACTTACTTCATCCAAAGTGGCACCGTTTTTGAAAAGCTATTTTAACAAGAGTTTATCATTCAATTATACTCTTCCAAACTAAAATAATCCGTACTTTTGTTAAAATTTTAATTACACTATTTATGAAAAAAGTAATTTTTGCACTTTCGTTACTTGCCCTGACCTTAACGTCCTGTGGCTCTAAGAAAAAGATTGCTGCTCTTGAAGCACAAAACAAAGAATGTCAAGATTTATTGAATTCAACTACAGTTAAATTGAACTTGTGTCTATCTGAAAAAGATGCGCTTTCGAAACAAAATGATTACTTAAAACAAAACAATTCTGATTTGATCAACAGTTCAAAGGAAATGACGATGTTAAGTACCAAAGGAGCTCAAAACCTTGAAAAATCATTGGAAAGCTTAAAAGAAAAAGACCTTAAAATATCGCGTCTGCAAGATGCTTTGACTAAAAAAGACAGCGTTACCTTAGCGTTGGTTACCAGTTTGAAAAGCTCAGTGGGTATTTCAGATCCGGACATCGAAATCAATGTGGATAAAGGGGTAGTTTTTATCTCTATTGCGGATAAATTATTGTTCAAAAGCGGTAGCTATACTGTGAGCGACAGAGCAAAAGAAGTATTGGCTAAAGTGGCTAAAGTAATCAACAGCCGTCCAACTTTCGAATGTATGGTGGAAGGTCATACTGATAATGTACCGTTTACCGGAAATGCTATTTTGCTTGATAACTGGGATTTAAGTGTAAAACGTTCTACTGCGATCATCAGAGTATTGACAAAAGATTTAGGCGTAAAACCAGCCCAATTAATTGCAGCCGGCCGTAGCGAATTCATTCCGTTAGTAGATAACAATACAGCGGATAACAGAGCTAAAAACAGAAGAACACGTATAGTAGTTTTACCAAAAATTGACGAGTTCTACGATATGATTGAAAAAGAAATGAAGAATCAAAAACAATAATGTTCCGATTCTTATAAATAAAAAACGTCCCAATTTCTTGGGACGTTTTTTATTTATAGCAGACTGTAAACCGTGACTGTGACTGAATACTAAAAAATATCGGGATCTCCTTTCCCTTCTCTGATAACTACCGGCTCATAGCCTGATAAATCGATAACTGTGGAACCTACGTTGTCACCATAGCCGCCATCAATTACTAAATCCACTCGGTTTTGCCATTTCTCAAAAATCAATTCAGGATCAGTGGAATATTCCAATACTTCGTCCTCGTCATGAATAGAAGTGGAAACAATAGGATTGCCAAGCATTTTTACAATTTCCAAAGCAATGTTATTATCGGGTACACGGATACCCACCGTTTTCTTTTTACGGAATTCTTTGGGCAAATCATTATTTCCCGGAAGAATGAACGTATAAGGTCCCGGCAAAGCTCTCTTTAAAATCTTGAAAGTCGAAGTATCAATCTGTTTCACATAATCGGAAATATTGCTCAAATCACTGCACACGAAAGAGAAATTGGCTTTCTCCAGTTTGATGTCTTTAATTTTGGCAATGCGCTCCAACGCTTTGGTATTGGTAATATCACAACCCAAACCATAAACGGTGTCTGTCGGATAAATTACTAAACCGCCATTGCGCAACACATCCACCACTCTTTTGATAGCCGCTTCGTTGGGTTTGTCTTCGTATATTTTGATGAATTCAGCCATACTGATTTACGATATTAGATTTTAGAGATATGATTTTGTTAGCCAATTACATCCAGCTTGGCAAATCGCAATAAGAGTTTTTTGATGCCTCCCACTTCAAATTTGATTTCAGCTTTTTTATCCGCACCAATGCCTTCCAGGTTGATGATTTCTCCTTTGCCAAAGCGCTCGTGCATCACCACATTACCAACCACTAATTTACTGTCAAACAGATTGGTATTGCTTTGTCCGTTGCTGGAAACTGGTTTCAATTTACGAATATTTGCCGAAGAAACGGGTTCTTCTCCATATCTTTTGGGTGGCGTGCCTGCAGTTGGTTTTTCCAATCGCAATTTGGATTTATCAATATCACCAAAAATATCCAAATCAATCGTCGGTTTATACCGATACCCACCGGTATCCATCGGATTGATGTATTCTAAATACTCGTCTTTGATTTCTTCTATAAAACGCGATGGCTCGGCATCCGTCAATTTCCCCCAACGATAGCGCGATTGGGCATACGTTAAATACGCCTGATGTTCGGCACGGGTTAAGGCAACATAAAACAAACGTCGCTCTTCTTCCAACTCACTTCTGGTATTCAAACTCATCGCACTCGGAAACAAATCTTCTTCCAAGCCCACAATGAAAACATACGGAAACTCTAAACCTTTGGCCAGGTGAATTGTCATCAAAGCTACTCTGTCATCATCGCCGGTATCTTTGTCTAAATCGGTAGCCAGTGCCACATCTTCTAAAAACTCGGATAAAGCACCACGCGCGCCATCAATTTCTTTTTGTCCTTCAATGAAGTCTTTAATACCCCCCATCAAGGTTTCTATATTTTCAATTCGGGCAATGCCTTCGGGCGTTCCGTCTTTTTTGAGCTCTTGTACCAAACCAGTTTTTTTGGCAACATGATCGGCCAGAACAAAAGCATCCTGCTGCTCATTAATGATCTGAAAACTCTTAATCATCAGTACAAAATCTTCCAACTTTTGCTTGGTTCCCGAATTGAGTTTCAAATCAATTTTATCGATGTTTTCCATCACTTCAAAAACAGAACGTTTGTAGTGATTGGCGGCAACCGTTAACTTTTCAACAGTAGTATCGCCAATGCCACGCGCCGGATAATTGATAACCCGAATCAAAGCTTCTTCATCTTTCGGATTAATCACCAAGCGCAAATAACAAAGAACGTCTTTGATTTCTTTTCTTTGGTAGAACGACAAACCACCATAAATTCGGTACGGAATGTCACGTTTCCGCAGCGCGTCTTCCATGGCTCGCGATTGCGCATTGGTGCGATACAAAATGGCAAACTGCCCGTTGAGCATTTGGTTGCGCATCTTTTGTTCGAAGATTTCGCTGGCCACAAACCGGCCTTCTTCGCCATCGGTAATGCTGCGGTGGACTTTTATTTTGGGACCAAAATCATTGGCTGTCCAAACCACTTTATCTAACTTGGTTTTGTTCTTATCGATAATTGAATTGGCCGCTTCTACTATGTTTTTGGTCGAGCGGTAATTTTGTTCCAATCGATACATTTTGACATTCTCATAATCTTTTTGGAAGTTGAGAATGTTATTGATATTGGCACCACGGAAAGCATAGATACTCTGCGCATCGTCGCCAACAACGCATATATTTTGAAATCTATCACTCAAAGCGCGCACTATCAAATACTGCGAATGGTTGGTATCCTGGTACTCATCTACCATGATGTATCGGAATCGGTCTTGGTATTTGGCCAATACATCCGGAAAACGGTTTAACAATTCATTCGTTTTTAATAACAAATCGTCAAAATCCATCGCACCGGCTTTGAAACATCTTTCTACATAATTGGCGTAGATTTCTCCCAAACGCGGTTTCTTACTCATAGCGTCCTGCTCCTGCAATTCGGGATTATTGAGATAGGCTTTTACTGTAATCAAGGAATTTTTATAGGATGATATTCTGCCCAAAACCTGCTTCGGTTTGTAAATGTCTTTATCCAATTGCATTTCCTTGATAATTGCCGAAATCAAACGAACACTGTCTTGTGTATCATAAATCGTAAAGTTGGACGGATAGCCCAGTTTATCGGCTTCACTTCTCAGGATTCGGGCAAACACCGAGTGAAACGTTCCCATCCAGAGGTTTTTGGCTTCGTTGCTTCCCACGATATCGGAGATTCGCTTTTTCATTTCGCGCGCCGCTTTGTTGGTAAAGGTCAGTGCCAAAATATTAAAAGCATCCACACCCAAACTCATCAGATAAGCAATGCGCATGGTAAGCACACGCGTTTTCCCCGAACCTGCGCCGGCAATGATAATCATTGGCCCGTCTTTTTGATAAACCGGTTCTTGTTGGGCAGCGTTAAGTTGGGAAATATATTTTTGCATGTAAAAATCGAATTGGACAAATTTAATGTTAGTTGGCTTGAAAAGCAAGATAGATTTAAGGGTATTTCTATTATATTTGTCAACAATTATTAGTCAATACACAATATGAATCCAGACAAAATACTAGAACTACTAATGTATGCTGTTCCTTCTTTAATAACGGGTGGTGTGGCGTATTATTTATTCGATAATTATTTCAAAGACCAGCAGAATACACGTCGTTGGTTGTTGCAAAGAGAAAATCAAAAACACTCCTTGCCGTTACGTTTACAGTCTTATGAGCGATTGGCTTTATTTTTAGAGCGCATCAATCCGGCAAAGTTGCTGATTCGAGTGGCACCCCTGAGCGATAATAAAGTTGACTACCAAAACCTGTTGATTCATCATATCGAGCAGGAATACGAACACAATTTAACGCAGCAAATTTATATTTCCGATGAATGCTGGACGATGCTTTTAACCGCCAAAAACACCATCATTCAAAACATCAGAAAAACGACTTTAGACGAAACCGTTACGGATGCTGACAAACTAAGAGAAAAGATTTTGAGCAACCTGCTCGACGGACAATCCGCAACGACAGTAGCTTTGGGTTATTTAAAAAATGAAGTGGCTCAGATTTTAGGATAAACAAAAATCCCGATTTTCATCGGGATTTTTTTATTTCTTGAAGTTACCAATACCGGCTTTCAGCCAAGCCAAATACTCGTCGATGTTTGGCGTATAACTTATTGGTGCATTAAGTTTCTGTTCGCTTAAATCGGTTAAAACGTAGAACGGCTGGGTGTTGGTTTTGTAACGCGTAATAATAAAATCCGTCCATTTGTCGCCAACCGTTACAATTTTTGAGCCGGTAGATTTAGAAATAAATTGTTCGTTTTTCGGTAAATCCCGTTTATCATCAACATAAAGTGAAATTAGAACAACATCATTTTTCAATAGGCTTAAAACTCTTTCATCCGACCAAACATTGATTTCCATCTTTCTGCAATTTACACAAGCATGACCCGTGAAATCAAGCATAATGGGTTTGTTTACTTTTTTGGCGTAGGCAAATCCTTTAGCATAATCATTAAACGTAATAATGCCGTGCTCGCCTATTTTAGCGCCTTCGGGTAAATTTTCGTTGGAAGCTGCCGTGGTATTTCCGAAGAAGCCCATCGGACTTTCGCTATACGTTTGTGGTGGCGGAAAAGCACTGATAAGTTTTAAAGGCGCTCCAAAAAGTCCGGGAATCATATAAACAGTAAAAGCCAAAACCAACAGACCTAAAGATAATCTTCCTACGGAAATATGGGTTATCGGACTATCATGTGGCGTCGTTATTTTACCCAATAAATACAAAGCCCAAGCACCAAAAACCGCTATCCAAATGGCTAAGAAAACTTCTCTTTCCAATAAGTGCAACTGCAATACTAAATCGGCATTGGATAAAAATTTAAAGGCTAAAGCCAATTCTAAAAACCCCAGGGAAACTTTTACTGTATTCAACCAGCCACCCGATTTTGGCAACGAATGCAACCAACTCGGAAACATCGCAAACAACATAAACGGCAAGGCTAAAGCCGAAGAAAAACCAAGCATTCCCACGACTGGCGCAATGCCCCCTTTGGAAGCCGATTCGACTAAAAGCGTTCCGACAATCGGACCGGTACACGAAAAGGAAACAATGGCCAATGCCAATGCCATAAATAAAATACCAATGATGCCGCCTCTATCGGCTTGTCTGTCGACTTTATTCGCCCAGGAATTTGGCAACATAATTTCAAAAGCTCCCAAAAATGAGGCGGCAAAAACCACCAAAAGCAAGAAGAAAAACACATTAAACCAAGCATTGGTAGACAAAGCATTCAGCGCATCAGCACCAAAAACAGCCGTAATAACCAATCCCAAAACCACATAAATGGCGATAATAGAAATTCCGTAAAGAATGGCGTTGCGTTTTCCTTGCCCAGGGTTTTTGCTTTGTTTGGTAAAAAAGCTCACCGTCATTGGAATCATTGGAAAAACACAAGGAGTTAACAAAGCTGCCAAACCACCTAGAAATGCTAGAAAAAATATCATCCATAGTCCTTTTTTCTCTTCTTTTTGGGGTGCAGTTACTACAGCTTTCGTTTCTTTGGCAACGGCTTTTTTTATTGTATCGGTAGTGGCCGTTTTTGCTGTATCGGTTACAGGAGTCGCTACTATTACTGCAGTTGCCGGAATTTTAAACGTAAAATCCTGGTTGTCGTTTAGGCAAACCTGCTTACAAACCTGAAAATCAATTTTAGCCTTTATTGAAGTCAGTTTCGGATTTATAATTTTTACTTTTTGGGTAAAAGTTACCTGCTTTTCAAAGAAATATTCGTTTACTTCAAATACCTCGTTGTATTCTTTTTTATAGTTCGATTCTTTGGTTTTGCCTACCAATTCATAATTCCCTTTGGCATTCTCAAACTTAAATTCGGCCGGTAAAGGCGAGCCATTGGCTCCGTCTTGTGGCGTAAATTGGGAATATACGTGCCAACCTTCGTCTATCTTACCGTTCATCACCAAATTGAATTCGGTTGCCGAAACCTGCTCCACTTTGGAAGTCCATTTTACCGGTTTTACAATTTGAGCCGTTCCTTTGGCGAAAGCCAATAAAGTCAAAATAATGAAAACTATTTTTCTCATTCCTGGTAGTGTATTTTTAGAATCCTGGTTG
>NZ_DAINRG010000060.1:0-12618 GCF_036741995.1 Flavobacterium sp. | reverse complement strand
GTATAATTGATATTAAACTAAAAGCCTCTTCAGAAATGAAGAGGCTTTTTTATTTTGTATATAGTTTACTTTTATCGATATGAAGATTCTATACTAGTCTATTCACTTTAAAAAGATAATCATATAGAAAAGTTGTTACTAAAACAAAAAAAACGCTCCGGTTGAGGAGCGTTTTAATTATATTATTTTTTTATTTCTTTGCTTTAAAGTCTTGAAAGCTAAAACCAATCCTAAAAACAGCAATATAATTAGTTTGCTATTTATAGGAGCCGGTGGAGGGTCATTTCCTTCTAGGCCACCATCACCAGTGTCTCCCTGCGCATAAGTCATTACATCAGAAATAAGGAAGAATGCTAATAAATAAAATTTTAATGTGTTTTTCATAGAAACTATTATAATCTGGTTACGAAGATACTAATCATTTTTTAACTTAAAAAATTTACCTAGATTTTTTAGGGTTAATTAATCAAATTCAGAAGTAAAGTATAATTTGACATTTGGGAATTTGCTTTGTGTCATTTGAATGGTAAATTCAGAGTCAGCTAAGAAAACAAGTTGTCCGTACTTGTCATGCGCTAAGAATTTTTGCTTTATTCTTTTAAATTCTCTGAACTCTTCACTCTTAGGGTCATTAGGTTTTACCCAGCAAGCTTTATGAACTGGAAAATTTTCATAGCTGCATTTAGCTCCGTATTCATGTTCTAAACGATATTGAATTACTTCATACTGCAATGCTCCAACTGTTCCAATTACTTTTCTGTTATTCATTTCTAATGTGAACAACTGGGCAACTCCTTCATCCATCAATTGGTCGACACCTTTGTCTAATTGTTTTGCTTTTAACGGATCGGCATTGTTGATATACCTGAAATGTTCCGGAGAGAAACTCGGAATTCCTTTGAAGCTCATTACTTCTCCTTCGGTCAGAGTATCTCCAATTTTGAAATTTCCGGTATCGTGTAGCCCTACAATGTCGCCTGGATAAGAAATGTCAACGATTTCCTTTTTCTCGGCAAAAAAAGCATTCGGACTGGAAAATTTTAAATTTTTGTTCAATCGAACATGAGTGTAGGGTTTATTTCTTTCAAAAGTACCGGAAACAATTTTTACAAACGCTAATCGGTCTCGGTGCTTTGGATCCATGTTGGCATGTATTTTAAAAACAAAACCACTCATTTTTTCCTCTTCGGGTTTTACTAAACGGGTTTCCGATTCTTTCGGTCTTGGCGCTGGAGCAATTTCGATAAAGCAATCCAACAACTCTCTGACACCAAAATTATTTAATGCTGAACCAAAAAATACCGGCTGTAAATGGCCGTTTAAGTATTGTTCTCTGTCAAATTTCGGATAAACTTCATTAATTAATTCCAGTTCTTCTCTAAGTTTCACAGCTGGTTTTTCCCCAATTATCTTTTCTAATTCAGGGCTGTCAATGTCCGAAAAAGCTATAGTGTCTTCAATATTTTTACGGCTGTCACCACTAAAAAGATTGATGTTTTGTTCCCAAATATTATAAATTCCCTGAAAGTCATACCCCATTCCAATAGGAAAACTCAAGGGCGTAACGCTCAATCCTAATTTTTGCTCCACTTCATCCATCAAATCGAAGGCATCTTTTCCTTCACGATCCAGTTTATTGATGAAAACAATCATCGGAATGTTTCGCATTCTACAAACTTCCACCAATTTCTCGGTTTGCTCCTCAACTCCTTTCGCCACGTCAATTACCACAATAACACTGTCAACAGCCGTTAAGGTTCTAAAAGTGTCTTCGGCAAAATCCTTGTGTCCTGGTGTATCCAGAATGTTGATTTTTTTATTTTTATAATTAAAAGCCAATACCGATGTCGCCACAGAGATCCCTCTTTGACGTTCGATTTCCATAAAATCGGATGTGGCGCCTTTTTTGATTTTATTGTTTTTAACAGCTCCCGCCTCCTGAATAGCCCCTCCAAAAAGTAACAGTTTTTCAGTTAAAGTTGTTTTTCCGGCATCGGGATGCGATATAATTCCAAAGGTTCTGCGACGTTGTATTTCTTTTAAAAAACTCATGATTTTCAATAAATAGTTTGCAAAAATACTATTATTTACCCATTATTTAGGTATGAAATGCAGCTCTATTTTTTTTGTGGTTATTCCTATTTGAGTTTGTGTTAATAAATTTTTGTTAATACTAAGCACGATGCTTGTATAATGTGTTTGAATTGTTACTTTTGTTGATTGTTAGGCTAATAAACTAAAGGCATTTTAGGGTGTTGTCCAACATAAAATTTAAGTGTAAATTTTTTTATCAGAAATTATAAAAGCATGAGTTTAAAGCAGTTTTTTTTCGGATTGTTCTTTTTAGTATCCCTTGCAAGTATTGCGCAAAAAAGTTCTAAAGAAGTTTTGTTTACCATCAATGAGAAACCTTATTACACGGATGAATTTGCCAGAGTTTATAAAAAGAATCTGGATTTAGTAAAAGACGAATCACAAAAAGATTTGACACAATATTTAGAGCTTTTTGTAGGTTACAAATTAAAAGTCAATAAAGCCTACAAATTAGGATTGCAAAATAATCTGCCTTATCAAAATGAGTTGAAATCCTATCGAACTCAATTGGCCAAAAACTATTTTAACGATACCAAAATCACGCAAGCGCTTATAGAAGAAGGATACAACCGCCTTCAAAAAGAAATCAAAGCATCACACATTTTAATTTTAGTTGATGAAAATGCTTTGCCGGCTGACACATTAAAAGCCTACAAAAAAATTGAAGATATTAGTAAAAAAGCTTTGGCTGGAGAAGATTTTGGAGCTTTAGCCGCTCAATATTCGGAGGACCCATCTGCTAAAGAAAATAAAGGAGATTTAGGATATTTCACGGCGTTCAGAATGGTTTATCCTTTTGAAAGCGCCGCTTATAATACGCCTAAAGGAAAAGTTTCTAAAATTATCAGAACCCGTTTTGGTTACCACATTATAAAAGTAGATGACATCAGACCTAATCGTGGGGAAGTGACCGTAGCTCATATCATGATTTTAAATCCAAAACCGGAAGATGCCGATCAGGATAAGGCTAAAAATACGATTAACGATATCTACAAAAAAATTCAGCAAGGTGAAAAATTCGAAGATTTAGCCAAGCAATTTTCGGAAGACAAATCATCTTCCTCAAAAGGGGGTGTGTTGAATAAATTTGCTTCGGGTCAATTGAGCTCTGAAGAATTTGAAAATGTAGCTTTTTCATTGAGCGCACCAAACGAAATCTCAAAACCATTTCAAACCCAATTTGGTTGGCACATTGTCAAGTTGATAGAGAAGAGCCCGTTGAAAACTTTGGACGAAATGAAAAATGAGTTAGAGACTAAAATCGGAAAAGACGACCGATCGAAAAAAATCACCGCATCGCTTAATGAAAAACTGAGAAAGAAATATGCTTATAAAAAAGATGCCAAACAGTTTGCGATACTTTCAAAATTGGTAACTAACGATTTCTATGATAGCAAATGGACTCTTCCGGCTAATGCCAAAGATTACACGGCTCCATTATTAACTATCAATGACAAGAAAATTGATGGGAAAGCCTTTTTGGATTTCGTAGACAAACAACAGAAATCTGGATTAGCCGTTAAGCCGTTGTCAAAATTGACAGATGCCTTATACGATAAGTTTTTAGACGAACAATTGACCAATTATTATGACGATAATTTAGAAAATGAATTCCCGGAATTTGCCAACGTGATGGAGGAATATCGTGACGGATTATTGCTTTTTGATTTGATGGAAAAAGAGATTTGGGATCGATCTAAAACGGATACTATTGGCTTACAAAAATTCTACAATGACCACAAAATGGAGCACATGTGGAAAAAAAGAGTTACCGCTACCATAATATCTTCGACCAAAATGGATGTGATTAAAAGTGCTTTGGCGATGTTGAAGAAAAAAGCAGAACCACAAGCCATCAAAGACAAACTTAACGTAAACAATGTTGTGAATGTCATGACAAACAGTGGCGTTTTTGAAGAAGGAAGCGATGCTTTGCCAAAAGGAATTAAATACGAAGTGGGCATTTCGGATATCTTCAAAGAAGGGGAATATTATTTTGTAACCAAAGTGGATAAAGTATTGCCAGAAGAAGTGAAAACATTGGAAGAATGCAAAGGCAAAGTAGTCAATGATTACCAGCAATATTTAGAACAACGATGGGTTGATGATTTGAAACAAGAGTTTACGGTGAAAATAAACAAAGACGTTTTTGACCGAGTTAAAAAACAGCTGAATCCTTAAGATGATTAGAAATAGTTTTTTCTTATTGTTGTTGATGGCCTGTTCCTGTAACTATTTCAAACCGGAACAAAAGCCTGAATCAATTGCCAGAGTAGGAAAAAATTACCTCTATAAAAGTGACATCGCCACGCTTGTTCCTGCAGGAACTTCCAAAGAAGACAGTATATTGCTGGTAAGGGATTTTATAGACCGATGGGCCAGTCAAAAATTGTTAATCGATGCCGCTGAGCGAAATCTCAGTGAAAACAAAAAGAAAGAATTCAATGCTTTAATCAGGCAGTATAAGATTGATTTATATACCAAGGCTTACATAGACGAAGTCGTAAAAAACACGGTAGATACTATCGTAGGCCAAGAAGAATTAAAAAAGTATTATAACGAAAACAAAGAAAATTTTAAAACCAACGGCACCTTAGTACGATTGCGATTTGTCAATCTGGCCAAAGAGAATCCGCGTTTTGAAACCATAAGAAGTAAGTTCTTTGATTATAATAAAAAAGATAAAAAGTTCTGGGATACCTACGCGTTACAGTTCAAAAGTTTTGCCATGAACGACAGTGTTTGGGTAGATATGAGCCAAGTGTATGTCAAGTTACCCGTTATAAATCCGGACAATAGGGACGAGCTGATGCAGGCCGGTAAAAAAATACAAATCCAGGACAAAGGAGATGTCTATTTAATAAAAGTGACTAACGTCATAGATAAAAATCAAATTTCCCCATTTGACTATATCAAACCCACTTTGAAAGAAGTGATATTGAACAAACGAAAATTAGAATTGATTAAAAAATTTGAAAAAGAAATCATCGATGATGCCATTAAAAACAAGGATTATGAAACATACAAGTAGCAAACTAACCGCAGTAATTATTACAACACTTTGTTCTGTGTGGTTTGCCAATGCTCAGGAGATTATTAAAGATACGGTGAAAACAAAGCCGCAGACTATCAATCTTCGTAAGCAAAAAGTAGATGGCGTTATAGCAACAGTAGGGGATTATATTGTTCTTGATTCGGATATTGATAAGTCGTTTTTGGAATTGTCAAGCCAAGGAAACTCGGTGAAAGATATCACCCGTTGTCAAATGTTAGAGTCGCTGTTAAAAGAAAAATTATACGCCCACCAAGCGGTTCAGGATAGTATCATTGTCAAAGATGAAGAAGTAAAAGAAAAACTAAACGACCAGTTGAACTATATGGTAGAACAATTGGGTTCGATGGAGAAAGTTGTTCAGTATTTCAAGAAAAATAGCGAAGATGAATTCAGAAGCGAATTGTTTGACATCATCAAAACCAATAAGTTGGGTGCCGAAATGCAAAAGAAAATCGTTGATGCCATAGAAATCACTCCGGAAGAAACGCGTAATTTCTTTAAAGCCATTCCACAGAATGATTTGCCTGTTTTTGGTGCCGAAATGGAAGTGGCTCAAATCGTAGCCGCTCCGAAAATTACGGAAGAAGAAAAACAAAGAGTCATTACCCGACTAAAAGAAATCAAAGCTGAAGTCTTAGCCGGCGCCAGTTTCAAGACCAGAGCGGTGATTTATTCTGATGACAGAGGTTCTGCTTCCAATGGTGGTTTTTATAAAATCAATCGAAAAACCCAATTCGTAAAAGAGTTTAAAGACGTAGCGTTTAGTTTAGGCGAAGGCGAAATTTCAGAACCGTTTGAAACCGAATACGGCTATCATATCATTATGGTGGAAAAGATAAAAGGACAAGAAGTAGAACTGCGCCATATCTTAATGATGCCTAAAGTTTCTGACCAAGCTTTGAAAGATGCTAAAGAAAAAATAGCCTTGATTAAAAAGCGAATCGAAGACGGCGAAATTACTTTTGCTGATGCTGCCCGAACGATGTCGGATGAAAAAGAAACCCGTGCTAATGGTGGAACGTTAATCAATCCAAAAACGCAGGACACGCACTTCGAATTGACAAAAATGGATCCGAGCTTGTACAGCGAAGTGTCTAATTTGAAAAATGGAGCTATCACTTCGCCCATTTTAGATGACGATCCAAGAGCCGGGAAAAAATACAAAATTATCACGGTAACCAACCGAATTGATGAGCACGTTGCTGATTATGCCAAAGATTATACTAAGATTAAAGATTTGGCGTTGAAAGAAAAACAAATCAAAGCCATTAACAAATGGGTTGAAGAAAAAATAAGAGAAACCTATATCAAAATTAACGGTGAATACAGAGATTGTGTCTTTACCAATAAGTGGGTCAAAAAACAATAGTAGTTTAGAGAATTAAAATCCAAATTCCTTAATCCTAAAATCCGAAATATAATGTCTGATGTTGCTGCCATTCAAAATTTAGTTCAAAAAAGAGTTGAGCTTAAAAAAGAAATCTCCAAAATTATTGTAGGTCAGGACGATGTTGTTGACCAAATTTTGCTTAGTATCTTTTCTGGAGGACACGCGCTTTTAGTGGGTGTGCCTGGTTTGGCCAAAACATTGATGGTGAATACCATTTCACAAGCTTTAGGATTAGATTTTAAACGAATTCAGTTCACACCCGATTTGATGCCTTCGGATATTTTAGGAAGTGAAATTTTGGATGAAAGCCGTCAGTTTAAATTCATCAAAGGCCCTATTTTTGCCAATATCATTTTGGCCGATGAGATTAACAGAACACCGCCAAAAACTCAAGCCGCTTTATTAGAAGCCATGCAGGAAAGAGCGGTGACCATTGCCGGTCAAAACTACAAATTAGATTTGCCTTATTTTGTTTTAGCAACACAAAACCCAATTGAGCAGGAGGGAACATATCCTTTGCCGGAAGCGCAATTAGACCGTTTTATGTTTGCCATAAAATTAGATTATCCTTCTTTTGCAGAAGAAGTTTTAGTGGTAAAAAGCACCACTTCGGATGCTAAACCGGTGATCAATCCATTATTCCAGGCACAGGAAATTATCGATTTCCAACATTTGATTCGCCGTATTCCGGTTGCCGACAATGTGGTGGAATATGCTGTGACTTTGGTGGGGAAAACAAGACCTAAAAGTGCTTTAGCTTCTGAATACGTAAACAATTATTTAGATTGGGGCGCCGGACCAAGAGCTTCTCAAAACTTAATTTTAGCCGCCAAAGCCAATGCCGCGTTCAACGGAAAATTTTCTCCGGATATTGAAGATGTCAAAGCAGTAGCGGTTGGAATCTTGCGTCACAGAATCATCAAAAACTACAAAGCTGACGCCGAAGGAATCTCGGAAGAAATGATTATTGCTAAGTTACTTTAGTTTTTTTGAAGTAACTCATCCAACTCTTTATCGTAGAAAAACAAAAACATGCTTCCCATCATATCTTGGGAAACGGTTGTTGTATTGTTGACATCCAATACAATTTCGTAATCGTGATTTTTGTACAGCCAAATGCCTGCTTCTGAAGAAAATGGGGCAATACTGGTTAATCCGGCTTTTCCAATGTGATTGACAATTTTGCTGGTGAAAACCGCTTTCTTTGCAGTCTTGTCATACAATGCAATTTGCGTCGCAAACGGATGCACATGGATGGCAGCAGCATGCAAACGCAGACTGTCCTGTATCTGCAATTGATTGTTTACCTCGCTTCGATAAGTGTTTTTGCCAACAGGAATTACCCAATGTCCTGAGAGTTTATTTCCCTTACCATCATCATAACTGTGGTTTTTAGTTTCCACCGGAATACACTGATTGGTCCCCGGATCTGTGGGCTGTTTGTAAGGATCGTACTTATCATAAGGCAGCATGATAAAAGCTGTGCGGCTCATCAAGGGTTTTAGGTTTTTCTCTTTAGAATAATTGATGTCGACTTCGTGACGGATCCAAAAATTTGCATCAGGCAGATTGTGATTTAGCGATTCGGTAGTCACATAAAGCAACTCGTTTCCTTTCATCGGAACACCGTATCCTTTTGGAAAGTTAAAGTTTTCCATGCCGTGAGACAACGAAGTCAAGCGCGGATATTGAGTCCCGATTCTCTTTTCTAAATGAAACGAACTGTAATATTTCACATCATTAAAATCGATATTGGTATGGCAAATAAAATCCTTCGAAATCGGTTGTAAGGATTTGTTATTGATGGCTTTCACCTGAAAACCCGTTAGCCATAGCACCGTGGAATCCTGCGAAAGCTGTACATAATTAGAGGCTTTTGGCCCTTCCATCGATTTGTAAATGCCATCTATATAAAACTCGGGCGAAATCATTTTATAGGTTTCCAACTTGTTTTCTACCTTCCAATTTGGGTTTACAATCCCTGTTTTTTCAAACAAAAATGATTTTACGATGGCTTTGTGGCGGTTGGGCAATTGCCAATACCAAATTCCACCGGCAAGAAATCCGATTAGGACTAGAACTCCTGAAATTTTATATATCTTTGATTTAGTCATACGCACAAATTTACAGTATTAAAATGATTCAAGCCGATAAGAATGTTTCAAAAAGAGTGTTTGGATTAGACTTTTTAAGGACTATTTCCATTACGATGGTACTGTTTTCCCATTCCTCCTGGATATATAAATCCAGCACTTTTATTGCCAAAGTTAAGGATATGAGCGGTTTTTTTGGTGTCGAGCTTTTTTTTGTGATGAGTGGTTTTTTGGTGGGAAGAATCATTTACAGACAGTTTTTGCACGAAAGCTATACGGCAAAAGATGTTGTTTTATTCTTGAAACGAAGACTTGCCCGGGTATTGCCCAGCTACTATTTGGTCATCCTTATTAATGCGGTTATTTATTTATGTTTTGGATTTTCTTTAGCCAAAGTGTGGCAGTATTTCTTTTTGGCTCAAAACATTTCCCAACCCATTCCGCCTTTCTTTCCTGAGTCGTGGAGCTTGCCAATAAAAGAACTGAGCTATATTTTAGCAGTTTTAGTGCTGTTGTTTTTGGCTACTTTTTCTAAAAAAATCTCTAAGCAAATCCTTTTTCTTAGCACCATTTTGGGTTTGATTCTGCTTTCGCTCAGTTTTAAAATTTATTTCAATCTCAAATTTGACCATGGCGATTTAACTTCTTGGAGCAGAACCATACGTTCCGTAGTGATTTACAGAATGGATAGCGTTTTGTTTGGAGTATTGATAGGTTACGTGAGTTTAAATTATCAGCCTTTTTTGAATAAATATAAAATCGCTTTTATGGGCTTAGGAATGCTGTTGCTTTTCTCGATAGTGTATGCAATTGCCATAGCAAAACTCAGAATGGACAACGCTTCCTGGTTTTGGAATGTGGTTTGTATGCCAATCACATCGCTGGGAATCGTTTTGTTTTTCCCAATTTTAAACAGTTGGAAAACCGCTCCGAAACGAATCGAAAAAGGAGTTCAGATTATCTGTGATTTGTCGTATTCTATTTATCTGATTCATTACAGTATTGTCTTGTTTTTGATGAAATATTTTATTGACACATCTGCTTTTTCAACGATGCAGCTGAATTTCTTTACCTTAGCTTACTTACTCATTACACTGAGTCTGAGTTATGTTTTTTATACGTATTTTGAAAAACCAATCAACAACTACCGCCGACAAAAATTTGAAATAGATGGAAAATAATCAGTTGTCAAAAAGAATTTTCGGGCTCGACTTGATGCGGGCTTTAGCCATTCTTATGGTGGTGTTTGGGCATTGCATTTGGGTTTTGCCGCCTACAAATGGAGTGCTATATCAGCTGCTGGCTTTTTCTAGTTTTTTTGGTGTTGAAATATTTTTTGTATTAAGCGGTTTTTTAATCGGCAAAATTTTATACCAATTGTATCTGAAAAATGACTTTTCCGCGAGGACAGTTCTTTTCTTTCTGAAAAGAAGATGGTTCAGAACTTTGCCCAACTATTATTTAATTTTATTGGTCAATATACTCATCAGCGCCATCATCGGAAATTCCATTTTAGCATTGTGGAAATATTTTGTCTTCTTGCAAAACTTCAACACATCGATGTTGCCTTTCTTTACCGAATCCTGGAGTCTTTCCGTCGAAGAGTATGCTTATGTAGTTTTGCCGATTTTTCTTTTATTTGTCGGAAGTGTCATTAAACCAAAACACAAATCCCGATTTTTTCTGGTAGCCGTTCTGATACTGATCTTGATTTTCTTGGGAAACAAAATGTATTATCAGCAAACCACCACCAATACAGATATAAACCAATGGAATGTTTCGTTGAAACCAGTTGTGATGTATCGGTTAGACAGTATTTTTATGGGGGTTTTGTGTAGTTGGATTTATGCCAATTTTACAGAGTTTTGGCAAAAAAGCAAGCGGTATTTCTTTGTTCTGGGAACGTTTGTTTTCTTGTTTTTATTTATTGGAATTGGTCATTTTGGTCTGCTGATTGAAAAATTTCCGCGACTATGGAATGTTTTTTATTTGCCAATAGTATCCAGTGCTGTGGCTTGCTTTCTCCCTTTTTTATCCGAATGGAAAACAGAAAAGACTGTTTTGTCGAGACCGGTTACGTTCGTTAGTGTGATTTCGTATTCCATTTACCTGCTGCATTATGGAGTTGTGCTGCAGCTACTGAAACATTATTTCCCAATAGAAGGACAAACGACTCTTACGTTGTGTGCGTTTTTATCGATTTACCTTGTGATTACCTTTGTTTTGAGTTCCTTATTATATCGTTTTTATGAAAAACCGATGATGGACTTAAGAGATAAAAATCAATAATATTCATTTTTTGTACTTTATAATGGTGTATTGATAAAAAAGAGATGCCAAAAATCAGCTTTTCGCAAAATAGTAGGCTTGACTAACATATTCGGGTAAAAACTTTTTAGAAGTACAACGTTTTCGTAAATTTGCACAGCAAACAAATAAACCTATATATACTATGGCTTTTGATATTGAAATGATTAAAAAAGTGTACGGTACTATGGCGGCTCGTGTTGACAAAGCAAGAGAGTTAGTCGGAAGACCTTTAACACTTTCAGAAAAGATTTTATATGCTCACTTATGGGAAGGAACGCCTTCTCAATCCTTTGCTAGAGGAAAAGATTACGTTGACTTCGCTCCCGATCGAGTAGCGTGTCAGGATGCTACAGCTCAGATGGCTTTATTGCAGTTCATGCACGCCGGAAAAAGCCAGGCAGCAGTACCAACAACAGTACATTGTGATCACTTAATCCAAGCTAAAGTTGGTGCGACAACTGATTTGGCTGTAGCCAATTCACAATCCAAAGAAGTATTCGATTTCCTTTCTTCTGTTTCCAATAAATACGGAATCGGATTCTGGAAACCGGGCTCAGGGATTATTCACCAAATCGTTTTAGAAAACTACGCTTTCCCTGGAGGAATGATGATAGGTACCGATTCACATACAGTAAATGCTGGTGGATTGGGAATGTTGGCCATTGGTGTTGGTGGCGCTGATGCCGTAGATGTAATGTCAGGAATGTCATGGGAATTGAAATTCCCCAAATTAATAGGAGTGAAGTTGACCGGAAAATTAAACGGCTGGACGGCTCCAAAAGATGTTATTCTTAAAGTAGCTGATATTCTTACCGTAAAAGGAGGGACCGGTGCTATTGTAGAATATTTTGGAGAAGGCGCTACTTCGATGTCTTGTACTGGTAAGGGTACTATTTGTAACATGGGAGCAGAGATTGGGGCTACCACTTCTACTTTTGGTTACGATGATTCGATGCGAAGATATTTAACAGCTACCGGTCGTCAGGATGTTGTAGATGCTGCTGATAAAGTTGCCTCTTATTTAACAGCTGATGCTGAAGTGTATGCTAATCCTGCTGATTATTTTGATCAATTAATTGAAATCAATCTTTCAGAATTAGAACCACACATTAACGGACCATTTACTCCGGACAGAGGAACTCCGGTTTCTAAAATGAAAGCAGAAGCTGCCGCTAACGGTTGGCCGTTAAAAGTAGAATGGGGATTAATCGGTTCTTGTACCAATTCTTCTTACGAAGATATGGCTCGTGCCGCTTCCATTGTAGAGCAAGCGGTTGCTCATGGCATTACACCAAAAGCGGAATTCGGAATCAATCCGGGTTCGGAACAAATCCGTTATACTATTGAAAGAGACGGTATCATCGCTACTTTCGAGAAAATGGGAACTAAAGTATTTACGAATGCTTGTGGGCCATGTATCGGACAATGGGACAGAGCAGGAGCCGATAAAGGAGAAAAAAATACTATCGTTCACTCGTTCAACAGAAACTTTTCCAAACGTGCTGACGGAAATCCAAATACACATGCTTTTGTAACCTCACCGGAAATGGTAGCGGCATTAGCAATTTCAGGAGATTTGTCATTCAATCCGTTAACCGATACGTTGTTGAATGACAATGGTGAAGAAGTGAAATTATTGCCGCCAGTTGGTGATGAATTGCCAAAAAGAGGTTTTG
>NZ_DAINRG010000059.1:0-13288 GCF_036741995.1 Flavobacterium sp. | reverse complement strand
CTTTAGACAAAATCAACGAAGCGTGGAAAAATGCTTCCGAAGAAATGTACAAAGCGCAAGGCGAAGGACAAACTCACGAAGCTCAACCACAAGCGGATGCCAGTGGAGACCAGACTCAAGATGTAGATTTTGAAGAGGTAAAATAAATTTAATTAGGTTGATAAGAAGAAACCGGATAAGCAATTATCCGGTTTTTTTATTTAACACCCGTCGAATAGAAAATTTTGTATATTCGATTCCTATTTCAACTAAATCTCATTTGCTATGAAAAAAATTGTTCTGTTTGTTTTTGTTGCTTTGTTAAGTGTGAATGGTTTTGCCCAAAAAAAGAAAGCGACTGCCAAGAAAGCTGTAGCGGCTTCGGGTTTTGCCAAAGTGGATAATCTTGTGGCCGAAGTCAAATCGGGGAATTTTCAGGTTACCATTAACGAAAACGGAAAACCAAAAGATGCCCTAATTGTCAAAGCGGCTGATGCTTCTTTTGCGCCATCGGATTGCAAATTAAGTTCATTTACTGCCAGTGGAGTTAAATTGTATCTATTGACTTGGAGCGAAAAATCAGGCAGTAAAACCGATTTAAAAACGGAAGATATTACTACGGTTTACACCGTTATTTATGAAATTACCAGCAAGAAGCAAGTTTTTTCGAACACACAAATGACAAATCATATTACGGAGAAAGTATTTTTGAATCATACCGCTGCTTCTGAAACTCAGGAAAAAATACGAAGAGAAGGTTTTGAGTTTACGCTAAATCCTGATGGCTCTATTGTTCAGAAGAATAAAACCCAACAAAACAATTTAGTATACGATAAAGATAAAATGGTGTTTGTTGCCAAAAAGAAATAAATAAAAATCCCGACGAGTCGGGATTTTTATTTAATCATATCGATATTTACTTTTATGAAAAAGCCTTCCTAAAAATGTTCTTTTCTTAGGAGTTATAATCATTCCCACAGTCATGGCATTAATAGTAGAATCAATTTCTAATTTAGAGTTGATTACATTTTCATTAATTATATTTATTTCTAAGGATTTGAATCCTGTATAAGAAATAACCAGAATGTCATCTTTATTTGCTTTGATGGTGTACTTCCCGTCAAAATCTGTTTGTGCAAAAATCGATTTTCCTTTAACAGAAATATTAGCACCTGGAAGCGGTATATTTTGATCATCCAAAACAACTCCCGAAACTTCAATTTCTTGGGGCTTTGGAGGCGCTGGTTTTCCTAATAAAACATGTCTCTCCGTTTGTTCCGTTTTTACAGGTTCCTGCGCTGTGGCTTCGTTTAATCCAACCAAACTAATAAGCGCAGTAGTTGTAGCGAGCCATAAAGTGGTTTTCTCTTTTGGTTTTACCAAATCCCGATTGAGTTGGGTATCTAAGAAACGGCCACAAAGATTTTGGTTTTTATCAAAAGCTGAAATGATCTCCCTATCGGAAGAGTTAGTGAAATCAAAAACCTTTTTCTGACAGGAAGCACAGAATTTACCTTTGTCCATCGCGGTCATGGCTTCCCAGTTTTCGTGGCAAGGCTGTGGAATCGAAATGTTGATTTTTTGCGTCATAAGAATAGCGTTTCTTTATAAGAGGCTATTTTTGATCAAAAGGTTGGGACGTACTGAAAAAATTATTCACTAACCTTGATTTCAAAGGTCTTATCCCAGTTTTTTCCGGTTACGAAAATGGTATTTGTTTTTTTGTTGTAGGCAATGCCGTTTAAAACATCGGCTTTTGGATTCTTTATGTTTGCTTTTAAAGCTGTTAAATCCAACACGGCTTCAACGGCACCCGTTTGCGGATTAATCACAGCAATAGCGTCTTTTGTCCAGATGTTACCATAAATTTTTCCGTTAATCCACTCTAGTTCATTGACCGCTTTAATTTTACTGTCGTTAGTATACACGTTGATGTAATCAGTCAGTTTTTGAGTTTCCGGATTCATGGTCCAGATTTTCTCTGTTCCGTCAGATTGGTAGATGTTTTTACCGTCATTGGTCATTCCCCAACCTTCAATGTTTTTATCGAAATTAAAGGTTTTAAGCTGCTTCATCGTTTTGGCATCATATATAAATCCGATTTTGCTTTGCCAGGTCAATTCATAAAGTTTATTGTTCAAAACCGTAATACCTTCACCAAAATGCTTCTGATCAATCAACACTTTTTTATATGTTTTCCCGGTCTTGTAATCAATCTTGGCTACATACGACAGATAACCGCCCGAACCGGAGCCGGTGCTTTCCATTAAGGTGTCGTTGTAAAATTCAAAACCTTCCGTAAACGCATTGATATCGTGTGGATAAGTATTGACAATGGTATATTTCAATAATTTGGGAACTAGGCTCGAAGCCACTTCCACTCTGGTTTTAGTCGAAACCGTATCGCCTTCAAAATAAACGGTAGCTTTGATATTTTGGTAACCCAATTTTTTGCCGTTCAAATCTAAAGTAAATTTGCCGTTGCCTTTTACTGAAGCAATTCTTTTGTCATTATCAAAATAAACAACGCTGTCGATGGTTTTGTTTTTAGTATTCAACAACGCTAAATCTACCTTGTCGGTTGCCTGATACAGGGCTTTCAAAGCACCGTCATCAAAGCTGAAATAGCCTTCTTTTTCGGATTGAGTAGGTTGGCAACTGGCTAAGACTAATGCTAATAAAGTGGTTACTAGCAGGTTATACTTTTTCATTCGGATGGTTTAATTTTTCACTCACAAATATATTTATATTGCTCTTAAATTCTTGCAAAAAAATAAAAAGATTGTATATTTGCACCGGCAAGTCCTACACGACCAGCTCCTGCAAAATCCTCCAGGATGGGAACATAGCAAAGGTATGTGGTTGAGCGGTGCGATGTAGGTCGCTTGCCATTTTTTTCAAAAAATCGGTCCCGAAGTTATCGGGATTTTTTATTTTTACACCCTATGGTTTTATCCTGGCAAATAGTAAAGTTCCATCTCAAAGAAACCTTTGCCATTGCTTATGGAAACTACACTTTCAGAGAAGCACTGATTATCACTTTAGCACAAAACGGAGAACAAGGCTATGGCGAATGTACTTCGATAGATTATTACCATATCAATCTTGCCGATTTCACGGCTACTTTAGCGCTTGTAAAATCTAAAATTGAAAGCCAGAAGATGGTTCCTCCGACAGATTTTTATGCTTTCTTGGTTTCACTAAACTTACCGTCATTCCTGCGTTCTGCGCTCGATTGTGCGTATTGGGATTTGTTTGGTAAACTGGAAAAGAAAAGCTTTTTGGAACTGAATACCATCGATTATAACCAGCTTCCGGAATCTTCGATAACCATAAGCGTGGATACCGTTGACAATCAAATCAAAAAAATTGAACAATCGGCCTGGACAAAATTCAAAGTGAAATGCAATCATTTTGATAAAAACGATATTGCAAAACTCTTGAAGTTAGATAAGTCGTTAGCATTAGATTCGAATGGAAGTTTTACTACAGAGGAATGCCTTTGGCTGGAAGCAAATGAATTGATTTCCAAATTTACTTATTTGGAACAGCCTATGAAACTTGGCGCAGATCACTATGCTGTTTTGCATTCGGATAAATTTGCCAATTGGATGGCCGATGAAGATTGTCAGGACGCTGCCGTTTTAAAAAATTTAGTGCCTCATTACCGAAGCATCAATATCAAATTAGTGAAATGCGGCGGATTAACACCGGCTTTGAAAATGATTACCGAAGCACGGGCTCTGGGCTTTAAAATCATGATTGGTTGCATGACCGAATCTTCTGTTGGAATTTCAGCAGGAGCCGTTTTAGCACCGTTATGTGATTTTGCCGATTTGGACGGAGCCAATTTAATTGCCAACGATATCGCTTTGGGAAGTCAGATTGTAAATGGCAAAATTGAGTTGATTGAAAAGCACGGATTAGGGATTAAAATGCGCTAAAGAATTCCCTAAGTTTTTTATCTTTAACGAATGTAAATTCAATAATAAGAATGAGTAAAGTAGTTTTAATCACAGGCGGTTCTTCCGGAATTGGGAAGGCCATTGGAGAGTTTTTATTTCACAAAGGATTCACCGTTTATGGTACCAGCCGCAATCCGGAAAAAATCATTAATTCGCTATTCCCATTAATTGCTTTGGATGTTCGAAATACCGAAAGCATTCAGCAGGCGATTGAAAAAGTGATTTCGATTTCTAAGCGAATTGACGTTGTGATTAACAATGCCGGTGTTGGTATTACCGGACCTTTGGAAGAAATTCCAACCGAAGAAATCAAAAACAATTTTGAAACCAATTTCTTTGGTCCGATTGAAGTTATGAAAGCGGTGTTACCACAAATGCGCGAGCAAAATTCGGGCTTAATCATTAATATTACTTCCATTGCCGGTTATATGGGATTGCCTTACAGAGGGATTTATTCTGCTTCGAAAGGTGCTTTGGAGATTGTTTCGGAAGCCATTAGTATGGAAGTGAAAAACTTTGGTATTAACGTTGTCAATGTAGCGCCGGGCGATTTTGCTACCAATATTGCTGCCGGACGTTATCATGCTCCGATTCGTGTTGGTTCTGCTTACGAAGTTCCTTATGGTTCTATCTTAAAACAAATGGATGAGCATGTTGATAGCGGTAGTAATCCCGATGAAATGGCGCTGGCGATTTACCAAATCATCAACGAAAAAAAACCAAAGCTGCATTATAAAGTGGGTTTGTTCATGCAAAAATTCTCCATAGTACTGAAAAGAATTTTACCCGACAGAATCTATGAAAGTATGCTGATGAACCATTATAAATTGTAACTTTGCACCGAATTTTAGAAGACATCTTTTTTTAATATATAACAATTAGAGTATGAAATTTTTTATTGACACTGCCAATTTAAACGAAATCAAAGAAGCCCAATCACTAGGTGTTCTTGATGGCGTTACAACCAATCCTTCGTTGATGGCAAAAGAAGGAATCACAGGAAAAAACAATATTTTAAAGCATTACGTTGACATTTGTAATATTGTTGATGGCGATGTAAGTGCTGAAGTTATTGCTACCGATTATGACGGAATGATTAGAGAAGGGGAAGAGTTAGCTGATTTGCACCAGCAAATTGTGGTAAAATTGCCAATGACTAAAGACGGTGTAAGAGCTTGTAAATATTTCTCGGATAAAGGAGTAAAAACCAATGTTACCTTAGTGTTTTCAGCGGGTCAGGCTTTGTTGGCTGCCAAAGCGGGCGCCACTTATGTATCACCATTCTTAGGAAGATTGGACGATATTTCTACCGATGGTTTAGCGTTGATTCAGGAAATCCGCGATATCTATGATAACTATGCTTTCGAAACTGAAATTTTAGCGGCTTCTATCCGCCACACCATGCACGTGGTTAACTGTGCCAAAATTGGTGCTGATGTAATGACCGGACCTTTATCATCTATCTTAGGATTATTGAAACATCCATTGACAGATATCGGTTTGGCTCAGTTCTTAGCTGATTATGCTAAAGGAAATCAATAGTAATATATTTCTAAAATAAAAAAGTCCCGATTTTGTCGGGACTTTTTTTATATCTAATAATCTAAGTCAGTCAAAAAAGCTATTTCAATTCATCTTCAAAATTCAATTCAAAGACATTGGTAAAGGCATTTTTAATCAACCCCTTGTCGTCAAGAATAATAGTTCGGTGTACTTTGGTAATCACCCATTTGTCTTTTAAATCTTCAAACTCTGCGCAACGCAATTCGGTAATGCCATCAAAATTGTAATTCGACATCAAGTTTTCCCAATCTTCCTGAGAGCTGTTTAAATTCACACCGATAAATTGGTAATTCGGATACTTCTTGTGAAAGGCCAGGATTTTTTTATGCACCGCCTCAAAGTGAGACATTGCATTTTCTGACCAAAAGAAAATCACGGTTTTCCTGTTAGCAAAACTCGACGATTGTATAGTGTCTCCCTGACGGTTCATCAAAGCCACTTCGGGGAGTTTATTGCCTACGGTCAGTAACTGTATGGCATCGCCAATTTTCAGGATTTCGTTTTTCTGACTTTTATCGGTAGAATATTTATGATAGGTTTCCAAAAACGCTTTGTTGTTGACCATGTTTTGGTCTTCCAATAAATAGGTAAAGGCAATGTTGTTGAGAATGGTATTTTTTACTTTTTCATTCTTAATCAATGTATCGGCAATGTTCAATTTATTGATGTTGGTTTTCAGTGCCAAATCCACTTCAGAGAAATGATTGTGGTAATTGATGGCGCCCATGTTGTTGAGCATGTGCGACAAATACATGACAAAAGGCGAGTAATACGAAAGCGCTACGTTGTTACAGTTTACCTTTTTTCGGAAATCGTAAAAACCTTTTGGCAATTTTTCATAAACATCTTCACCGGTTCTGATTTTATGGATTATCGGATAGACTTCTTTTCGGGAATAATACGGATAATCAATGGCCGCTTTGGCATATTGATCAAACTCATCACTCCATTTGATTTCTTCTTTTTTGGCAGCATAAAACTTTTTGGACACTTGGTAAGAAGAGTCTATGGTATGGCTGAATTTGTCAATGTCATAATCAAAAGCTTCAAACATGTTGTTTTTGTCTTTCTCATTTCGGAGATATTGCTCCATCAGGAAGTTGTTCTTTTGGTCACCACGACCGCAAAAAACTACTGACCCGTCAAAGTCTTTGGAGTTGACGCGCACCATGATACTGTCATTCTTATCAAAATAAACGTATTGGTATTCCGGTTCGTGTTTGAAAGAATAAAGCCCCGGAGCTAGTGAATCGAACTGAATAAAGAAGCGATTGTTTTTATCGAGTTTCAACGTGTCGATGACTTCGTTGTCTTTGCAGAAAAGGACATAAGGATTGTTCGGATTGACCACTTCGCCACCAAAATAAGCTACATAGTCGTTGCCTTTAAATTCATTTTTACACGAACAAAAAAGAGCGAGCACGGGAAGTAGAAAGCTAAATGCTTTTATATTTTTAAGCGTAAACATGTCTTCGAAACTAGTAAACAAAAATAATCTCATCAATTGGATTTTACTGTTAATCTATCGTTAAAGTTAAAGCCCCCCAAAATTCAGTATTCCAGCACATGTGCCAAATCCTATAATAAAAACTACAGTAGAATAAATCAGTAATTTTATGCCAAATGCTTTATCGTCTTTCTGAAAAAGAACTTTAAACAATCCGATAAGAAAAGCAATTACACTGAATAGCATTGCTAAAGCTAAAATAAATAAAAGTGTTATCATTAGGTGCAATCGATTAATTATGCATGACAATTAACATGCAGGTTCCAAATCCGACTATGAGCATAACAACCACAATAACTATCGGAATTATGACCATTCGTAACGCTGCTTTGGATTTACCTTTACTGATAATTAGTTGTACTATACCAATACCAACCAGAACAGCACAAATCCAAAATATAGCAATAGCTGCTTGCACCAATAGTTCCATAAATCAATACTTTAGTTCTTTTCTGATTTCTTCAATTTTATTATCTCTGTAAAACAAATTCATGGTTTCAAACGGCACTATTTTCCCTCTTTTGTCTACAATATGTACGCAGGATTTTTTAACAGCCCTGACATCAAAATCCTGAGCATCCATAAAATTCATGATAATGATACGAAACAAATTCTCATAATGCAAATTATCCGATTGGACTCGTGGCAAACAACATAAGAGTTCTCCAAATTCTTCCTCGGCACAATCCACCGAAATCCCGGTGCTGAAAAGCATCAGCATGTGATTTTTCAGCTTTTCATCATTTTCAAAAACGATGGTGTTTTTGGAATTATTCAATAAGTCTTCCGGATTGATTAAATGGGTCATCGGAAATACTTCTCCGTCAATTTTCAAGGCATAAGCCATACACAAAGCATCGGGATTGCAAGGCACCGGAATCAAATCCTGTGGCGTAAAAACCGGGTATTGCTCGTATATTTTTCGGCGGACTTCTGTAAGTGTAATTCGACCCTGTTCATCGCTGTAATTGTCATTTCGTCCGGCTACCTGAGTAGGCTGGAAAGTTACGCCTCGAACACATTTTTGTTGCACGGCATATTCTAAAATCTTTCCAATTTCATCATCGTTTTCGCCTTTTTGCAGCGTGATGACTAAAGTGGTAGAGAGATTGAATTGATTTAAATTGGCCATGGCTTTTTTGCGCACTTCCGTTAAATCTTCGCCCCGTAATTTTTCTAATACTTCGGGTTTAAAGCTGTCAAACTGGAGGTAGATTTCAAAGTCGGGCATGTAAGAGGCCAGCTTTTCTACAAAAGAAATGTCTTTGGCAATTCGGATGCCATTGGTGTTTAACATCAAATGACGGATAGGTTTGCTCTTGGCCATATCCATAATTTCAAAAAACTGCGGATGCACCGTTGGTTCGCCTCCTGAAATCTGAACGACATCGGGTTCGCCTTCATTGGCCACAATGATGTCAAACATTTTTTCGATTTCTTCCAAGGTTCGGTGTCGCCCGTAATTGGGTCCCGAACTGGCATAACAAGTAGGGCAGGAAAGGTTGCATCTGTCGGTCACTTCTACGATGGACAAACACGAATGTTGCTCGTGATCGGTACACAAACCGCAATCATATGGGCAGCCATAATGTACTTTGGTGTTGAACTTCAATGGCACTTCCGATTGCTTGTTGTAGTTTCTTATTTGGCGGTAATATTCCACATCATCGGCTATCATTACCTTGGAATCGCCATGGGTTTTGCAGTGCTTCAGCATCCAAACCTTATCGTCCTGAAAGACAATTTTGGCATCAATGGTGTGTAGGCATTCCGGGCAAAGGCTTTTGGTATAGTCGTAATAAATATAATCTCTATTGGGCATATCGAATCAGTCTTAAAATAAATTTATAATAATAGGCAAAAACAAACAGCGCACTCCATTGGATGCTGCTCAAATCTAACAATAAAGGATGATACGGCTTGATAAATTCCACTAAAAAACGATACAAAAAGTACAGCAGCATGAATAATTTGAAGCGGTCGCCGTTTTCCATATTTTTGTTTTTTAGCAATTGAAATAATATAAAAAGCATTACCATAAACGCCATTTCATAAAGCATTACGGGATGTCGCAACTTGCCATCACCCAAATCCATGCCAAAAATGGAAGAGGTTTCTACACCATAAGTCGGTTCCGCTATGCCCATACTAAAGCAGCCCATTCGGCCAATGAATAGTGCCACTATAATGGGAATCACATAAATATCGCCGGAAGCTATTTTTACGCCAATGATTTTCTTGATGAGTTCAACGCCAAATAAACCACCCAGAAAGCCCCCCGCCACGGTTTTGTTTTGGTAAAAACTCAGTAGTGTTTGCTGCATAATTTCTGAAGGGGTTTCCAACATGGCAATAACTCTGGAACCAATCAAAGCGCCTATCATAGCGCCCAGTAATATCCACAGTCGGTTGATGTCAGAGATAGGGTCGGTGATGCCTCTCTTTAAATAGTAATACAAGCGAATCCCAACAATAAAGGCCAATGTTTCAAAAAAGAAGTGCAAGTATACTTTATCGCCAAAGAAAGAAATCTGATAAGGAAAGGTCATGAAGGGTCATTTGTTTTCGAGTCCAATATAGTATAAAAAACTGTTCGCTGAACACCAAATTAATGAACACTTTTGACTACTTTTGCACCAAATTTAATAAAATACAGTTCATGCTTACAGTTTCTAATTTATCGGTTCAATTTGGTAAACGAATTTTATTCGACGAAGTTAATACTACTTTCACTCAGGGGAATTGCTACGGAGTAATTGGCGCCAACGGTGCCGGTAAATCTACTTTTCTTAAAATCCTTGCCGGTGATATCGACCCAACCTCAGGAAGAGTGATCCTCGAACCGGGAAAAAGGATGTCGGTTTTGAACCAAAATCACAACATGTTCGATGAGCATACTGTTTTGGAAACCGTTATGATGGGGAACAAAGTATTGTTTGCCGTAAAATCAGAAATGGATGCCTTGTATGCTGATTATGATGATAAAAATGCCGACAGAATAGGAGAGTTGCAGGTACAGTTTGAAGAGATGAACGGTTGGAATGCCGAGTCGGATGCCGGTGCCATGCTTTCCAATCTTGGAATTTCTGCCGATATGCATTATACTTTGATGGGCGAGATGGAAGGAAAAATGAAAGTGCGTGTCCTTTTGGCACAAGCCCTTTTTGGGAATCCTGACGTGTTGGTAATGGATGAGCCTACGAATGACCTGGATTTTGAAACCATCACTTGGTTGGAAAACTTCCTGGCAAATTATGACAATACGGTCATTGTAGTATCGCACGACCGTCACTTCTTGGATTCGGTGTGTACGCATATTTCGGATATCGATTTTTCTAAAATCAATCACTATTCCGGAAACTATACGTTTTGGTATGAGTCGAGTCAGTTAGCGGCTAAACAAAAAGCCCAACAAAATAAAAAGGCTGAAGAAAAGAAAGCCGAGCTGGAAGAATTCATCCGTCGTTTTAGTGCGAATGTGGCGAAATCCAAGCAGGCCACTTCGCGTAAAAAAATGATTGAAAAGTTGAACCTTGATGAAATCAGACCGTCAAGCCGTAGATATCCTGCCATTATTTTTGATGTAGAAAGAGAAGCCGGAGACCAAATTTTGCATGTACAAAACCTTGCAGCCTCTGTTGACGGCGAAGTGTTGTTCAAAAATGTAGATTTGAATATGGCCAAAGGCGATAAAGTAGTAGTCTTTTCTAAAGACTCTCGTGCTACCACCGCTTTTTATGAAATCTTAAACGGCAATCAAAAGGCCGATGCCGGAACCTATGACTGGGGAATTACTACCAATCAATCCTATTTGCCTAATGATAACAGCCAGTTTTTTACTGATGGCAGTTTGAATTTAGTAGATTGGTTGCGTCAATTTGTGAAGACAGAAGAAGAAAGAGATGAAGTATATGTTCGTGGTTTCTTGGGGAAAATGATTTTCTCGGGAGAAGAAGCGTTGAAAAAATGTACCGTTCTTTCAGGAGGCGAAAAAGTACGTTGCATGCTATCCAGAATGATGATGATTCGTGCCAATGTGTTGATGCTGGATGAACCAACGAATCACTTAGATTTGGAATCGATTACAGCGTTCAACAACTCGTTGAAAAACTTTAAAGGTTCGGTATTATTCACCACCCATGACCACGAGTTTGCCCAAACGGTGGCCAACCGTGTTTTGGAAATCACACCTAACGGGGTTATCGACCGCTACATGACCTTTGATGAATATCTTGAGGATGAAAAGATTCAGGAAATGAGAAAGAAAATGTACTCTTAAGTATAAAAAAAACTCCCGCTAAACAGTGGGAGTTTTTTTATCGAATAATATCCGTATCCACTGGAATATACCCTAGATGCCGGCTTAAGGATAAGATTTGCCCTTTGTGATGAAACTCATGAGTAATGACATGGGTAAAAAGTTTTAATGGAGTTGCCACACCATTTGTACCATTGATTTCATAGGCTATTTCGGTCGTTACAGTTCCAAATTTTTCTATGAACTCCATCATCCTGAAGTCAATTTTTTCGAATAGTTTTTCAACATCCTGCATGTCATGCACAGTATCATAGTCAATAAACGGCACTGTTTTTTGCAAAGCTTTTTCCCCAATCCAGAACTCGTAACAATTGGCATTGTGCACTAACAGGTTTCTAATACTGCCGCCTCTTCCGAAAGAAGTATTTTGATTGATAAAATCATTCGGCGTTATCGTTTTGCAATAGTCGAAAAGCACCCTTCGCGATGATTGGATATGCTCATATTGCTCTTGGAATACCATAGCATTTGATTTAGAATTTACTATTGATAAAATTACCAAAAAAAATGGCAACTGCGAATCCCTTTAGAGGTTTCCGCCAGTACTTTGCCCTTTTCCGCCTTCTCTAAGAACCTTTCCGCCACCTCTAAGGTCTCTTCCGCCGGCGGAACGCAGCTTAGGAAACGCGGAACGAACCTTAGGAACAGCGGAACGAACCTTAGGAAGGGCGGAAGGCATCTTAGGAACAGCGGAACGAACCTTAGGAAGGGCGGAAACCCTCTTAGGAACAGCGGAACGAACCTTAGGGAACGCGGAATACTGCTTAGGGACAACGGAACGCATCTTAGGAACAGCGGAAAGCCTCCTAGAGGTGGCGGAAAGCAGTAGAAATAAAATTCCCAAATCATTCCATAGCATACATAACGCATAATTCTTATATTTGTATCCCAAACAACACTATCATGAGTCAAAAAGTATTGCTCACTTCCAAAGAAGTCAATATCATACTCCATCGTTTGGCTTGTCAGTTAATCGAAAACCATCTCGATTTTTCCAACTCTGTTCTTATCGGCATACAACCACGAGGCGTTTCTTTGGCAGCGCGTTTGAAAACTATTTTGGAAACCGAATACCATATTCCGCCTATTCCGCTAGGGTTTTTAGACATTACGTTCTTTAGAGATGATTTCCGCAGAGGCGAAACGCTGGAAGCCAATAAAACCCAAATCGATTTTTTGGTAGAAGATAAAAAAGTAGTTTTTATTGATGATGTGCTTTTCACCGGAAGAAGCATAAGAGCCGCCTTGACGGCCATTCAGTCCTTTGGAAGACCATCAGAAATTGAACTGTTGGTACTCATTGACAGACGATTCAGCCGCCATTTGCCCATCCAACCCGATTATCGTGGCCGACAGGTAGATGTCATCAACGACGAAAAAGTAAAAGTATGCTGGAAAGAGAAAGAGGGAGAAGACGCCGTATACTTGATATAAAAAGCACGAAGTACGATTTACGAAGTAAAAAGTTAAGGAAAGCAACACAGACAACACCTAACACACAACTAAAAAATGTCCGAACTATCAGTCAACCATTTATTAGGGATTAAATACCTCCAAAAGGCAGATATCGATTTGATTTTTGAAACGGCAGATCATTTCAAAGAAGTCATCAACCGCCCGATTAAAAAAGTACCTTCCCTGCGCGACATTACCATTGCCAACATCTTTTTTGAAAACAGTACCCGTACCAAACTGTCATTCGAATTGGCACAAAAACGCCTTTCGGCTGATGTGATTAGTTTTTCGGCAGCGCAATCCTCGGTCAAAAAAGGAGAAACACTAATAGATACCGTAAACAATATCCTTTCGATGAAAGTGGATATGGTGGTGATGCGTCATGCCAATCCGGGTGCGGCTTACTTCTTGTCGCAAAATGTAAAAGCCAGCATTATCAACGCCGGTGATGGCGCACACGAACATCCAACACAAGGTTTACTCGATAGTTATTCTATCAGA
>NZ_DAINRG010000058.1:0-13371 GCF_036741995.1 Flavobacterium sp. | reverse complement strand
AGGTCGGTAAGTTGTGTAAATGCCGGTGATTCTTTGATAATCTCTGTTACTTTTGCAAAAGCCATTGTCCTTTATTTTTATTTTTTATTGATTTGTTTTTATACACTGTTTCCCCATTTACTATGGTTTCCGAAACCGTTCCGTTTAAATTTTGCCCGATATAGGGACTTATTTTATATCTGAAAAGAATATCATTTTCGCTGATAACAGCAGCTTCTTCAGGATTCCAAATTACGAAATCGGCATCGTTTCCAACTTCGATACTTCCTTTATTTTTTGCTTTAATGAAATCCGCAGGTTTAGAAGTCACTAACGGAATAAATTGTTCCAAAGTCAAAGTATCTTTCAATGCGGTCCAGGAACCGTTCAGCAGAAACTGGATTCCGGCGATGCCTCCCCATGCTTTTTTCAAATTCCCGGTTTCCATTTCTTTGATGCTGGGCGGTGCCGGCGAATGATCGGTAGCGATGAAATCTAAAACTCCCGAAAGAAAAGCTTGTTTCAATTTGTTGTTGTTGGCTTTCTCCCGAATGGGTGGCGCACATTTGTAAATGCAACTCGCATCCGGAATATCTTCGGCATTGAAGTAAATATATTGCGTACAGGTTTCGGCTGTAATGGGTAATCCTTCTTTCTTCGCGGCTTCGATTTTTGTCAACGCTTCCGCAGAAGCCACGTGGACAATATGAACCGGGCAATTATGTTGGCGACATTTTCGAATCATTAAATCGATAGCGTTGTTTTCCCATTGTTTTGGGCGGCTGGCGAGGTAATGTTGGTAACTGGTAGGATGGCTTTCAAAATCGCAATCGACTTCTTTATCATACAACTCACAATGTGCTAATAATGGTACATTATATTTAGCAATGATAGGCATCGCTTCGTCTAAATCTTTCTCAGTAACATTCGGAAATTCATCAATTCCGGAATGCGTTAAGAAGCATTTGACACCCACTACTCCAGCCTGCATCAAGCTTTCCAAATGTGGTGCATTCCCGGGAACTAATCCGGCATAAAAACCCACATTGATATTTAGTTTCCCTTCAGTCGATTTCAATTTTTGCTGAAAAGCATCCAAGGTTATCGTCACCGGACTGGCATTAAGCGGCATATCGATAATGGTGGTGGTGCCTCCGGCAGCGGCAGCCTGAGTGGCGGTTTCAAAACCTTCCCATTCCGTTCTTCCCGGTTCGTTGACATGCACGTGAACGTCAATAACGCCGGGCATTATCACAGCATTGCCAAAGTCTTCAGCGTCATTTAATTTCTCTTTATGAATAGCTGAAATGGTTCCGTTGTGGAAAGTAATGGTGGCTGGCTGCAGTTTATTGTCGAGCCAAACGCGTTGGCTGTATAGTTTTCTTTCTGACAAAATGGTTGTTTTGACTATTTTAAAATTTCGAACCTACAAATATAGATTTAAATCAAAAAAATACAAGGTTTGTTGCGAAATATTGATTAACAGAAATTAACCGCCAATGGCAATCATACTGCGGTTTTTGGAAAATAAGTCGGGGTTTTGAAATTTCTGGTCATCATCCATCCCGCCACGAACCGCTTTTTTGGAAAGCAAGTTCTGTTGAATCAGCGGAATTATTGATTCACCGGCGCGTAACGTTTCCAGCAAAGACGTTTCGGAATTGGAGAACAAACAATTTTTCAACTTGCCATCGGCAGTCAATCGAATACGGTTGCAAGTGCTACAAAACGGATTGGTAACTGAACTGATAATGGCAAAACTACCCAGATGGGATTTGATTTTAAAATTCTTGGCTGTATCGTTCGGAGCATCAGTTAAGCGCTCGATTTCACTGAAAGCATATTCGGATTGGATGGTTTCCATCACTTCGGCATAGGAAACCAATTTCGATTTGTCCCAATGGTTTCCGTTAAACGGCATGAATTCGATAAAGCGAATTTGAATGTTTTTATGCTTGGTCAAGCTAATAAAATCAAGAATTTCGTTATCATTAAACTCTTTGATTAAAACCACATTGAGTTTTACCTTGAATCCTTCTTCTAACAATAAATCTATATTTTCAAAAACGGTGTCAAAGTAATTTCGGCGGGTAATTTTGTTGAATTTTTCTTTGACTAAACTATCAATGCTAATGTTAATGGTTTTGATTCCGGCTTCTTTGAACGTTTCGATGAAATTCGGAACTAAAATTCCGTTGGTTGTTATAGTTAAATCAACTCCCAGCTTTCCCAGTTGCAGGATGATTTCTTTGGCGTCTTTTCGCACCAAGGGTTCACCACCGGTCAGTCGTATTTTGGAAACGCCATGACTGAGAAAGGTTTTGGCAATGTGAATAATTTCATCGGCAGTCATCAAATGGGATTTTGGCGTCAGCGCAATGCCTTCTTCGGGCATGCAATACGAACATCTCAGATTACAATGTTCGGTAATCGAAATGCGCAAATAGTTGTGTTCGCGACCAAAAGAATCCTGCAACGGGAAATTATTTTCCATGATCCAATCCGTTCAATAATTTAAATAAATGCAAGACTGACGGAAAAACCGCATCAATAGATTCCGAAGCGCCACCCACAGAACCCGGCAATGCCATAATCAAAATATCGCCTTTGAATCCGACCACGCTTCTGGAAAGCATTGCGTAAGGTGTTCTTTCCTGTCCGTAAGAGCGAATCGCTTCTTCTATTCCCGGAATTCTTCTGTCTAACATCGGAATCACGGCTTCGGGCGTTACGTCTTTATGAGATAAACCGGTGCCGCCGGTTAGAATGACTAAATCTGTTTTTTGATTGCAGAGCTTGAGAATGCTGGTTTGAATCTCTTTTTTATCATCGGGAATAATATCATATTGCGAAACGACCAATCCTAGTTTTTCCAGTTTCTCGGTAATGACTTTGCCTGAAGCATCTTCTTTGGTTCCGGCCGAAACGCTATCAGAACAAACGATAACAGCCACGGTAAGATTGTAATTTTCTTTGGCGCCAAAATCGGATTTCCCTCCTTTTTTGTTGACCAATTTCACGGTAGAAATTTCTACATTTTTATCAATGGGTTTCAGCATGTCATACATCGTCAGCGCTACAATGGACGCGCCGTGCATGGCTTCTACTTCCACACCGGTTTTATAGATTGTTTTTACCGTAACCTCGATTTGGATTTCATTTTTCAGGCATTTGAAATGAATTCCGGTATATTCAATCGGCATCGGATGACAATCGGGAATGACGCTTGCGGTGTTTTTTACGGCAAACAAACCTGCGGTTCTGGCTACTTCGAGCACGTCGCCTTTGGGTACTTTTTTGTCCAAAACAGCTTGTATCGTCTCCGGCGAACCTACTTTTACAATAGCTTTGGCGGTGGCGATTCTGAGTGTTGTGATTTTATGTGTGATGTCGACCATGTTATGTGTTTTTTTTCCAGGTATAGGTTTCGTCTTCAAAGATTTCTTTTCCAAAAACTGGGGCTTTGGCTTTGATTTCTTCAACTAAAAATTCCAAAGCTTCAAAAACTACCTTTCGTCTTGGGGAAGAAACAAAAACGAAGAGACAAATCTCGCCGGCTTTTACCAATCCCAGGCTGTGATAAATATGCATACAAGTTAAGTCATATTTGGCGAAAGCCGCTTCCCTGATGTCATAAAAACTTTGCTCCGCCATTTCTTCATAAGCCGAATAGTCAATAGCAACAACCTTTTTCCCATCCATTTCGTCGGCACGTACTTGACCAAGGAAAATATTGTGAGCGCCAATGGTGGTTTTACTTTGGTGTTTGGCAATGGAATTTCCAATGAACTCCGAAGGGATGGCTCCGTTGATAAAAGTTGTCTTTTTAGGTTTTGTGGTTTCCATTTATAAAGTTTTTTTTGCTAAAGCTTCAATGCCATTAGGCAAGTGAAACAGATTGGTGAATCCGTTTTTTTGTAAATATCCGGCCGCTAACTGGCTCCGGTTTCCGTTTTGACAAAACAGAATGATTTTTTGATTTCTGTCGATGCTTTTTAAGAAATCGTCTAATTGAGCCAAAGGTACGGACTTATAATTTTCGTTGTCTAATTTAGGCTCTTCAAAACTTTCTCTGATGTCAATTACCAAGTTGTTTTTATTGTTGGCTTCGGCGAAAAATTCAGCGGAAGTTAATGAGCCAACTTTAGGAGTTGGTTCAGCTTTTAAAACAGACAATCCGTGTTGAATTCCTTTTTTAATTTCAATTTCATTTCTTTGAAAACCAATAGTTTGCATAGAGTTATTTAATCCATTATAAACCATTATTTTTTCGCTTATCACTTCCCCGATTTCTAATATAATTTTCAAAACTTCAGTTGCCTGCATGACGCCTAAGAGATTTGGCAGAACACCTAAAACACCTGAATCGTTACAATTTTGCATCGTTTCTAAGCTATCACTTTCCGGAAATAAACAGCGATAACTCGGTCCGTTTTTACAATTGAAAACCGAAAGCTGTCCTTCGAATGCATGAAGAGAAGCATACACCATCGGAATTCCTTTGGCCAAAGCCACATCATTAATCAAATACCGCGAAGCAATATCATCCGTACAATCAACAATGACTTGATACTCAGAGATGATTTCAGCCGCATTTGATTCTGAAAAATAATTTGGATATGGTATGATTTTAACTTCGGGATTTTGTTTTAAAACCGCTTCTGCAGCGACTTCCACTTTGTTTTTTCCGCAATCCTGTAACGTATATAAATACTGGCGGTGTAAGTTGGTTTCTTCCACCACATCGCCATCTACAATTCCGATACAGCCTACACCGGCAGCGGCTAAATTCTGCAATACCGGACAACCCAAACCTCCTACTCCAATCACTAAAACCTTAGCCTGGCTGAGTTTTTGTTGTCCTGAGATTCCGATTTCGGGTAACGCTATTTGTTGGGCATATCGTTTCATCTTTTTATCCTCCCGCAAATGGTGGTAATAAGGCAATTTCGTCGTTATCATTTAAACCGACATCTTCTTTGGTTATCGATTGATTGACCGCAAATGAATAGGTTATATTTTTTAAATTAGGATATTGTTCTTCTAATCTGGATTGCACTAAATTCAAGGTAATTCTTTCGCTTTCAAAACGAAAAACTTCCTCTTTCTTCTGAGTACTATCAGCCACTGCACCAAAATATTTTACAGTAATCGTCATCATTTAGGTGGTATATAATTTCAAAATGGCAATCCCCAATACAAAAGCCAAAACGGTTCGCAAAGTATAGGTATTGAATTTTTTACTTCCGTAATAACCGCCCAGAATCCCACCTACAACGGCTACAATGACCAATGACAGCGAAGAAACTGGCAACGTTCCGCCTTTGGACATAAAGCCAAAAAGCCCGGAAACAGAATTCACAAAAATAAACAAAGCCGAAACCGCCGCTGTTTGTTTGATATTAGCCCAGCCCAACAATAGAATCACCGGACTCAAAATGATACCACCGCCAATGCCTAATAATCCAGATAAAAATCCGATGGCAGCTCCGATGCAAAGTGCCGATGGAATATTTAGAGGCTTTCGAACAGTTTTTTCTTTACCTAATAAACCCAGCAATCTGGCTACGGCAAACACCAAAACAGTCGCTAAAATAATTTTATAGTAATGTGTTTCAATTGTAATCATTCCGCCTAAAAAGGAGAATGGAATGGAAGTTATCGCAAACGGGTAAAATAATTTCCATTCAAACTTTTTTTCTCTATAAAAGAAATAAAACGAAATAGCCGAAACCAGAATATTCAGCACTAAAGCAGTTGGTTTCATATAGGTTACCGGAAAAGCAAACAAACTCATCAAAGCCAAGTAACCACTGGCGCCACCGTGTCCGACACTGGCATACAAAAAAGCAACAACTAGTAATAAAACCAGTAGCAAAGGAGAATTTATGACGTCAGTAAATAGCATATTTTTAGTATTAGTAAAACAAAGGTAATGACTATTTTAATGGTTAAATTGGGTAAACAGCAACTTTATCGCCTTGGTATTTTTGATAATTTCCATTGGGTAAATACACCAAAGCATTGGCCAATGCAAAAGAATCCAGCATCGAAGAATCCTGATGAGGCAGTATGGTTACTGCTTCTCCACTTATAGTTGCTTTCAAAAACTGGTCTCGGGAATTATTCACTTCATAATCGTGAGCCAAAGCCAAAGTGTTTTTTGATCCATAAGCAGCTTCTCTTCCTGAAAATCGTTGTAATGTTGGCAATACATGAATATAAAAACAGGTCAGGCTCGCTGCGGGATTTCCGGGTAAAGCGAAAATTAATTTCTCGTCTTTCTTCCCTACCAGCAAAGGCTTTCCGGGTTTTTGACTGACTTTGTAAAACAAGGTTTCCACTTCCAGAGTTTCCAATGCTTTGCCCACAAAATCATAATCGCCAACGGAAATTCCACCCGAAACTAAAACCACATCGCTTTCTGCCATGGCTGTTGCCAGAGTTGATTTGGTGTTTTCAAAATCGTCGTTGACCTGATATACTTTAACCTCATCATAATGCGCATTGCACAAAGCCGTTTGCAGCATAATGGCATTGCTCTCATATACTTTCCCGTAAGGCAAAGATTGACCGGGTGGCACTAATTCATTTCCTGTAACGACAATCGCTACTGTTGGTTTTTGATAGACTTTCACTTGGGTAAATCCCAATCCGGCTAAGAAGCCTATGGTAGCAGGATTGAGGAAAGCTCCTTTTTCCAAAGCCATATCATTTTGTTTAATCTGAGAACCTAAAGGTCTGACGTTGGTTTCAGCCACAACATCTTCTTGAAGTTGTAATTGATTTCCGGTTACACTAACTTTTTCAATCTGAATCACCGCTTGCGCTGAATCGGGAACAGCGGCTCCTGTAAATATTTTTACAGCCTGACCCAGTTTTAATAGTATTTGATTCTCATCGCCGGCTTTGACTTCTCCAATGATTTCATACTCCAAAGAGTCATGAAGACAAAGCGCAAAACCATCCATATTGGATTGCCGAAAAGGTGGCATATTGATGGGCGAATATAAAGTTTCTGCCAAAACATGATTATGAGCTTCCCAAAGTGAAACTTCCTTTTCTTTTAGAGAAAAAGTGAGCTGGTTTAAAACAGAAAAAGCTTCGGTTACGGAAATCATGCGGTTTGGTTTCTGATTTTTATGAGTTGGGCCGCAATACTAACAGCAATTTCCTGAGTGGTTTCGCTTTTGATATCGATGCCAATTGGGGCGTAGACTTTAGCCATTTGATTTTTATCAAATCCGTCAGCTTCGAGGTTTTTGAATAGCGTTGCAATCTTGGCAACACTGCCTAACATGCCGATGTATTTGAAATTTTTATTTAACAAACGACGAATAATGATATCATCGGTTCGATAACCGAAAGACATAATAACTACATAAATGTTCTCGCCTTCGGGAATATGATTTTCTATAGATTCAAATTCGATTACTGCTTTGGATTTCACGAAATGATTCGCTTCCATCGTATTCAAATTCTCCCGATGATCGAGCAAATGAATTTCGAAATCGAGTTTGGATAAGACTTCGCTCAGTGCCAAACCCACATGGCCTCCACCAATAATATACACTTGCTGAACCAATGAATTGGTTTCAGAAAAATGCCATTCGCGGGTTTCGGGTTCGGTAGTTTTTATACCATAGTTGGAATAGCTAATCGTAACCACCACATCAGAAAGTATTTCTTCCAACAAAGAAAAATAACTGGAATCCACATCGTAAAAAGCAATCGTTTGCTGCCCTGAGCATATCATACCCGATTGGTCTTTAGGTGCCGATTTATCGTGGATTTGGTGTTTGACAAAAGGTTCGAAGCGTGGTTTATCCAAAAGACTTTCGGCAAATTCCACCAACTTGTGCTCCATGATGCCACCACCAATGGTGCCATACATTTGCTGTTTGGACACCAACATCTTAAAGCCTTTCCTGCCGGGACTACTGCCTTCATTGGCAATGACCACCATTAGAATCAATCGCTTTTCTTCCTGGAGTACCTGCTGAACTTTTTTATAGAAATCAATCACCATAATTTTAGAATTAAGGGTGACTTACGACTTTTTGTATAAATCCATCAACACTTTTTCGGGCGTATAAGGCGCATTGACAGCCAAATCAGCTTCAGGATTGAACGCTTTCACTGCGTTGCGAATCGCAAAATAGGCTCCGATTCCATACATCAATGGTGGTTCTCCGACTGCTTTTGATTTTTTGATGGCGAGTTCGTGCCCTTCCGTTTCTAAATGTTGAATATTAATCACTTTTGGCACTGAATAGATATCAGGAACTTTATAGGTTGACAAAGCATTCGAAACTAATCTTCCTTGGTCGTTATAAATAATTTCTTCCAACGTCATCCAACCGATTCCCTGTACCAATCCGCCTTCAATCTGACCGTTGTCAATCGTTGGATTCATACTTTTTCCGAAGTCGTGTACAATATTGATGCTGTCAAACTCATACGTTCCTTTCAGGCAATCTACCGTAACCTCATGGATAGAAGTTCCGTAAACGTGGTACGCAAAAGGATGTCCTTTTTCCTTGGTTTTGTCGTAATGAATCGTTGGCGTGGCGTAATGGGCATTTTCACTCAAGGCAACACGTTGGGTGAAAGCTCTGGTGATTAGGGCATTCCAAGTGATATCGGTTTGAGTTTCATTAGCATAAACTATTTCGTCTTTCAACTCGATAATTTGGTCGGTGTACTCTTTTTGAGCGACGGCTTTCAACCTTTCCAACAACGCGTTACAGGCCATTTGCAAAGCTTTTCCATTCAAATCGGCTCCGGCGCTAGCGGCTGTTGGTGACGTATTGGCGACACGTAAAGTATTAGTAGATTCAATTCGGACTTTATTAGCATTGATACTAAAAGTTTCCACAACAATTTGTAGCATTTTGGTATTCAAACCCTGTCCCATTTCAACGCCACCGGTACTTACTACAACGCTTCCGTCGTGATAAATGTGTACTAATGCTCTGGCGTGGTTCATCATGGTATTGGTAAACGAAATTCCGAAACAAATTGGCTGAATCGCTAATCCTTTTTTGAATCGTGTATTGTTGGCATTGAAAGTTTCAATGCGTTGTTTTTGTGCTTCGTAGTCGTAGCTTTTCATACAGGTTTCCCATGTATTTTTGGCTTCGACTTGTTGCAGAATTTGACCATACGACAACTCATCGCCATCTTTTACCAAGTTTGCTTTTTGAATTACGGCTGGACTAATCCCTAATGATTCCGCAGCTTTTACAATAGCAGCTTCTATTACGAATTTTCCTTGCGGTCCACCGAAACCACGGAAAGCAGTGTTGGGTGGTAAATTCGTTTTACAACTGTACGCTTTCGCAATCACATTTGGAACAAAATAGGCATTGGTAGAATGGAACAGTGTTCTTTCCATAACGGCCGGCGATAAATCGGCTGCGGCTCCTGCGTTTTGGTAATGTGTTACTTCGTAAGCTATAATTTTTAAATCTTTATTCAAACCAATTTTAAAATCGGCGGAATACGGATGGCGCTTTCCGGTCATACGCATGTCGTCCATACGATGCATCGACATTTTTACCGGTTTGTGTAAATGTTGCGCCGCTAAAGCCACCATTACAGCCCACGGGGTAGCTTGGTCTTCTTTTCCACCAAAACCTCCGCCTAAACGAACCGTATCAATTTCGATTTTGTGCATTGGAATTCCCAATACTTGCGCTACCATTCTTTGTACCGCTGTTGGGCCTTGTGTGGAAGAAGAAATGATAATGCTTCCGTCTTCCTTTGGCCTTGCGTATGCTCCTTGTGTTTCTATGTATAAATGTTCCTGCCCGTTGACATCGCTTCGGCCTTCAAAAATATGCTCGCATTGTGACCAAGCGGATGCTGTATCTCCAAGCTTAAACTGTCGCGGAGGCATGATTAATTTGTCTTGTTTTTGAGCTTCTCTTGGATCGGTAATTACCGGCAATTCTTCGTAAACAACTTTTATCAATTTGGCTGCCATGCGGCAATGATGTTCGGTAGTTCCAACAATAATCGCGATTACTTGTCCGCGAAAGTGCACTTCGCCATCTGCTAATAACGGTTCATCAGGAAAAATGCCTCCGATTTGATTTTGACCCGGAACATCTTTCGCCGTTAAAATTTCAACGATGCCTTTGCTTTTTAATGCTGCTTCTAAATCGATGCTTTTGATTTTGGCATGAGCCACAGTTGAATCGAAAGGAAGGGCATACAAAGTGCCTTGCAATTCCTGAATATCATCCAGATATATGGACTTTCCTTTTACGTGATTATGAGCGTCTATATTGATCATACTAAATCGTTCATTTTAAAGGTTTCCGGAAATAATGTGATGAAATGCGCGAAGAACAATTGACGCGCCAAAAGTCTTTTATAATCTTCGGTACCACGAGCGTCGCTGATGGGTGCCAACTCAGTTTGCAATATTTGTTCAGCTTCTTTTATCGTTGCAACCGTTATTTCTTTTCCAACCAAAAACTGAGCAGTTTTGGCTAAATATTTTGGAATTGGGCCTACGCCTCCCATAGAGATATCAGCATCGGTAATGGAATTTCCATTAGTTGAAATGGTAATCGCTGTATTCACGCTGGCAATATCGAGATACTGACGTTTGCACACTTTTTCGAAATGGAATTTACTCGAAGTCGGGACTTCAAACCTAATTTCAGAAATGATTTCGTCAGCTTTTTTATCTAAGGTTTTGTAGCCCAAATAAAAATCTTTCAGCATCACTTGACGACTACCATTTTCTTTATTCGTTAAGGTCAATTGTGCTTTCATCGCCAAAAGAATAATCGTAAAATCTCCAATGGGCGAACCGTTGGCGATGTTTCCGGCTATGGTAGCGATGTTTCGAATGGGTGTTGACGAAAGTAATTTTAAATAGTTGTACCAATTTGGTATAGCACTCAATAACACTTCGTTTTCAATCAAATCAGTAACTGTTGCTGAAGATTTAAGGGTACAAGTATTTCCGTCAAAACGGACTCCGTTTAATTCTTTTTTATCGAATAAATAGTCCATCTCCATGTCGTGTAATTCGTCATGTTTCTGAACGTATAAATCGGTTCCTCCTCCTATTGGTAATTCTCCGCTGGAAGTATATTCGGTTTTAAATTCTTTTAATCTAGCTTCAATCGTTAAAAAATAATCGGGCACAAAATCATTGGCCACTAACCAAGACAAAGGCTGTTTTTGGTCTTTTTGCACTAACACTTCTGTTACTTTGGCAGCAGCTCGTTCTATGGTTTTATAACCGGTACAACGACAAATATTCCCGTCAATGGAACTGATGGCACTTTCTACTGTTGGCTCTGAACAAGTCAGTGCATAACCGCTCATCGAATTCACAAAACCCGGTGTGCAAAAACCACACTGCGTTCCCGAACAATCGACCATGGCTTGTTGTACTTGGTTGAGTTTTTCGGGCAGGTTCAATCCTTCCACCGTAACGACATGTTTGCCATGAACATTCGGCAACGGCGTTAAACAAGAAGTAGCACTCATGTACTCGGTTTTGCCGTCTTTTAAAGAACCAATCAATACCGTACACGCGCCACAATCGCCTTCCCGGCAACCAATTTTGGTGCCGCGCAGGTTTTCGTCGTAGCGAATAAAGTCGAGCAAAGTAGTGCTGGCCGCTTTATCAGTCTGAATCAGCCGATTATTTAATATAAATTGAATCATGGATTGCGAATTAGTATTCTATTTTGGCAATGCTTTTGGACCATAATTGAAACGCTTCCAAAGCTTCTTCGCGCATCATTTGCTCGGTTTGCAGTTTTCGATTTTGGTATGGTAATTCTAATTCTTCGTAGATAAAGTGGTCGTCAAAGTTGATATCAGCCGCATCTTTTTTGGTATTGGCAAAATACATTTTATCGGGTCTTGCCCAATAGATAGCTCCCAAACACATTGGACATGGTTCACAACTGGTATAGATTTCGCAACCGTCTAATTGGAAGGTTCCCAGTTCTTTGCAGGCATTTCTGATGGCTACTACCTCAGCATGTGCTGTAGGGTCATTAGTAGAAGTTACTCCATTGGCTCCGCGGGCAATAATTTTACCGTCTTTCACGATTACTGCACCAAAAGGCCCGCCTTTTCCCGATTTTACATTCTCGATAGACAGGTTGATAGCCTCTTGCATAAATTCATTTTGTTTTGTAGCACACATAATTTATTCTAAATTTTATTTGAAATTATTTTTTAAACTCTTCCCTTGAGTGAACTGAAAACCCAGGCATTGGCTAAGAATCCAACACCAACGGCACCAAATCCCCAACCTGCAACATCAGCATAACGGTACACGCCAAGTCCTATCAAAATCAAGCCCATGATTATCATGATAAAAGTAGCCCAACCTAAAACGGTGTTTTTATTCATTCCCATATTTTGTGGTATTTAATTTTAAAGCAGAGGCAAATATCGTTATTTTTTTAAATAAAAAGCACTCCTTACGGAATGCTTTTAAAATAAGCTATATTGAATTTAAAATGCAATTTGAAGAACTGCAATCCGATTCTTATGGATGATTTGAATAAATTAGATTATTATAATTTGCTTCCCAAATCGAGTAATCAAAGCCATCAACATTACCATCGCCGTTCAAATCAGTAGCAAAATAACCGAATACCAAATTATTGTAATCAGCTTCCCAAAGGGAGTAATCAAAGCCGTCAATATTTTCATCTTGATTTAAATCTCCTGAATACAATCCGTAAACACCGCTCTCTACAAGCACCATGTTATTACCATAAGCTTTAGTGATTGCCGTTGTAAAATCATAATTCATGGGTGACGACGTTACCATTTGTGGCGTTTTACTCCACGTTGCTATACTGTTTCTTCCTTTTACAACGATATAATAGGCTTCATTTAATAGTGTGCCAAAAGTAGCTGTTGCTGTACCGTTAGTTAGCAAAATGGCACTAGTCGTAGCTGTTAAAGCTCCGGTGCTGCTGTTTCTTAATTCTACAGTAATAGTATCAACTACAGTGGTGCTGGAGCCAATACCTTGATTAGCTTTCACAGAACGCATAGCATGAGCCGCTGAATCATAATATCCTTCAATAAATAATTTTAAGTTAACAACCGAAGAACAAGGTGTTATTGTTAAATGCAAAGTGGAAGTATTACATCCGCTACTATTTGTATAATCACCGCTGGTAGTATAGGTAACATTATTTACGGACCAAGTATAAGAACCACATGTGGAAACAGTGACACTGGAAGTAGTATTTGGAGATGTGGTCAGGTTCAAAAATTCTGTATCTCCACTACCGTTAATCCCTGTATAGTTGCCACTTACCGTATAGGTTTGATTGTTTACTGACCAAACATAAGAACCGCAAGTAGCAACCGTAGTTGTTGGCGGTGTTAGTG
>NZ_DAINRG010000057.1:0-13782 GCF_036741995.1 Flavobacterium sp. | reverse complement strand
ATAGTTTTTCCAGAAATTCAGTATGAAAAGCCTGGTGATGCTCCCGAAAAATATTTGCTGTTTTTTGGCAGATTGGAAGAAGAAGTTAAAAATTTCACTTTGCTTTTAAATGCTTTTGCGAGTTCCAAAGTTTACGAAAACGGAACGCAATTGCTGCTTATTGGAGATGGCTCGAGTAAAGAATTTATATTGGCCAAAATTGCCGAATTAAAATTGGAGGATAGTGTCAAAATTTTGCCTTTTCAAACTCATATTACTCCTTACATTCAACACGCCCGTTGCACCGTTTTAACCAGTTATTTTGAAGGATTTCCAATGACAATCGTGGAGTCACTTGCGGCCGGAATTCCTGTTGTTTCTGTAGATTGTGCAACCGGTCCAAATGAAATTATCCAAAATATGGATACTGGTTTATTAGTCAAAAATCATAACGTAGCCGCTTTGGCTAATGCGCTAAATAGTATGGCAACTGATGAAAAGTTGTATCAAACTTGTAAAAATAATGCCAAGAAAAGCGTAGAACATTTATCTTTGACAATCCTTGCGCAGCAATGGCAACAAGTAATAGAAGCCTAATGACGACTATACACGACATCCAACTTATTGAAATTCCGAAAATTCACGACAGACGTGGTAACCTTTCCGTAATTGAAGGCGATGTGCTTCCTTTTGAAATGAAACGCGTGTATTATTTGTATGATGTGCCTAGTGGTGCTGAACGGGGCGGACATTCCCATAAAAATCAGCTTGAGTTTTTAGTGGCATTGAGCGGCAGTTTTGATGTAGTTCTAAATGACGGGAAAGAGCAACGCACTGTTACTTTGAATAAACCCAATGTAGGTTTGTTAATCGTTAATGGTATTTGGCGTGAATTGCAGAATTTTTCTTCAAGTTCAGTTTGTCTTGTTGTCGCTTCCGAAGTTTTTGACGAAGCCGATTATATCCGAAAGTTTGAAGCTTTTAAACTATCTAAAAACAGTCTTTCCTAAGCCAATAGTGGCCAAAAAACTTTTTAAGCGTATCAATACTTTTAGGACTGGAGGCGACAATTGTAGTAACAGGATTTTTTTCCAAGGCAATTTTTTCAAATCGATAGCCAAATAAATTTCTTTAGCCAACTTGTAATCCCCATTCACATTACATTTAATAACGGCTGAGAACCGATTCAGGTCCAGGTATTTTTTCAAGTCCGGATTTTTGGTTTCCAAAGAAGCGTATTTATTGAAGGTATAAGTTTCAAAATAATAATTCAGATTGCGGGAAATGCTGCTGTCATCATAAACATATTTTGCCAAAATCTGCCAAATAAAAACTATAGGGAATTGCAATCCAATGCGAATCCAAAGTTCGGTGTCTTCTCCTTTTTTAATGTTAGTGTCAAAAGTTCCCACCGTTGCCAAAACACTTTTGTGAATGACAGTACTCGAGGTCCAAAGCACACATTCTTTTTGACTGGCATCAAAGAAATTAACCACTTCAAAATCAGCTTTTTTGAGTATAGAATACTGAGCGGGAAAACTGTTGTTTTTGGTTTCCGTTTCGATGGCGCAGGCAAATACTTTTTGTTCAGGAAGTTGATGTGTATAGGATTGCATCACTTCTAAGAAGTTAGGATGCCAAAAATCATCAGCATCTAAAAAGCAAATGTAATCTGCCTTGGCTTTTTCAATTCCGAAATTTCGTGCTACGGCAACACCTTCATTTTTCTTGGAGAAATACTGTATTCTGTTGTCCTGAAAGGCAGAGATTTTAGCTTCGCTGTCGTCGGTTGAACCGTCGTTTACAAGAATGATTTCAAAGTCAGTAAAGGTTTGATTCAAAACACTTTTTAGGGTGTTTGTCACAAATTTTCCTTTGTTGTAAACGGGTATGACTATAGAGAAATAAGGCATCAGCGAGAGTTTAGTACACAAAAATAACCCAATCGGTAAAGATCAAATACAAATAGGGAAGGATTCTTTGAAAGTAAATTGGCAACAAATGTTTTTTCGAAAGTTTGAAACAAAAAAGCAAACGGTTTTACCAATCTAAATGTTGCCAATCGGGCATAGGTTTTTGTCAACGAAGTGTCCTTGGCCTCTATGATTTTGGCATCCAAAACATATTTTAAATTTTGCAACGAACTGTGGAATTTTTCAAGAAAAACGGCCGATTTTTCCAAGTTTAAATGATAAGCCGGATTTTCAATATGATCAATGGCAATGGTTTGTTTTTTTAATTCAAAAATAAATACAAAATCTTCATAGCCATAATTATAAATTGTGGTGTCAAAAGGATAGGAAAGCAAGAGCTCCTTTTGGATCAGAATGTTTGAAATCAAAGCATGGCTGTAAGGGTCAGAAAGTCTCTTCTTTAAAGGAATTTCTTCGCGACCTTTGCCAAAAACCCAGCGTAAAACTTCCTCGGCTTTTGGCTTTTCATTGTGGTAAATGATACCGCCGAAAACTGCTTTTCCGGTTTGGTTTTTAATGTAACGGATATAGTTTTTCAGAAACGTATCTTCTTTTGGAAACGTATCACAATCCATCAGTAAAACCCATTCAAATGTTGCTTTTGAAACCAATGTATTTCTGTTTTTTCCGCGTCCTTGATTGGTTTCGTTGCGCTCAAACCGACAGTTTTTCAACAAATTGATTTTGGTGTTGCTTTCCGTGTTTTCGTTTATGGGTGATGCGTCATCTAATACAATGATTTCAAAGTCAATATTTTCCGTTGTAGCTTGACTGTGCAATGCTTCCACCAAGGGCAAAGTATTGTAGTTATAGCTTGGAATTAGGATTGAAATCATTCAAAAAACAGAATTAAATAATATATTTACAAAGAAAATGTTTTTTTCACAAATACAACCTTATGAACCGAATAGAATTAGCCACGCTGATTTTTGAGAAGCTCCACGAGCAGAAAGAAACTTTGAAATCACAGTTTCAAAATTCGGATTCAAGCATTGGTAATTTTTTTCTCGATGATGTATTGCCTACTGAGATGGCCATAGAAATCATGGAAGCTTTTCCAAAACCGGAAGCTATGGTTTTGAAAAAAAGCCTGCGCGAAGACAAGTATGTTGCGGCCCAGATGAATTTATACCACCCGCTTTTGGAAGAAATAATCTATGCCTTTCAGGATAAAAGAGTAGTGGAAGTGATTGGTGAAATTTGCGCTATCAAAAATCCCATTCCCGATGAAAATCTTTATGCAGGCGGCATTTCGATGATGGGTAACAATCAATTTCTGAATCCGCATTTGGATAATTCGCATGATAAAGACCGCCATTTGTGGCGTGTGTTGAATTTGTTATATTATGTCACACCCAATTGGAAAGAAGAATATGGTGGAAATTTAGAACTCTGGCCCAATGGTTTGAAAGAAAAGCCGCTTACGATTCACAGTAAATTTAATCGATTGGTAGTTATGGAAACGCATAGCAATTCGCTGCATTCCGTTTCACCCGTAGCATTTGACGGGTATCGCCGTTGTGTATCCAATTATTATTTTTCGGAATCCCCTTTATTGGAATCGGATCGATTTCATGTGACTTCTTTTCGTGGCCGACCAGAGCATAAATTCTCAGACGTAGTGTTGCAACTCGACACTTTACTGCGAATGACTTTGCGTAAAATTTTCAAAAAAGGAGTTAAAGAAAATCCCCATGTTTACAAGAAAGACAACCCTAACCAATGAAACTCTTTTTAGCAAAATATAAATACCATTTCCTCATCATTTTTATAGGTTTGTGTTGCCTGCAAACGCTGAATTTTTTATTGCAATTGGATAAGCAAACATTGATTTATCCGGATTGTTCTAATTATTTGGAGTCGGCGCAAAAGATGTATCACAAATTTACCGGACATTATTATCGTCCTATGGTAATGGCTTTTATCACCGGAATCCCTTATTTGTTTGGTAGTTCCGATGCCGGGATTTTTCGTTGGAGTTTTGTAGTGAATGTTTTTTGTTGGCTTGGTACTTCACTGCTTTTATTCGAAATCTTAAAAAATTTTCTCAAGGAAAAAGCGGCTTTTGGGTTTGCGATTCTTCCTTTTTTCATCTTCGGAAATATTATTTTAAATTATCATTTACTGACCGAAAACATCTTTGTCTTTTTGATGATTTTGGTGTTTTATTTTTTGTTCCAATACTATAAAACAGAAAAGTTTTGGTGCCTGTCATTGTCATTGGCTATAGTGTTTTCAAGTATGTTGGTCAAGCCTGGTGCTATGTTTTTGGCCATCATTTTCGGATTGTATTTCAGTAAGGAAATCATTAAAAACTACAAATCCAAAAGCATGATTCTGCTATACGGCAGTTGGTTGATGATTGTCATTCAGGTAGTGGGAATGCGGGTTCAGTATGGCGATTTTACTTTGAGTTATATTGATGGGGTTACCTATCACAATTATATTTGCAGCAAAGCGGAATGTTATAAAAATGGAAAAGAATACCATCAAATTAACAATCCAAGAGCGGAATATTTGTTTAGTTTGGATTTTACCGATCAAAAAAAAGTGGCCTCAGCCGATTTGAAAAACCAAATCAAAACCAACTTTCCCAATTTTGTGAAAGCCTATTTTTCAGATGTCATTGAGAATTCAAAAACCGGAAATGCCTGCATCGAAGATTTGAAGAATAAAGCCAATAAAGCCAATTTTCTTTTTTGGAAAAATACAATGTTCGCCATCACAAAATGGCAAAACCGATTCTTTACAGTGTTGGCTGTTTTGCTTTCGGTTTTCTTTATAATCAAAAGAAATAAAATAGAAAAAGGATACCTTTTTGTATCCTTTTTTATACTGTATATTATAATTTTATCCGGAATATCCTGCGGTCAAGGTGATCGTTTTCACTTAGTTACGTTCCCTTTTGTGATACTGCTTTTGGCCAAATTCATTAGCGGAAAATCGAAAATAAGAGAAATAGCTTAAACCGTTTTTTGTACGACTTCAAAAATGGTATTGTCCTCACATTTCAACGTTTTGGCAGGGAATTTCATAATCACAGCATAATCGTGTGTCGCCATGATTACGGTTTTTCCGTTTTCGTTGATTTTTTTCAAAACAGCTAAAACTTCGGCACTGGTTTGCGGGTCAAGATTTCCGGTTGGTTCATCGGCCAAAATTAATTCAGGGTCATTCAATAAAGCTCTGGCAATCGCCACACGTTGTTGTTCTCCGCCCGATAGTTGGTGCGGCATTTTTTTGGCAATTCCTTTCAGTCCCACTTTTTCCAGTACTTCATCAATTTTATTTTGCATCGATGCAGCGTCGGTCCAGCCGGTAGCTTTTAAAACGAACAACATGTTTTCATTCACACTTCTGTCGGGCAGCAATAAAAAGTCCTGGAATACAATGCCTAATTTTCGTCTCAAAAACGGAATCTGGTCTTCTTTTAAATTTGCCAAATCATAGCCAACGATGTTTCCGGTGCCTTCTGTCAGTACCAAATCACCGTATAAAGTTTTCATAAAACTACTTTTTCCGGTTCCTGTTTTACCAATGATATAAAGAAATTCGCCTTCTTTGACTTCAAGATTTACTTGTGATAAAATCACTTTGCTTTCCTGATAAATCGTAACGTTTTTTAAAGATAAAACTGTTTGTGACATGAGTAATTTTGTTTATTGGGTAAAAGTAATAAGTTATCGCTTCTGTACAAAATAAATTAAGCTCCAAAATATTTTTTAAATATAAATGATTCAAAAGAACTTTTAAAGCGTTGATATGTATTGTTTTAATGGATTTAAAGCCCTCAAACGGCAATTGTTTAAAAGAATGTTTATAATAAATGGCACAGTTTTTACGTTATAGTATCTAGGGTACTATTTTTGGATAAGTAAAAATAAAAACTATGCGTAGAGTTTCAATGTTATTTTTTCTGCTGTGGATGGCAGGAATGTCAAAGGTTTCGGGGCAACAGTCGGCCATTTATACTCATAATTTATCCGATTTTGATAAAGCGTTTTTGTTGTATAAAGACAAGCAATACCAATCGGCTCAAATTCTTTTTGAACGAACCAAACAAGACAACAAAGATCAGGACGTACAAGCCGATTGTGCTTACTACATTGCCAATTGCGCCATTCATTTGAATCAAGGCAATGCCGATGAGCTGATGGAAAAATTCGTAGCAGATTATCCAACGAGTTCCAAGCAAAATCAGGCTTATATCGAAGTAGCGCAGTATTATTTTGAACAAGGTAAATTTCCACAGGCCTTGCAGTATTTCGATAAAGTGGATGAAAGCGCGCTGACCAGTGAGGATTTGGATAAGTTTACTTTTGAAAAAGGCTATGCCTATTTCACAGCCGGAAATAAAAAGGACGCCACCACTTATTTTAACAAAGTAGAAAATTCTAAAGACTACGGTTCTCAAGCTAAGTATTACTTAGGTTTTATGGCCTATGAAGGCGATAAGTATCAGGAAGCCAATAAGTATTTTCAGCAGGTGGAAGGCGAAGAAAAATACTCGGATAAACTGTCTTATTTCAAAGCCGATATGAATTTCAAATCGGGCGATTTCCAAAAAGCGATTGATGCTGGAATTGCTGCCATGCCTAAATCCAATGCTTCCGAGAAATCAGAGCTGAATAAAATCATTGGCGAAAGCTATTTCAATTTGCAACAATATGATAAAGCCCTGCCTTATTTAAAAGAATACAAAGGCAAAAAAGGAAAGTGGAGCAACACCGATTTCTATCAATTGGGTTACACTTATTACCAACAAAAAGACTATGAAAATGCGATTTTGCAATTCAACAAAATCATTGATGGTAAAGATTCGGTAGCGCAAAATGGGTATTATCATTTGGGTGAATGTTATTTCAAAACCGATAAAAAACAACAGGCACTGAACGCTTTTAAGAGCGCTTCCGAAATGGATTTTGACAAAAAGATTCAGGAAGATGCCAATCTGAATTATGCTAAATTGAGCTACGAAATTGGAAACTCTTACCAAAGTGTACCGGATGTTTTGTCTTCGTTTTTGGCAAAATACCCCAATTCGACTAGCAAGAATGAAATCGAGAATTTGTCAATCAACTCGTATATCACTTCCAAAAATTACAAAGATGCCTTAGCATTGTTAGAAAAAAGCAATTCGCAAGAGAACAAACCGGCCTACCAAAAAGTAACCTTCTACCGCGGGATTGAATTATACACCGATGGTAATTATAAAGAAGCTTTGGGCATGTTCAAAAAATCAATTGCCACGCCAAGAAACGAAAAGTTTACCGCCAGAGCCACATTCTGGAAAGGGGAAACCGAGTATGGTTTGGATAGTTTCAATGAGGCATTGTTGAGTTTCAAACAGTTTGTGGGTTCGTCCGAAGCCAAGAACACCCCGGAATACAAGAACATCAATTACAACATTGCTTATGCGTATTTCAAACAAAAAGAGTACGACCAAGCCGGGAATTATTTCCAAAGTTTTATCGATGGCAACAAAGACGACAAAGTGCGTTTGAATGATGCTTACCTGCGTTTGGGAGATTCACGTTTTGTCACTTCCAAATACTGGCCAGCGATGGATGCTTACAATAAAGCCATCGAAATGAAAGGCATTGACGCTGATTATGCGGCCTTCCAAAAAGCGTTGAGTTATGGATTTGTAACCAGAAATGACAAGAAAATAGAAGACTTCAATAAGTTTTTGCAAAATTTTAAAACCTCGCAATATCGCGATGATGCGTTGTTTGAGCTAGGAAACACTTATGTTACCGAAAACAAAACCGATTTAGCCATCAAAACCTACGACCAACTGTTGAGCGAATTCAAAAACGGTTCGTTTGCTTCTAAAGCGATTCTGCGTCAGGGGTTGGTGTATTACAATGGTCAAAAAGATGATTTGGCTATAGCCAAATTCAAAAAAGTAGCGGCCGATTATCCAAGAACTCCGGAAGCTTTAGAAGCAGTTTCCACCGCGCGTTTGATTTATATGGATAACGGAAAAGTGGATGAATATGCCGCTTGGGTAAGAACGTTGGATTTCGTAGAAGTGTCTGATGCTGATTTGGATAACGATACGTACGAAGCGGCTGAAAAACAATATCTGCAAAACAATACCAAACAAGCTATTTCCAGTTTGAGCGGCTATGTTTCGAAATTCCCGAACGGAATTCATGCCTTGAAAGCTAATTTCTATTTGGCACAATCCTATTATGCCGATGGTTTGGAAAGCAATGCTGTAGGTAATTATGAATATGTAATCAGCAAACCGAGAAACGAATTTACCGAGCAATCCTTGGCGCGTTTGTGCGAAATTCATTTGAAAAAAGACGATTACACCAAAGCCGTTCCGGTATTGAAACGATTGGAAACCGAAGCTGATTTTCCACAAAACGTAACGTTTGCGCAAGCCAATTTAATGCGGGCATATTATGACCAAAAGGATTATGCCAATGCCGTTGTCTACGCTGATAAGGTTTTAGCTAATCCAAAAACGGATAATAAAGTGAAAAGTGATGCGCAGATTATCGTAGCCCGTTCGGCCATCAAAGCCAATGATGAAGCTAAAGCGCGTGTGGCTTACGCCAAATTGCTAACGATTGCCAAAGGAGAATTAGCGGCTGAAGCTTTGTATTATGATGCTTATTTCAAAAACAAAGACGGCAAGTATGAAGATTCGAATAAAACGGTTCAGAAGTTAGCCAAAGACTATTCGGGCTATAAATATTTTGGAGCCAAAGGATTAATCGTGATGGCTAAGAATTATTACCAAATGAAGGACAATTTCAGCGCCACTTCCATCTTGGACAGTGTGATTAAAAACTTTGCTACTTATACAGATGTAGTAGCCGAAGCCCAAGCGGAATTAGATACGATCAAAGGAGAAATTTCTAAAACGAATTCGTCAATCGAGAAATAATAAACAGTATGAAAAAGACATTTCAATATAGCATAGCAGCGGTTTTACTTTTGACGGGTTACACCAAGACATTTGCCCAAAAGCAAGACGATAACATCGGTACCGAAGTAGTAAATGTAGTGAAGCCTTATACACCCAGTATTTCGGATGCTTTTAAAGTAAAAGAAACACCAACCTTAGAAGATGAAGAAACTTCGAAAAAAGAAAATATTCAATACAATATTTTTTCGTTCCCGGTAGCTTCTACGTTCACGCCATCCAAAGGAAAAGCCGCCAATGTAGATAAATCGCCGGAAGAAAAAATCTTCAGCAATTATGTGACATTAGCCGCCGGAAATTACGGAACGGTAAATGCAGAACTTTTCGTTACAGAGAATGTCAGCAATACCGATTACTTTGGTGGCATGTTGCGCCACAGCTCTTCGCAAGGAGGAATCAAAGACACGGCTCTGGATGATAAATTTTTCAACACGGCTTTGGATTTAACCTATGGCAGCAGAACCAAAGCAATGTCGTGGAATGCCGATTTTGGCTATAAGCACCAAATCTATAATTGGTACGGAATTTATCCGGGTATTTTTGATGAAGCCACTACGGATGCGATTAACGAGCAGCAAACTTATTATACGCTGTATCTTGGCGGAAGATTGGCTTTGGGCGACAGTTTCTTAAAAGAAAGTTCGTTGAAATTCAGCCGTTTTTGGGATGCCTATGGCTCAGCCGAAAATCGTTTTGTGGCCAAACCTTCTTTAGAATTTGACATTGTTGAACAAAAAATAAAAGCCGATTTTGTCTTGGATTATATCGGGGGTTCTTTTGACCAGACTTATTTTGGTGGAGCTTCTTATAAATATGGGTTTACCAATTTTGGTTTTCAGCCAAGCATTAAAATCCACAAAGATGATTTGACGGTTAATGTCGGAGTTGGATTCTTCTACAGTGCTGCGCAGGAAGCCGGAGAAAACAAGTTTTTCATCTATCCGCAAGTGACCGGTTCGTATAAAGTGGTGGGTGATTTGATGATTTTCTATGCTGGTTTGGAAGGTTCGTTGCAGCAGAATTCTTATCACGATTTTGTTCAGGAAAATTTCTTTGTGTCGCCAACATTGGGAGTAGCTCCAACGGATCAAAAATATGATATCTACGCCGGCTTAAAAGGGAAACTGGCCAGCAGTATCAGCTATAACATTCGTGGTTCTTATAAAAACGAAGAAAATAAACCGCTTTTCAAAAGCAATGGCTATGATTATTTCAATGCCAATACCGATGGTTACGCTTACGCCAATTCGTTTGACGTAGTGTATGACAATATTAAAACCGTGAGTTTCTTTGGCGAATTGAAAGCCGATTTTTCCAAAAATGTGTCTTTCGGTGTCAACGGTACCTTTAGCAGTTATACTACCGATGTGCAAAAAGAAGCCTGGAATTTACCAAGTGTTAAACTTTCGACCAATTTGGATGTGACGATTACGCCAAAATGGTACGCCGGTACCAGCTTGTTCTTCGTTGGCGAAAGAAAAGATGTTTTCAGACAGTATTCAGTAACTACACCTTATCCGGATGAGTTTGTTACGTTGAAAAGCTATTTCGACTTGAATGCACACGTTGGTTACAAATACAGCGAACGTTTGACATTCTTCCTAAAAGGAAACAACTTGGCAAACCAGGATTACCAACGTTGGTTAAACTACCCGGTGCAGGGATTGCAAATCATGGGTGGCGCGAGTTATAAATTTGATTTTTAATTCCAATTTTTTAAAATACCAATCCTGTAGCGTTATCTTTGCGTTACAGGATTTTTTATTTCAATACAAATGAATCTCAAACAACAAGTACTTCATCGCTACAAAGAACTTATTCAGGACCGCATTGACGTGTTTCAGGACATGATTTCGGGTTTGACAGTCGATGCCCAGAATGATGCTAAAGGATCGGCGGGCGATAAGCATGAAACAGCGCTTTCGATGATGCATTTGGAACAGGAAAAACTCAACCACAAACTCAAAGAAATCCTCGAGCAGAAAAACATTTTAGATAAAATTGATGCTACTGCAGTACATCAAAAAGTGGCTTTGGGTAGTTTGGTTCAGGCCAATGGATTGTTGCTTTTCATCAGCGCCGCTTTGCCAAAAATTGTTATTGATACCAAAACCGTCTTTGCGCTTTCCCCTCAATCGCCTTTGGGCAGTCAGTTAATGGGAAATTCGGTGGATTATTCTTTTGAACTGAATGGAAAATCCTATCGGATTGAAAGCGTTGATTAACATTTTCTAAGCTAAACCTGTCGTTTCTGCTATTTGTACTTTCATAATTTTATTTTATTTCTATTTTTAGTTATAAATTATAACTAATTACTTCTTTTTAGTTTCTGTATTGAAATGAATACAGCATTTTTGCTTCATCAAATAAATGAAACAAGAATTAAAAGAATACGATTATGTGCGGAATATTAGCCATTATAGGAAAAGGGAAAGACGAACAATTGGTAAAACAACTTTCCAAAAGAATGTCACACCGTGGCCCGGATGAAAGCGATATGCATGTTACCGAAAACGGACACATACTAAGCCACGAGCGTTTGTCTATTATCGATTTACACTCAGGAAGACAACCTATTCAAGGTTGCTCAACCGCTTGGATGGTGCACAATGGCGAAATTTACAATCATCAGGAATTGAGAGATACGATTTTGAAAGACCACACGTTTCGTTCTAAATCAGATTCAGAAGTAATTGTGCATTTGTATGAGAAATTCGGATACGATTTTGTGCATTTATTGGATGGTGATTTTGCTTTCGTGGTGATTGATGGCGATGACTATATTGCCGGTCGTGATCCGCTAGGCGTTAAGCCTTTATATTATGGTGTGGATGATCGTGGTAGAATGTATTTTGCTTCCGAAATGAAGCCGATTGCCGATCAATGCAAAACATTTTCAACCTTTCCTCCGGGACATTATTACACAGCCGAAACCGGATTTGTAAAATATTACACACCGGACTATGAGGATTTCACCAAAGCCGATAAAGAGGTGGATTACATTTTGTTAAGAGAATCACTAACTGAAGCCACCAGAAAAAGATTAATGAGCGATGTGCCCATCGGGGTATTGCTTTCAGGAGGATTGGATTCTTCTTTAACCTCCTCCATTGCGGCTCGTTTATTAAAAGAAAAAGGCAAAGAATTGCACTCCTTTTCTATAGGATTAGATGCTGAGGCACCGGATGCCAAAGCGGCCCGAAAAGTAGCTGAGTTTTTAGGAACCAAACACCACGAAATTCATTTTTCGGTAGAACAGGGAATCGAAATTTTAGACAAATTGATTTGGCATTTGGAAACGTATGACGTGACTTCGGTGAGAGCCAGTACGCCAATGTATTTCTTGTCCAAAGCGATTACGGATATGGGAATCAAAGTAGTGCTTTCCGGAGAAGGAGCTGATGAGGTTTTTGGAGGTTATTTGTATTTCAGAAACGCACCATCTACCGAAGATTTCAGCAAAGAAACTATCGAAAGAGTACAAAAATTATTCACTGCCGATTTGCTTCGTGCCGATAAATCAACAATGGCTCACGGATTAGAAGCCCGAGTGCCGTTTTTAGACAAGGCTTTCTTAGATGTGGCTATGTTAATCAAAGGCGAAGAAAAACAGCCAAAGACCTATGAAGGCAGAGAAAAATACATTTTAAGAAAAGCATTCGATACGCCTGAGAGTCCATATCTTCCGGATGAAGTGTTATGGCGTCAGAAAGAACAATTCTCAGACGGAGTAGGATACAACTGGATTGACGAATTAATTGAATATTGCGCTTCGCAAGTGACGGATGAGCAAATGGCAGGGGCTGCAAAACAGTTTCCTTACAATACTCCCGCAACGAAAGAAGCTTATTTTTACAGAACTATTTTCCATAAATACTATCCACAGGTCAGTGCGGCACAAACCGTGCGCAAATGGATACCAAAATGGCAGGAAAATCAAGATCCGAGCGGTAGAGCCAACGCGGCTCACGTGCAAGCGGATGTTGAAATAGCAAAGTCAGGTGTGACCACTTGAACTTAGATTGAAGTTTAGTTTGTTTGTTAAAAACGTTCCTCATTTTTGGGGAGCGTTTTTTGTTGAAATAATGCCAAAAATGTTAATAACTTAAGGCTTTTAACATCGTTTTGGGATAGGAAATCCTATGTGCTTTTGTATATTTGCTCGTTAGACAAAAATTACATTTTTTACGATAAATTTATATGAGCGACGAGATTAAAAAGAACAATTATTCAGCTGATAGTATTCAGGCTTTAGAAGGGATGGAGCACGTAAGAATGCGTCCTTCCATGTATATTGGAGATACCGGAGTTAGAGGTTTGCATCACTTGGTTTATGAAGTGGTAGACAACTCTATCGATGAGGCTTTAGCTGGACATTGTGATACGATAAGTGTAATCATAAATGAAGATAATTCGGTTACGGTTGAAGATAACGGTCGTGGTATTCCGGTAGACATGCACAAGAAAGAAGGTGTGTCAGCTTTGGAAGTGGTAATGACCAAAATCGGTGCCGGTGGTAAATTTGATAAAGATTCGTATAAAGTTTCCGGAGGTTTGCATGGTGTTGGGGTTTCGTGTGTGAATGCACTTTCCGATCATTTAAGCGCCATTGTTAACCGCGACGGAAAAGTTTACGAACAAGAGTACGAAAGAGGGAAACCAATGTATCCGGTGAAACAAATTGGGGAAACTACCAAAAGAGGAACCATCGTTACCTTCAAACCGGATGCTACTATTTTTACCCAAACTTTAGAGTTTTCGTATGATACTTTAGCGGGTCGTATGCGTGAACTTTCGTTTTTGAACAAAGGAATCACCATTACACTTACTGATAGAAGACATACTAAAGAAAACGGGGATTTTGAAGGTGAAGTTTTTCATTCAAAA
>NZ_DAINRG010000056.1:0-14269 GCF_036741995.1 Flavobacterium sp. | reverse complement strand
TCGCTGCCTTTTTTTAGAAACCCTATTCATTTATTTGGATAGGGTTTTTTGTTTTATATGGTTTTGGGAAGCTGGGTTTATATTTTGAAATGACCGCGTGAGGGATGGGAGTGGCTACCGTGTAGCCCGGACAGCCCGGCCCGTAGGGACACGCCATAATTATATAAATCATACGCATAGTTCTGTAAGAAGGGTTAGAAGCTTTATGGCGAAATTTACACAGTTATTATTCTTTAAAACAGAAAATAAATGACCCTGAATTTTACCTATAACTTTAAATTAGTAGAACTATGAAAAGAGTAATTTTAGTAATCGCAATGATTACGCTATCAACGACGGGTGTTTTGGCACAAACAGATGAGAAGACGGGAACGGATAAACGTTCCGATTTATCTTTGGGAATTAAAGGAGGCGTTAATTTATCGAATGTTTATGATTCGGAAGGTGAAAATTTTGTAGCGGATTCAAAATTTGGTTTTGTAGCGGGTGGTTTTATTACTATACCTATAGGGAAATTTTTCGGAATACAACCAGAGTTGTTATTCTCGCAAAAAGGATTCAAATCAACAGGAGTGTTTTTAGGAAGTACCTACGAGATGACCAGAACAACTGATTATATTGATGTGCCGCTTTTGGTTTCTTTCAAACCGGTAGAAAGTGTTTCACTTTTATTTGGGCCGCAGTTTTCTTATTTGTTAAAACAAAAAGATGATTTTAAAGGCGGTACCATTTCATCAACGCAAGAGGATGAGTTTAGCAATGATAATATTCGTAAAAATACGTTTTGTTTAACTGGTGGTGCTGATTTTAACATGGATCATTTGGTGTTAGGTTTAAGAGCGGGTTGGGATGTAAAGAATAATAATGGTGATGGCACTTCGACCACGCCGCGTTATAAAAATATGTGGTATCAGGCAACTATTGGGTATCGATTTTAGAAATGATATTGTTTATAAAAGTAAAAAGCTCCTGAATTTCAGGAGCTTTTTGTTATTTGTGTATCAGGATATTTTTTAAAATGAAGCCTAATAATTTTAATTCTGCAACAATTAGTACAATATAAATTAATAATCTTAAGCCAAAATCCCATTTCTTATAGTCGCTGCCAAAAGCTCCATACAAGCCATGAGTTAAATAACCAATCACAAGAAAAGGCATTACAGTGTTAGAGAAATAGCATAAGAATACCAATGGAGCTACAAATTCAAAGAAATCCATAAGATTGCTGAACAATGTAAGGATGATGATTCCCAAATACATCATTCCGAAAATAATCAAATGTTCGCTGTAAAATAGTTTCCTTTTGTTGAATAAAATAAAACTATTCATTGAAAAGGCAGGAATGGCTAAGGCAAGAAAGAACTTAATGTATTTTGAAATAAAATTTAAAGCAACTGAACTGGGTTCTGATATTGCATCGGGTGCAGCATAGGAAGTATAATGTTTTAAAGAATAGAGGTATTGATTTTCAATAAAAATCCCCAACCCAACTAGTAACAGGATTAAATAGAAAACATTGTAATAACGAATTCTTTTTCCTGCTATGTAATCTAATGCTGCCTTTCCGGGCCTTACTAAAGCTTCTTTGGCGGTAAACAAAATCCCTTTTTCAAAATGCCAAACACCGTGTAGAATGTCATGAAATATAAAGTGCCTGAAAGTAATTCTATGTGTATCGGCCTTTTGACCACAATTGGCACAGAATTTCCCAGCTATTGGAACTTCACAATTTAAACAGTTAGCGGAATGGCTCATAGCAATATTTAGTTTTAGCAATACTACAAAAAAAGTGCTTTGTCAGAAAGCACTTTTATAATTTTAATTATTGTTTTCTATCCACAATCGGGCATTGACAAAGGCTTCATACCACGGAGAAACTTCCTCTTTTTTATCATTTGGATAATGCGCCCAGTTCCAAGGGAAAGTAGAACGCTCAATATGAGGCATCATCACCAAATGTCTTCCGGTAGTATCACACATCATGGCGGTGTTATAGTCAGAACCGTTTGGATTAGCTGGGTAACCTTCGTAAGCATATTTGGCCACAATATTATATTGATTTTCATCGTAAGGCAGTTTGAATTTTCCTTCTCCATGGGATACCCAAACACCCAATGTAGTTCCGGCTAAGGTTTTTAGCATTACCGAATGGTTTTCCTGCACTTTGACCGAAGTAAAAATACTTTCGTGCTTGTGACTATCGTTATGCTGCATTTTGCCGTGAATCGCATGCTCCGGATTCACTAATTCCAATTCCATAAACAATTGACAACCGTTGCAAATTCCAACCGATAAGGTGTCCTCTCTTTTGAAGAAATTCTTTAGAGCTTGGTTTGCTTTTTCGTTGTATTTGAAGGCGCCGGCCCAACCTTTAGCAGAACCTAAAACATCCGAATTCGAGAATCCACCGACAGCTCCGATGAACTGAATGTCTTCCAACGTTTCACGTCCCGAAATTAAATCGGTCATGTGCACGTCTTTGACATCAAATCCGGCTAAGTACATCGCATTGGCCATTTCCCGTTCAGAATTGCTTCCTTTTTCACGGATGATGGCGGCTTTCGGACGTGGTTTTGTCGTGTCAAGTATTGGTTTTAAACCTGTAAAATGAGTTGGGAATTGATATTGTAAAGGTTGATTTTTATAATTGTCAAAACGTTCCCGGGCTTTGTTGTTTTTGGTTTGTTTTTGGTCTAACAAATAGGAAGTTTCAAACCAAACATCCCGCAAAGTCGAAATGTCGAAAGTCAAAAATCCCAAGTCTAATGATGCTGATGCCGTAACATTTCCAATTTTGAAATATTCAATTCCGTCTAATGCTTTTTCAAATGCAGCATCGTCTTTGGCTTGAAGTACCAATCCGATATTTTCAGCAAATAAAATCTTCACTAAATCTTTTTCTTTGAATGAACTAAAATCGATTTTAGCTCCCAAATGAGTATCTGCAAAACACATTTCCAATAAAGTGGTAATCAAACCACCACTTCCAATGTCATGTCCGGCCACGATTTGTCGGTCTTTGATTAAATTTTGAATTGTATTAAATGCTTTTTTAAAGAAAGCAGCATCTTTAATCGTTGGCGCATCGTTTCCGATTTTGTTTAAAACCTGAGCAAAGGAACTTCCTCCCAATTTAAAATCGTCTTGCGACAAATTGATATAATAAATCGAACCACCGTTTCTTTGTAAAACCGGTTCTACCACTTTAGTTATATTGGAGCAATTTCCGGCCGCCGAAATAATCACCGTTCCCGGCGCAATCACTTCATCATTTGGATATTTTTGCTTCATGGAAAGCGAGTCTTTCCCGGTAGGAATGTTGATGCCTAATTCGATAGCAAAATCAGAACAAGCCTGAACCGCTTCGTATAAACGGGCATCTTCGCCTTCATTTTTACAAGCCCACATCCAGTTGGCAGAAAGCGAAACGCTTTTTAAATTCTCTTTTAGCGGAGCAAAAACAAGATTGGATAACGCTTCGGCAATTGCATTTCTACTACCTGCAGTAGGATTGATTAAAGCAGAAATTGGTGAATGCCCAATAGATGTGGCAATTCCTTCTTTTCCATTATAATCCAAAGCCATGACGCCCACGTTATTCAAAGGCAATTGTAATGGTCCGGCACATTGTTGTTTGGCAACTTTTCCACCTACACAACGGTCGACTTTATTGGTCAACCAATCTTTACAGGCTACAGCTTCCAAACGCAATACCTGTTCTAAATAAGTTGGAATGTTGTCTTGTGTATATTGTAAATCGGTATACTTTCTTTTAATGGTTTTGTCTGCCATGATGGTTTTTGGCGAACTGCCGAACATGTCTTCTAAAGCAAAATCCATTGGCTTGGCACCTGTTGTTTTGCTTTCAAAAGTAAAGCGACTATTATTGGTGACATCTCCCACCTGATACATTGGAGAGCGCTCTCTGTCTGCGATTCTTTGTAAAGTGTCGATATCTTTTTGACCAATCACTAGGCCCATTCTTTCCTGGGATTCGTTTCCAATGATTTCTTTGGCAGAAAGTGTTGGATCGCCCACAGGCAGCTTATCTAAATTAATCAAACCTCCGGTTTCCTCTACCAATTCCGAAAGACAGTTCAAATGCCCACCGGCACCATGATCGTGAATGGAAACAATTGGGTTTTCATCGCTTTCCACCATGCCACGAATGGCATTGGCTGCGCGTTTTTGCATTTCGGGATTCGAACGTTGGATGGCGTTTAATTCAATTCCGGAACCAAAAGCACCAGTATCGGCTGAGGAAACAGCAGCACCGCCCATACCGATTCGGTAATTTTCACCACCCAAGATGACAATTTTATCACCGGCTGTTGGTTTCTTTTTGATGGATTGGTCAAGTTTTCCATAACCAATACCACCGGCTTGCATGATGACTTTATCGTATCCTAATTTTCTGTTTTCTTCTTCGTGTTCAAAGGTTAAGATTGAACCGGTAATTAGCGGCTGTCCAAATTTATTTCCAAAATCCGAAGCGCCGTTAGACGCTTTGATTAAAATATCCATTGGCGTTTGATACAACCATTTTCTTTCGTTCATGCCTTTTTCCCAAGTTCTGTCATTTTTCAAACGAGAATAGGAAGTCATGTAAACTGCCGTTCCGGCTAAGGGTAGAGAACCTTGTCCGCCGGCAAGTCTATCGCGAATTTCTCCACCGGAACCCGTTGCAGCACCATTAAAAGGCTCAACCGTTGTTGGGAAATTGTGTGTTTCTGCTTTCAATGAAATGACAGAATCGAATTCTTGGGTTTGATAGAAATCAGGTTTGTCGGCACTTTTGGGAGCGAATTGTGTCACTCTTGGGCCTTTGATAAAAGCCACATTGTCTTTATAAGCCGAAACAATATCGTTAGGGTTTTCGGCTGATGTTTTCTTGATAAGTTTGAAAAGAGAGGTTTCTTTTTCTTCACCGTCAATAACAAAAGTTCCGTTGAAAATTTTGTGACGACAGTGTTCTGAATTGACTTGCGAGAAACCGAAGACTTCTGAATCGGTTAACTTTCTGCCAATCTTTTTAGAAACATTATTCAAGTACTCAACTTCTTCAGTACTTAATGCTAATCCTTCCTGTTGGTTGTAAGTGGCAATGTCTTCAATTTTCAGAATGGGTTCCGGTTGGATGTTGATGGTGAAAATGTCCTGATGTAGTTCGTTATACTTTTGCAAGAGCATCGGATCGAAATCGTTGAAATCAGTGGTAGTGTTTTGAAATTCTTCGATTCGGATGATGCCTTCAATCCCCATATTTTGGGTGATTTCTACAGCATTGGTACTCCAGGGTGTTACCATAGCGGCACGTGGGCCAATAAAAAAATCCGTCAGGACGGATTTTTCTATTTTATTTGCGTTGCCAAAAAGCCAGTTTAATTTTGAGATAGTTTCTGCCGAAAGTTCGTTTTGCGATTGTACGGCAAAAACAGTAGCACTTTCGTTTCCGAAGAAATGAATCATTGTATTATTTTTAGTTGTTGTTGTAGTTGCAAATTTAGGGTAAATAAACGAAACCTAAAATCAGTTTTTTAAAATTAATTACTAGTCGGAAACGTAATATGCTGATACGCTCCTAAATCAATGTTTGGCAAAACACGAGGTGTACCAATTAAATCATTGGAAACCCCAACATCATTGCCAAAACCATTGCCGGCCGAATCATCGCCAATCATCAATTTATTGGTGTAAATGTCAAGAAAATCAACAGTGCCGTTTTTGATAATGTTGGTAGCATCATTCAAGAAAGTATAATCAGTATTATTGGTATACGAATTATTGCTGTTGTTGAATTTGATTTGGCATTTACTGAAAACCGGAGCCGTCCAATTGGTTTCAGGACTGATAGTGCTCTTTTTGAAAAGCAGCTCAATTTGATTGGAACCAAAAATGATACAGTTGTAGAAATTAGCTTGTTCTAAATGGTATGCCATTTGTTGGTTGGTAGTACTATCAGTATAATAATTATCAATAAGCACAGCCAATTGACTCGAACTCGACCAATTGTTATTGAATGTACATTGCTTGAACTCATAATTTCCGCCAAGAGTACAAGCCAATGAGGCCACACCGGCAGTATTGATTACTATATTTTCGCCTTTTATCTTAGCCGTTTTGGCATAAATTCCCATTTGAGAACTATCATAAATTTGGGTGTTTTTGATAGTAGTAGTGGTTCCGTCATTGTTATCAATTAATAATCCTACCGTGGCATTTTTCAATGTCAAATGATCAATTTCATTATTGGTACTGCCATCCGTTAACCAAATGGTTCCCCATTGTCCGGGAATATCCGAGAAGTCTGGTTCTAATCGGTCGCCTTCAATTATGACTTCGTTTTCTAAAGCAGCCGTTGTAGAAGCTTGGCCATTAATTTTTAAAGTTCCGCCATTGCCTACAATCAAACCGGAATCGGCATGAAAATGTATCCGCGCGCCCTTATGAATGTTTAAGGTTTTGCCACTTGGGACTGCGGCATAGCCATAAATAACATAAGGTTTGTCGTTACCCCATTCGTATTCATTGCCGTTTATAGGATCGTTGTTATCGAGGTAAAAGCCATAAATATTTTGATCACCAATAGGCAGCGTTTCAGTTGAGCCATCATCAAATCGTTTTGGATAAAGAAAATAAGCATCCTGAATCAACGTTACCAGTTCTACTTTTTGAAAATTAGCACCGCTGTCAAATTGAATTTGGTCGGTATATAAGAAATCAGTTGGATTGGCTTGAGCTACATCGGCAGTTACTTCAATAAAAATATACAAACTGTCTTTGGCCAACAATTCTACATCGTGAAAAATTCGGTTATTGTCTCCGGTCATGCCATCTACGGTCATTCGGTATTTCGAATTTTGTCCTTTGCCTAATTGTATCGTTGGAATTTTGATGTCTTTATCACTGTGGTTGTAAACTTTCAAAGTATAAGTACTCGAGCCAATATTGGTGAAAACAGTGTCCAAATAAACAGTATCTCTTGAAAACGATAAATCGCCCTTGCTGGCTTCAAATACAAAATCCTGACGACAGGAACTCAGGGTAATGGCTAAACCAATAAAAAATAGAATAATGAATTTACGCATTGGTATCTTGAATTTTGGTAAATGTAAGTATTAATTTGAAAATTTGGAAATGTGCCAATTTGAAAATGGTTTCATTTTGGGAATTCTCTTTATGGATAACGGAAAAATTGTCGTTTTAGTATTCCGGATGGCTCAAAGCGACTTTTTATTTCGTTTGCCAATGCCAAATAAATAGTATTTTTACAAAAAAAAAAGCTATGTCCTTTGATAAAGATAAAATACTCCAACTTTGTAACGAGTGGAGTAGAAACACCCTAATGCAGACTTTAGAAATTGAATACATCGATGCGGGTGAAGATTTTTTAACTGCCAAAATGCCGGTCAACTCGAGAGTGCATCAGCCTATGGGCTTGTTGCATGGTGGCGCCACAGTGGCTTTGGCCGAAAGCGTGGGGAGTGCTGCTTCGCTACTGTTTATCAATCACGAAAAACAAGAAGTTCGCGGTATTGAAATCTCTGCCAACCATTTGAAAAGCAAACGGGAAGGCACCGTTTTTTGTACGGCCAGAATTATTCATCAGGGAAGAAGCATTCATCTTTGGGAAATAAAAATCACCGATGAAAACGATAAACTGATTTCACTTTGCAAACTCACCAACATGATTTTATCACGCCGCTCATGACCGATTTGTTTCTAAAAGTCAAAATTCAGCAAGAGCAGCAATTGCCCTTTGTGTTGTTTTGTAAACCAAATTCGGATAAAATGGTAGGGCTTTTTCAAAAGAACGACCATCTCTATTTTTTGGAAAATTTTCAGGAAACCGGCTTTGTTTTTGCTCCGTTTGATGGCGTTGCCATTCCTTATATTCCTCAAAAATATTCGGATGTAATGGTGGAAAAAGTAGCAGCAGCCGATTTTTATTTTGAGAAAGTTGCTTCAGAGAGTACAGATGAAAAAGCAAAAGCTGCTTTCGAAAACTTGGTGCAAAAAGGAATTGAAGCTATTGAATCAAAAGAATTCCAAAAAGTGGTTTTGTCACGAAAGGAAATCATCAGTCTCGATGCGTTTTCTTTGGAAACCGTTTTTAAAAAACTGATTCAGAGTTATCCAACCGCTTTCAAATATTGTTTTGTTCATCCGAAAATAGGCCTGTGGATGGGAGCTACGCCAGAGCAGTTTCTGAAAATAAACGATAAAAATATCCAAACCGTAGCTTTAGCAGGAACACAAACTGCAGCAAGTTCAGCTCAAGTCATTTGGCACGAAAAGGAAAAAACAGAACAGCAATTGGTTACCGATTTTATTTTAGAAGGGTTAAAAGGTTTGGTAAGCGAGCTTACTTTTTCAAGTCCGTATTCTGTCCAAGCGGGCAATATTTGGCATATTAAAACCGATATTTTGGCGAAAGCCAAATCCAAAAAAGCAATTCCGGAAATCATCACAGCACTCCATCCAACATCGGCTGTTTGTGGTTTACCAAAGGCATCAGCTAAAGAATTTATTTTGGAAAACGAAAACTACAATCGGGAGTATTATTCTGGGTTTTTGGGCGAATTGAATATTGATTTAGCTACATTCCGAACGCAACAATCCGATTTGTTTGTCAATTTGCGCTGCATGAAAATTGTGGGCGAAACAGCAGAACTTTTCGTGGGTTGTGGCATTACCAAAGACAGCATTCCTGCCGATGAGTTTACAGAAACCGTGAATAAATCGATGACAATGAAAAAATGTATTGGCTAAGTTGTATTTTTGTCACATCAAACTGGTATTATGAAATTAGATATATTAGCTTTCGGCGCGCATCCCGATGATGTGGAATTAGGGTGTAGCGGGACTATTGCTAAAGAAATTTCCTTAGGAAAAAAAGTGGGGATTATTGACTTAACCCGTGGCGAATTAGGTACTCGCGGTTCGGCTGAAATCAGAGATTCAGAAGCGTTATTGGCGGCAGAGATTTTAGGAATTGCTGTTCGTGAAAACCTAAATATGCGTGATGGTTTTTTTGTGAATGACGAAAAGCACCAACTCGAAGTGATTAAAATGATTCGGAAATACCGTCCGGAAATTGTGATTTGCAATGCGGTTGATGACCGACATATTGACCACGGTAAAGGAAGCAAACTCGTTTCGGATGCTTGTTTTTTATCGGGTTTGCGAAGAATAGAAACTTCGTTAAACGGACAATCTCAGGAAGCCTGGCGCCCAAAAGTAGTTTACCATTATATTCAATGGAAAAACATTGAACCTGATTTTGTGGTGGACATCTCTGATTTTATTGCCAAAAAGGAAGCCGCTATTCTGGCTTACAGTTCTCAGTTCTATTCTGAAAATTCAAAAGAACCCGTAACGCCGATTGCTACCAAAAATTTTCTGGAAAGTATTCACTACCGCACTCAGGATTTTGGGAGATTGGTAGGGGTGGAATATGCCGAAGGTTTTACGGTTGAAAGGTATTTGGCTGTCAATAGCTTAAGCGATTTGAGATAAAAAATTAAAAATAATCTTTGCAAAAGAAAAGAATTGTAATATATTTGCACTCGTTAAAAATGGTGGTTGTAGCTCAGCTGGTTAGAGTATTGGTTTGTGGTGCCGAGGGTCGCCGGTTCGAACCCGGTCAGCCACCCAGAAACGCAAAAGTCCCGAGAAATCGGGACTTTTTTTGTTTTTATAGAAATCTTAAATTATTGTCCATCCGTTTTATCCACTACCAATCGGTCTTTTCGGTTGGCAATTTCCCAGGCAATGGCAAAACCCAATTGCGCTCTTTTGGTTAAAGCGTCAAATTCTATTTTGTTGACTTTATCGGTGGGTTTGTGGTAATCTTCGTGAGTTCCGTTGAACAGGAATACCGAAGGAATGCCGTTTTTGGCAAAGTTGTAATGATCTGAGCGATAGTAAAAACGATTAGGATCTTTCTTGTCGTTGTATTTATAATCAAGGTCAAGATGAATGAATTCCTTATTTACGCTTTCGCAAATGGTGTACAAATCGGATGATAAATAATCGGAACCAATAACATAAACATAATTGCTGGAATCTTTATGGAAGCTATCTCTTCGGCCAATCATGTCAATGTTGATATCGGCAACCGTATTGGCTAATGGAAACAAAGGATTCTCAGAATAGTAGCGCGAACCGTGTAAGCCATGTTCTTCGCCGGTCATGTGTAAAATCAGGATGGAACGTTTTGGTCCGTGGCCTTCATTTTTAGCTTTTTGAAAGGCTGCTGCAATTTCCATAATGGCTACTGTTCCCGAGCCATCATCATCAGCACCGTTATGGATTTCCCCATTTTTTATGCCAAGATGATCGTAATGTGCTGAAATGACTACTATTTCATTAGGTTTTTCAGAGCCTTCAATAAAGGCCCAAATGTTTTCTGAATCGGGCAGGTTCTCGTTGTATTTAGCATTTAGAAACGCCGCCGGGATGTGTTGGTAATAATCACTGGCACCTTTTGGAAAGCCAACACCATGACTTTTGTAAAAATCAATTATATAGCGACCGGCTTTTTTTTGTCCTTCGCTTCCGGTGTCGCGCCCTTGCATCTCATCAGAAGCAATTTTGGTCAAATTGGCCCGCAAGCTTTCAATGGATATAGCATCGAGATAATTAGTATTCGAAGTGGCTACACTTTTTGATGTAACTGTGGTTTTTTGAGTAGCACAATTAGTAAAAAGAACAGTCAGGATAAACAACAGTGTTGCTTTTTTGAGTAAGGCCACAAGATTTGATTTCATAATTAATGGATATTAATGAAAGTGTAAATGATAAAAACCAGAAGCAAAATTCCCATCAGAATCGAATTAATAACAAACATAGCCAAACTTTTCAGGAATGATATCGCTCGGGTTTCGCCATAAAAACGATGGTGTGCCGGGAAGAAATAATACAACATCCAAAAATAACCTACACCAACTCCAAGATAAGTAATGCATTGGGTAAACGTATTTTCGACAAAGCAGTTCATTATTTTTCTGAAAAAGAAAATCAAGAGCGCAGAGAGCAATAAAAAGGAGAAGTAATGCAAGGTAAAGATACCGTGATCAAAATAGAACCAACGTTTTTTGCCATGGAATAGCCACAGCACAAAAGCAAACAACGGCATGTAAATAAACAACGCTTTGGGGAAGTTGTGTCGGGCTTCTTCCAAAAATTTCTCCATCATTTCCTCTTTGGTGTTTTTGGCTTTTACCAATAACGTTTTTTTGGTAATCATGTATTCAAAATCATTTAACCTATCCTCAGCCGGACCGTATTTTTGCAAGGAATCCAATTCCTTTAGGTTTTTATACCCAAAATTTATAAAGTTTTCATTTAGTTGGGCATTGGTGAGATGTTTCTCTTTTTTGGCTTTTTCATCGGCTTTTAAAATCTCAGAAAATTTCATGGCTTTTTTTGAAATGACACTGTCTTTGGTAACCCCATTTTTATCTTTTACGGGAACTGTAGTCGTTTGATCTGTTTTGACCAATTCATCTTTATTGGTTGGAAAAATAGCGGTCAGAAAGAACGTTATAAAACTGATGAAAATATACAAACGCACCGGAGCCAGATAGGAAAGACGCTTGCCCGAAAGATATTCTTTGGTCAGCGATGCCGGTTTGAAGAATAAGTTTTTGATGGTTTTCCAAAAAGCATTTTCATAATGCGTTAAATCCTCAAAAAAGTGGATGAACAAATGATGAAACGTTTTACGGGTATCCGTGTTTTCCTGCCCACAGTTGGGACAAAATCGGTTATCAACAACGTATCTACAGTTTAAACAGGTTTTATCTTGGCGCAGCGGACTTTTGGACATAACGTTGTAATAAAATTCGATACGTAAATCTATTAAATTTATTTCTATTTTTGAGGAACAAAATCCAAAACCATGCAATCCAAAGCGCAAACTCCGCAAGAGTACTTAAACGAATTACCTGCAGATAGAAAAGAAGCCGTTGAAAAACTTCGAGAGGTGATACTCAAAAATTTGCCCGAAGGATTTCAGGAAGTAATGTCTTATGGGATGCTAGGGTATGTGGTTCCTCACAGTATTTACCCCAACGGTTATCATTGTGATCCTAAGTTACCGCTGGCGTTTATGAATGTAGCTTTGCAAAAAAACTTTGTGGCGCTGTATCATATGGGAATTTATGGCAGTAAGGATTTGCTGGATTGGTTTGTGGCCGAATATCCAAAACATTCCAAAGCCAAGCTAGATATGGGGAAAAGCTGCATTCGATTTAAAAAGATGAATGACATTCCGTATGAATTGATTGCCGAATTGACCCGAAAAATCTCAGTGCAGGATTGGATTAATTGTTATGAAAAAATATTGAGAAGAGAAAAAGCATGATACATATTGAAAAAAACACAGATGATAATTTTGCTGCTATCAGAGCTATTGCCAAAGAAGTGTGGCCGGTGGCTTACGGTGCGATTTTAAGCGAAGCCCAATTAGACTATATGATGGATATGATGTATAGTATTCCGGCATTGCAGTTGCAGGCTGGTGACAAAAAGCATCGTTTTATTTTGGCCAAAGAAGAGGATCGCATTTTGGGCTTTGCCGCTTTTGAATTCAATTATGCCAAAAAACCTAAAACAAAAATCCACAAAATCTATATTTTAACCACAGCACAGGGGAAAGGTATCGGAAAGCAACTCATAGATTTTATTGCCAATGAAGCCAAGCAACGTCATCAAAAAGGGTTGATTTTAAATGTAAATAAGAATAATAAAGCGATTCGCTTTTACGAAAGCATAGGTTTTTCGATTAGCTTTGAAGAAGTTATCGATATTGGCAACGGCTATGTAATGGACGATTATGTGATGGAAAAATCAATTTAAAAGAACAACAATTCATGGCGTTTTTAAAAAAAATAAACAGCAAAGCCAAGGCAGATGCCAACACAGGATTTGGAACCAATGCTTCCAGTTATGGTGGCCGATTTATTAATAAAAGCGGTAATGCCAATATAAAAAAGTCGGGAATTGGTCTTTTTGACAGCATTAGTTGGTATCATACGATGCTCAATATTCCGCGTTGGAAATTCATGGTGATTATTGTGGTTTTCTATTTTTCGGTCAATTTTATTTTTGCCAGTATTTACTATGGTATTGGTGTAGAACATTTAAACGGAGTTGTAGCAACGTCGACCATAGATAAATTTGGGCAGGCCTTTTTCTTTAGCATCCAAACGTTTACCACTGTTGGTTACGGACATATCAGTCCGAGTGGCTTTTTAACAAGTTTTACTGCTGCTGTTGAGGCTTTGTTTGGTTTGTTGAGTTTTGCTATTGCTACGGGTTTGTTTTACGGAAGATTTAGTAAACCCAAAGCATTCATTCGCTTTTCGCACAACGCTTTGATAGCCCCTTATGGAACCGGAACCGGATTAATGCTGAGAATGACGCCCTACAAAAATGCGAATCTTACGGATGCAGAAGTAAAAGTGACTTTGGGAATGGTACTGGATGAAGGAGGGAAGCTGGTGAACAAGTTTTATACATTGGATTTAGAATTAGCCAAAATCAACTCTTTAACTTTGAGCTGGACATTGGTGCATCCTATTACTGAAAGCAGTCCGTTGTATAATTTTACCAAAGAAGATTATGAAAATATCAATGGAGAAATTCTGGTTTTTCTAAAGGTTTTTGACGACATGTTTAGTACTACTGTGGCCAAGCGAACTTCCTATTCTTTTTCAGAGATTGTGTATGGTGCTAAATTCATTCCAATGTATTTTAGAAGTAATGATGAAAACAAAACCGTTCTGCATATTGATAAACTGAATGCTTTTGAAAAAGTAGAACTATAAAAAAAAGTCCCGAGCAATCGGGACTTTTTTATAACTATGAATACGATTTTATTCTTTTATGAATTTTTGAGAATAATCTTTTCCTTGTGCATCTCTTAACAATAAGATGTAAGTTCCAATGGCTAATTTATCCACATTTATACTGTGATTTGTTATTTCAGACTCCAGTACCATACGACCATTTAAGTCATATACCTGAGCTGTTTTTAAATCAATGGAACTGGTGTTGTTCATCGCAATGTTGATAGTGTTTTTAACCGGATTTGGATACAATCTAAAGGCAGTATTGTTGAAAGAGTTCACTGCGAGAGTAGAACCTTCAACCACTGTAAGCATTTGGTTTGGTGTAACATTATTAATAGTGTCTACAATTCCCGAAGGCCATTTGATGACCACTTTAGTAATACTGGTAGCCTGACCAAGACCAAAATGGG
>NZ_DAINRG010000055.1:0-14706 GCF_036741995.1 Flavobacterium sp. | reverse complement strand
TAAGCATTGGGCTTAAAGCTCAAATTGTAACTATACCTGATGCTAATTTTAAAGCGAAATTATTGCAAGCGGATGTTACCAATGAAATAGCTAAAGATGCTAACGACAATAAAATCAAGATTGATATTAATGGTAATGGAGAAATTGAAGTTAGCGAAGCGCTATTGGTTTCCAAACTTTTTTACACTTCAGCTTCTTCTGGCGGACCTCCACCTTTTAAAAATCAGAATAGTGTACAATCGCAGCCTTTTACTGATTTAACAGGGATTTCGGCATTCGCCAATTTGACGTACCTGGACGTGTCGGTTAACCAATTGACCACATTGGACGCGAGCAATAACCTTATGTTGAATCATTTAATATGCAGTGCTAATTTGCTTACTTCGGTCAATGTTTCCGGCCTGACCAATTTAAAATCGTTGATATTGACCAATAATGATTTGACCAGTTTGGATACCAGTACCTTAACATCTTTAAATAATTTGGATTGCCGTGGTAACGCTATTCCGGATTTGAATCTTACGCTTAATACCCAATTAAAGTACCTCGATTGCAGTGACAACCTACTCACAGCATTAAACCTGTCCTCTTGCACACAATTGACTAATTTGCAATGTAGTTACAACCAGATTGGTACATTAACGGTAAATGCACCAGCTACCTTACTGCGATTCTATTGTTATCAAAATCAGATTACTTCTGCGATTGATTTGAATAATTACAGTGTTTTAGAGTATTTTGATTGTGACACTAATCAGATTACCTCTTTATCGTTTGGAAATAACAATCATCTTGTCCGAGTGTGGTGTGCCGATAACAATATCAGTACACTGGATTTTTCAGGCACGACCTTATACCGGTTATCTTGCGGTAACAATCCCAATTTAACCTATCTTAATGTTAAAAATGGAGTAGTCACCCCTGATTTGTATGTATCAGCATTCCCGGAACCCCCTTTTGTGGAAGATTGTTTTAAATTGCTCAACACTCCGGCATTGCAATACATTTGTTATGACGAAGGCGAATTCGGAACCACTTTGGTAACTAATGAAGGTCTGGAGAATGTAAGCCGTGGCACTTACTGTTCTTTCCAGCCCGGTGGCAGTTTCAATACTGTGAACGGTACAGTTACTTTGGATTGTGGAGGTGCTAACATTCCCTTCTTCAATCAAAAAATAAACATAACAGCCGGAACCCAATCGGGATATAGTTATACTAATACCAGTGGAAATTATTCTTTTTACACCGGAACCGGAGCGGTTACGGTTGCACCACAATTAGAAAATTCGACTTATTTTACGATATCGCCAGCCAATTACTCGTATAATTTTGCCACCACCGGCAATAGCGAAACCGCCAATTTTTGCCTGTCAGCCAACGGCACTCATCCAGATTTGGAAGTAACGATTCTGCCTATCAATCCGGCTCGTCCCGGCTTTCATGCTAAGTATAAAATAGTGTTTAAAAATAAAGGCAATCAGGTGCAGGATGGGACACTTTCGTTCACTTTTGACGATGCTGTGCTCGATTTTGTTTCCGCCACTCCCGTTATGAGTTCGTCAGCAGGCAATACACTTTATTGGGATTTTACCAATTTGCTGCCTTTTGAATCCAGAGAAATTATGCTTACGTTAAATCTTAATTCTCCGGTAGAAACTCCGCCAGTAAACATAGGTGATATATTGCAGTATACATTGGCGTTGAGTACTTCACAAACTGATGAGACTCCGGCGGATAATAGTTTGAATTACAATCAAACCGTAGTTGGTCCGTATGATCCGAATGATAAAACCGTTGTGGAAGGTGCGGAAATCGGTTCGTCACAAACTGGGGATTATTTGCACTATATCATTCGTTTTCAAAATATGGGAACGGCCGCCGCTGAGAACGTAGTAGTAAAAGATATGTTAGATGCTAATTTAGATTGGAGTACTTTGGAAATGGTGTCGAGCAGCCATCTGTTTAGGAGTACTTTAACTTCGGGAAATAAATTGGAAGTTTTTTACGAAGGAATTAATCTGCCTCCATCCTCTGCAGATGAAGCGGGAAGCCAAGGGTATATTGCTTTCAAAATAAAACCCAAAAATACCATTGCCATAAACGAAGTGATAACCAATACCGCAGGCATCTATTTCGATTTTAATTTTCCGGTGACAACCAATACGGTTACTACCACGGTTACAGCTTTGGGGACTCCAGTTTTTAATCAAGGTAAATTATTTGTGGTTTATCCAAATCCGGCAAGGAATCAAATAAACATTACGATTCCTAACGGCATGGTTGAGTCGGTAACGATTTGTAATACATTGGGACAAAACGTTATCAATGCCGAGAATGTGCAGACTATTGATGTCAGTTTGTTAACACAAGGCACTTATTTTATTACGGTTGAAACCGACAGGGGAAGAGCCACCGAAAAAATAATTAAATTATAAGAAATATGAAAAACTATTACTTACTGCTTGTTGCTTTTATAAGTTGTTTGACTACTCAGGCCCAAATTATCAACTTTCCGGATTCTAATTTTAAATATGCACTTTTAAATACGGGCCCGGCACCTATAATTGATACCAATTTCGACGGTGAAATAGAAGTAAGTGAAGCAGCTGTTGTTACTTTTTTAGCAATAAATAACAGCACATTCCCCGACATTACTTCGGTTGAAGGATTGCAGTATTTTATCAATCTTCAAGAATTGCATTGTGATTATAACACCATTACCGGGACTCTCGATGTAAGCATGATGCCTCATTTGCATACGCTTAATTGCTCTTATAATCAATTAACGACACTTACTCTTGGCGCACAATCTTTTGACACCCTTGACTGCTCTCACAATCAATTGACGCAAGTTAATGGATCACAAATTACTTCCATATATTACGCTTATTTTAATGATAATCTGTTAACCACTTTAGAGCTGCCTACTTATGGCTATGCAGATACTAACATTTCGAACAACCCGCTAGTTTCTTTTGCTTATCAAGGAACAATGAATCATTTCCTTTGCAACAATACTGCCATTACCTCATTAGACCTTTCGGGTGTTTCACAGTACTATAATCCATCGGTAATTATTAGCAATAATCCCAACCTGCAATACCTCAATTTTAAAAATGGGTTGGCAGAAGGTTGTATACTAATCCCTATTGGAAATGAAACGTGTAATTTTAGCATAACCAATAATCCGGCGTTGTTATTTGTTTGTACCGATGATTTTTATTCGGAACAAATGGTATTCCAACAAATGATTAACAATCCTAACGTGATGTTTTCTTCTTATTGTTCTTTTGCGCCAGGCGGAGCCTATAATACCATTGCCGGAAATGTAACCTTAGACTGTGGAAGCAGTAATATAGTATTGCCTTCTCAAAAAATAAAAATTGCAAACGGTACTGACAATGGATTTACTTATACCAATACTAATGGCAATTATACTATGTATACAGGATTGGGAACTCAAACGGTCACTCCGGATATAGATTATGCTCCTTATTTTACAGTAACACCATCCAACTATACTTTTAATTTTACAACCGGGAATACTACAGAAACCGCCAATTTCTGTTTAACCGCCAATGGTGTGCATCCGGATGTTGAAGTAAATGTATTTCCAATGAATGTGGCGCGGCCCGGTTTTGATGCTAAATACAAAATAGTTTATAAAAACAAGGGAAATCAAGTGGAATCGGGTTCCATTGCCTTGACTTTTGACGATGCTGTATTGGATTTTGTCACGGCAACACCGGCTACCGATTCACAAGCCACCAATACTTTGAATTGGAATTTTAGTAATTTAGCACCTTTCGAAAGCAGAAGTATCACGTTTACCCTCAATGTCAATTCTCCATCGGAAACACCTGCGGTCAATATTGGCGATATATTGAGTTATGAGGTTGCCATAGTAACAGCATTAACAGATGAAACACCGAATGATAACGAAGCAAGTTTTCCACAAGCGGTGATGGGTTCTTACGACCCAAATGACAAAACAGTAGTGGAAGGCTCACAACTTGATATTACAAAAATAGGCGAGTACCTTCACTATGTTGTTCGTTTTCAAAATACCGGAACTTATGCAGCGACGAATGTGGTAGTAAAAGATATGCTTGACAGTAAGCTGGATTGGAATACTCTGGAAATGGTTTCAAGCAGTCATCCGTACAGAAGTACTTTGACCCAAGGGAACAAATTAGAAGTGTTTTATGAGGATATTAATCTTCCTCCTTCAAGCCTAGATGAACCCAATAGTCATGGCTATATCTCCTTTATGGTAAAACCAAAAAGTTCCGTTGTGTTAAATAATGTGATAGCAAACACGGCTTATATTTATTTCGATTTTAATCTGCCAATAACAACCAATACAGTCACAACTACTGTAACGGCCTTGGGAACACCAACTTTTAGCCAGGGCAACTTATTTACTATTTATCCTAATCCGACGTCAAGTCAATTGAATATTAAGGTTTCTGACAATGCAGTTCTGAAATCAATATTGATTTGTAATACATTAGGACAAACCGTAATAACGGCTAATAGTATGGTCTTAGATATTAGTCCACTGTGCAAAGGCACTTATTTTATTACGGTTGAAACCGATAAAGGAAAGCAAACACAGAAGGTAATTAAACTATAGAGCATCAAATCGAAATTTTATAAGCTGCATGGCTATGGTGTTGAAAAAATAATAAATAACCTTCTCTTTTCGCATCAAATAATTAGCTAACTTACATGATATTCCGTTTGTAAAAAATAATGTTATGGGGTGGCAATATGCTTTAGTTTTTTTTGGAGCCTTTCTGTTTGATGTTGTGCCTTTTCCATTTCCACCGGCCTTTACCATTATGGTTTTTCTCCAAATTTATTTTCAGTTAAATATTTGGCTGGTTATTTTTATCGGAGTGGCAGGATCTATAGTAGGACGTTATGTACTAACGTTATACATTCCTTACATTGCCGGCAATCTTTTCAAACCCACAAAAAATGAAGATGTACAATACTTGGGTAAAATTTTAAAACAAAAGGGTTGGAAAAGTCAGATGGTTATCATTGCTTATTCCTTACTACCACTACCTACTACACCTTTATTTGTCGCTGCCGGAATGGCCAAAATCAAACCAGTATACATCATTCCCGCTTTCTTTTTGGGTAAATTTACCAGCGATGCTTTACTGGTACATTTAGGAAAATATGGTACTGAAAATACTGAAAAAATACTGCAAGGTGCACTATCATGGCAATCCTTTTCAAGTTTAGCATTAGGATTACTACTGTTATGTGCTTTATTGTTTATTGATTGGCGTTCATTAATTCAAAAAAAAGAGTTTAAATTAAACTTCAGAATTTGGAAATAGAAAAGCCGATTAGTTCAGATTTCAGATGTTGAAAGCATAATCAATTTTAACATTAACTATAATTTTTATCTATGAAAATAAAAATAGATAAGTCAAACTTTTGGTAAATTAGCTTATAACTTTTTAAACAACAAAACCATCATATCTCATGGAAAACAACAAAACTGATAATGAAAGCAAGTGTCCTTTTTCTAACGGGGCATTAAAACAAACTGCCGGAAATGGCACACGAAACAATGACTGGTGGCCCAATCAATTGAAACTAAATATTCTTCGTCAAAATTCTTCCCTGTCAAATCCTATGGGAGATAATTTTAATTATGCTAAGGAATTTAAAAGCCTTGATTTAGCTGCTCTAAAGAAAGATATTTTTGACCTAATGACTGATTCACAAGAATGGTGGCCAGCGGATTATGGTCATTATGGGCCGTTCTTTATTCGAATGGCATGGCATAGTGCAGGAACCTATCGCATTGCGGATGGTCGCGGTGGAGGAGGTTCAGGAACGCAACGATTTGCACCACTCAACAGTTGGCCGGATAATGTGAATCTTGATAAGGCTCGTTTACTATTATGGCCGATTAAGCAAAAATACGGTAGAAAAATCTCCTGGGCTGACCTAATGATTCTAGCTGGGAATTGTGCATTGGAATCTATGGGTTTCAAGACTTTTGGTTTTGGTGGCGGACGTGAGGATGTATGGGAGCCAGAGGAAGATATCTACTGGGGTTCTGAAGGCAAATGGTTAGAGGACAAACGTTATTCAGGTGATCGCGATTTAGAAAATCCGCTAGCTGCAGTTCAGATGGGGCTGATTTATGTGAATCCTGAAGGACCCAATGGGAATCCTGATCCGTTGGCTTCAGCTCGTGATATCAGAGAAACCTTTGGTCGTATGGCTATGAATGACGAAGAAACCGTGGCACTCATTGCCGGTGGTCACACTTTTGGTAAAACCCATGGTGCAGCCGATCCGGGTCAATATGTGGGTGTGGAACCTGCCGCCGCAAGTATAGAAGAGCAAGGTCTTGGTTGGAAAAACTCTTTTGGCAGTGGTCATGGAGAAGACACCATTAGTAGCGGATTGGAAGGAGCTTGGACAACGACACCCACAAAATGGAGCAACAACTACTTTGACAACTTATTCGGTTTTGAATGGGAATTGACTAAAAGCCCTGCTGGTGCTCAGCAATGGAAACCCAAAGGAGGCGCTGGAGCCGGAACAGTTCCTGATGCCCATAATCCCTCAAAAAGTCATGCGCCAACGATGCTTACGGCAGATTTGGCTTTAAGAGCAGATCCGGCTTATGAGAAAATTTCAAGACATTTCCATCAGAATCCCGATGCTTTTGCAGATGCTTTCGCTCGTGCTTGGTTCAAACTGACACACCGTGATATGGGACCTATTGCTCGTTATCTTGGTGCTGAAGTACCAAAAGAAGAGTTAATTTGGCAAGATCCGGTTCCGGCAGTTACACATAAACTTATTGATGCTAATGACATTGCTTCCCTGAAAATTAAAATTGCAGATTCAGGTTTGTCGGTTTCCCAATTGGTAGCTACCGCTTGGGCTTCAGCGGCTACCTTCCGTGGTTCTGATAAACGGGGAGGTGCCAATGGCGCTCGTGTTCGCTTAGCACCGCAAAAGAATTGGGAAGTTAATAATCCAACACAATTAGCAACAGTTTTATCGACACTTGAAAGTATTCAATCGGCTTTCAATAATGGTGACAAAAAAGTATCATTGGCTGACTTGATTGTTTTGGCCGGAGGAGTAGGTGTAGAGAAAGCAGCAAAAGCTGCTGGAAGCGCTATAACTGTTCCTTTCATACCAGGAAGAACCGATGCTTCACAAGAGCAAACTGACGTAGAATCATTCGCCGTGTTAGAACCTCAAGCCGATGGATTCCGCAATTATACCAAAACAAAATATACGGTATCCGCAGAAGAAATGTTGGTTGATAAAGCACAACTGATGACACTTACAGCGCCTGAATTAACAGCACTTGTTGGTGGTCTGCGTGTGTTGAATACGAACTTTGATGCATCCAGACATGGTGTGTTCACCAAGCGTCCTGAAACATTGAGCAATGATTTCTTTGTAAACCTATTGGATTTAAACACTACGTGGAAAGCTACCGAGGCTCAAGACGTTTTTGAAGGACGCGACCGTAAAACAGGGGCTTTAAAATGGACAGGGACAAGAGTAGATTTGATATTTGGTTCTAACTCTGAATTGAGAGCGCTTGCCGAAGTGTATGGTTGCGCCGATGGACAGGACAAATTTATAAACGATTTTGTGGCTGCATGGACTAAGGTGATGAATCTTGACCGCTTCGACTTGGTTTAAGGACTAAATCATAATCATAAAATAAAAAAGTGGTCTAGAAATAGGCCACTTTTTTTTTGTTTATACTTTATTCAGTTTACTGTTTTTATGGCTAAAGCCAAAATAAATAGTGAGCCCAATTAAAAGCCAACAGGTAAAGTAAATCCAGTTCCAAATGCTCAACTCAGCCATCATGTAAAGACAACAGATTAATCCGAGCAATGGAATTAAGGATAAGTTTTGTCTCCACGACCATACTCCAAAACACACTAAAGAGATTAAGAAAATCCACATCGGTATTTTGTGTTTGAATAAGTTGAATCCGCTTTCGTATTTCATAGATTGGTCAATAGGAAGGGAGTCAACTACTGCTTTATAGCTGGTTTCATTTTCATTTAACGAACTCAATAAAGCTTCTAAATCAGTGGTTTCGGTGTTTGGATTTTTTGCTGCTAAAAAGGCATATACTTCTTTGGCTTGCTCTTTATTCAAGGATGTTACAATATCGGCAGGTGCATTCACTTGCTTTTCATTCGTTAAAAAATCCATGGTAGATTGTTTATTCACTGTGAAAGCTATTCCAATACCAACAAGCATCAATACTGGAAATACATATTTGGAATTTACATAGGGTGTCTTGAATTTTCCTCTCGGAATATCCGGTTTATTTTGCAACACCAAAACTCCGGCACACACCAATACGAAAGCAAATAAGGTTCCAATACTACATAAATCCGTAACCATAGTTAAGTTCAAAAACAGCGCCGGTATTGCTACTACAAAACCGGTTACTATAGTCGCGTAGGAAGGCGTATGGTATTTGGGATGTACTTTTGAAAAACGTTTTGGTAACAAGCCATCGCGGCTCATGCTCATCCAGATTCTTGGTTGTCCCATTTGAAAAACTAAGAGTACGCTGGCCATAGCAACAACCGCACTCACAGCTATGATACCTGACATCCATTTTAGATTCAGTTTGTCAAATACAAAAGCAAGTGGATCACCCACATTCAAATCAGCATAATTGACCATTCCTGTTAATACTAAAGCTATGACAACGTACAGTATTGTACAAATGATAATCGCCCACATCATGCCTTTTGGTAAGTCGCGTTGCGGATCTTTACACTCTTCGGCAGTGGTAGAAATCGCATCAAAACCTATGTAAGCAAAGAATACAGCGGAAACTCCTTTTAGAATCCCACCAACGCCATTAGGAGCAAACGGATGCCAATTGGCCGTATCCACATAAAAAATCCCAACAGCAATAACCAACAGTATGATGCAAAGTTTGATAACGACCATCAAATTACTGGCATTTCGGGATTCTTTCATGCCGCGATAGACCAAATATGTGATTACAATAATGATGAGCAAGGCCGGTAAATCAGCTACCAAGTGGAAAGAGCCAATGGTTGGTGAAGTGGTCCAGGCGGTATAAGCGGCTTGCAATCCTTGGGATAAATTTTCAAAAGATTTTCCACCTTGCATTAGCGCTGTTGCGTCTTTAAATCCGTTGGAAGCTGTTAGATAATCCATTTGAACCCATTGTGGCAGATGGATGCCCCCACTTTCGAGCAAGCCGGTAAAGTAATCGCTCCAGGAAATGGCCACGGTAATGTTTCCGATGGCGTATTCCATAATCAGTGCCCAGCCAATAATCCATGCAATGATTTCGCCAAAAGCCACATATGAATACGTATAAGCACTTCCCGAAACTGGTACCATGGAGGCAAATTCGGCATAAGCGAAAGCAGCAAAACTACAGGCAATGGCTGTGAAAATAAACAAGAAGATGACGCCAGGACCGCCATCGGCACTAGCTTTTCCGATGGTGCTGAATATTCCGGCTCCGATAATGGCGGCTATTCCAAAGGCAGTTAAATCTCTGGCAGTTAAATGCTTTCCAAGTGCTTGGTGCCCATCGGCTTCATTCTTGGCCACTTGATTTAGAATATCCTGAACAGTCTTTTTTCGGAATAATTGGGAGAAATTCATAAGGCGCTTGGCTAATTATTGGTAGAAACAAATATATAAAACTTACTGAATAAACGTTTTTTCAAAATGCAAACATTATGAACGGGATAATCTGAAGCAATCGGTTAATAGGAAAATTTAATGGACAGATACTTTTTTTGAAGCAACTAACTAAGTACTTTTGCACCATCAAAAAAATAACATTTAAACCCTATACATTATGTCATTAGTAGGAAAAAAATTCCCAAACATCACAGTAGACGCTATCTCTTTTATGGGAGAAAATTTAAGAATTAATGTTTTAGAAGAAGCCAAAAACAACAAGAAAAAAGTAATCCTGTTTTGGTATCCAAAAGATTTCACTTTTGTTTGTCCAACTGAATTGCATGCGTTTCAAGCGGCTTTAGAAGAGTTTGAAAAAAGAAATACCATGGTTATTGGTGCTTCCTGTGATACTAATGAAGTGCATTTTGCCTGGTTAAACACACCAAAAAACCAAGGAGGGATAGAGGGTGTTAAATATCCACTTTTGGCTGATACTACCAGAAATTTATCAGCTGCTTTGGATATCTTGGATGCCGAATGGGTTTATGATGCCGAATTAAACGACGAAATTTTGGAAGGTTCAAACGTAACCTTCAGAGCGACATATTTGATTGACGAAACCGGAAAAATTTTCCACGAAAGTGTAAACGATATGCCTTTAGGAAGAAACGTAAACGAATACTTAAGACTAATCGATGCGTACACTCACGTACAAACGGTTGGTGAAGTTTGTCCGGCCAATTGGCAAAAGGGAGAAGAAGCGATGCACGCAGACCGAAAAAGCACTGCTGCCTATTTGAGTCAAAACTAATATGCAACTTTTAGCTAAAAAAAACGTCCCGATTTCGGGACGTTTTTTTTATGGAGTAAAAACCGTTTTGTAATTATTCCAATAGCGATAAATTAAAAATAAGTTCCCTAAAAATAGTGGTATGGCTATCATTAAATTTTCGGGCGACATATAGTAGTTAATCAGTAAAATGTTTAACGTTATCGGGAGGATAACAATATTGGCCAAGGTTACAAATTTTCCTGAAATATAAGATAAACCACAAAGTAATTCAACAGCTTTGGCTAAGGGCATCAAGTAAGTGGAAGCAATTAAACCGGTGTTAAAGGCTTTGAAATTCCCTGTAGCTTCGGTTTCCGGAGCCAATTTTAAGAAAAAACTAATAGAGGCAAACAAGAGCAACAGCCCAATTAAAATTCGAATAATGATAGTAGCGATTTTCATAATTGTTTAGTTTTTGATTAATGTATATCAAAGTTAAACAAAAAATACCAAAGGTTTGCACCAATGGTATTTATTTCAGTATCAAGGAGCTAACGGCTATTTTTTGACGAATTTTCTATAGCCCAAATAGCCTAATCCGGCAATCAGTATCAGTGCCCAAAGTTGCACCACAAAAGCAATAATTCCTTCCAGCATATACCAACCTGTTTTGAAACTGTCAAGAACTTGCAAGCCTATGTGTGGACGGTAAGCATTCGTGCTTTTTTCATTGGCCACCAATTCTTTTTTGATGGTTTCTCTTTGGTACAAATACAAAGTCACGGTGCTGAAATTAACTTGATCTTCGAGCGACAAATTGTTGACAATATTTTCGTCACTCTCAGTGGCTCTGTCTAACACATGATCTTCTGCCGTTGTAATGTCGTTTAGTTTTTTGCCTTTGGTATCAATGCCTTTTTCCAAGCGTTTCTGATGATTGTTTAGCCTTTTTTGCGCCAGTTTGTTAGACAACATCTGCAAAGCTACATCGTCGGCTTTTATCAAGCGGCTGTCAAGAAAATCAACTTCTTTGGCCATAGCCACCAAAACCGAATCCAATTGTGTATTGGGAACGCGCAGTGTGATGGTATTGTCAACGGTGTATTTGGTGGTTTCCAGCGTGCTGTCCTGACTTACCTGTGTTTCGTCATGCTCGTTAATGGTGCTTTTCAAATCGGTAAAAGTGACAAAGCCACCGTGTTTGCCCACAATGTTTTCAATGGCATAGGTCGATTTGACGACATTTTTGACTTTGAATTTTAAATCGGCGGTTCGGACAAACTTTCGAGTAGTTTCTTTCTTTTCTGCCACGGCAGCAGTAGAGGAGGTAGTTTCCACAGCAGTGCTGTCGGTAGCAGCTTCTATACTTGCATCGGCTTCTTTTGAAGTTTCTGCTTGTTTACACGCAACGGCAAGTCCGAAAAGGAGCAATGCCAAACCCAGTTTTGATAGGTGTTTCATTTTTCATTCATTTTAAATGGTTATTAATAGAGTACAATTTGATGGGTTGTTAAAAATCCGGTTAGGGTAGTTTTCTATCAATAAGCTGTTAAATGAATTACTTGTTAAACGTTATTTTAATTCTTACTAAAAAGCGTGCCAAAATTTTCGCCTTTATCCTTTCGCAGCGAGAATTATTTTTGTCGTAATTTTGAGCTGCCTAAAATTCATCTCCTTGAGAACCTTTCTTTCGAAAAAAATAGCCAATTCTGAAACCTTTAAAAGCCAATTATTGCTTTGGTCACAACAGTTTCGCGAAGTTGTTTTTCTGGATTCCAATGACTATGATCAAAATTATTCCGGCTTTGATTTTGTGTTGGCTGTCGATGCTTTTACTTCGATAAAAACCGATTACCATAATGCTTTCGAAGATTTGAAACAATACCAGCAGCAAACCAAAGATTGGCTGTTTGGCTATCTTTCTTATGATTTGAAAAACGATACAGAGCAATTACAATCCAACAACTTTGACGGGTTGCAGTTTCCGGATTTGTTTTTCTTTCAGCCGAAGAAGTTGTTTTTAGTAAAAGGCAACGAGGTAGAAATTCAATATTTAAGGTTGTGTGATGATGAAATTGAAAGTGATTTGGAAGCTATAAATCAATGTGTTCCGTTTGCGGAGCAGCACTTAGCGGTTGAGGTTCAACAGCGCATTTCCAAAGAAAACTATCTTGTCAAAGTTGGCGAAATGCTCGAACACATTCATCGAGGCGATATTTATGAAGCAAATTTTTGCATGGAATTTTTTGCCGAAAAAGCTGCGATTGAGCCATTAGCAATTTACCAAAAACTGAATGGGATTTCGCGGCCACCGTTTGCTACGTTCTTTAAAAATAAGGAGCACTATTTGCTTTCCGCTTCGCCGGAACGCTATTTGCGAAAGGAAGGAAACAAAGTCATTTCCCAGCCGATTAAAGGTACTTCCAAGCGTTTTCCGGATGTTATTTCAGATGAAAAATCAAAAACAGCTTTGGCTGAAAACCCAAAAGAACGCTCCGAAAATATCATGATAGTCGATTTGGTTCGCAATGATTTGTCGCACACCGCTGTCAAAGGTTCGGTTGCTGTAGAAGAATTGTGTGCAATTTATTCGTTTGATCAGGTGCACCAAATGATTTCCACAGTAGTTTCCGAAGTAGAAAACACTACTTCTCCGGTAGAAATCCTAAGAACCACTTTCCCCATGGGAAGCATGACCGGAGCGCCCAAAATCTCCGCCATGAAAATCATAGAAACTCTCGAAGAAACCAAACGAGGCTTGTACAGTGGTGCCGTTGGTTATTTTACGCCAACCGGTGATTTCGATTTTAATGTTGTGATTCGAAGTATTTTGTACAATGCCCAAAATCACTATTTGTCTTTTTCTGTGGGTAGTGCTATCACTTCGCTATCGGTTCCGGAGCAGGAGTATGAAGAATGTCTGTTGAAAGCCAAAGCCATGTTCGAGGTTTTGAGTTAAATTAACTACTTTTGACTATGTTTCTCCAATTCCAAAATCATATCCAGACCAAACTTCCTTTTCTGAAAGGAACCAGACTGTTGCTTGCCGTGAGTGGTGGGATTGACAGCATGGTTTTGGTACAGTTGTGCCATCAGTTGCAATTGGATTTTGCTGTGGCGCATTGCAATTTCCAGTTGAGAAATGAGGAAAGTGAGGCTGATGAAAACTTCGTCAAAACTGCCTGCGAGAAACTCCAAATACCAGTATTTGTTCAAAAATTTGACACCAAACAATTTGCTGAACAGCAAAAATTATCCATTCAGGTTGTGGCTCGAAACCTTCGCTATGACTGGTTTTATTCGCTTTTGGCACTGCATAAATACGACTACATTCTGACAGCGCATCATCTGGATGACAGTCTGGAAACGTTTTTAATCAATTTCACCCGCGGCACAGGATTGGACGGATTGACAGGAATTCCGGAACAGAATGATAAAATTGTGCGCCCGTTATTGCCGTTTTCCAGAACCAAAATTGAAACTTTTGCCAAAGACAACTCTATTTCCTGGAGAGAAGACAGCAGCAATGCTTCGGATAAATATTTGCGAAACAAACTCCGCCACGATATCATTCCGTTACTCAAGGAACTCAACCCCAGTTTGCTGACTTCCTTTGAAAACACAGTTAGCAATCTGAAACAATCGCAATCGTTAGCCAATGATGCCTCAAAAAACATATATCAAAAAGTAGTTTCCGAAGATGAAAATCATACGGTTATTGATTTAGGAAAGCTCATGAAATTCGAAAATCATAAAGCCTATCTTTTTTATTGGCTGCAGCCTTTTGGTTTTATGGATTGGACGGCCATTTATGATTTGATCCAGGCGCAATCGGGCAAGCAGGTGTTTTCGGCGACGCATATTTTACTGAAAAACCGGGATAGCTTTCTCTTATTTCCAAAACAACAACCGATAAATGATGAAGTTTTTTGGATTCAGAACGGACAGAAAGACGTTAAATTTCCCTTAAAAATGTCGTTTTGCAACGTAGATGACATTTCGCATACAGCAACTAATACTATCTTTGTGGATGAAGACAAGCTGCAGTTTCCGTTAGAAATCAGAAAGTGGCAGGAAGGCGATTATTTTTATCCTTTCGGGATGGACGGGAAAAAGAAGCTGAGTAAATTTTTTAAAGACGAAAAATTTTCTTTGTTAGATAAATCAAATGCTTGGCTTTTATGTTCTGATAATCAAATCGTTTGGATAATCGGAAAAAGACAGGACAA
>NZ_DAINRG010000054.1:0-16072 GCF_036741995.1 Flavobacterium sp. | reverse complement strand
TAAACCGCTGTTAGCGGTAGTTTTTTCCAGATAGGACTGAATTTTATTTTGTAATTCCTCGTCATTAATCTTTAAAAGAGACGAAGAAAGATAACTTGGCTTTTGTTCTGAATCTTTATAGTTTATTTTAATGGCTGGTATTGTCAGCAAAGAAAACCCCACGCGGGTTTTTTCTATGGTGTCAATTTCATTCCAGAAAATGATACCTTTTGAAATTAATTGGGAGTTGTCTTCTATACCAACTTTGTCAATAATCAAACCACTTCTTTTGCTTAGTAAACATTTCAGAAGAAAGCCAATCATGGCAAAAACCAATACAATGGTAAACCAACCGATACACTTTCTAAGGTTGGGGTCGCCGAGTTTCGGTATGTGATTTAAAACACTAGTGTCGCCAAAGGCTAACAAAATGCCTGCTGCCAACATTACCAACGATGCGATCATTCGTATAAGGATTTTTTGAGGATTAAATTCTATATGTATTTCCTGCATGGTTGTTTAAAAATTCTGGGTAACGTTACTGATTAGTGATAAAGATAGACAAATTTTCAACTTAGTATATTTGGTCAAAGAAGACTAAACTAGCTATGCCGCTGTTAGTGGTAGTATTTATTTTTTCTTTTTAATCTTTTTAAGAAACTCAAATTTTTCTCCATTCTCACCAATGAAAACGACTAATCCCATTTCTCTACTCCATACAAAAGTTTTTAATTTAAAATTAGACCATCCTTTATACCCGTCTCTGCTATGAAAAGTATAGCAATCATTTAATTTTTTTCCAATATTTAATATAACTGTTGTGTCTTTTAACTCTTTACCACTAAATTCCATATCATAAACACGTAATACGGGAAGTGACTCTCCTTCTTTTTCTTTATAATGTTGAACAAATAGATTTGGCTCACTTAAAATAGAACCATGTCTATAATTATAATCAATTACAAAACCTTCTATATCATAATTTGAAACCATTAGGTTACAATCTCCAGTTGGAATGTAATGAGTTTTATTCAATATAAAAATACTATCAGTATGATTTATTCGCGTGTTTTTTTCTAATGAGTCTGATTTAAATATTATTATATCCCCTTTTTCATAAGCATCTGCCCAGTAAGTTTCGTTTTCTTCAAACTTTAATTCTTTACAACAAGAGTATAGGCAAATTGAAATTAAAAAAATAAAGGCTACCTTAAAAAGTATGTTTTTCATATTTAGTTTTTTTTTAGCGAGATGTTGCAAATATTGCTACTAATGTGCCGCGGCTCAGCGCTAGTAATGGAAACGTTACTGATTAGTAATAAAGATAGACAAATTTTCAACTTAGTACATTTGGTCAAAGAAGGCTAAACTAGCTATACCGCTGTAAGCAGCTGGCCTAATTCGTGACTTTAATTTTAATTAATTCCAGTATGTCTAAAAAGGGGGTGTTGTCTCGCACTTCAATTCTTATGCCTCTTCCTTCTGCGTACACTTTTGCCGCTTTTAGTTCCGTTTTTATTTCTTCAGAAATAGTACTCTCCAGAATTTTTTCAGTAGCTTTTTGTCCGAATACCAAGGCAGTTTTGAAGAAGTTCTCTCTTGGAAGCAAATATAGTATTACTCTTTTGCTGTCTTTTATTCTGAAACTCCAACCAAACTTTTCGCCGGAAAAATGCCATGCTGCTTTTAAGTTTGGATACTTTTCTAAAGCAAATTTCTCCAAGTTTTTCCAGATTTCATAGGAATCGCCTAAGGCTGTTTTCAGACTCTCTTCTGTTGGCATTTCATTTTGGCTCGCAAATATACTTTTCATGGTCTTTATACGGTATGGAGCTTGCTGTCGGGCACTGGCGCTTTGTTTTCCATTTTAAATTTGTTTAGTGTCTTTAAAATCTCCCAATTATTACCTTTCATCAAACCAACTCCGATTGTAAAAGTTCCGAAAAACAATTTCGAATTTAATCGGTATGTCCACCTTGTTAACGGATTAGTTATTTTGGGGATGTATTTTTCGCTTTCATAAAGTTTAATCGAAATGTAATTGGATTTACCGCCACGCATAGCAATGCCGGAAATGTCGTTCCAGTCAATCGTGATTTTTGAGTAATTATCAATGAGCGAATCTTTAGTTAGGATTAAAGCAGGCTTTCCGGAAATCATAAACAAAAATAACTTGATTATCCTGATGGTTACTGCTAGGTTTATAATCGTGTAGATTGCTATAAAAATAAAAAAGGAAATGGATGCTGCCCCAATAGTTAAAAACCAAGTCATAAATGCCGCAAAAATGGGATACACCAGTGCTAAAGAAATTATAACGGGATGGAAATAAAAGCGAATGGTTGTATTATTTTCGGTCATAGTTTTTGGTGGTTCAACAGCTTGCTGTTAACGTGCCACGGCTTTTTAATGATTAGGTGTAAATATATAAAAACTTCAACGAAGTACTTTCCGGTTACCAAAAACTAAACCAGTCATTGTGCCAAACCGCAGTTAGCGGTAGTACTTTTATTTACCGCAATTTTCATCATAAAATTGGGCCATTTTTATCGCATCCGTGTTGTGGAAATCATTCTTCTCGACTTTGGAAACCAACTCCGGACAGTCTGTAAAATATTCCCGGATTCGCCTTCTAAACGGACGTGCATCAGCACCATATATGTAGCCAATATTAAAAGCCACAGTGTCTTTTTTTCTCAATATATAGGTTTCATTGGCCACATAGTTATTGATGACAGAAAACAATTTTACTTTGTTGTTTTCATATAGGATGTACCCCAGCCTTTTGGTAGTTTTTTTGTCGTCAACAGTCTCTTGTACGTCAATAGCGTAGTACACGATTGTTTCCCCATATGCTGTGGTGGTTTTGAAGCTCAAGATATCTTCGGGTTTGTATTTTTCCTTGGTTTTTTTATCTTTAATAAAGGGGTTTGAGCCCATGCCGGTAAACCTAAAAACAAAATCACCGGTTTTTTCGGTACCGTCCGCCAGCACAATGCTTGCTTGCTGACAATACATATTACTAAACATAAAGCATAATAAAATCAGGAGTAAATTTTTCATAGTTTCTTCATTTATTTAGTTTCTTAACTATATTTTATTTACCCACGCGAAAGATTCGCGCGATAGCGGGGGTAACTTAATCAAATGTAATTCGAAATTAATTTTCCGATATCATTTAAGAATACTCCAGCAATACCTTTTTGGGTTGTTTGTTTAACTTCTATGTAACGATTTTTTAATAAATCTTCCATAGAGTGTGAAATCTTTATTTTCAATTTTGGGTCGGTTATCCCTTTCAAGGTAGCATAGGTTTCGATAAAATTTGGCAACCAAGGAGAAGTTATTTTTCCTCCCATAGCCGTAAATGACCCTAATGGAAATGGTGGCCAATTTTTGTAGTCTGAAAGTATCGTTAAAGCTTGTGGAGTTAGCATTTCTATTTGGTTTAATGCAAATTTGTGATCGTCAAATAGACTATTGAAATCAGATTGAACAATATGCTTTAAAACCTTAGCTAAGTTTTCAGTTAATTCCATGTCGGGCGGAGTATTATCTAAAATGCGTAGGATTTTATTAAAAATAGTATTTCCTTGAGGACTAGTAAGCAGTTGCTTTAACATTGAAATTGACGCTTCAGTTTCATCAGTTTTATCAAAATATGCAGCTAATAAGTATTCTTTTTTAGCTTCTTTTAAATCATTGTCTATTTCTTCGTTCCAGTTTAAAACTGTATTTATGATTTCTCCAACTTTGAATAAACCTAATGCTTTATCCCTAATTGTCTTCGTTGTTTTTTTTGCGATAATTTCTTCTTCTTCTTCGTTAGTAAGTTTGACTTCGTTAACACGATGTTCAAGTGTTTTTTTTTGTGCTGCAAAATAGTAATCAGGACTTACTATAATTTCTTTTTTAGTGATATCGCTCATACTGTTCTGTTTATTGTGGCTAACTATTATATATACACCATTTCCCTCTTATGGGCAAGATGGTTACCGGTGTAGTCATGGTTGCTATTTCAAATATATAAAACTTTTCTTAACGGATCCACACGAGTGATCAAAAGCACATCAGGAATTACCCAGTTACTTTTTTCGAACAAAGGATAAAGTACCCAATAGTTTTTTTAGTTTCTTTCCCGGTCTGAACAGTATGGAAGCACTGGTCACATTGTCCTTAGACACCTTTTCAGGTGTTTCGCTTCCGGTGCCTTTGACACTGATTTGAAAAGTGCCTAAAGGCTCCAACCGCACAATTTGCCCTTGTTCTAAATGCGTTGCTAATGCCTTGGCTAAGCTAATCACTACAGCATAACAGTCCGCCTGAGTGAGGGAAGTGGCTTGTGCTATTTCTTCCGAAATAGTTTCCAAATCCACTTCGCCGGTGGCAGTCGCTTTAGGATAATACACCATAGGCGCTGTGGGATGCGCCGGATTGGTCTTGCCGATAGGGGTGATGGTAATGGCCATATTTATATTTTTTCGGGATGAATCATTTAACGGTTCAGGACAAAGTTATAAAATTACCGCGGTAAGTTGGTCAATTTACCGCGGTAAAATATGTGATTTACCGTGGTAAATTATAAAGCCCATCAGGACCCGCGCTTAAGTGCATCAGGGCGAGTTTAAAATTCAGTCAGTATCCATTTTAAAATCCATAAAACCAAAAGTACTCCTAAGAGTACTTTTGGTTTTATGGGGTAATCAAGGTTATTTATTTTCCAGATACATCTCGCTGCGCAAAGGATTTAGCAATTTAGCATCGGTAAAGTCTCTTTGGATATAGCTAGGTACTTGCGGGGCTTGTTTGCCGCTGGCGGTAATTTGATTAATTGCAGCACTCAGCAAGGGCTCGTCAGTTTGCCCCAATATGCCCAAATTGTTGAGTTTCTCAGGCAGCAAAGTGGTGGGTGGGATACCGGCGGTATAATCGCCAAAATTATTTTTGTTTACAATTTTCAATACGATAGGCTGCATCGCATATTTGTGATTCGGATTCACATTGCTTTTGCCAAAAGTAGGCGAGTCATACAAGGTAATGGAACCCACATTTTTTCCGGTGGTGATATCGCCAATCTGTACCACATTGATATAGGGTTTCAGGCAATTCACTACCAATTCGCTGGCGGAAGCCGTTCCTTTGGTGGTCAGAATATACACTTTGGTCAGATTCAAACTATTGAGCCCACTCACAAATCGGTTTTCTAACGAACTCGGATTATTGGACTCGAAATACGATTGGGCTTTGGCATTCCATTGTTGTTTGGCAAACAATTGCCCGTTAAATTGCCCGGTAATCATACTGGCTAATTTGGTAGCCGTAGCAATAGACCCGCCCGAATTGTAACGCAAATCCAACACCAAATCGGTCACATTTTGCGAAAGCAAACTGCCAAAGGCCGCATTGAGTTGGGTGTCATAATTGGCATAAAAGCCGTTGTACATCAAATAGCCAATGTTATGTGTCCCCTGATGGATAACGGTGTTGAATAAAATTGGGTTTTCGGCCAAATTGGTTTTGGTTAATGTTACGGATTGTCCGTTGGGGGTTATGGTCACAAAACCATTAACGTCGCTGCTATAATCCGCTAAATTGACCGTATAGGTTTCGTCGTTGCTAAATAGGAGTGTTCGAAAATTGTCATCGGTCAAAGGAATGCCATTCACCGCATAAAAAACATCCCCGCGATGGATGTCTTTGGTAGCCGCATCAGAATTCGGAATAATATACCGTACCCAACCAAATACATCAGTAGTGCCATTGACATGTTTTAAGCCAAAATCCATTCCGTTATTCAAAGTATTGCCCGAAAGCTCGCCTTCCAACACCGAGTAATCACTAAAAATCACACTGAATCTGTCGGTAACAGCATCGGTACGAAGGTGATTAAACAAATCAGCCGGACTGGCAAAAGGCTCCAAAAACGTATTCAGTTCCCCTTGATTGGCAAAGCGATTATCGGCTAAATCCGGAACATCGGCCTGCCACAGATAATATAAGTTCATGCCTTTCCAAACAAAATCTTTGATTTCTAAACTATCGGGAACCGGATGGTCATCCATATCAGAACAACCCAACGGAATAGCAAGTAGGAATAGGAGTAGAGAGGAGATTAGATATTTATTACTCATGGTTAAAAAACTGTTTTTTTGGTATTCGTGAATCTTCGATTTCATAGCAGCATTTGAGTTTAATAACCGTAAATTTACTAAGTTTAGTGTAATAATTTGATTTTGTTTGTAACAAATAAAATTGTGCTTCGTCTTGCTTATATAACCGACAACCAAATTAGTTTCCATGACCCAAAATGAGTTTATGCAAATGGTCAATCCTTTTAAGGATAAAGTCTTCCGAATGGCAAAGCGATTACTCGTGAGCACGGAAGAAGCCGAAGACGCTACTCAGGAAGTTTTGGTGAAGTTGTGGAACAGGAATGAAAATTTGGACGAGTATAAAAGTGTCGAAGCCGTGGCCATGACGATGACCAAGAATTATTGTCTGGACCAATTGAAATCGAAACGCGCCGGTAACATGCGAATTGTGCACAACAATTTCACCGATAGGGAAGCCGGGTTGCAGCAAAAAGTAGAAGATAAAGACACTTGGAACTGGGTAGAAAAAATAATGAACGACCTGCCCGAACAGCAAAAACTGATTGTTCAGATGCGTGACATTGAAGAAATGGAGTTTGAGGAAATCGGGAAGATATTAGAAATGAATGAGTCGGCCATACGCACGGCACTTTCAAGAGCACGAAAAACGATACGAGAAACGATGATAAAAACACATCATTATGGCATTGGATAAAATAGAATTATTACTAGAAAAATACTTTGAGGCAGAAACCAGTATAGCCGAAGAAAAAGAGTTGAAAAACTATTTTGCTTCTCCCGATGTTGCGCAGCATTTGGAACACTACAAACCGCTATTTGGCTATGCCGTTCAGGCAAAACAAGAACAGTTTACTGCAGCGATTCCATTACAATCTAAGAAACGAACTAACGTATTTTGGTTATCGATTGCCGCTTCTGTAGCAGTGTTGCTTGGTGTGAGTTTGTTTACATTTAATCAGTATAATCAACCCAAATCCCAGGATTTAGGCACTATTGATGATCCCGAAGTAGCCTTTAGAGAAACGCAAAAAGCGTTGGCTATGATTTCGGAACACGTAAACAAAGGCATCGGAAGTATGAAATATTTAAAGGAATACGAACAATCAAAAGACAAAATTTTTAAATAAAAAAATCACTAGAAATCATGAGAAAAATAATCTTACTATTAGTAGTTACGTTAACGACAACCACGTTCTTTGGGCAAACGGTATTCGATAAATTTGAAGACCAGGAAGGCATTACGACAGTTATTGTCAACAAAAAAATGTTTACCCTTTTGAGCAAAATGAAAGTGGAAGACAAAGAGTCACAACAATACGTCAATTTGATTAAGAAATTAGACAACCTGAAAGTATTTGTAACCAACAGCGACAAGAAATCAGACGAGATGAAAGCGACCTCTGATAAGTACATCAAAACCGCAGCTCTTGAAGAACTAATGCGTGTGAATGACAAAGGTAAAAACGTAAAGATTTATGTGAAATCAGGCGCTACTGATTCGCAAATCAAAGAGTTACTAATGTTCATCGAAGGTGGCGGAAAAGAGGAGTCTGTCTTAATGTCCTTAACCGGAAACTTTGATTTAGATGAGCTTTCGGTACTAACCGATAAAATGAAATTGCCTGGTGGCGATGATTTGAAAAAAGCATCAAAAGGTAAAAAATAATCCCTATGAAACTTGCTTTATTAACCGCACTTTTGGCCTCGCTATTGCTGATGAGTTGCAACGGAGAGCCCAGTCTTCAAAGGTATTTTGTAGACCATTCTGAAAAGAAAGATTTTATCGCTTTGGATGTTTCGTCCAGTATTTTGAATACCGATAAAACCAAACTCACTGCCGAACAAAAAACGGCTTTGCAGTCTTTCGACAAAATGAATATACTGGCGTTCAAATTGAATGAAACCAACCAGGCAGCGTATGCTGCAGAGAGCCAAAAAGTAACTCAGATACTCAAAGACAAGCAGTACCAGGAATTGATGAAAGTCGGTTCCGGAAAAGATGCCGCTTCCGTAAGCTTTGTGGGTGATGAAAATAATATTAATGAGTTTGTGTTGTTTGCCAAAAAGAAAGATAACGGCTTTGCCGTAGTCCGTATTCTGGGCAATGATATGAATCCGAATAACATCATAAATTTGATTTCCATTTTGAAAAGCTCGAATGTCAATATGGAACAGTTGAAGCCTTTACAAGGTTTGCTGAAATAAGTTATATTCGCCAAAACATCTTAAAAAAGTATGCGCCAGAAAAAAATCTTTTTGTGTAGTCTGCTATGGCTATCACTATTTTCAATCCAAGCCCAAAGTGTTATTGTGAAAGGAGTGTTGAAAGACATTGCTTCGATGGAAGTGATTTCCTCGGCTACCATTTCGACTAAACATTCCAACATCGGAACCATTTCTAATGACGAAGGCGTTTTCGAGTTGACTGTGCCTCAAAGTACGGATACCATCATGTTTTCCCACTTGGGCTACAAGCCTTATAAGATAGCGGTTGCCGACGTGAAACCAACGGACGATGCTTTTTATATGGAATCGCAGACAGAAGCTTTGGAAGAGGTTATAGTAAGCAAAGAAAGTTATGGTGACTTGATTGACATACTGGTTAAAACATCCAAAGCAAGGTTCAATCAGCCCCTGTTGCTGCACAGTTATTTCAGAGAATTTGTTAAGATAAATGACGAATACAAAAAGTTTTCAGACGGGCAGTTAGACTACCTGATTACCAGAAGCGGTAAGGATATCAAATCACAACTGAATGTAAAGCAGGCCCGAGCCGTATTTTTGCCGGAAGAAAAGGAAGAAGATGAACTGGATTTCAATAATATGACCAAAATAAGTGGCATTCCTTCCTATGCTGAGAACTTTAATTCTTTTGATTGGTTGTTTTCAAAGAAAAGCAAGTTGGAGAAATATGATTTCCTATTAAAGTCTAAAACAGCTAAGGATGGTACTGAGGTGATGACTTTATATTTTCAGCCCAAAGAGGATGTAGAAGAAAGCCTTTATAAAGGTTCGATATCCTACAATCCGAAAACCAATTTGATTAGTAATATTACGATTTATCAGGACCCCGATTTTAAAAAGTATATCACGGAACTCAATGCCATCATTATCAAAATCACGTTATTAGATTACAAAATAGAGCTAAATTACAAAGAAACCAACGGCAATTATTTGATGAGTAATTATATTTCTACTGTCAAGATTAAGTTAAGAAACAAGCGTCGCTACAATCATGTTTTGGAATTTAAAAATGATTTGTTAATTACCAATTTCACCAACGACATCAGCACTTTTGACAAGAAGAACCAATACAAAGAAAGATCGTTATACAAATATGGCAACAAGCACACCTATCAGTTTTGGAAAAACAATAATGCTATCGTGTTAACCAATGACGAAGAAGCCATCATCAAACGATTAGAAAACAATCAGTAGTTTTTAAAGGTTAGTTACTGAAAAGAAAAGTCCCGGGCAATCGGGACTTTTTTATTTTTTGAAATACTTAAACGGAACGACCAGCATCCCGAAGCATTCGCCTTCTTCTTTGCCCAAGTGCTTGTGGTGCATTTTATGCGCTCTTCTGACCGCTTTGGCATAGCGATTATTGGCATTTCGAAACAACTTAAACCGTTGGTGGATAAAGATGTCATGCACCGTGAAATATGCCAATCCATAAGCAAAGATTCCTAAGCCAATGGCCAACCCAATTTCCAGGATATCATTTTGCCAAAGCAAAAAGAAACCAATACTGATTACCGCATAAAAGATAAAAAAAGCATCGTTGCGTTCAAACCAGGAATCGTGGTCTTTCTTGTGGTGATCGGCGTGCAAGTTCCATAAAAAACCGTGCATGATGTATTTGTGGCTGAACCAAGCCATGAATTCCATGAGGCAAAAGGTAAGGATGAAAACAAAAATATTCAGATACATAGTCATTATAATAAATTCAAACGATAGTTAACATAGCATTTGGCCAAAAGCCCAAATTTCTGATAATCGGGCACACGGATTCTTGTGTTTTTGATTTCCAGGGAAGGTGTTTTCTTTAATTTGGACAACAACTTTTTGTAATAAACATAAGCCGTATATACGCCAAACTTAGCTTCCAAAGGTAACTTTAGAATGCCTTGAAAACCGGCTTCAAAATCGGCTTCAATTTCCTTGATGATCGCATTTTTGGAACATTCATCCAAACGCGATAAATCGGTATTAGGAAAATAACTGCGATTCAGGTCTTCATAATCCGTTTTCAAATCGCGCAGAAAATTTACCTTTTGAAAAGCCGAGCCCAACCGCATGGCGGCTTGTTCCAACTCCTCAAACTTTTTGTCATCGCCATTGACAAATACTTTCAGACACATTAATCCCACCACATCAGCGGAACCATAAATATAGTCATTGTATTCGGTAAACGAATTATAGTCTTTTTTATATAAATCCAATCGCATGCTTTTCATAAAAGCAGCAATCATCGTTGGCGGGATGTTGTATTTGTGGACGGTATGCTGAAACGAATTCAGAATCGGATTCAAACTGATTTTGTTTTCCAAAGCATTGGCCAGGTCTTTTTCAAACAGTTCAAATAAATTTTCCTTGTCGTAATCGTGAAAAGTGTCTACAATTTCGTCAGCAAAACGCACAAATCCATAAATATTGTATATGTCCTGACGAATACTGGGAGCCAACATTTTCACGGCTGCCGAAAAGGAAGTGCTATACGATTTAGTCACATTTCTGCTGCAGTCAAACGATACGGTGTCAAAAATTGATTTCATAAAACAATAAAATTAGAGATTCTTTTGAATGAGTTCCGCTACCAGTTTTCCGGAGATTAAGGCCGGTGGGACACCGGGTCCGGGAACGGTTAATTGTCCGGTAAAATAGAGGTTGTTTACTTTTTTACTTTTCAATTTGGGTCTTAAAAAAGCGGTTTGCAGTAGGGTGTTGGCCAACCCGTAAGCATTCCCTTTATACGAATTGTATTCTTTGATGAAATCGTTTACACAAAAGGATTCCTTAAAGATAATCGAATTTTTGACCGATTGTTGGGTGAGCTTTTCAAATCGGGTGATGATTTTTTCAAAATACAAATTTCTCAATTCGGGTGTGTCTTTCAATCCCGGTGCAATCGGAATTAAAAAGATGCCGGCTTCTTTCCCGTCAGGAGCAGCATTGCTGTCTGTTTTCGATGGGAAGCTGGCGTAGAATAAAGGTTCTTCCGGCCATTTAGGAAGGTCATAAATGGCTTGCGCATGTACTTCAAAATTCACATCAAAAAACAACGAATGATGTTCAACGTTTGCAATTTTTTTGTCAAAGCCAACATAAAACAGGAGTGAGGAAGGCGCAAAAGTTCGGTTCTCCCAATACAATTCAGAATAGGCTCTGTATTTTTCGTCCAATAAACTTTCGCTATGATGGTAATCGGCACCGCTTAGAATGACATCTCCTTTTACAATTTCGCCATTAACAACTATCGCATTCGCTGTTCCGTTTTCCACCAGTATTTTTTCAATATTCGAATTGACCTTTATAGTCACACCAAGTTCAATGGCCAATTTTTCCATAGCCAATATGACACTGTACATCCCATTTTTGGGATGCCAAGTTCCTAAACCAAAATCGGCAAAATTCATAAAACTATAAAACGAAGGCGTATCAGATGGCTTCGCACCTAAGAAAAGTACGGGAAATTCGAGAATTTGGATTAGTTGGGTGTTGGTAAATCGCTTGCGAATGTCTTTGGAAATGTTGCCGAAAAACTGAGTTACTTTTTTAGCGGTTTCCAAAGTAACCAACTCTAAAGGCGAAACTCCGGGACGGTACACCAAATCTTTGATGGCGATATCATAATTGCTTTGGGCTTCTTTCATAAAAGCTGCCAGTTTTTTACCGCTGCCTTTTTCTATAGTTTCAAAGGTGGTAATGATTTCAGGAAGGTTATCAGCTATCGTTACAAACTCGTTGATGCCAAAATAAACCTGATAGGCAGGCGATAATTTGATGAGCTCGTAATAGTCGGAAGGTTTTTTGCCAAAATCAGCAAAGAAGCGTTCAAACACATCGGGCATCCAATACCAAGTGGGACCAATGTCAAAGGTAAATCCGTCTTTTTTCAATTGCCGGGCTCTACCGCCAATAGTGGTGTTTTTTTCAAATACGGTTACATCATGTCCTTGGTTTGCGAGATAACAAGCAGCTGCTAAGGAAGAAAAACCGGAGCCAATTATTTTGATTTCCTTTTTCATATTGTTTAACAAAAGTACAAAAAAGTTAAACAATAAATTATTGTTTGGGAAAAATTATAATTTTTTAACTAAATCAAGCATTGAAGTGAAGATTTCCAGCTTATCGGTAGCTTGTTTAGCATCAATGTTTTCAACCATTCGTCCGATAACCCAAAACCTGGAGTCATCAACCAGGACTTCTTTTTTAATTTGTTTAATGTAATCATTTACGACTGATTTGTTGGGTTCTACAGTCATATAGCAAATAAAAACGATGTTGTCAAAATACCGTTTTACATCTTTCAGGCTTTCTATTGGTACGGTTTCCCCTAAGTAAATAGTCTTGTAACCATTCAGTTGGATTTCGTAATTTAAATACATCAATCCCAATTCGTGAATTTCATTATCGGGCAAATAGAGTACAAATACCTTGTCGGTTCGGGTAGGTTCCTGAATCTGTAGTTTTTCTGTATTGATTAATAATTTTTGCTTGATTAAATAACTGATAAAATGCTCGTGTGCCACCGAAATAGTATTGGTTTGCCACAAGTAGCCTACTTCTTGAATTAACGGAATGAAGATGTCGTAAAAAACTTCTTTAAACGATTTTTCAGAGAGCAGATTGTTATAAGTTTTCAGAAACAAGGTCTGGTCAAAATTCATCATGGCCATTTTGAACGAGCTTATGGCATGATGTTTAACACTTTTATCGGAAATGATTTCGTTGACCAATTCAGGAATTCTTTCCTCGGATAATTGGGAGATTTTCGAAATTTTATACCCGTGATTATGCAGTAAGGTGATGTTCAAAATCTTTTGAAGATTCTCCAAATCATACAAACGAATATTGGTTTCCGTTCGCATGGGTTCCAAAACATTATATCGTTTTTCCCAGATTCGGATGGTGTGAGCTTTGATTCCGGTTAGATTTTCTAAATCTTTAATGCTGAAAACACTCTTAACGTTGTTCATACTTTACTTAAATTAGTTAAACAAAATTAACAAAATAATAGTATGAAGATGTTTTTCGGGAACAAATTTTATAAAAATGAGCCAACTCAACTTGAATTGACTCCTTAAAAAGTGACTACGATGGGATTAACTTGGTTGTTCCCACAAAGCTCCGCTTTGAAAATAAATACAGCTACTAAAATTCTCAAGCAAACTTGGTATTTTTAGTAGCTGTATTTATTTATTCGTGACTACGATGGGATTCGAACCCACACGTCCTTTCGAACACCACCCCCTCAAGATGGCAAGTCTACCAGTTTCTCCACGTAGCCTAAAAACAAAAAAAGCCAAACAAATTTGTTCGACTTTTTGTGACCCGACTGGGGCTCGAACCCAGGACCCCATCATTAAAAGTGATGTGCTCTACCAACTGAGCTATCGAGTCTTTTTCTTTTCTTGAATGCGGGTGCAAATATAAGGCCTTATTATTTATATTTCAAAGCAATTTTATTATAAATTTACCTTTTTTTAACAATGACTGTTAACGGCTTAATTTATAAGGTTTTATTGTAATGCGGAAAATAATTTTGATAGGTTATATGGGGGTAGGGAAGACCACAATTGCCCAATTATTGGCCGAAAAAATAAATTGGGACTGGGTTGATTTAGACAAACTCATCGAAACCAAAGCCCAATTATCCATTAAAGAAATTTTTGAGCAACACGGTGAAATCTATTTCAGAAAGCTAGAGCATGAACTTTTTAAAGCTACAGTTGAAAATGATAAAACCCTTATCATTAGCACTGGAGGCGGCACTCCTTGTTATGCCAATAATCATTTGCTTTTGAACGGTGAGCAGGTAGTCTCAATTTATCTGAAAGCTTCGATTGAAACCATTTTTGAAAGGCTTAAAAACGAAAAAAGCGAAAGGCCACTAGTAGCCAACCACTCTGAGGAAGAATTAAAGGAATTTATTGCTAAGAACCTTTTTGATAGAAGCTATTTCTACATACAGGCGACTCATAAAGTGGAAATTGATGGTAAAAATCCAACGGAAATAGTTACAGATATTCTTGCGCTTTTAAACTAAATAAGCGTAACTGTTGTCGGTTTCAAAAACTACATGCACGTGCTCTTTAGAGGAAGTTGAAAGTGAAATGCCTTTGAAATCAGCTTTTACCGGAAATTTTTTGTGATTTCTGTCTACCAAAACGGCCGTTTTAAATTTTTTGACAGGCACTTCCAAAAAGTGTTTAACACCATAAACCAGGGTAGTCCCCGAATTTAAGACATCATCCACCAAAACAATCCCTTTGTTGCGGTACACTTCTTTAGTGATAGAAGTAGTAATAGGATTAAACGGATTTTGCTTGTCGATTTTTACTTCACAAAGCGTGATTTTTAAGGGAGCAATTTCTTTTAAAATGGCAGCTATTTTTTCGGCCAAAACATAACCGTTAGCAGCAATTCCGGCTAAAACGATTTCCTCTTCATCGGCAAAAGTTTCATAGATTTGGTAAGCAATTCTTCGAGTTTTATTTTCAATCTGTTGGTGATTCAAAATGATATTTAGTGGCATAAATAGTGTGTTGTTGTGTTAGTTTTCTTCTTCAATAAAATCAGTTCCAAAATCGTCTATATCTCTTCGGTCTTTTTTGGTAGGTCTTCCGGTTCCGGTTTTTCGGTAATGTTCTTTGGATAGTTTTAGCAGTTCCAAATGAGCAAAAGTTTCCGGCGGTGTATCATCTTTTCGATAAATATCGACCAATTTGGCGCCAACCCGATTAGCCGGTACATCCAAAACGGTAATTTCATAAGTGATTTGATCTTTCCTGAAGGTAACTTTATCACTCGGAAAAACCTCTCTAGAGGCCTTTGCTACCTGGCCATTTACCGTGATTTGATTTTTCCGGCAGGCTTCGGTAACCATGTTTCTGGTTTTGTAATAACGAACGCACCATAAATATTTATCCACTCTCATTTTTTTTCCAAAATCAACGTTAAATTGTTTACAAAAATAAATCAATATTGTATCTTGCGGGCTTAAAAATCAAATAAAAATGAATAATTTTTTCAAATCGATTGTGCTTTTTACCTTATGTACAGTTGTAGTTTCTTGTTCCAAAAGTGGCAGCAGTACTGAACCTTTACGTGATTACACTGAACAATACACAAAAGATTTATCCAATATAGAGACTTTCATGCAAACGCATTATATGACTGTGATAAATAACCCGGGTCAAACCAATGATCAAGATGTTACTTTTACAGAACTTATAGCGGGCGATACGCATCCATCCATTTGGAATCAAACACAGTATCCGATTCAAACCCTTTATGTTGAACAAAATGATATTACTTATAAATTGTATTATCTACAGCTAAGACAAGGTTCAGGCCCGGATAGTAAATCGCCTTGTAATGTGGATAAAGTATTGACCTCTTACCGTGGTGAATACATATACACAGGAGTGGAAGGCACAGAAAATGTGGTAGTTTCCAAACAGTTTGAAGAATTAATAAACCCACAATCTTTTTTCAATTTGACTGGTGTAATCAAAGGTTGGGGTGAAGTTTTTCCAAAGTTCAAAACTGGGACATATGCCGGTAATCCTGATGGAACGCTTTCCTATTTTAATTTTGGAGCCGGTGTAATGTTTATTCCTTCCGGATTGGCTTATTACTCAACTTCTACAGGAGGTATTCCGGCCTATTCTCCACTTGTTTTTACATTTAAACTATATGAAATCCAACGAAACGATCAAGATGCTGATGGTATTCCATCTTATCAGGAAGAT
>NZ_DAINRG010000053.1:0-16363 GCF_036741995.1 Flavobacterium sp. | reverse complement strand
TGGTCCGAAAGATGATTTTGCGCTGATTATCAATTCTAAAACCAAAAAAGGATTCCTGAGTTCTAACCGTGATGGCGGACAAGGAAGTGATGATATCTACAAATTTGTGGAAACCAGACCTATTTGGTGTGAGCAATTATTGTTTGGTGTAGTTACAGATGCTGAAACAAAAGCAATATTACCGGGAGCTACCCTTATTTTAATGGATGAAAAATTCAATAAATTAAAAGAAACAGTATCTGATGCGCAAGGCAAATATGAATTTACCGAAGTAGAATGTGGCACTAAATATTATGTAAGAGCTTCGCTTGAAGGATACAACACCAAAGAATCTCCGGTAATTATAGGAAGTGATTCCGGTAAAACTGAACTTAATATCGAACTGGAAAAAACAGAAAAAGCTATTCCGATTGGTGGTGATTTAGCCGATGTATTTGGTATTAACCTGATCTATTTCGATTTAGATAAATGGAACATCCGTCCGGATGCTGCTATCGATTTAGCTAAAATACTAGATGTTTTACAACAATATCCAACAATGAAAATTGATATTCGTTCGCATACCGATAGCCGTGCTTCTTTCTCATATAACGAAAGATTATCAGACAGAAGAGCTAAATCAACCAGAGAATGGTTAATCAAAAACGGTATTGCTGCCAATCGTTTAACAGCCAAAGGATATGGCGAAACGCAATTGGTAAACAAATGTGCTGACGGTGTACCATGTACCGAAGCCGAACACCAATTAAACAGAAGAAGTCAATTTATTATTACAGCTTTATAATTAAACGCCAACAAGAATATAATCAAACACCGAAAAAGCTCCTCCATCCGAGGAGCTTTTTTTATCTTTGAAAAATGACAGTAACCAAACTTTTCAAGGAATTTCTGGATAGTGAAAAAGCGGGTGGTTTTACACTTATTGCCTGCACCATTTTATCTTTAGTTTTGGCCAACTCCGTGTGGAGTGAAAGTTATTTACACCTTTGGCACTACTCTTTAGGCAATCACCCTATTGAATATTGGATAAACGATGGACTAATGACTCTATTTTTTTTACTAATTGGTTTAGAATTAGAAAGGGAAGTCTACATCGGAGAATTATCAAATTTAAAAAATGCTTTGTTGCCTATAGCTGCTGCGCTTGGCGGCATGCTACTTCCTGTCGGATTGTATTTGTTTTTAAATTATGGTACCTCGACACAGTCGGGAGCAGGAATTCCCATGGCTACCGATATTGCCTTTGCCCTCGGCGTTTTATCATTATTGGGAAATAAAGTACCTACTTCACTTAAAGTATTTTTAACGGCGTTAGCGGTTATCGACGATTTGGGAGCCATTTTAGTCATTGCCATTTTTTATACCAAAACTTTAATTTGGTCCAATCTACTACTAGCTTTGGGTATTTTTGCCTTTTTACTTTTATTGAACCGATTAAAAGTTCGCAACTTAATTCCGTACTTACTTGGTGGAATAGTGATGTGGTTTTTTATGCTCCATTCCGGGATTCATGCTACCATTACGGGAGTTCTTTTAGCTTTTGCCATTCCTTTTGGAAACGGAAATGAAAAATCAACTTCCTACGTTTTACAACATTTTCTACACAAGCCCGTAGCATTTATTGTTCTACCGCTTTTTGCCTTGGCTAACACAGCCATTATAGTAAATTCCAATTGGCATTATGCTTTAAGTTATAATTATACTTTGGGAATCGCTTTGGGATTAATTATTGGGAAACCCATTGGAATATGGCTCTTTAGCTATCTTTCCGTAAAACTAAAGATTGGAAAACTTCCCGATGATTTAAATTGGAAATCCATTTTAGGCGCTAGTATTTTGGGTGGAATAGGGTTCACTATGTCAATATTCATAACACTACTCTCCTTTTCTGATGGCGAACATATTGACAATGCCAAAATCATAATTCTGCTTTCGTCACTTATTGCCGGAGTTCTAGGATTGTTTTATTTAAAAATGAATCTGAAAAACCGAAAAGCTTAGTACCATCTTTTCTTTTTGAAATAATAAACCATTCCCAAAAGCAACAAAAACATACAACCCAAGATGATGAAATAGCCGTATTGCCAATGCAGTTCGGGCATATTCTCAAAGTTCATTCCGTAAATGCCTACTATAAAAGTTAATGGCATAAAGAAAACCGAAACCACCGTCAAGGTTTTCATCACCTCATTCATCTTATGACTTTGGGACGAAAAGAAGAAATTGGCGGCACTGTCCAAAGTCGTTAAATCGTATTCAATTTGTTCCAAAAGCTCCAGACATTTTTGATGCAAACGCTCGAAAAAAGTAAAATTATTAGGCTCAATCGCATTAAAAACATTGTCATCCTTGATGCTTTTTATCGAATACAACGAATCGCGCAACGGAATGATAGAACGTTTCAAAAAGTTGTAATTATCGCGATGCTTTTCAATTTGTTCCAATATAGAAAGGTTGGTGCTTTCCTTTGATAAATTGATTAGCTCTTCTACTTTGTCTTCTTCATTTTCGATGGTAATATAGAAGTTTTCCATAATCGCATCCAGCAAAAGATACAGCAAATAATCGGCTTGTTTTGTTCTCACAATGCCCGAATGCGTTCTGATGCGTTCGCGAATGTGGGTGAAAAAGTCACTTCGCTTTTCCTGAAACGAAACCAAAATACCGTTCTTCAACAAAAAACTAATTTGCTCCACATTGATATTATTCGAGTCTTCTTCCGGTAAAAGCGATTTCACGTTGAAGAATAAAGTGTCGTGATATTCGTCGAGTTTGGTTCTTTTGGTAGTATTTAAAATATCCGAAAGCATAAAATTATCAACGCCCAAATAATCGCCAATGGCTTTTATCACCTGCGGATCGTTTAAACCATGCACATTCAGCCAATTGGTTTTACTAAAATCAACATGCTTTTGCATTTCGCTGATATCAAATTCATGATACTCCGCCAAATCAGGGTCGTCATACACAAACAACTGAATTTCGGTTTGTGTGTATTTGTGAATCCCGGTATATTCCAGTAAAGTCGGCTGAACTTTTCTTCCCTTTTTGTATTTAATTTTTCTCACGAATTCTAAATTTGTTTAAATTTAAGAATATTTCTTTTTTTCAAACTATTTTTACCAAAAATCATTTTATGCAAACGCTTATTATCAATATAAAAGAATTATTGCAAGTCAGAGAAACGCCCATCGATAAAGTTTCCGGAAAGGAAATGGCGGTTTTGCCCTCGATTAAAAATGCGTTTATCTTGATCGAAAATGATACTATTGCCGATTTTGGTGCTATGGAAAATTGCCCAAAACTCAATATAGAAACTATAGATGCCAATGGAAAAATAGTTCTTCCCTCTTGGTGTGACAGTCATACACACATCGTTTATGCCGGCAATCGCGAGCAGGAATTTGTGGACCGAATCAATGGGTTGACTTATGAAGAAATTTTCAATCGTGGTGGTGGTATTTTGAATTCGGCTAAAAAACTCAACGAAACTGCCGAAGAAGAAATCTACAACCAATCCAAAAAAAGACTCGAAGAAATCATCCAACAAGGAACGGGAGCCGTCGAAATCAAATCGGGTTACGGCTTGACAGTGGAAGGCGAATTGAAAATGCTGCGCGTTATTAAAAAATTAGCCGCCAATTATCCCATCACCATCAAAGCTACTTTCCTTGGAGCTCATGCCTTCCCGACAGAATACAAAGAAAATCATTCGGGGTATATCGATTTAATCATCAATGAAATGTTGCCAAAAATTGCCGAAGAAAAACTGGCTGATTATATTGATGCGTTCTTAGAAACCGGATATTTTTCAGTTACCGAAACCGAACGAATTATGGAAGCTGGAAAACAATATGGTTTGCGTTCCAAAATACATGTCAATCAGTTTACGGCCATTAACGGAATAGCCGCTTGCGTCAAACACAACGCTCTTTCGGTTGATCACCTTGAAATTGTAACCGATGAAGATATCGAAGCGCTAAAAGACAGCGAAACCATCGCTGTAGCTTTACCGAGTTGCTCCTACTTCATCAGCATTCCTTATACACCTGCCCGAAAAATGATTAGCGCCGGATTACCGTTAGCGCTGGCATCCGATTTTAATCCGGGTACAACACCTTCTGGAAATATGAATTTTGTGGTAGCCACGGCTTGCATCAAAATGAAAATGACGCCCGAAGAAGCCATCAATGCAGCCACTATCAACGGAGCTTACGCTATGGGGATTTCAGCGACTCACGGAAGCATCACCATTGGTAAAAAAGCGAATCTTATCATTACCAAACCGCTCCATTCATTTTATGAATTGCCTTATGCTTTTGGCAGCAACCAAATTGAACAAGTCATCCTTGACGGAAAGATAATACCATAAAAAAAGTCCCGATTGCTCGGGACTTTTTTCTATTAACCTTTATAATTATCCTCTTATCGCAAGCTGAAACTGCTTTTTGATACTAATTCGCCTTTGTCAAAAACATTGACGAAATAGGTTCCTTTGGCAAAATCTTTACCTGGTAATTGTTCTTTTACATCTACGGTTTTGTTTTCATATTTAACAGTGGTAGTGAAACTATAAGTCAAAGAAGTATCTCCAAACGAAATCGTTTCTTTATCACCCAACACATTGTTTTTAGCATCAATCACCTGAACATAATAGGTTTTATCACCTGATTTGGCAATCTTGTTTTCAGCAATGGTAAAACTTACCTGAAGTAAATCAGCTCTGCTGGCTTTATCCGTTTCGATTTGTTTACCGGAGCTTCTTTGTTTGTAGGCCGCAGTTTTCAGATTAGTAACGGTTAATTTTTGACCTTTTTCTACTGTTTTGGCCAATTCTTCGTTTTGTCCTACTAAGACTTGATTGTATTTTTTAGAATCTTCCAAAACCACTTTGGTACTGTCCAGATTTGTTGTCAGGGTTTGATTTTCCTTTTTCAGATTATCCACCTGAACCATCAAATCTTTCATTTTTCCTTCCAAAGCTTTGTATTGCGTTTTGTATTTCTGTAAAGAGGCATTATCTCCTTTTGACTTTTTCAAATCATCCATTAATTTAACCACTTTGTCTCTTTCGGCAATTAATTCATCCGACATTGAGGTGTTTTCAGCAATGGCTGCATCATACGTTGTTTTCAAATCTGCTAAATCTTTCAGAACGGCTTCTTTTTCAGATTTTGTAGTGGTAACGGTGGTTTGCAATGTTTTGGCATCTGACGTTAATTTGAATATATAAATCAAACTAATCACTAATAAAACGGCTAATAATCCAATTATACCTTTGAGCTTTGAATTACTGTTTTGATTTTCCATGTGTATGAATTTTTATTAAACAAAATTAATAATATTTAGTATAGTAACGTAAGATAAGCAATTATATTATATTTTTGAGAAAATATTTTTTCAAATGGAGAAAGTAATTCCTTTTTCAATTACGGATTTAGCCAAAGTCACCAATCACCGAAGTGGAGAAGTAAAATTTGGCGAAAAAATGATTACCATTCCCAAAGAAGAAAATCCGCTCGAATTTATCAAAAACAGCGAGGCCAAATATGTTCTGTTTGGCATTCCGGAAGACGTTGGTGTGCGTGCCAATTTTGGTCGGCCTGGAGCCGCTTCTGCCTGGAAAAGTGCCATTAGCAGTATCGCCAACATTCAGCACAATCGCTTTTGTAAAGGCAGCCAAATTATCATACTCGGCACGCTTGATGTAGCAGAAGAAATGGAATTGGCCAAAGACTTAGATTTTCACAAAACGGCTGATCGGAAACTGTTGAGTACTTTGGTGGAAAAAATTGATAAAGACGTAGTTCATATTGTAACTTCTATAATTAAATGTGATAAAACGCCAATCATCATTGGTGGCGGTCATAACAATGCTTACGGCAATATCAAAGGAACGGCGTTAGGATTAGGGAAACCCATCAATGCCATCAACTTTGATGCGCACTCCGATTTCAGGATTTTGGAAGGAAGACACAGCGGCAACGGTTTTTCGTATGCTTATGAAGAAGGCTTTTTGAAGAAATATTTCATCTTCGGGCTGCACGAGAATTATACTTCCAAAAACGTGATTGACATTCTGAAAAAAATGGAAGACAGAGTCAATTACAATACCTATGACGAAATCAAAGTGCGTCAACAAAAGAACTTCCAACAAGAACTCAACACGGCTTTAGACTTTATCAAAAATGACGCTTACGGCATCGAAATTGATTTGGATGCTTTGCCCAATATTGCCAGCAGCGCCATGACCATGAGTGGTTTCTCGGTAGAAGAACTGCGTCAGTTTGTTTCCTTTTTTGGCAAAAGCAAAAATGCTGCTTATATTCACATTTGCGAAGGTGCTCCCGAATTGGGCGAAGAAAAAAATAACCACCTAATCGGCAAACTGATTGGCTATTTGGTTACCGATTTCATCAAATCCCGAAAGGAATTAGCCCTATAAGTACTGCCAAAATTAAAAACCTTATCTTTGCGGCGACTTACACTTAATAGTAAGTATATTTTATGTTATTCGAAGATTTATCATTATCCAAAAGTATTCAGAGAGCCGTCTTTGAAGAAGGATACACCAGCCCAACGCCCATTCAGGAAAAAGCGATTCCCTTTATTTTAGCTGGGAAAGACTTAGTGGGTTGCGCACAAACCGGTACCGGAAAGACAGCAGCTTTTGCTATTCCTATTATACACAACCTTCACCGAATGATAGGTTCGTCAAAAAAAACCAAAGAAATTCGTTGCTTAGTTGTTACTCCAACCCGAGAATTAGCCGTTCAAATTGGCGAAAGCTTTGACACGTATGGAAAATATACCAATATCCGACAGTTAACTGTTTTTGGCGGTGTTTCGCAAGTGCCACAAGTTGACCAATTAAAAAAAGGTGTTGACGTGCTAATTGCCACACCAGGACGATTACTGGATTTACACAAGCAAGGTTTTATCGATTTTGACAGTCTGCATTATTTGGTTTTAGACGAATCCGATTTGATGCTCGATATGGGCTTCATCAATGATGTTAGAAAAATTGTGAAATTGGTGCCAACCAACAGACAAACCTTATTGTTTTCGGCAACGATGCCCATGGCTATACGCGAATTGGCAGATACCTTTTTGAACAAACCGGAATACGTTTCGGTTACGCCGGTATCGTCAACAGCCGAAATTATCAAACAACAAATTTATTTTGTTGACAAATCAGACAAACGCGGTTTATTATACCATTTGATTCGCAATGAAAATTTAAACAATGTCTTGGTTTTTGTCAGAACCAAACATGGCGCTGACAATGTGGTCAAAGCTTTAAAAAAGCAAGGCGTAAATGCTGAAGCCATTCACGGAGACAAATCACAAACTGCCAGACAACGTGTTTTAGATCATTTCAAAAACAAAGAAATCTCGGTTTTAGTAGCAACTGATATAGCCGCTCGTGGGATTGATATTGAGAGTTTGCCTTATGTAATCAATTTTGATTTGCCGAACATTCCTGAGACATACGTTCACCGAATTGGCAGAACCGGTCGTGCCGGCAATGGCGGAATCTCGATTTCCTTTTGTGGCAAAGACGAAGAGCCGTACTGGAAAGACATTCAGAAACTGATAAAGGTGGATGTGAAAGTCATTAAAGACCATCCATTCCCTTGGAAAGAAGGAGAACCGAATCCGGATGCAAAACCTGATTTGAGAAATAAAAAGAAACCCGAAGGAACAAATTCCAGAAAATCGGAAGCTTCAAAGAAAAACAAAAAACGCTGGTATTAACCGGCGTTTTCGTTATTTTTTACTTGGTTGGTAATGACTTGATACAATTTTGTCGGTTCGAAAGGCTTAACCATAATATCATTCATTCCGGCCGCCAAAGCTTCTTCCATCACCTCTTGTTTGTCGAAAGCTGTTAAGGCAATTATCGGAACTTTTATTCCTTTCTCTCTGATTTTTCGTGTCGTTTCAAAGCCATTGATTAACGGCATATTGATATCCATTAGAACCAAATCAAATGCTTCTCTGTCTAATGCCACCAAAGCCGCATATCCATCATCCACAATAGTACAACTCATATTAGTGTTTTGAATAATTTTTTTGGTTACCATTTGGTTGATTTTATTGTCTTCTACTACCAAAATATTATACAAATAACTGGAAGACAAATCAACATCGATGTTATTGATAATTTCTCTGGATTTCTCTTCGTCGTATTCAAAACCTATAGTAAAGGAGAAAGTCGTTCCCACATTTTCCTCGCTTTCCAGTTCGATTTTGCTATCAAATAACTCAATCAATCGGGAAACGATAGACAATCCTAATCCTGTGCCTTGGTAATCTTCTTCTTTGCGTTCAATCTGAACAAACTTATCAAAAATCTTATCCTGATCTTCTTTGGCAATACCGATTCCGTTATCCTTGATTTTAAACTCAATAAAATAAGTTTTACCCTCTACTCTTTTTAAATCTGCCATGATGGCCACTTCGCCATTTTTGGTAAACTTCAGAGCATTACTGACTAAATTCATAACGATTTGAGACAGTCGCAACTTATCGCCAATCAAAAATTCAGGAATGGCCGTGTCGATTTCAAGTGTGAGCTTGTCGTTGTTTTTATCAGCAATATATTCCACCGAGTTTTTGATAGTCGTAATTTCATCGGTAAGATTGAAAATTAAACTTTCCAAAACGATACGCTTCTCTTCGATTTTATTGATTTGAAGAATATCATTAACCAAAGACAGTAAATATTTAGCGGAAAATTTCAAGGATTTCAAATGCGGGCTATTACCCAATTCCTTATGCTCATCCATAATGATATTGGTAATCCCGATGACACCATACAACGGTGTTCTTAATTCGTGGGTGATGGTGGAAACAAATTGCGACTTAAGCTGGGACGCTTCTTCTGCTTTTTCTTTGGCAATTTTTAGAGCCTCGTTGGCTTCTCTCAATTCGGAATTGGCTTGTTCTCTTAATTTTATGTTTTTGTATAAAGTGAGCAACAGCAATAATAAAATAATCAGAATCACGATGAAAAGAATCACAATCAGTTTGGATTCCTTTAAACTCTTTTTGTGTTTTTCGTTTACTTTTTCAATTTTATCCAACTGGATTTTATACTCGTCCAATTCAATCTGAACGGCCGCTTTTTTGATATTATCTATCTTGTCTTCCGAATAAACAACTTTACTTAGAGCATCCAGTTTTTGTTTGTACTCTTCGGCTTTTTTGGGTTCTTTATATTGTTTGTAGTGACGAATAATATTTTCATAAATATTAATCAAAAAAGAATCAAACTTGTTGTCCTTAGCTATTTGCACCGCTTTAGAGTAATAGTCTTCGGCTATGGCTTTTTGATTATTATTAGTGGCGTAAATCCCAAGCAATAATTGCATCGACATCTTAGCATCATCAGATCCATTAGTCAATATTCTGTCTTTGATGTCCTCAACTTGTAAATTCCCTTCCCTAAATTTATTAATAGCAAAATAGGCGCTGGCCAGATTGATTTTGGTGAATTCTATCTGTGCAGTATCCTTTGTTTTAATAGCATAATACAAGGATTTATTATAATAATTAATCCCTTTGGAAACATCGATATCATTGAAATAATACACGCTTCCTAAATTGCCGTAAATCCAATTGTATAGTTTATCGTTATTAACTTTTTTGGCATAAACCAGCGCCTTATTATAAAATTCTATGGCTTTTTTCGACTGGGAACATTCATTATAAATAACTCCAAGTGTGTTATAAGACTGCGCGATATAAGAGTTGTCATTGATATCAAAAGAATTAATTAAAGCATGTTTGGATAATTCCAAGGCATCATCATATTCAGACTTATTAAATTCTATAACGGCACGGTTGAGTAATTTTTCAATTACCGCTTTCTCTGCTTTGTGCTCTTGTGCCATTGCCTTGGAAATGCAAAGCAGCAGGAAGAATAGCAAACTAAAAAAATTAGGCTTACTCATTGGGTTAGTTAAGTTTTCAAATATAGAAGATTTCTTCATAAAAAAATCCCGATTGCTCGGGATTTTATAGGTAATTCGTTAATTTCTAATCAGTTTTCTGTATTTGATTCGTTTCGGAGTCACATCAGCACCCAAACGTTTCTTTTTGTTTTCTTCATAGTCAGAGAAACCTCCTTCAAAATAGTACACTTCAGAGTTCCCTTCGAAAGCTAAAATGTGTGTACAAATTCTGTCCAGAAACCATCTGTCGTGACTAATCACTACCGCACAGCCGGCAAAATTTTCCAAACCTTCTTCCAAAGCACGCAGTGTATTGATGTCTAAGTCATTTGTTGGCTCATCCAATAGCAGTACGTTTCCTTCTTCTTTCAGGGTCATAGCCAAATGCAAACGGTTACGTTCTCCACCCGAAAGCGTGGCTACTTTTTTGTTTTGGTCGCTTCCGCCAAAGTTAAAACGAGACAAATACGCTCTCGAATTCACTTGTCTTCCGCCCATCATAATCAATTCCTGACCATCACAGAAGTTTTCCCAAATGGATTTATTGGGATCGATGTTAGAGTGTGCTTGGTCTACATAAGCAATCTTAACCGTGTCACCAATGGCAAACTCTCCACTATCTGCTTTTTCTTCACCCATAATCATTCGGAAAATAGTCGATTTACCGGCACCATTCGGACCAATAATCCCCACAATTCCGGCTTGAGGTAAAGTAAAATTTAAGTTATCGTATAATAATTTGTCACCAAAAGCTTTGGCTACATTTTTAGCTTCAATCACATTCGTTCCCAATCTAGGACCATTCGGAATGTAGATTTCTAATTTCTCGTCCAGTTCTTTTTGGTCTTCGTTTAAGAGTTTGTCGTAGTTCTGCAAACGCGCTTTTTGTTTGGTTTGTCTTCCTTTGGCTCCTTGACGAACCCAATCCAACTCACGCTCTAAAGTCTTTCTACGTTTGGAAGCTACTTTTTCTTCCTGCTCCATACGCTTTGATTTTTGGTCTAACCAAGAAGAATAATTTCCTTTCCATGGAATACCTTCTCCTCTGTCTAATTCCAAAATCCATCCGGCTACGTTATCCAGGAAATATCTATCGTGGGTTACGGCAATCACCGTTCCGGCATATTGTGCTAAATGTTGCTCTAACCAAAGTACGCTTTCTGCATCCAAATGGTTGGTTGGCTCATCCAAAAGCAATACATCAGGTTGTTGCAATAACAAACGACACAAAGCCACACGACGTTTTTCCCCACCGGATAACACACTGATAGGCATATCTCCTTCCGGCGTGCGAAGGGCATCCATGGCAACTTCTAATTTGTTATCGATTTCCCAAGCTCCGCAAGCATCAATTCTGTCTTGCAGTTGCGCCTGACGATCCATCAATTTGTCCATCTTATCGGCATCTTCATACACTTCCGGCAAACCAAACATATCGTTGATTTTATTGAATTCATCTAAAAGCGCGATAGTTTCCGCCACCCCTTCTTTAACAATTTCGATTACCGTTTTGGTTTCATCCAATTGTGGCTCTTGTTCCAAATACCCTACGGTATAGCCCGGTTGAAAAACCACATCACCTTGGTAGTTTTTATCGACACCGGCAATAATTTTCAATAACGAAGATTTACCCGAACCGTTTAATCCAAGAATACCAATTTTAGCTCCGTAAAAGAAACTCAAATAGATGTTTTTTAATACTTGTTTGTCGCTTCCCTGATACGATTTGCTTAATCGCTGCATGGAAAATATCACTTTTTTATCGTCTGACATTGTAATTAATTTTAGTTGCGCAAAGTTACATTATTTTGCCTTTCTGTTTTCCAAAATTTTCTTGAAAGAACGGCCGCGAATTTCTTCTAATGTTAAGCCTGTTGCCAATACTTCTTCTTCCGTAATAGCACCGCTGTTTAAGGCTCTAAGGAAGTAATTCAACAATCCTTGTCCGGTAGCCGCATCATCAAATACGTCACCAATTAAAGTCGCACGGGCTGCTTTTTCCACAAAGGTTTTTAAACGATCCACCGCATCGTCATAACTTTCCAAAAAGAACGCATAAACGGCAGCATAACGCATCGGAAACTGTGCCGGATTCAAATCCCAACCTTGGTAATAGCCATTCCATAACGAATGACGAATGTGGTCGTATCCTTTTTTCCAGGCTCTGTGCACCACTTGTCTGTTTTCTTCTTCCTGCGCTGCAGTCAAATCTCCTCTGTGTGGGCCAATTGGCATAGTGTTCGTAGCGCCATCACTTAACCAGATTCCGGTGTGAGCCAACGCTACTTTGGTCATGTGGTGGGCAAAGTCACAAACGGGATGATCCATTTCCTGGTATTTCGCCGTGATACTGCAACTGGCGGTATAATCATAGGTTCCAAAGTGCATGGCGATGCAACGCCCCTGAGCTGCTTTGATAAATCGGTATAACGGATTCGTTCCATGGATGTCCATGATAGCCTGAGTCGTTTCCACCATCATTTCCATTTTCAGGATGCCTTTGGCTAAGCCTAATTCTTCTTCCAAAATCGTAAAGAAATTGGCTAAGGTTTCCGGTTGTTCCGGAATGGTCACTTTGGGTAACATCACCACAAAATTCTCCGGCAATTTACCACCGGTTTCTTTTACCAAAGTGCTTAAGAAAATATCTAAAGTTCGCAAACCACGTTCTCTCATTTCTTCGGTAAACGGTTTGATACGAATTCCGATAAAGGGTGAAAGCGTTTTATCTGCCATTCCTTTGGCTACTTCTATAGCGGCTGTTACTGCTGTGGCATCTTCTTCTTCGTTGCTTCTATTTCCGTAACCGTCTTCAAAATCGATACGGAAATCTTCAATCGCTTCCGATTTTAATTTGGCCACGACTTTATCATAAATACGTTTGCTGAAATCATTACCGCCGGTCAAGCCAAAAGCTTTTCCAAACACTTCATGATTTGGTGCATAAGTTTCTAAAATTTCCAAGGCGCGATTTCCCAAGGCAATTGGTGCATCCGATTTGAAAAGGTTGGCTCCGCCATACAACGTGTGTACTGGCTGGCGCTCGCTTCTATCTCCGGGATAAATTTCGTTAAACGTATTATTCGCTTGGCTTAAGCTTTGGAACAATTGTTCTTTTTTATTGGAAGGAATTGTCATTTTATTTTGAATTTGAATTATAACTATTGAATGTTGTGAAGTATTAACTTCCTCTGTAAGTACTGTAACCAAAAGGATTGACTAACAAAGGAACGTGATAATGCGTTTCGTCAAAAGTAGTAAACTGAATTTCCACTTCGGGATAAAACGTTTTCAGATTTTGTTGTTTGTAATAGCTTCCGGTGTCGAAAACCATTTTATAACCCGCTGGTTTTAAAGTTCGTTCTTGTGGTAATAAATCTGGAATCCTGCCGTCAGCATTGGTGATGCCTTGCGCGATGGTTTGCCAAACATTATTTCGCTTAGCTTGCAATCGAATAGAGATGTTTTTTCCCGGTAAACCAACCGCTGTGTCTAAAACGTGAGTCGTAATCTGACTTACTTTCAGGAAACTGAAATCACCATCCGTCAGTAATTTTCTGAAACGAATGATACTTATTTTTTGTTGTTCGCCCATGGCAATGTGCAGCTCTTCTTCGGGCGAATTTTTTAATCTGTCCAAAAGAATCTGTAGCATTTCATCAGCCGATTTTCCGGTGGCACAAACAATAAAGATGAAACCGTTTTTGTTTTCGTAATCGGCATTGGCTTTTGCCAAAGCTTCTATAGTTTCAGTAGTTGCTACTGCTACTCCAGCTTGTTCCTTTCCGGCAAACTTTTCGGTTAGACTTTTGACATCGCCAATTTTTGGATGGTGTGTGAAGGATTCTCTCCAATCGGATTCGTTACAGTCATCGTACCAAATTTTGGCCGACAAATCCACCAATTGTTTTTCGGAAGCAAACGGAAAATGAGCCATCATCGCCGATGTCCATTGAGTCGAGCCACAACAGGCAAATAATTCCCTTCTCGCGGTTTCTTCGGACAATGTGTTAAATGCTAGTAAATTCATATCGTCTTTATTTTAGGCTCGCACCTTGTTCAATCCAGCAACGGATGGTGTTGCGCTCTTCTTCGGTGATGTTGGTTTTATTGTTTTGCGGCATTGTTTTGGTAATCACCACACGCTGCATAATCAAATCTTTTTTCTTAAAAATATCTTCCGGAGCGTCATATTTCACGCCATTAGGTGCCGTTTTATACACGTCATCCGTCGGATTGGAAGAATGACATTGGATACAACGCTTTTGTACAATCGCCTGTACTTCGGTAATACTGACTTCTTTTTTACATTCATAAGGATTGGTACTTGGCGCCGTAATGAAACAAGCGGCCAACAATATCACCACCGAAACCGGCAAAATCCAAACGTTGAGTTGTTTCTTTTCCTTTAAATTCAAATAGTGCTTCACTCCTGCTGCTCCCAACGAAATAATCGCTAAAATCAACCACGGATATTCAGAACCAAATGTGGATGGAAAGTGATTGCTCACCATCACAAACAACACCGGCAGTGTAAAATAGTTATTGTGCAACGAACGGGCTAAGGCTTTTTTACCCAAACTTGGGTCTAACGGAATACCTAATTTAGCACAACGCACCATTTCCTTTTGTCCCGGAATAATCACGAAAAACACATTGGCCACCATCAAACTTCCAATCATCGCACCAAAGTGAATATAGGCCGCACGGGCGCTAAACACATGGCAATAGAAGAAAGCAAATCCAATTAAAAAAGCAAAACCTACTAAAGCAAACGCCAGTTGATTTTTGATTAAGGATGATTTACACATTACATCATAAATCAGCCAAGCTACTATGAAGGAGCCAACGCCAATCAAAATGCCTTGTGTAGCACTGATATCTAAAACATTTTTGTCAATTAATAAAGCGGAAGCATTGAAATAATACACCACAAACAACAGACAAAAACCAGAAAGCCAAGTAAAATAAGCCTCGTATTTGAACCAATGCAAATGCTTCGGAATCGTCTTTGGCGCGATTTTGTATTTCTCCAAATAATAAAATCCACCACCGTGAACCGCCCAGAGATTTCCAGCCAATTCGTCGCGGACATCTTCGGTTCGGTTTAAAGCATTTTCCAAAAACACAAAGTAAAACGAAGCCCCAATCCAGGCAATTCCGAAGGTAATGTGCATCAGACGAATGACAATATTGAGCCATTCCATCATGTGACTTTCCAGCGGCGTTCCTTTGACCAAAATATAAGTATTGACTAAAATCCCGACTATCATCAACAACATTCCGGCATAGCAATAATTTAGACTGGTGTTTCTGATGTCTTCGTCTTCTTCCGGATTTTTTTGAGATTTTCCTTTTAAAAAACCTGGCATTTTGTATGAGATATAGCCCAACGTAATCAATACGCTGAAATACAACACATACAAAACAATTACTATAAATGTACTAACCCCCACTATTTATTGATTTTACCAAAGATTCGTAAACGGCTCACCCCACCATCCGGGAAGATATTCAATCGGATGTGCGTTATGGCTCCTAGTTTGTTAAGCTCTGAAGTGAAGAGGTGTTCGTGGTCAGCACTCAATTTTTGTTGCGGCAATAAAACTTCCCAATTACCAGTATTCTCTACATCATTGCTATCCGAAACACAGGCTTCTATCAAACAACTGTCCGGATAATTTCCTTTGAAATGACACGTATCTACCAAGATGCTGTCAACGGTTCCTTTGTGAGCCAATTTTAAAATCACCCAGTCGCGGTTGTTTGGCGTTCGGTTTCTTTTGGTTTCCCAACCGTCACCCATATTGGCACCACGATTTGGCATAATCAGATTGCTCATCGCACTGAAGAACATATCGTTGCAGGCAATCGCCTGACCGCCATTGATGGCTGCTGCTAAATCTATTTGTTGTTCTGTTGAAACGGCATCCCAGTTTTTGAAAACTTCGCCGTATACACGGAAACGCGCCACACCGCCATCAGGATAGATGTGCAAACGCAAGTGCGTGAAAATCTCATCGCTTTGACACTCGTAGAAATTTTGTGAACCGGCATCTAAATGGGATTTTGGCAAGATTTCTTTCCAATTCACATTTTCCCAATCGGTGATTCCGTCAGTGCTTTCAAGGTTTACCGCTTCAATCGAAGCGTGGGGTGGATGATTCCCCAAAAAGAAATTGGTATCAATATCAAACCCTTTAATTTTCCCCGAAGTGGCCAATTGAATAATCGCCCAATCGTGTCCCGGAGTTCTTTTGCGGCGGCTTTCCCAACCGTCCATCCATTTGCCTCGGTCTGTATATTTATCGGTGATGAAAACACCACGGGTTGGTAAAATTAAATTCTCTTTTTCGGCAAAAAAATCATCCGTAGCATACAACACTTTTCCGCCTAAACGCTCG
>NZ_DAINRG010000052.1:0-17352 GCF_036741995.1 Flavobacterium sp. | reverse complement strand
CAGATTTAGCCAAACAAAAAACGCCCGAGAACTTAATCCCGGACGTTTTCACACTATGAAAATTATATCCTTACTTCATTTTTCCGTTCGTTACAGCTACGGCTGCTCCCACAACAGTGGCCAATACCATGGAAGCCAGAATATCGATTCCCATTAGCTTAAAATCAATAGTTTCTTTATACATGCTCATAAAGAGATTGCTGCATAAACCCATGAACAATGCAATACCGATGGCCATCTTAATTCCGGGAACACAACTCGAAATTCCTTCTCCTCGTGAAAATACATAGGATATTAAAAACCCAAAAGACATACAACCTAAGAAAATGAATAGCATGTTTTCTGCGCCAGCTCCTTCCGGTTTAGGAAAAGTGTCTTTAAGTAAAATGCCATAGACTAGCCAGCCCATTAAGAAGTCTGCAATCCCACCGACAATTCCGCCGACAATAAAGTTTTTTACATTCATAATTACTGTTTTTATTGGTTAGTGCAATAAAAGTATTAAAATAGTGAGAATGTAATAATTTGTTAACTGTTTAATTGTTAACTTTTTAAAATGGCGAATTGTTAATAACGTTTACTGCAATGGATGACTTTCTTCCTTCTGGAAAGTACCATTATCAACATCTTTCAGAAACTTGATAACGCCCGGAAAATAATGTTCCTGATCATCATATTGTGAGCAATGACTACCATTCGGACAATACAAAAATCTCCCGTTTTGCACTTCATTGGAAATCCATTCCATGTGTTTCGGATCCATGGTGTCGTATTTCGCACCGATAACTAAGGTGGGAATGGTTAGCGTTTTCAATCTTGCCGTTACATCCCAATTTTTTAAAGTGGCGTCACCCGTGATTCCAAATTCACTCGGACCTTGCATGTATACATACACATCGGGATTCAAATGTTTGAAAGCTCTGGTGATGGATTCCGGCCATTGCTCAATAGGTTTTCTCAGAATGTGTTCCGAATAATAGTATTTGAAAAGCAGTTCGGTGTATTTTGGATTTGTATAGTCTTTGTTTTTTTCGAAGGTTTTGATTTGGTCAAAGACTTCTTTTGGAAGTTTTGGTCCTAATACCTCTTCCGCATATTTGTTATACGCCGGAGCGCTTGCCATCATGTTAGCAATGATTAATCCTTTTAGGTTTTTCTGGTATTTCAAGGCATATTCCATGGCTAGTATGCCACCCCAGGATTGCCCCATTAAATAGAAATTGGTATTGTCCAGTTTCAAGGCTTTACGCACTTGTTCTACTTCTTCTACAAAGCGTTCAGTTGTCCAAAGCCGATGGTCTTTTGGTTGGTCACTGTAATAGGAACCCAATTGGTCATAGTAAATGTATTCAATACTTTCATGGGGAAAATAGCCGTCAAAGCTTTCAAAGAATTCATGGGTGCCGCCCGGACCGCCATGCAATAACAGTACTTTGATTTTAGGATTGTTGCCCACGCGCTTCGTCCAGACCTTGAATTTACCAACAGGCGTGGTGATCGGAATCATTTTAATGCCACCCGTGGCTTGGTCATCACTTTTGGAATAATCCAAATAATCGGATTTGATGGAATCTTCCGGTTTGTTTTCTTTGCAGCCCGAAAATAAAAAGATAAATAATAAGCTGCTTACTAGTGTTTTTATTCTCATGGCTAAAAGGATTTAAAGGGTTAGCTGTATATTTTTTGATACAAATCTTTATACTTTTCGATTATAATTTTGCGCTTCAGTTTCATGGTAGGCGTGAGGTGGCCCCCATCAACCGACCAAACATCAGGCGTAAGTTCAATGCGTTTGATTTGTTCCCAATGCCCGAATTTTTTATTAATGTCATTCACTTCCTGCTCAATGCGTTCCTTTACTTTTGGGTTGGCACTGATTTCGGCATCGGTACTTCCGAGTGTTATTTTGTGCAAAACTGCCCATTCTTTTACAAAAGCAAAATTAGGCTGGATAAAAGCCGCCGGCATTTTTTCGCCATCGCCAATCACCATGATTTGTTCTATAAAACGGGATTGTTTCATGGCATTTTCGAGCAATTGTGGTGCTATGTATTTTCCGCCCGAGGTTTTGAACATCTCTTTTTTACGGTCGGTGATTTTTAGGAAACCTTCGCTGTCAATCTCCCCAATATCTCCAGTATGGAAATAGCCATCAACAATAGCTTCGTTGGTTAATTTTTCATCTTTGTAATAACCCATCATCACATTCGGTCCTTTACAAAGAATTTCGCCATCGGCAGCAATCTTAACTTCTACATTATCAATGATTTTTCCAACCGTTCCGATTTTAAACCCGTGATTACGAAGATCATTTACCGCAATTACCGGCGAAGTTTCCGATAAGCCGTAGCCTTCCATGATGTAGATTTCGGCAGCAGCAAAAATTCGCAATAATCTCGGCTGCATGGCAGCACTTCCGTTAACAATCAAATCCAATCGTCCGCCTAAACCGGCTTTCCATTTGCTGAAAATAAGTTTACGGGCTAGTTTTAATTCTAATTCATACCACCAGCCGTTCGCACCATAAGGTTCATATTTTTCTCCTATAGTAACTGCCCAAAAGAAAAGCTTCCTTTTTAGTCCGGTAAGTTCGGAACCTTTGGCAATGATTTTTTCATATACTTTTTCAGTTAGTCGGGGCACTCCGGTCATTACCGTTGGCTGCACTTCTTTGACATTGTCGCCAATCTTTTCAATCGACTCTCCAAAATACACAGAGCAGCTGTAGAATTGATAAATATAAGTCACCATGCGCTCGTAAATATGGCAAATAGGCAAGAAGCTCAGAGCAATACTTTTGCCTTCGTCAAACGGAATGCGGTTGGCACTGTCTAAAACATTCGATACAATATTATTGTGCGAAAGCATCACACCTTTAGGTCTTCCGGTAGTTCCAGAAGTATAAATGATAGTGGCTAAATCCAATCCCTGCACAGCCTTTTTTCGTTCTTCCACTTCGGCTTGGTTGCTTTCGTCTTTGCCTAATTCGAGTAAAGTATTCCAATTGGTGCAACTTCCGATTTCGTTAAACGAATAGACTTCGATTAAATTCGGAACTTTTTCTTTGATGAGATTCACTTTTCGCAGTACTTCTTCATCGGAAACGATGCAATATTTGGCTTCGCAGTGGTTGAGAATGTATTCGTAATCGTCTTCGGATATCGTTGGATAAATCGGTACATTTTGAGCGCCAATCTGTAAAATTCCGATATCCATAATGTGCCATTCGGTTCGGTTATTGGAAGAGATGATGGCAATTTTATCATTTTTCTGTACACCCAATCGCAGCAAAGCTCTCGAAATAGTATTGGCTTTATTGATGTATTCCTGAGTAGAAGTTTTCACCCAAACGCCGTTGTGCTTAGTGACCAGACAAGCTTCGAGATTGTTTTTGGCAAGTTGGTGGTAGGGAAAGTCAAAAAGGCGCGCGATTGGAGTCATTGTTGTAATTTTAATGCAAATTAAATAATATTAGTTTCATTCACAATTATTACTACAAAATATAAAAAACATATTGGCTAAATATGTAGTTTTGCAACGATAATTTGTAACGCTTTCATGAAAAAATTCCCTAGGTTCCAGGAGTATAAAATTTTGACCATCAGAATTTTATTAGTCTATGTTTTTTACTTTATTGCCCGTGTGTTGTTTTTTATCTACAATCAAAATTTGATTAAGGTTGACGGCGTTTATGATTTCCTGCGATTGTGTTACCACGGATTGGTTTTTGATACCACTACAATACTCTATACCAATGGATTATTTATACTGTTTTCCGTTCTTCCTTTGGTTTCCAATACCAAAAAGAAGTTTCAGAAGTTTTTATTCTGGCTGTATTTTGCGACCAATTTATTGGCGTATGCCACCAATTTTATCGACTTTATTTACTACCGCTATTCCTTTAACAGAAGCACCAGAGCATCTTTAGATACGTTGCAAAATGAAAGCAACAAGTCGTTGTTATTTTTTAATTTTCTTCAGAATTACTGGCATGTATTTTTACTGTTTTTTGTGCTGAGTTACATTTGGATTTTGCTTTATAAGAAAACCAAAGTGCAGCACGTTACCGAGAAACCGAATGTGAAATATTTTGCCTTTTCGATTGCTAATTTCCTATTGATAGTAACCCTTTGCATTGGCGGTATTCGTGGCGATTTTAAGAAAAGCACGCGTCCGATTAACATATTAGATGCCAGTCGCTACGTGAAAAATTCGTCTCAGGCTGATGTGGTTTTGAATACGCCGTTTGCCATTATCCGAACCTGGAATACCAACTCGTTTAAAAAGGAAAACTACATGCCCAAAGCCGAAGTGGATCAGCTTTTGGTTCCTATAAAACAATACAAAAACAATCCGCAGACCAAGCCAAACGTGGTGATTTTTATCTTGGAAAGCTTTGCGCGAGAATACAATGGTGCGTTCAATAAAGGCACGAAGATTCCCGGCTATGAGGGTTATACGCCTTTTGTAGATTCCTTGGCACAACACAGTTTGATTTTTACCAATGCTTATGCCAATGGTTGGAAATCCATTCACGGAGTTTCTTCTGTAATTGCCGGAATTCCATCGTTTAAAGATGCTTTCACTTCGTCACCTTATCCGAAACAAAAAATAGAATCCTTGGTTTCTACTCTGAAAAGCGAAGGCTATGATACTTCCTTTTTTCACGGTGCCCCGAATGGCTCTATGGGCTTTTTAGGATTTGGAAATATTCTTGGCTACGACCATTATTACGGAAAGACGGAATATAACAATGACGCTGATTTTGATGGCGTTTGGGGCATTTGGGACGAGCCGTTTTTTCAATATTTCAACAAGACTCTGACCGAAAAGAAGCAACCTTTTATGGCAACCTTGTTCTCGGTTTCTTCGCACGAACCGTATAAAGTTCCGGCTAAATACGAAGGTAAATTTCCAAAAGGGAAAGTCAATATCAATCAATGCATTGGCTATACCGATTTTGCTTTGAAGCAATTTTTTAACGCGGCCAAAAAAGAACCGTGGTATAAAAACACTATTTTTGTATTGGTTGCCGATCACGGGAATACGGTGGCTTACGATGAATATTTAAAAGAATTTAATCGTAATACGGTACCAATTCTGTTCTTTTCACCGAATGAAAAGTATGTGGGAGTAAACAACGATTGGGCGCAGCAAATAGATATTTATCCAACGCTGCTCGATATGATTGGCTATCCAAAACCATTTAGAAGTTGGGGCAGGAGTTTGATAAACGAAAAGCAAGTGCCGCCTTTTGTGATAAAGTATTCTTCGAACGTATATCAGTATATGGAAGGCAACTATATTTGTTGTTTTGACGGCAAAAAAGTGGTTGGTTTTTATGCCAAAGAAGACAAAGGCATGGAGCACAATTTGATCAAAAACAAAACTCCTGAAATGGATGCGATTGCGTTAAGATGCAAAGCATTTGTTCAGGATTATATGGAACGCATAATAGACAAACGTTTAACAACGGTAAAATAAAAATATGAAAAAGAAAATAGGCATTGTAGTTTTAGTATTGGTGTTATTTGGTACGGCAAAATACATTTACGACCGTCACATCAACCACAATTTTATGACGATTACTGAAGGTAAAGTCTATAAATCAGGGGTGATTCCACCGGATGAGATTGCCGATTATGTAAAAAAATACCATATCAAATCGATAGTAGATTTGCGTTTTCCGGGAACGGGAGATGATGTAAACAATCCAGAAATTCCTGCTGAGTTGACTGCTGAAAAGGTGGCCGTAGAAAAGATTCCCGGTGTGAATTATTTCAACAATGGCTGTGATCAGGTACCGGAACAAAAGAATGTGGATTCCTTTTTGAAAATCATGGACAATCCTGATAACTATCCGGTTTTGATTCACTGCTATCACGGAATTGGGCGTTCGCAATTGTTTTCGGCAATTTACCGCATTGAATATGAAGGTTGGACTAATGAAGAAGCGCGCAACAAAGCTGCTTTTCCGGTAATGTTCAGTTCGTTTGATAACGGTACGCCAAAAGGGGAGTACTTAAAGCACTACAAAAGCCGCAAACAACTAGCGGAAGAAAAAGCCAAATCCGGAAAATAACGACAACAAAAAAGAGGAGCTAATTGCTCCTCTTTTTTTATACCATAATTGAACTTATAGTTTGTTCATATTTTGTGCTAATGTTTCGATGAATTTCGAAATCGGGCCTTTTATCATCATCGCCATCATCGGGTTGAATTCGCCTTCAAACTGCAATTGCACGGCGCTTGAAACATCCGAAAGAGTATCAATATTGGCAGTCAAAGTAAACGGCAATTTATCGCTGGCTGCGGATAAAACCACTTTTGAATTCGGCGTTTTGTCTTTCATGCGCAGTTTAATTTCTGGCATGCCTTTTAATCCAAAATTAAAAATATCATCGCCCAACACTTCAAACTTGGCAATATTATCGGGCATTAATTTTTCATAGCTTTTCACGTCGGACAAAGCCTGGAACAAATAGTCAGCTGATTTTTCTACGGTAACCTTTGGACTTTCTAAATTCATAGTTTGGTGATTGTTTTTAGTTTATTGTGTTTGTTTTGAGGGTAACAATCTTTTTACCGAATGTCCACCGGACATTCTCCTCTTAATATCAAACATTCCAAGTTGACGGACTTTCGCGCCATTCCTGCAAGGTTTTCAGTTCTTTTTCGGTGATATAATTTTTGGCCACAGCCAAATGTAATAAATGTTCGTAATCGGCTAGCGTATTTAACTCTACATTGGCATTTTTGAAATTTTCCACCGCTACATCAAAACCATAAGTAAAGATGGCCACCATCCCTTTTACGTGGGCTCCGGCTTCTTTTAGCGCTTCTACAGCCAGCAAACTACTGTTTCCGGTGCTGATTAAATCTTCTACCACCACTACGTTCTGACCTTTCTGTAAAAAGCCTTCTACCTGATTTTGCCTGCCGTGTTTTTTGGGTTCCGGACGCACATACACAAACGGTAAGCCCATGTACTCCGCCACAAGCATTCCGATGCCGATAGCGCCGGTTGCTACCCCAGCAATTACATCAGGTTTGCCAAATTCTTTCTCAATATGTTTGGAAAATTCTTCGCGTACAAAATTTCTTATCGCCGGGAAGGACAGTATTAATCGGTTGTCGCAGTAAATCGGAGAGTGCCAACCCGAAGCCCATGTAAAAGGATTTTTCGGATTCAATTTAATTGCATTTATTTGTAAAAGCAATTCGGCTGTTTTTTCGGCTGTGTCTTTATTAAAAATCATAGTACAAATGTATAAAGTTTTTGTCAACGATAAACCACTTTTTTTAACCAACGAAATCGCCAAAGAGACCGATTTTCAGTTGTTTTTGTTGGAAAGTATTGATATTGAGCAACTCATCATCAAAATGTTTCAGAACAAAATTCAGAAAGCGTATCTGTACTATCCGGATGAGAAAGAAATCCTAAAAAAGATGAAGGAGAAAATTCCGGTTTGCAAAGCCGGTGGCGGATTGGTTTATAACAAAAACGGCGACGTTTTATTCATTTTCAGAAACGGCAAATGGGATTTACCCAAAGGCGGCATCGAAAAAGGAGAAGAAATTGAAGACACGGCAACCCGAGAAATAGAGGAGGAAACCGGTGTCAATAAATTGAGGATTACCAAAAAACTACAAAAGACTTATCATATTTTTAAGCGCGGGGGCAAATACAAACTAAAAGTTACCCATTGGTTTGAGATGCAGTCAGATTTTGAAGGAACTCCTTTTCCGCAAGCCAATGAAGGCATCGAAAAGGCAGTGTGGCTCAATCCTGAGCAGATAAAAGAAGCCCTGAAAAACTCGTATGAAAATATTAAGCTGCTTTTTGAAGAAGAAAAAATACTGAAATAACATTCGCTATTCCTGATTTTTAATTCACAATTGGCTTTACCTTTGCCAAATGACAAATCAGCACCATTCCAATAATATTCTTCTGAATTTAGGCATAGAAAGCTTAAACGAAATGCAACTTTCCGCTCAGGAAACCATCTTAAATGACAACAATGTGTTGTTGCTTTCACCAACCGGTTCGGGGAAAACACTGGCTTTCTTATTGCCTATATTTGAATTGTTGGACGAACAAGTAGCGGGCGTGCAATGCCTGATTTTAGTGCCTTCCCGGGAATTGGGTTTGCAAATTGAACAGGTTTGGAAAAAAATGGGCACGGCTTACAAAGTGAATGTTTGCTATGGTGGTCATTCCATTGAAACGGAAATCAAAAACTTATCGAATCCACCGGCGGTTTTGATTGGAACTCCAGGACGAATAGCTGATCATATTGACAGAGAAACGTTTAAAACCGATCGCATTCAGACCTTAATTTTGGACGAATTTGACAAATCCCTGCAATTGGGTTTTCATGAACAAATGTCTTTTATCATTAGTCGATTAGCGAAATTAAATAAGCGAATATTAGTCTCTGCAACCTCTGGTATTGAGATTCCAAAGTATACTCGAGTAGTAAATCCAACGGTTTTAGATTTCATTCCCTCCGAAGAAGAGAAAGTCAATCTCTCCATGAAAATGGTAGTTTCCAAAGAAAAAGATAAGATTGGCAGTTTGTTTAATTTGATTTGTTCTTTAAAATCACAATCGGCTTTGATATTCTGCAACCACAGAGATGCTGCGGAACGCATTAGTGATTCGTTAAATGAAAAAGGAATTTACGCCACATATTATCACGGCGGCATGGATCAGGATGAAAGAGAACGCGCTTTAATTCAGTTCAGAAATGGAAGTGTGAGTTATTTGGTTACAACCGATTTGGCCGCAAGAGGATTGGACATTCCCGAAATGAAACACGTCATTCATTATCATTTGCCTTCCAAAGAAGATGAGTTCACCCATAGAAACGGACGAACTGCCAGAATGCTGGCTTCGGGAACTGCTTATATCATTATCCACGAAAGTGAAAAACAGCAAGAGTATATTGATTATGGGATGCCGGTTTTAAAAGTAGATACCGCCACCACATTGCCAAAACCACCCGAATTTCAAACGATTTACATCAGCGGCGGCAAGAAAAATAAGTTGAACAAAATTGATATTGTTGGTTTCTTTTCCCAAAAAGGAAAATTAGAGAAAGGCGATTTAGGATTGATTGAAGTCAAAGATTTTATTTCGTTTGCGGCGGTGAAATTCAATAAAGTAAAAGACCTGCTTGCTAATATTCGTGAGGAAAAAATGAAAGGCAAGAAGTTTAAAATTGAAGTGGCCCGCAAAGTCATTAAGAAAGAAGAAGATACCAGTAGAGCGGAGAAGTATTAACTATTTCTCCTTCTTTACCACCACACTTTCGGGAACCAAAACCGTGTAATCGCCACCATTCCTGATGACATCGCGCACAATGCTGGAGCTGATATAAGAAGTTTTAGAGGCAGTGAGAAGAAATACGGTTTCTATTTGCGACAACTTTCTATTGGTATGGGCAATGGCTTTTTCGAATTCAAAGTCGGCCGGATTGCGCAAGCCGCGGAGAATGAACTGAGCCTCTAGCTTTCGGCACAAATCAATCGTTAACCCTTCGTAGGTAATCACCGAAACTTTGGGCTCGTCTTTGAAGGCGTCTTCTATGAATTTTTTTCGGTCTTCCAGCGTAAACATATATTTTTTATCGGCATTGATGCCAATGGCTACAATCACTTCATCAAACAGCGAAACACCTCTTTTGATAATATCATAATGTCCCAAGGTAATAGGATCAAACGAACCGGGGAATACTGCTTTTCGTATCATGTTTTTATTTGTTTACAGCCAATTCTAAGGCATTGGTAAATAGATCGGTTAGTGAAATTCCGGCTTCTTTGGCTTGTTGCGGAATCAGACTTTCGGTAGTTAAACCCGGAATGGTATTGACTTCCAAAAGATAAGGTTCATCGTTAACAATGATGTATTCACTTCGAGAAAACCCGGTCATTTTTAAAGTTTCGTATACTTTTTTGGCAACAGCCATCACTTTCTTAGTCATTTCCTCAGAAATTCGGGCCGGAGTGATTTCCTGAGATTTCCCTAGATATTTGGCTTCATAATCAAAGAAGTCGTTTTCGGAAACAATTTCAGTAATAGGCAATACGGTGATGGTTCCCTGATAATTGATAACACCTACCGATACTTCGGTTCCGTCAAGGAAACTTTCGATAATTAATTCGTCATCTTCTTTGTAGGCATTGGCAATAGCATAAAGGAGTTCGTCTTTGGTCTTCACTTTGGTAATTCCGAAACTAGAGCCCGATTTGTTAGGCTTTACAAAACAAGGTAAACCCACAGCCTTTAATATGGCGTCTTGGTCAATAGTATCGCCAAGATTTAAATAGTAAGAAGCAGCCGTTTTAATGCCGTAAGGTTTTAAAACTGACAATAAATCACGTTTGTTAAAGGTCAGTGCCGCCTGATAGTAATCACAAGAGCTTTGCGGTATTCCCAATAGTTCGAAATAGGCTTGCATTAATCCGTCTTCACCGGGAGTTCCGTGTATGGCGTTAAATACTACGTCAAAAGTAATCTTGGCTTCCTCTACCGTAACCGAAAAATCATTTTTATCAATGGGAAACTCTTGGTCGTTGTCATTAACATAAACCCATTTTTCTTTAAGGATATGAATGCGATAACCGCTATATTTTGCTTTGTCCAGAAACTGATAAACCACATTTCCGCTTTTAAGAGATATTTGATATTCGCTCGAATATCCGCCCATGATGATGGCTACTTTTTTCATTGGTAGATTGAGTTAGGTATATGTTTTGTTAGTAACAAAATTATCATTTTTTTTCAAACCAAATACCTTTATGTTTTTTATATCTTTGCTCAAATTAAATTTCTTTATGAGTTTACGCAAGTATCTAACCAGTCGAGTTTTTTTTGCCCAAATTTTGGCCGCTATGGCAATAATTGCTGCTATTTCGTTTTTGTTTTTTCATTGGATTACTTTTACCACCCATCACGGAGAGGAAATTACGGTTCCTGATTTGAGTAAACTATCCGTAGAACAAGCCGAAGAAAAATTGGATGCTGTTGATTTGAACTACGTTATTTTAGATACGGTAGATTTCAGATCGGAATTTCCAAAACTGACTATTGTTGAGCAAGAGCCAAAAGCCGGTTCCAAAGTGAAAGAAGGCCGAAAAATTTATATCAAAATCAATGCTTCTAAATATACGATGGTTTCATTGCCGGATTTGGTTGAAAAGACCTATCGTCAGGCGGTGCCAACATTGGAAGCTGTCGGATTGCAGGAAGGCACCATTTCGTACCGACCTTATTTAGGAAAAGACATGGTTTTGGAAATGCGCATGAACGGTAAGAAATTAAAAGCGGGCGACAAAGTGTTGAAATCCTCAAAAATTGACTTGGTGTTAGGTGATGGAAAAGTCGTTTTTGACGAAACTACGGTTGATTCTACTGCTGTTGATACCACAAAAATTCCTTAAGGAAAATGATTAATAACAACGAAGTTTCCGATTTGGAAGAAGATTTATTTGAGCACCATCGCTTTGTGGCTGCCAAAGGGCAATCCTTGTTGCGCGTGGATAAATACTTAATGTCGTTGGTGGAGAATGCCACCCGAAATAAAATTCAGCAAGCAGCGGAAAACGGGAATATCTGGGTTAATGATATTCCGGTGAAATCCAATTACAGAGTAAAACCTTTTGATGTAGTTCGGGTGATGTTGACGCATCCGCCGTTTGAAAATCACATCCTTCCCGAAGATATTCCTTTAGACATCGTTTATGAAGATGATGCTTTGTTGGTTATCAATAAACCGGCAGGATTGGTGGTGCATCCGGGCCACGGTAATTACACCGGGACTTTGGTCAATGCTTTGGCCTTTCATTTTGATAATTTACCGATGAATTCCAGCGAAAGACCAGGTTTGGTGCATCGTATCGATAAAAATACAACCGGACTTTTAGTCGTTGCTAAAACGGAAGCTGCAATGACACATTTGGCCAAACAATTTGAAGATAAAACATCGGAGCGCGAGTATATTGCACTGGTTTGGGGTAATGTAAAAGAGGAGGAAGGCACCATTGAAGGCAATATTGCCCGCCATGTAAAAGACCGTATGCAAATGGCTGTTTTTACCGAAGGTGATATTGGGAAACATGCCGTTACTCATTATAAAGTGTTGGAGCGATTTGGTTATGTTACGTTAGTTTCCTGCAAACTGGAAACCGGAAGAACGCATCAGATTCGCGTGCACATGAAATACATTGGTCACACTTTGTTCAATGATGCTCGTTATGGCGGTGACTTGATTTTAAAAGGAACTACTTTTACCAAATACAAGCAGTTTATAGACAACTGTTTTAAAACGTTGCCAAGACAAGCATTACATGCTAAAACACTTGGTTTTGAACATCCGGTTACCAAAGAGTTTATGCGTTTTGATACCGAATTGCCGCAAGATATGAAAGACTGTATTGAGAAGTGGCGCAACTATGCCAAGTCACACACCGCTGAAGGTGATGAAGAATAAAAAAAGCTCCTTAACGGAGCTTTTTACTTTTTAGATATTTTAAATTTCGTCTTTGACTGGTTTTTCAGCCACGAACAAATAATAAATTCCTACCAATATAAACGGAATGCTGAGCCATTGTCCGGTAGTGAACAAACCGAAAGTCTTTTCGATACCGCCTTGGCTTCCTTTTACATATTCAACTACAAATCGAACGGACCAAAGCAGGATTAAGAAGTAGCCAAATAACAGGCCTTGTTTTTCGGCTGTTTTGGTTTTCCAATATAGAAAGAACAGTATCAAAAATACAAAAACATACAAGCCGGCTTCGTACAGTTGTGCCGGATGTTTTAGTGGCACTTTAGCCAACAACGCGGCATATTGCGGATCGTGCACTATGGCGTGATAAGCATCATTTGCATTGGACAATTTTGTAGCATTCATTGCATCTCTTGATGAGTAATAATCTCTAACGAATTTCACGCCAAATTGGGAAGTAGTTTCTTTGCCAACAATTTCGGAATTGAAAAAATTCCCTATTCTGACAAATATAGCACCACAGGCAACCGGAATAACCACTCTGTCTAATATCCAAAGCATTGGTCGTTTTAAGACTCGGGAACTGTAAAAATACATAGCGATAATTATGGCAATGGCTGCACCATGGCTGGCCAGGCCTTGAAAACCGGTAAACTCAAACTGAGGGTTAAATCGGAATGGCAATAGAATCTCCAAAAGATTGTTTCGGTAGTATTCCCAATCATAAAAGAAGACATGTCCTAATCGGGCACCAATTAATGTGGCGACAACTGTCCATATAAAAAGGGTGTCGAGTTTTTCAATAGGTTCGTTTTCTCTTTCGTAGATGTGTTTCATTATGTACCATCCTAGGGCAAAGGCGATAACAAACATAAGGCTGTAATATCGGATGGTAAAGAAACCGATATTGATACCTTCTGATGGATTCCAAATCATGAGCAGTTAATTTTTGGGGTTAAGTTTGAATGTAAAAATAGTGATTTGTATAAAAACAAAAGGAATATTTAACGAATTCTTTAGTGTGAACACTTTTTTTCGGGAACAGGATCGTAGCCACTTTTTCCCCAAGGATGGCAGCTTAAGATTCTTTTGGTACCCAAATATGTTCCGTAAAATAATCCATGAGTCTTTAAGGCTTCCATGAAATAGCTGGAGCAAGTCGGTTGAAATCTACAAGTAGCCGGCATTAGCGGAGAAAGTACTATTTTGTAAAAATAGATAAGCAATAGTAAAGGCGCTATAGCTATTTTTTTTAGCATAACAGTTTTATTGAATACTGAAGGAGGTTCCTTCTTTTCCGTCTTTTAATTGAATACCAAGCGCTAACAATTGGTCGCGAATTTGATCCGAAAGCGCAAAGTTTTTATTGGCTCGGGCTTCGTTTCGCATTCCGATAAGCATATCCACCACTCCGTCTAATTTCTCGGAACTGTTGGCGTCGTCTTTTTCGTCTTTAATCCCAATGACATCGAAAATGAATGAATGTAACGTTTCCTGCAAAGTCTTTAAATCATCAGCGGTCAGCGTTTCTTTTTCGTCGTTTAAAAGATTGACAAAACGAATCCCTTCAAACAATTGTGCTATCAAAATCGGCGTATTGAAGTCATCATTCATGGCTTCATAACAGTTTTGTTTCCAGGTAGCAATATCAAGAGTTGAAGTGCTGCCAGGCTGTAATCCTTTGGCAATATCCAAGCCTTCCATGAACCGGTTGAATCCTTTTTCGGCGGCTAAGATTCCGTCATTGGTAAAATCAAGGATGCTTCTGTAATGCGCCTGCATCATGAAAAAACGGGCCACATTAGCAGAAAACGCTTTGCTCAAAAACGGACTACCACCATTGTATATTTCGCTCGGCAGTATATTGTTTCCGGTTGATTTTGCCATTTTCTTTCCGTTCAGCGTAAGCATGTTGGCATGCATCCAATAATTTACGGGGCTTTGTCCGGTGCAGGCTTCGTTTTGAGCAATTTCACATTCATGATGCGGGAATTTCAAATCCATTCCACCCCCATGAATATCAAAGGTTTCACCAAGATATTTGGTGCTCATAGCGGTACATTCTAAATGCCATCCCGGAAATCCAACACCCCAAGGCGAAGGCCAGCGCATGATGTGTTCCGGCTCGGCTTTTTTCCAAAGAGCAAAATCCTGTGGGTTCTTTTTATCGCTCTGACCATCTGTATCGCGGGTATTAGCCAACATGTCTTCAATATTTCGGCCGCTTAATTTTCCGTAGTGATTGGTTTCGTTGAACTTTACTACATCAAAATAAACGGAACCATTACTTTCATAACCAAATCCTTTGTCAATGATTTGTTTAACGATTTCTATTTGTTCGATGATATGACCGGTAGCCGTTGGTTCAATACTTGGTGGTAAAAAATTGAATTGGGTTAAAACATCATGAAAATCAACGGTATAGCGTTGTACGATTTCCATAGGTTCTAATTGTTCTACGCGGGCTTTTTTGGCAATTTTGTCTTCGCCATCATCCACATCGTCAACAATATGCCCAACATCAGTAATGTTTCTGACATAGCGAACTTTATAGCCCAAATGCAAAAAATATCTGAAAATCATGTCAAACGACATGAATGTACGAACATTACCTAAATGCACATTGCTGTAAACAGTTGGCCCGCAAACATACATCCCAACATTTCCGGCATGAATAGGCGTAAAAGTTTCTTTTTCTCCCGAAAGAGAATTGTATATTTTCAGGGTATGGTTTTTATAAAGTTGCATTTTTATCAGGAGCTATTTCCGGCTTTTCGTTTCAATCTTTGCCCTGAAACCAGTCCAGGGTCAAAGGATTTTCACTGCAATCCGGGCTATTAAAAATTAGTTTCTAATTTGATGTAATCCAGAAATTCTCTTTTGGTTTTTTCTTCTTTGAATTTTCCGCCATATTCCGAAGTAACGGTACTGCTTTCAATATCGCGAATACCTCGGGAATTGACGCATAAATGTTTGGCATCAATAACGCAAGCTACGTCATCGGTACCTAAAACTTTTTGCAATTCCTGTACAATTTGCATGGTTAGGCGCTCTTGTACTTGTGGTCTTTTAGCAAAATAATCAACAATTCGGTTCATTTTGGAAAGACCCACTACGGTTCCGTTTGAAATATATGCTACATGAGCTCTGCCGATGATGGGCAAAAGATGGTGTTCGCAAGTAGAGTAGAGGGTGATGTTTTTTTCTACTAACATTTCGCCATATTTATAATTATTGGCAAATGTTGAAGAATTGGGTTTTTTAGTAGGATTTAAACCGCCAAAAATTTCTTTCACAAACATTTTGGCAACACGATTAGGAGTTCCTTTTATGCTGTCATCCGTTAAATCCATTCCAAGCGTTTTCAGAATATTTTCAACATCTTTTTTGATTACATTGATTTTTTCTTCATCAGTAATGTCAAAAGCATCTTTTCTGACAGGATTTTGAGCGCTGGTTGCTATATGACTGTTTCCTATTTCGTCTTGAAAATCATCGTTATTCATCATTAAAAAAAGAATTAATTGGGGTTTAAAAATAAGGTAGCAAAGATAAATAATAATATTTAAACTACATCTGGAAGTGTTAATATTTAAATTTTTTTAAAAATGGGTTTAATTATTTCTTAAAAATATGTAAATTTCGCTGCTTAAAATTAATCTACCTATAATGAAAAAAATTTATTACTATCTGCTCTTAGTTAATATATTATCAATCAATTACATTTTTTCGCAAGGTTCAAGTTGTGCCAACACGGATGCTTTCTGTGCTGGTGGTTCAGCTTTGACTTTTCAAAATTCAACAGGTACAACATCTGAGTCAGGTATAAATTATGAATGTTTAGGATCACAACCTAATCCGGCTTGGTTCTATATGCAAATTGGAACTGCTGGGCCGATTAATTTTCAGATTAATCAAGCAACAAACAGTGGTAATCCTATTGATGTTGATTATATTTTATGGGGACCTTTTCCAGGGCCTATCGATACTACATTGCCATTTCCTTATTGTGGCTCTACTTATTTAAATCCGGCTTCAAGTGTAAGTTGTAGTTTTTCAGCAGCAGCTCAAGAATCTTTTACAATTGCTAATGCTCAAGTAGGTCAGATTTACGTTGTGTTGTTGACTAATTACAGTGGACAGGCAGGAAATATTACAGTAACTCAAACCAATACCGGAACTGCAGGAGCTGGGGCAACCGATTGTAATATTGTATGTCCTTTATCCGTTGATGATCAGGTTATATGTCAAGGTAATCAGGCTATATTAACTGCTACAATTGCCGGTGCTACAACCTACCAATGGTCTTCTTCTGTTAGTGGTCCAATACCAGGAAATACACAATCTATAATTGTTACTCAGCCAGCTACTTATACTGTTATTGTTAATAAGCCTGGTTGTGTTGCCAATGCAACAGCCAGTGCAACAGTTTCTTATCATACACCACCACCAACTAATCCTCCGGCAAATTTGAGTCAGTGTAGTAATTTGCCAAATTTTGATTTGACACAAAACCTTGCGACTATTTTTAACGGTACGGGCTTAAATCCGGCTGATTTCGAAGTATATTTTCATCACACTGCAGCTGATGCACAAAACGTTGCTAATGCTATAAATAACGCGGCTGCATATCCCGGGACTTGTGGTGAAGTGATTTATATGTCAATAACGGATAATAGTGCTTCTTCCAGTGGTTGTGTTACCGTTGTTTCATTTACACTTTCTTGTACAGTATGCGTTGCCACTCCGGTTACACCTCCTAATTTAGTAGTTTGTGATGATCCATCGAATGATGGATCGGCGAGTTTTGATTTCACCCCACAAACGGCTATTGCTTTGG
>NZ_DAINRG010000051.1:0-17547 GCF_036741995.1 Flavobacterium sp. | reverse complement strand
TGAATAATGATGGTTATGTAAGAGTTTTGGATACGGGTGTTGCCAACCCTGATGATACTGATGGTGATGGTGTTCCTGATTTTTTAGACAATGATGATGATGGTGATTATTTTACTACTGCCAGCGAAATAAAGAATCCAGTAACTGGGGATCCTTATCCATTCGATCAGATACCAGTCTGTCCGACAGATAACAAAAAAGTATATTTGACCACGGCTTGTCATCCGTAATCATACTTTAATAAAATAAAAAATCCCGTTCCATTGGAACGGGATTTTTTATATAACTAAAGGAGAAATTATTTTCTCTTGATTACTTTTTCAACAGCTGCTACAATCGCTTGATTGTTTAGTTTGTATTTCTCCATCAGTTGTTCCGGAGTTCCGCTTTCGCCAAAACTATCATTTACGGCAACAAACTCTTGTGGTCTCGGATTGTTTAAAGCCAATACCCGGGCAACACTTTCGCCTAAACCACCAAGGAAATTATGCTCTTCAGCGGTTACCACACAACCGGTTTTAGCTACTGATTTTAAAATAGCTTCATCATCCAATGGCTTAATGGTGTGAATATTGATCACTTCTGCCGAAATACCTTTGGCTTCCAAAGCTTCTGCCGCAATTAATGCTTCCCAAACTAAATGCCCGGTAGCTATAATGGTTACATCGGTTCCTTCGTTTAACATAATGGCTTTGCCGATAACGAAAGGTTCATTTGCCGGAGTAAAGTTAGGTACTACCGGACGACCAAAACGCAAATAAGCAGGGCCATGATGATCGGCCAAAGCCATCGTTGCTGCTTTAGTTTGGTTGTAGTCACAAGTATTGATTACCGTCATTCCCGGTAACATTTTCATCAATCCGATGTCTTCCAAAATTTGGTGGGTTGCACCGTCTTCTCCAAGCGTTAAACCCGCATGCGAAGCACAAATCTTAACGTTTTTATCGGAGTAAGCTACCGACTGACGAATTTGGTCATAAACCCTCCCGGTAGAAAAATTGGCAAAAGTTCCTGTGAATGGAATTTTTCCTCCAATAGTCAAACCGGCAGCGATGCCAATCATGTTAGCCTCAGCAATTCCAATTTGGAAAAAGCGTTCCGGGTGGTTTTTTTTGAAATCGTCAAATTTCAATGAGCCAATCAAATCGGCACAAAGAGCTACTACGTTTTCATTCTTTTGTCCCAGTTCGGTCATTCCTGCACCGAAACCTGAACGGGTATCTTTACTTCCTGTATTTTCGTATTTTTTCATAATTCTAATAATCTCCTAAAGTTGCCGGATTTTGAGCCAATCCATTAGCTAATTGTTCATCGTTGGGTGCTTTACCATGCCAAGCATGCGTGTGCATCATAAAATCAACTCCGTGTCCCATTACCGTGTGTAATAATACACAAACCGGTTTTCCTTTGCCGGTTCTGCTTTTGGCTTCTTCCATGCCAGCGATAATAGCCTGGATGTTGTTTCCTTCTTTGATTTCTAATACATCCCAGTCAAAAGCTTCAAATTTGGCTTTCAAACTACCCATGTTCAAAACTTCATCCGTAGAACCGTCAATCTGTTGGCCATTATAGTCAATGGTTGAGATAAGATTGTCTACTTTTTTAGCAGAAGCATACATGATGGCTTCCCAGTTTTGTCCTTCCTGCAATTCGCCGTCACCATGTAAAGAATAGATGAGGTTGTTGTCCCCGTTTAACTTTTTAGCTTGAGCCGCACCAATTGCTACTGACATGCCTTGGCCCAAAGAACCCGAAGCAATTCGAACGCCCGGCAAACCTTCATTGGTGGTTGGATGTCCTTGCAAACGCGTGTTTAGCTTTCTGAAAGTAGCCAATTCCGAAACCGGAAAGTAACCACTTCTTGCCAAAACACTGTAGAAAACAGGAGAAATGTGACCGTTAGACAAGAAGAATAAATCTTCGCCTTTTCCGTTCATATCAAACCCCGGATTTCTTTTCATCATGTGTTGGTATAACACGGTGAAAAATTCAGTACAGCCTAAAGAACCACCCGGATGTCCCGAGTTTACAGCATGCACCATGCGAAGAATGTCTCTTCTTACTTGTGTTGAAAAATCTTCTAGTTGTTGAATGTTAGCCATTATAAGTAGTAAAAATTAATTGCCCCAAAAGTAATTCTAATTTTTCCGAAAGGCAAAAGTTTTATAAATTAGTTATTAAGGAGGTAACAATAAAAAAAACAACCCCAATAAAAGTACTGAGGTTGAGGGCGTGGTATTTAGATAAAACAAAAAATGATTTATAAAGCAACTTGCGTTACTCTGCTTTATGGGCTTCCATGTCTATTTCAATTAACTGGCCTTCTAAAGCCAAACTCTTTTTCTACTTTAGGGCGCAATATAAAATAGTCCGGTTTCTCAGAGTATTTTGTTTGACAGCATTCTTTTATTTCTTTGCCTGATTGATGACAACTGATAACCACTAACGCGATTGAGATGAAAAATTGTAAAGATTTTTTTTATGTGTTTTGTAGTTCATTACATTCAAATGTAAGTATTTTTTTTGAAAAAGTCACTTAAAAACTTACAATAAATTTCTACTGTAATTCTGTTAAATAAAATCATAACTCCTAAGGCATAACTCATAATTCTTTTATCTTTGCCGACTGTAAAAAGAGAAGAATGAAATTTGACTTACTTGCGAATGACCCCAACTCAAAAGCCCGTGCCGGTAGTATTACTACGGATCATGGTGTGATTGAAACCCCAATATTTATGCCCGTTGGCACCGTTGCTTCGGTAAAAGGAGTGCACCAACGCGAATTAAAAGAAGAAATAAATCCCGATATCATTCTGGGAAATACTTACCATTTATACTTGCGCCCACAAACCGAAATTCTGGAAAAAGCCGGAGGGTTGCACAAGTTCATGAACTGGGATCGAAACATACTGACCGATAGTGGCGGCTACCAAGTGTATTCCCTTTCGGCCAACCGAAAAATAAAGGAAGAAGGCGTAAAGTTCAAATCACATATCGATGGCTCGTACCATGTATTCACGCCCGAAAATGTGATGGAAATTCAGCGTACCATTGGTGCCGATATCATCATGGCGTTTGACGAATGTACGCCGTATCCGTGTGATTATCGCTATGCCCAAAAATCAATGAAGATGACGCATCGTTGGTTGGATCGTTGCATCAATCATTTGGAAAAAGTGCCAACAAAGTATGGGTATGACCAAACCTTTTTTCCAATCGTTCAGGGAAGTACTTATAAAGATTTACGTCAGCAATCAGCCGAATATATTGCCAATGCAGGTGCTCAGGGAAATGCCATCGGCGGATTATCCGTTGGGGAACCGGCAGAAGAAATGTATGCTATGACCGAAGTGGTGTGTGATATTTTGCCACAAGACAAGCCTCGTTATTTAATGGGAGTAGGAACTCCTATTAATATTTTGGAAAACATCGCCCTGGGTATTGATATGTTCGATTGTGTAATGCCAACGCGTAACGCCCGTAACGGAATGTTGTTTACCGCCAATGGTACCATCAACATCAAAAACAAAAAATGGGAAGCCGACTTTTCGCCGGTAGATGAAATGGGACACACTTTTGTAGATACCGAATATACCAAAGCCTATTTACGCCATTTATTTGCAGCCAATGAATACCTTGGCAAACAAATTGCGACCATTCACAACTTAGGTTTTTATATGTGGTTGGTTCGTGAAGCAAGAAAACATATCTTAGCGGGAGATTTCAGAACTTGGAAAGACACGATGGTGAAACAAATGAGCCAACGATTATAAGGCATGCTAAAAATTATTGACAAATACATCCTCAAGCGTTACCTGGCTACTTTTTCGGTCATGCTACTGCTTTTTATTCCAATCGGAATTGTGATTGATGTATCGGAAAAAGTCAATAAAATGATTGAGAACAAAGTTCCTTTCAAAGAAATTGCCATCTACTATTTTTATTTTACGATTCATTTCGCCAACTTTTTATTCCCGATTTTTCTGTTTCTGTCCATCATTTGGTTTACCTCCAAATTGGCCAACAATACGGAGATTATTGCCATACTGAGTTCCGGAATTTCCTTTAGTCGCTTTATGCGGCCCTACATTATCGGTGCAACCATTGTTTCTGTTTTTGCTTTGATTATGGGAATATTTTTGGCACCCAAAGCCAATGATGTCTATAATAATTTCAGATACACTTATCTTATTGGTGGTGGCCGGGAAGAAATGCGCGACAACTCGGATGTGTTTCGCCAAATCAGTAAAGACGAATATATTTTTGTGAGCAATTTTAGCGATGTTTCCAAAATGGCTTTCAATTTTTCGATGGAGAAATTCAAAGACGACAAACTGGAATACAAGTTGACCGCCAGCAGAATTCAATGGAACGAAAAAAAGAAAAACTATACACTCTACAATTACAATAAAAGAAAAGTGGGGCCTTTAGGGGATATCATCGAATCGGGCGAAAAGAAAGATACAGTTTTCCATTTCGATCTGGAAGATTTAACACCGGTAGTGTACATAGCTGAAACGTTGCAGTTAAAGGATTTAAATAAATTCATAGACAAAGAAAAAGCCCGTGGTTCCTCGAATATCAATGTGTATTTGGTGGTGTTGTACAAAAAATACAGCATTCCGGTTTCGGCTTTTATTTTAACGATTATTGCTGTAGCAGTGTCGTCGATGAAGCGTCGTGGCGGAATGGGAGCCAACCTGGCCATCGGAATTACCTTGGCATTTACCTTTGTGTTTTTCGACAAAATTTTTGGCGTGCTAGCCGAAAAATCTACCATGCCGCCCATCATAGCGGTTTGGATACCGAATATTATTTTTGGAATTTTAGCCATTTACCTGCTCCGAAATGCCAAGCGATAATGTAAAAAGTTATTTGCATCTCCATTTAATCGTTTTCATTTGGGGATTTACCGCCGTGCTTGGGGCATTAATTACACTAGACGCTTTACCATTAGTTTGGTTCCGAATGTTATTCGCCGTTGGATTTATCGCCATCTATATTTACTTCAAAAAACTACCTTTAAAAGTCTCCAGGAAAGCCTTGCTCCAGTTTCTGTTCTCCGGATTAATTATAGCTCTGCATTGGTTTACTTTTTTCCATGCCATCAAAATTTCCAATGTTTCCATTACGTTGGCGTGTCTTTCTACCGGCGCTTTATTTGCTTCATTGCTGGAGCCAATTTTATACGGAAAAAAAATAGTTTTCTACGAAGTGTTTTTTGGATTGCTGGTCGTAGTTGGACTGTATATTATTTTTAATGTAGAAGGCAATTATGTTTGGGGCATGGCCACTGCGCTGACTTCTGCCTTTCTTTCGGCTTTGTTTGCCGTGATTAACAGCAGGTTAGTTAAATCTCATGACGCAACTGTTATTTCGTTTTACGAACTGAGTGGCGGCGTGATCTTTTTTACTTTTCTATTGTTGTTTACCCATAGTTTTTCGACCACATTTTTTCAGCTTTCTGCCAAAAACTTCATGTATTTGATGATTTTGAGTTCGGTTTGTACTGCTTATGCCTTTATCGCATCCACTTCGGTCATGAAGTTTTTGAGTCCGTATACAGTAATGTTAACCATCAATTTGGAACCTATTTACGGAATTATTTTGGCCGTGATTGTCTTTGAAGAAAAAGAAAAAATGAGCTTGGAATTCTACATCGGAGCCGTTATCATCTTAGCCACAGTACTTTTAAATGCCCTTATTAAAAGCCGAAAACGGAGATTAAATTAAAGTTAGATTTCGGTTAATTTTATTTAAAACTAATCTTCAAAAAGTGCTTTTTATCACAATATAAAATTTTATATTTGCTGTTCGATTAAACAAAACTAACAACCCTATGGAATATTTAGATTTTGAACTTCCTATCAAAGAATTAGAAGAACAACTCGATAAATGCCAGTTAATTGGTGCCGAATCTAATGTTGATGTCACGGCTACCTGCAAACAAATTGAAAAAAAATTAGAGGAAACCAAACGTAAAATCTACAAAAATTTGACCGCTTGGCAACGTGTACAACTGTCACGTCATCCTAACCGTCCTTATACTTTAGAGCATATTACCAACCTAACCAAAGGCACTTTCTTAGAAATGTTTGGCGACAGAAATTTCAAAGATGACAAAGCCATGGTAGGCGGTTTGGGTAAAATTGACGGGCAATCGTTCATGCTTATCGGGCAGCAAAAAGGAATCAATACCAAAATGCGTCAGTTGCGTAATTTCGGTATGGCAAGTCCGGAAGGCTACAGAAAAGCATTGCGTTTGATGAAAATGGCAGAAAAATTCAATGTTCCTGTAGTAACCTTAATCGACACACCGGGAGCCTTTCCTGGTTTAGAAGCCGAAGAAAGAGGTCAAGGAGAAGCCATTGCCAGAAACATTTTAGAGATGGTGCGTTTAAAAGTGCCAATCATTTGTGTTATTATTGGTGAAGGTGCTTCAGGAGGAGCCTTAGGAATTGGTGTAGGCGATAGAGTATTGATGATGGAAAACACTTGGTATTCCGTTATTTCTCCGGAGTCTTGTTCGTCTATCTTATGGAAAAGCTGGGAATACAAAGAACAAGCTGCCGAAGCCTTGAAATTGACTTCTTCCGATATGAAAAAAATGAAATTGGTAGATGATGTTATTCCGGAACCTCTTGGTGGAGCTCATTACGATAAAGAAACGACATTCAAAACCGTAGAGCAATATATTATGAAAGCATTCAATGAGCTGAAAGATTTATCAACAGAAGAATTAGTGGCGCAAAGGATGGATAAATACAGCAAAATGGGCGAATACAAAGAGTAATTACTTACAAAAAATATCTTAATCCGAAGCCCTTTGGTTTCGGATTTTTTTTTGGTTGTTAACAAAAAACACAAACTTATAAACAATAATTTTGGATAACTCAAATCCAATACTTTATAGAAAATAGCTACTTTCGTCTCATGGAAAACCTCAGAAATATTAACCCTATTAAGGTAGATAAAACTACCATCATCAACTTAGAAAAAGGAAAACTCCCGCCACAAGCCATGGATTTGGAAGAAGCGGTGTTGGGCGCCATGATGATTGACAAAAAAGGGGTAGATGAGGTGATTGATATTTTACAGCCTGATGCTTTTTACAAAGATGGCCACAAGCATATTTTTGAAGCGATTTTTCAGTTATTCACCGATTCTCAGCCGATTGACTTATTAACCGTTTCGGCACAGTTAAAAAAAAGCGGAAAGTTAGATTTAGCCGGCGGTGATTTTTACTTAATTCAGCTGACGCAAAAGATTTCTTCTTCGGCGCATATTGAGTTTCACTCGAGAATTATTCTTCAGAAATACATTCAACGCAGCTTAATCAAAATCTCTTCCGAAATCATTGAAGAATCCTATGACGAATCAACCGATGTATTCGATTTACTTGATAAAGCCGAATCCAAATTATACGAAGTAACGCAAGGCAACATCAAACGTAGCTCGGAAACAGCACAAAGTTTGGTTATTCAAGCCAAAAAACGAATCGAAGAAATTGCCAATAAAGAAGGGTTGAGCGGAATTGCTACCGGTTTCGAAAAGCTAGACAAAATAACTTCCGGCTGGCAACCTTCCGATTTGATTATCATTGCGGCCCGTCCGGGTATGGGTAAAACCGCTTTCGTATTATCGATGGCGCGCAACATGGCGATTGACTTTGGGCATCCGGTAGCGTTGTTCTCTCTGGAGATGTCTTCGGTACAGTTAATCACCCGTTTAATTTCTTCGGAAACCGGATTGTCTTCCGAAAAACTGAGAACCGGAAAATTAGAAAAACACGAATGGGAACAACTTTCTACCAAAGTAAAAGATTTGGAAAAAGCCCCTTTATATATTGACGATACGCCATCGCTTTCCATCTTCGATTTAAGAGCCAAAGCGAGACGTTTGTCATCCCAACACGGGATTAAGTTAATCATCGTCGATTACCTTCAGTTGATGACCGCAGGAGGCAGTAATGGCAAAGGTGGCGGAAACCGTGAACAGGAAATTTCTACCATCTCGAGAAACTTAAAAGCATTAGCTAAAGAACTAGAAGTTCCGGTAATTGCGTTATCACAGTTATCGCGTGCGGTGGAAACGCGTGGTTCGAGCAAAAGACCATTGCTTTCCGATTTGCGTGAATCGGGAGCGATTGAGCAGGATGCCGATATCGTATCGTTCATCTACCGTCCGGAATATTACAAAATTGACGAATGGGATGACGATGAGCAAACACCAACAGCGGGACAAGCGGAATTCATCATTGCCAAACACCGTAATGGTTCGTTGGAAAACATCCGATTGAAATTCATCGGAAACCTTGGTAAATTTGACAACTTGGAAGAATACGGCAGTGCGTTTGACGATTTGCCATCCAAAATGAACCACGATGACAATCCGTTTATGACCAAGAATTTGCCGTCACCCAATGAAGCTTTTGGCAGCAACATTAACAGAGATGACGACGACAGCGACGTTCCGTTTTAAAAAATATAATCCTAAGCAATGCTTAGGATTTTTTTATGTTTTTCTTCACATTAAAACCGCTATTTTTGATAATAAATAAAAAGTACCTGACTGCCACTGGCAGTCCTCCTTTTAATTTCAAATATGTTTTTCTTCACAGTAAATCTGTTATCTTTGGTTTGTAATTTTTAGTAAAAATGTTTAAAAAGTCACTCTATATTTTCCTTTTGTTGATTTCCTTTTCCATCAGAGCCAACTTTATTTTGTTGCCTATGGATGAAACCACCCAAAAGAATCACCTCAAAGCTTATGGGATTACTTATTGGGCTTTAGACAAGCATTACAAAGCCAGTTGGCTGTTGAATTACCGTGGTGGCTCTTTCCTGTTACCCGATGCCCCCGAGATTCGAAAAGAATGCCAGATTCGCGGTGTGAGTTTTGAAATTTTATCCGATGCAGAAGAAGCATCAATTCTTGCTGATATCTCCAGTCCGTCCCAAAATATGGAAACGGTAGTTTTGGAAAAAGCACCCAAAATTGCGGTGTATTCACCACCCGGAAAACAACCTTGGGATGATGCTGTAACAATGGTTTTGACCTATGCCGAGATTCCTTTTAAAGTAGTGTATGATGAAGAAGTGCTTAGTGATCAGTTGCTTTTATACGATTGGCTACACTTGCATCACGAAGATTTCACCGGGCAATACGGTAAATTTTATGGAGCTTATAGAAACGCACCTTGGTATATCGAACAAAAGAAAGATGCGGAAGCCTTGGCAGCCAAATTAGGTTTTGCCAAAGTTTCTCAGGAGAAATTGGCTGTAGCCAAAAAAATACGAGATTTCGTTATTGGCGGTGGCTTTATGTTTGCGATGTGTTCGGCGACGGATAGTTTTGATATTGCGCTATCGGCTGAAGGTGCGGATATTTGTGAACCAATGTTTGACGGTGATGGAAGCGACCCGAATTACCAATCTAAAATTGACTATTCTAAAACTTTTGCTTTCAAAGATTTTATTTTAGACCGAAGACCGGAGCACTATGAGTTTTCGGATATCGATATGACGGAAAAGCGTCAGATTCCGTTTGAAAAAGATTATTTCACTTTGATGGAATTCTCGGCCAAATGGGATGTGATTCCAAGTATGTTGTGCCAAAATCATACCCAATTGATAAAAGGCTTTATGGGGCAAACCACTGCTTTTGATCCTACTTTGATAAAATCAAACGTTTTGATTTTAGGAAAAAATGAATTAAATGACGAAGCACGGTACATCCACGGTCAAAAAGGAAAAGGCTTCTTTACCTTCTATGGCGGCCATGATCCAGAGGATTACCAGCATAGAGTAGGAGATGAACCCACGGTTTTAGATTTGCATCCCAATTCACCGGGTTTCCGATTGATTTTGAACAATGTTTTATTCCCGGCAGCGAGAAAGAAACCTCAGAAAACGTAATAAAAAAATCCCAAATATTTGTTTGGGATTTTTTGTTTTTAGCCCCGATAGGAGCGAGCTACCATGTAGCGCGGATAGCGGGAATAGCTCCAAAAACTATTTGTTATTGTCAATAATATAATTCAAAACCTTGGTCATCAAATGTACTCGGTCTTTGCCAATCACATTGTGCTTGTGCATTGGATACGCAAAGAAATCCACTTGTTTTTGCGCTTCGACAAATTTCTTGATCAGCATGAAATTGTTTTGCATCACCACTACATCATCACTCGTTCCGTGGATTAAAAGTAATTTTCCTTTTAGGTTTTTGACATAATTCAAAGTACTGGCTTCGTCAAATCCTTTCTGATTTTCAGCTGGTGTATCCATATAGCGCTCGCCATACATGATTTCGTAGTATTTCCAATCGGTTACCGGTCCGCCGGCAACGGCAACTTTAAAGACATCCGGTTTTCTAAGCATTAATGAAGTGGTCATAAAGCCACCAAAACTCCAACCGTGAACCGCTAAACGGTTAGCATCTACATAAGGCAGTGATTTTAAATAATCAACACCTTTCATTTGGTCTTCCATTTCGTTAACTCCTAATCTGCCGTGAACCACACTTTCAAAGGCAAAGCCTCTATTGTCTGAGCCGCGATTGTCAACCGTAAACACTAAATAGCCTTGTTCTGCCATCCAGTACATCCAAAGATTGGCGCCGTCTAAATAGGAATTGGTAATCATTTGTGCGTGAGGCCCACCATAAACATAAACCATAACCGGATATTTTTTCGCTGGATCAAAATCACTTGGTTTGATTAATCGGGTGTATAAATCGGTGGTGCCGTCGGCGGCTTTTATCGTTTTGATTTCGGCTGTTCCCATTACGTAGCCATCGTATTTGTTTTTACTTACCAAAAGGGTTGTTGCTTTCAAATTCTTGTCATACAACAATGATTTGGAAGGTGTAGTATGATTCGAAAATTCATCAAAATACCAATTTCCATCGGTTGAAATGGAAACGGCATGAACGCCTTGGTCTTTGGTAATCAGAGTTTGTTTGCCTTTTAAATCAACTTTATAGGCTAACATATTGGTTGGGTTTTCTCCGGTGGCTGTGAAATAGATTTCGCTTCCCGTCGGATTTGCTCCTAAGATGTCCCGCGTCGGGAATTTATTCGAAGTCAATTGCTTGATTAATTTTCCGTCAATAGTATAGTAGTAAAGGTTTTTGAAACCGTCTTTTTCGCTAAACCACACGAAGTTATTTGATTTCGGATTAGGGAAAAAGGCAGCGTGTTCCGGTTCTACCCAATTGTCATTTTTCTCATTTAAAATAGTTCTGACGAAAGCGCCGGTAGCCGCATCATATACATTCAAATTCATGTCGTTTTGCCCACGATTCAGCTCCGCAATCAACACATATTTCTCATCTGGAGACCAGGAAAGATTGGTTAAATAGTCATCTGAGTTGCCTCTTGGTGCAATGAACACCGTTTTTTTGGTAGCCAAATTGTAAATTCCGACTCTTGGTTTTTCTGATTTTTGACCAATCATTGGGTATTTGATGTTAACCAATTTGCCAGGGATTTCATTGATGTCTAATAAAGGATAATCCGCTACTTCGGTTTGGTCTTTTTGGTAGAAGGCCAAATAAGATGATTTTGGCGACCAAAAAATCCCGCCTTTAATACCAAATTCATTGCGGGCAATAAAATCGCCGGAAACAATGGCTTCATTGGTTTCGTTGGTTACGGTAACTTTTTCTTTGTTGCTGTTGTAGAAATACAAATTGTTCTTTTCAGTAAAGGCTAAATTGCTTTTGGTTTTATCAAAAGTCAGATTTTCGTTTGCCTCCGTGGTTTCCTGAATCGTTGAGCCAATTTTTGTAGCAAGAGAATAACGATAATACTTCCCGCTATCGGAGATTAAAAGGGTTTGACTGTCTATCCATTCAACACCGGTAAAGCTTTTCAGTTTGGTTCCCAATGATTTGTTGACATCCACCAAAGTAACGAGCTCAGTTGCTTTAGTGTCTTTGGTATTGGCCGATACCATTTTGGTAAAGGTATCGGTGTAATAAACGTATTGGTTGGTGTTAGGAATCCATTGAAACCCTTGCAGTTTATCCGCTTTGAAGGCTTTGTTTTGCTGTAGTACAGCGTCATCTAAGGTGATTTTTTTTAGCTGTGCCTGAGTGGTAACGGCAATAAATAAGCTAAAGAAAAGGATAATCTTTTTGTTCATAGGTAAAATTTGTTTGTTGTGGTAAATGTATAAAAAGAAACCGTCCGTTTGCGACTATATGTCGGGGTTAATGCTACTTTGTTACAGTCTTTTTCGATAGTCAGCTTTTGCTTTTTTTTGTTTGAAATAATATACAACCAAAAGCGATAAAGTGAAAAACAGGATGATGAAAATCCATTTTAGGAGAGTGGTTAGTAAGCTCATAGCATTATTTTTGGGTGCAAATATCGTTGATGATTTTTAAATGGTGTTTAGTGTGCAGAATTAAGAACTTTTCAGTAGATTTTTTGTTGACATCGCCAAAATAGGGATGCGCAAAATAAGCATTGTTGTCCAATGTGTCCCAATCCAATAAAGAAGCCCGCACATTTTCCAAACTATCGTGAAGTGATTTGATTGTTATAGTGCCTTCTGGTCTGACTATTTTTGGTGCTTTGCCTCTGCCTCTGGGTATGAAGTTGATGGTGTAAACCAGGAATTTATTAAAATTGAATTTCCATTTATAATTCGCCGGATTGGAGTTTTTGGTTGCTTTCACTACTTCCAGGATGGTTTTCAAACTGTGTTCTATTTGCCAACCTATAGTAGCATTTGAAACGCAAAGATTTGTCTTTTCGTGTAAAGAAATTTTAGATTCCAGTGTGTTTAGTAATTGATTAAGCTGTGTCATCTCAATAAGATTGTGCTTTGCTAATGTATGAAAATTAAAAACCCTTTCAAAGCTGAAAGGGTTTGTTTGTTCTGGAATTAATCGTCGTGTTTTTTATGTTTTTTGCCATGTCCGTGACCATGTCCATGTCCGTAATCATGATCGTCATCTTCATCTTCATCATCATCGTGATAGTGTCTGCCATTACAGTATTGTCTATATTCTACCACATGCACATCGTTATAACGGTATGGATCATTTCCTCCATAGCTTAACTGAATCTGGGCAGCTCCCCCAAGATTAACCCCTATAAAAATACTTGGCAACGTAGCGCTCACTGACCAATGACCTCCGTCAAGATACAAATAGGAACGTCGATTGGTGTCGTAATACATATTGTATTGTGGAAAATAAATATGTCTGGTTTTAGCACGGTACCCATGAGCAGGAGCCCAGGGTGGTGGACCTTGTGCAGAGGTTACTTCGGGAATTATCAGGAGCAAAAAGGTAGCTATAACAGATATTTTTACTAGAGTTTTCATAACTATAAAATTTAAATTAGTACTCAGTTTCTATTTCTATTAATACACTAGGCAATAAATGTGCCAAAACTATTTTTGGTTTGTTAAGCATTTAAAAAAAAATCCCCAAAAGCCTAAACAATTGGGGATTTGGGTTGCTTTTTCAGCTATTGATTTTTACACGTTTCCGTCTTCATTTTCTTTATCTAAGTACTCTTGAACAATATCAATTGCATTAGTCACTACATCACTAAGAGCGGTAATAAAGGTACCTTCCTGTGCACTGTTAATGGCATGCTTGATCGCTTCGGTTTCTTTGGAGATGATTTCGTGGGTAATCGTTTTTCCGGAAGCGGCAATCCCTTCCATGATTAAGCCGATGATTTCTTCTTCGGTTCTGCCACGCAAGTATTTCTCCTGGCGGATGATGATATGATCAAACATACGCGCTGCAATAGTAGCACATTCTCTGATGTCTTCGTCACGACGATCACCAACACCGGCTATGATTCCGATTTTCTTTGTAGCTTCAACAGAAGACAAATACTCTTCCACGCCTTTGTATCCTGATGGGTTGTGGGCAAAGTCAATCAGTACTTTGAATTTTTTGAACTCAAAAATATTCATTCTTCCCGGAGTTTGTGCGGCACTCGGAATGAACGTTTGCAAGGACAAACTAATGTCTTCGGTTTTGAATCCTTGTAAATAAGCGGCCAAAGTAGCTGCGAGCACATTAGCAATCATGAATTTGGCTTTACCACCAAGCGTCAAAGGCACATGCGTAGCGCGTTCCACTCTGATTTTCCATTCGCCTTTTTTGATGGTGATGTATCCGTTTTCATAAACCGCTACTATCTTGCCTTCTTTGGCAAATTGTTGTATCGTTGGATTGTTTTCGTCCATGCTGAAATAAGCGACGTTGCAACTTAACTCATTGGCAATCTTCAAGCATTGGTCATCTTCGGCATTCAAAATCGCCCAACCGTCTTTTTTAACAGAGCGAACCACCGTTGCTTTTACTCTAGCTAAATCATCTAAAGTGTGAATGTCACTCAAGCCCAAATGATCTTCCTGAATATTAGTAATAATGGCAATATCACAACGACTGAAACCCAAACCGGAGCGAAGAATTCCGCCACGAGCAGTTTCCAGTACGGCAAATTCTACCGTTGGATCTTTCAAAATATATTCGGCAGAAACCGGTCCGGTTGTATCGCCTTTTTCCATCATGTGGTTTTGCACATAAATACCGTCTGAAGTGGTGAAACCTACTTTATAGCCGTTATTTTTTACAATGTGTGCCAGCAATCGGGTAGTGGTGGTTTTTCCGTTGGTTCCGGTTACCGCAATAATCGGGATGCGACTAGGTTTTCCTGGAGGATAGAGCATGTCAATAACCGGTGCGGCTACGTTTCTTGGTAAACCTTCACTCGGCGCTAAGTGCATACGGAAACCTGGCGCTGCGTTTACTTCTAGAATACAACCACCGTTTTCTTTTAATGGTTGCGTTAGGTTTTCGGCCATGATATCCACACCGCAAATGTCTAAGCCAATTACTCGGGATATACGCTCACAAAGGAAAATATTTTCCGGGTGCATCATATCGGTTACATCAACAGAAGTTCCTCCTGTACTAAGGTTAGCAGTTGATTTCAGGTAAACGATTTCACCGTTCTTAGGCACTGAATCTACTGTGTAGTTTAGTTTTTCTAATAAGTCTAAGGTATCTCTATCTACGTCAATTTCGGTCAATACATTTTCATGTCCGTAACCACGACGCGGGTCTTTATTGGTTTCGGTAATCAGAGCTTGGATGCTGTCTTTTCCGTTACCCACCACGTGAGCCGGAACTCTTTTGGCGGCAGCGACCAATTTGTTATCGATAATCAATACTCTAAAATCAAAGCCGGTAATGAACTTTTCAACGATGACCCTGTGACTGTATTTTTTAGCATAGGCTAAACCGGAAACCGCATCTTCCCACGTTACCACGTTGATGGAAGCTCCTTTTCCGTGATTACCGTCTAACGGTTTAATTACTATTGGATAGCCAATTTTTTTAACGGTAATTTCTAAATCTTCTTCATCCACACAAATGCCACCATTGGCTACCGGAATGGATGCCAAGTCGAGCATTCGTTTGGTTTGTTCTTTATTGCAGGCAATATCTACAGCAATACTACTGGTTTTACAGGTAATCGTAGCCTGAAAACGCATTTGGTTAATTCCGTATCCTAATTGTACTAAGGAATTGGTTCCCAAACGAATCCACGGAATATCACGGGCGACGGCTTCATCAACGATACTTCCTGTAGAAGGACCGAGACGCACGCGCTCGCGAATTTCACGCATTTTTTGAATATCACCTTCTACATCGTATTCCGTTCCGGCTATTAAAGCTTCGGCTATGGCTACGGCGCTTTCGGCGGCAAACATCCCAACGTTTTCTTCGGTGTAGCTGAAAACTACATTATAGATTCCGGGTGTTTTGGTTTCCCGGGTTCTTCCGAAACCGGTTTCCATGCCGGCCAGCGTTTGAATTTCTAAAGCGATGTGTTCGATAACATGTCCCATCCAGGTGCCGCGTTCTATGCGGGAGAAAAATCCGCCACGTGTTCCTTCTGAACAACGGTGTTCTATCATGGTAGGAAACATGGCTTCTATGCGCTCGCGGAACCCTTCTATTTTGTTGGTCGGGGATTGTTCCATTTCCTCCAAATCCAATCGCATCTGGATTAGTTTTTTGCGTTGTACACTCCAAATATTCGGGCCGCGTAATGCTTGTATTTTTAGAATCTTCATAGTTAGGGATGGTTAATAATACTAAATGCTAATGATTTTGTTAAAAATAGGAAATATTTGTTTTCTACTGCCACTTTTTTTTGCAGAAAAGACAAAAAGATAGCGAAACGAAAGTTCTGTAATTAATTAGTGTTGATTTTCAGCTTTTTAGAATTTACTGATGCTAAAGACAAAACCTGTCTAGCCCCGATGGGAGTGGCTACCGTGTAGCGCGGACAGCGGGAAAAGGGATAACAAGGAAGCGCAAGCCGTTACGCTTCGGTAATAAAGTCAGCTATTTTTTGATACAAATCACCGCTGTGCATGCTGTGGCCGAGTCCGTTGGTCTCAATGTAAGTGGCATTTTTCCAGGTTTTGGCGTACTTTCGGCCTTCTTCGACGAGGATTACTTTGTCCTGTAAATCGTGTGCGATGATGGCTTTTTGGTGAAAGTTTTCGGCGAATAAATGACCGGCAAAATCATTGATGTGGATGTTGAATTTTTCGAGGTAATAATTCTCCAGCAAGGTTTGGATTTTGGTGTTCAGACTTAGCAGCTCAATAAAGTTGTCGCTTAGTTTTTTGAAACTGGAAGGTGCGCCAAGTAGGACAATTTTCTCGACATGGTCATTTTTGTATTTGTGCAGATAGTAAGTAATCGCCGCACCGCCAATGGAATGACCAATGAGGATTTTCGGATTGTATTTTTGTGCCAACACGTGAATGAATTCGGCGTATTTGGGTGCGTTGAATTCTTTGCCATCCGTCAAACCGTGAGCAGGCGCATCGATGGCGATGATGGTGTTGGGCAGTTTTTTGAGATAGGGCAGTATTTTTTTCCAACGGGAAGCATTGCTTTCCCAGCCGTGCACTAAGAGAATAATGTCTTGATTCCCTTGCCAAATGTAGGTTTGGAAATTTTCACCGTTAAATTGTAGTGTTTCCAGAGCAGCATGTTGCAATGTTTTGGGCATGGCTTCTTTTTTAAGCCTTCCTTTTCTGGGTTGACTAAAAAGTTGATATGCTATTTGCTTTGCCTTTTCGGCATTGATAAAACTGAGCAGGTTGAGGTATAAACCAACCGATTTGGTAATCAGGAAATATTGAATTTTCTTCATAAAAAAATCCCGAATGAATCGGGATTAAGATATTATAGGTGAGCAAATAATTTTTGCATTTTTTCTCTTTCTTCTTCGGCCAATGAAGCATCTACTAAGATTCTTCCTGAATGCTCATCGGTGATGATTTTTTTGCGGGCTGCAATTTCCACTTGTGTTTGCGGCGGAATCGTAAAGAACGAACCGGCAGAAGCGCCACGCTCGATAGATACTACTGCTAAACCGTTGCGCACGCTGGAACGGATTCTTTTGTAAGCAGTTAATAAACGTTCTTCGATTAAGGCTTCAAACTCGGCTGATTTTTCCATTAAGAAGTTTTCTTCTTTTTGAGT
>NZ_DAINRG010000050.1:0-17934 GCF_036741995.1 Flavobacterium sp. | reverse complement strand
GCTTTGTACATTTCTTCGGAAGCATTTTTCCACGCTTCGTTGATTTTGTCTAAAGCCGGTTGAATTGTGGCTATTTCTTTAGTATCAAAAGCTACTTTCAATTCCGTAAGCGCAGCTTCTATTGCTTGTTTGTTAGCATCAGATAATTTATCGCCGTACTCTTTCAACTGACTTTCGGTTTGGAAAATCATACCGTCCGCTTCGTTTAATTTATCCGCTTTTTCTTTGGCCAATCTGTCGCTTTCTGCATTTAGTTCGGCATCTTTTTTCATTCTTTCGATTTCTTCCGGAGTTAATCCTGAAGACGCTTCGATACGAATGTCGTGTGATTTTCCGGTTCCTTTATCGGTTGCTGAAACTTTGATGATACCATTGGCATCAATATCAAAAGTCACTTCAATTTGCGGAACACCTCTTGGAGCTGGCGGAATACCATCTAAGTGGAAACGCCCGATAGTTTTATTATCTGCCGCCATTGTTCTTTCTCCTTGAATCACGTGGATTTCAACACTTGGTTGGTTATCCGCAGCCGTTGAGAATACTTGTGATTTTTTGGTTGGAATAGTAGTGTTTGACTCGATTAATTTCGTCATTACATTCCCCATAGTTTCAATTCCTAATGATAAAGGCGTAACGTCTAACAACAATACATCTTTTACATCACCAGTTAAAACTCCACCTTGAATTGCAGCACCAATCGCTACTACTTCATCAGGGTTTACTCCTTTTGATGGTTTTTTACCAAAGAATTTCTCTACTTGTTCCTGAATTACCGGGATTCTTGTAGAACCACCTACCAAGATTACTTCGTCAATATCTGAGGTTGATAAACCGGCATCTTTTAACGCTTTAGCCACTGGCTCCATAGAACGTTTTACTAAAGTTTCTGCCAATTGCTCGAATTTTGCACGAGTCAACGTTTTCACTAAGTGCTTTGGTCCTGAAGCGGTAGCCGTAACATAAGGCAAGTTGATTTCGGTTTGTGTCGAAGACGACAACTCGATTTTTGCTTTTTCAGCAGCTTCTTTTAAACGTTGTAATGCCATTGGGTCTTTACGCAAATCAACACCTTCTTCGCTGTTGAAATCGTTAGCCATCCAATCGATGATTACTTGGTCAAAGTCATCTCCGCCTAAATGAGTATCTCCGTTTGTAGATAATACTTCGAAAACACCGTCACCTAATTCAAGAACTGAGATATCAAAAGTACCTCCACCTAAATCGTAAACGGCAATTTTTTGATCGTGTCCTTTTTTATCCAATCCGTAAGCCAATGCCGCAGCGGTTGGCTCATTGATGATACGCATTACTTTAAGACCCGCAATTTCTCCGGCTTCTTTAGTAGCCTGACGTTGTGCATCGTTAAAGTAAGCCGGAACGGTAATTACTGCTTCGGTAACTGTGTAGCCTAAATAATCTTCGGCTGTTTTTTTCATTTTTTGAAGTGTCATGGCTGACAATTCTTGTGGTGTGTAAAGTCTTCCGTCAATATCAACACGTGGTGTGTCGTTATCGCCTTTTACCACTTTGTAAGCTACAGTTGATGCTTCTTTAGCACTTTCTGTGTACTTGTTTCCCATAAAACGTTTGATAGACGCTATGGTTTTGGTTGGGTTTGTCACCGCTTGTCTTTTCGCAGGATCACCTACTTTAATTTCGCCACCTTCTACAAAAGCTATTACAGATGGTGTTGTTCTCTTCCCCTCTGCGTTAGCAATTACAACTGGTTCTCCACCTTCCATAACGGCCACACAAGAGTTGGTTGTACCTAAGTCGATACCAATAATTTTTCCCATTTTTATTTTCTCCTTTTTAATTTATTTTTGATTATTCCTCTACGAGTGAATAGTACTTTGTGTTGTACAGTTTCGAGAATGACAACTATTATGCCAAGCGGGAAATCATATAAAATTGTCAGTTTTGAGTAAAATTAGGCTGACAAGATGGCATTTTCAATAATGAAATAGGATACATAAAACACGAAGTTATGTCTTGATTTTATCGGATTTTGAATAATAAAAAATCAACATATTAATAATAATGAAAGCATAATAGCCCCATTTAATTTGGTGGAAATGTTCGAATGTCCCTTCGAAAAAAAGGCAGATTACAGTAATTACCAGTAAAATCAGGTTTGTAATTGATAGTTTGTAAATCAAATTTATCTTTTTAGAAAAGGATAAAACAAAAATTATTGACATGAATAAAACGATAAAACTAAAACACAAATTCTTAAGTTCAAAGAAAACAACTTTAGAACCCTCTTCTTTTATTCCTTTTTTGAATTCTTTATAGTTAAATTCTAAAATTTCGTCAATGTTAATTTTGGCAAACTCAAATGCATTTTCTGAATCATCGTCATCAATACAATCATATGCTTTATCTAAAAAAGGTGTTTCGTAGTTTTCAAATGAATTATTTATGGTGTCAATTTCAATTTTGGCAATCTCAGTTGTATCAGTTTTTACACTATCAACTTCTACAGCTGTTGTATCAATTGCTGCTTCAGCTTTGGATTCGGCTTGTTTCATTCTATGACCATTACACGAATCATAAAACGGTGCCAACAACAATAAAAAACCTAATAACGATAAAACACGAAGCAAGCGGGTAGTTTTCATAAGAGAGAGCAATTGGGGTTCTTAAGCCAATCTTAAGAAAGCAATACAAAGCGCATGCCAAAAAAAATCCCAACCGTTACGTTGGGATTCTGTATTTAGTCGTTCATCGAAATGAGGAACTCATCGTTATTTCTGGTTTTCTTGATCTTATCGTTGATAGTATCCATGGCTTCTACCGGATTCATATCGGCAAGGAATTTTCTCAATATCCACATTCTTTGCAGTGTTTTTTCATCCAATAATAAATCATCACGACGCGTGCTTGACGAAGTCAAATCGATAGCCGGGAATATTCTGCGATTGGCAATTTTTCTGTCTAATTGCAACTCCATATTACCAGTTCCTTTAAATTCTTCGAAGATTACTTCGTCCATTTTAGAACCGGTCTCCGTTAAAGCCGTAGCAATAATACTAAGTGAACCGCCGTTTTCTACATTACGAGCCGCACCAAAGAAACGTTTTGGTTTTTGTAATGCATTCGCATCCACCCCACCCGACAATACTTTACCGGATGCCGGTTGCACAGTGTTGTAAGCTCTGGCCAAACGCGTAATAGAATCTAAAAGAATCACCACATCGTGACCACATTCTACCAAACGTTTTGATTTTTCAAGTACTATATTCGCGATTTTCACATGCTCCATGGGCTCTCTGTCGAAAGTGGAAGCAATTACTTCTCCACGAACACTGCGTTGCATATCAGTAACCTCTTCCGGTCTTTCATCAATAAGCAAAACAATCAAATAAACTTCAGGATGATTGGCAGCAATGGCATTAGCAATGTCTTTTAATAACATGGTTTTACCGGTTTTAGGCTGAGCTACTATCATACCACGCTGTCCTTTACCAATCGGGGAAAACAAATCGATTACCCGGGTAGAAACACTGGCTTGTTTATCGGCAATATTGAATTTTTCTTTTGGAAAAATAGGAGTTAAATGTTCAAAAGAAACCCGGTCACGAACCACTTGTGGGTCATGTCCGTTAATTTTTAAAACTCTAACTAAAGGGAAAAACTTCTCGCCTTCTTTTGGCGGACGCACTACTCCTTTTACCGTATCTCCGGTTTTCAAACCAAACAATCTGATTTGTGAAGTTGACAAATAAATATCATCCGGTGAGGCTAAGTAATTATAATCCGAAGAACGCAGGAAACCATACCCATCAGGCATCATTTCTAAAACGCCTTCACTTTCAATAATACCGTCAAACTCATAATCAGAGTCGCGGAAGTTATTGTGTTTTTTTCCTTTAAAATTGGGGTTGTTATTACCATTCCCGTTTTGGTTAGGGTTTTGGTTTTTGTGCTTTGGTTCTCTATTCCCATCAATAGACTGTGGCTGACTTGGGCCTGGATTAGCTTCTGTCTCTTCCGTTGGGGTCTGTTTTTGTACTCCTTCAACTTCAGTATCATCAGTCCCTTGTGAAGGTTGAATCGGAGTAGCATTTTTCTTTTTCTCGAACGGCTTTTTAAACTTAGGGTTTTTATTTTCGGGAGCCGGTTTTTCTTCAGCAGCAACTACCCTTTCTGTAGTTTCATTGGCAAACAAATCACTTTGATTCGTTTCAGCAGGCTTTTTAGTTTCTGGAGTAATTCGGGCCCGTTTTCCCTTATTATCCTGTGGTTTTTCAATGATTTGTGGTTTTGCAACAGCAACAGTATTATTTTGGTGTTCCAAAATTTGGGTAATTAGTGTATCCTTTTTGGCACCGGTAACTTTTATGGTTTTAGCCAACTTGGCAATTTCTTGAAGCTCAGCAAGCTTCATTTCTTTTAGGGCAGAAATATCAAACATGAATATTGTTTTGATTTAAATTCGTTTTTGGAAAATACTACAAATGTGGGTAGAAATTATTGTAAAGAATAGTCCGAAGGATGAAGTACTTACGGATTTGTTATGCAATAATACAAATAATATTTTACCACGCAATAGTATTTTTTAAAAAGAAACTATATTTTTGTCCAACAATTTTTCGAAATTATGTTTAGAGTACAAACTTATTATTTGATTATTTGCCTGATACTAACCGCTGTTTTGCCGTTTGTATTTCCTTTATGGAAAGACACCGCCGGAAAGCCGTTTTATTTTATGATGGATATTGCTTACATTACCTTTTTTGGCTTGAGCACTACACTGTCATTATTGAGCATTTTATCACATGCGAAAAGACAACAACAATTTGTCATGGGCAGATTGAATATCATATTGAATTTAATTTTATTAGGATTATTTGTGAATCGAACACTAAATCTATCCGGAGGAACGGCTACCGTTTCGGAGAAGGGTATTGGGATGTTCTTACCTATTTTTTCTATCGTATTTTTGGTTTTGGCCAACAAAGCCATCAAAAAGGATGAAGATCTCGTAAAATCTGTGGATCGTTTGCGATAAACCTATAAACTTAGTTTTTTAGTGCTGCAAAAAACCCGAATCTTATGGTTCGGGTTTTTTATTTTTTACCCAATTCAATAATCTCCAAATTCTGAATCTTATCGCCATCAATTTCAAAACGCAACATCGTTCGCACCTGATGAAAGCCATAAATTCCGCAAGCTCCCGGATTCATATGCAATAAATTCAGCTTTTTATCAAACTGTACTTTCAGGATATGCGAATGACCACAAATGAATAACTTAGGCGGATTGGTTTGTATTTCAGTTCGAATCGCCTGATTGTATTTTCCGGGATACCCGCCAATATGGGTAATCCAAACATCAACGCCTTCGCAAAAAAAACGATTGTGCAACGGAAACTCCATCCGTGCTTTATCGTCATCAATATTGCCATACACCCCGCGCAACGGTTTGATAGCTTTTATCGTATCGGTAACTCTCAAATCGCCAATATCGCCGCCATGCCACACTTCATCGGCCTGATGAACGTATTTCAAAATAGCATCATCCATATGGCTGTGCGTATCGGAAAGCAAAAGGATTTTTTTCAAGGTAAAAGGTACTAAGGTATTGAGATGATAAGGTTCTGAGATTGCAAATATAATCAATGAAATTATGAAAACTTTAAACATCAAATTTAAAAACCTTTGTACCTTAGCGCCTCAGAAACTTAGAACCCAAAAGTTTGAGATATTTTATCGAATTAGCTTATAAAGGAACAAACTACCACGGTTGGCAATACCAGCCCAACGCTGATTCCGTGCAGGAAACGCTCAATAAGGCTTTATCGCTTTTATTGAAAACCGAGATTGATATTGTGGGTGCGGGTCGCACCGATACTGGAGTCCATTCCAAACAAATGTATGCTCATTTCGATTATGAGACCGAGATGGACATCCCGCAATTGGTACACAAACTCAATTCCTTTTTACCGAAAGACATCGTGATTTTTGATATCCTGCAAGTCGCTGATGAGGCTCATGCCCGGTTTGATGCCAAAAAAAGAACTTACGAATACCACATTCACACGAAGAAAGATGCCTTTGAGAATGAAGGCAGTTGGCAGTACCAACACGAATTGGATTTAGACAAAATGAACGAAGCTTGCCAGATTCTTTTCAAGCATACTGATTTTGAATGTTTTTCGAAAACCAATACGGATGTTCACACTTTTAATTGTGTTATTTTTGAAGCACATTGGCAACAAATTGGGGCCAAAATCATTTTCACCATTTCGGCCGACCGATTCTTGCGAAACATGGTCCGTGCCATTGTAGGAACAATGATAAATATTGGTTTGGGAAAAGTGAGTTTAGCTGATTTTGAAAAAATAATCGAAAGCAAAGATCGCAGTCAGGCAGGGTTTTCTGTGCCGGCTCATGGTTTATACTTAACAAAAATTGAATACGAATACTTACCCTAATTATGCAAGCAAAGGCATTCGATACTAATTTATTCAAACGCATTTTGAAATACACCAAGCCTTATAAAAAAAGGTATTACGGTGTGATTTTCTTTGCGGTGTCGTTATCCGTTTTTGCAGCGCTTCGCCCCTATTTATTGAAGCAAACCGTTGATGCTTATATCAAACCTAAAGACGAACACGGCTTGCTTTTTTATGTAACACTGATGGGAATTGTATTGCTGTCTGAAGTGATTTCCCAATTCTATTTTGTGTATTGGGCCAACTGGCTTGGACAAGACATCATCAAAGACATTCGAACCAAGCTGTTCCAACACATGCTGAGTTTCCGGATGAAATATTATGACAATGCGCCGGTTGGACAATTAGTTACTCGCTCAGTTTCCGATATTGAACAAATAGCGCGTATTTTCAGTCAGGGATTGTTTATGATTTTCAGTGATTTGATGAAAATGGTTGTCGTGCTCCTCTTCATGTTCTATATGAACTGGCGGTTAACCTGGATTGTCATTATCGCCATGCCGATCTTGGTTTATATCACAAGAATATTCCAAAGAAAAATGCAGGTAGCTTTTGAAGAAGTGCGAAATCAAGTGGCCAATATGAATACGTTCGTACAGGAACGCGTAACCGGAATGAAAATTGTGCAGCTATTCAACCGCGAAGCCATTGAATATGAAAAATTCAAAGAGATCAACAGCAAGCATAACAACGCCTGGATAAAAACCATTTTTTACAACTCTATCTTCTTCCCTATTGCCGATATTATTTCGTCGTTAACTCTTGGTGCAGTGGTGTTGTATGGTGGTTTTCATATTTTGGATGGAGATAAATTTACCACCTTTGGCGATTTGTTTTCCTATACCATGTTCATCGGAATGTTGTTCAACCCGTTGCGCCAGATTGCGGATAAATTCAACGAAATGCAAATGGGAATGATAGCGGCCAATAGAGTGTTTGATATTTTAGACAGCAATACCGACGTGCAATCCAATGGCACACAAGTAGCCGGGCATTTCAAAGGCAACATCCGTTTTGAAAATGTTCGCTTCAGTTATATTGATAACGAAGAAGTGTTGAAAGGCATCAATCTCAATGTCAAATCAGGCGAAACCATTGCTATAGTTGGGGCAACCGGTGCCGGAAAATCGACTATTATTAATCTGCTGAATCGCTTTTACGAAATCAATTCGGGAGCCATTTATATTGATGACCATAACATCAACAATTTCCAACTGGAAAGTCTGAGAACCCAAATAGCCATTGTTTTGCAGGATGTTTTCCTGTTTGCCGACACGATTCACAATAACATTACACTAAATAATCCGGCCATTTCCCGCGAAGATGTTGTGGAAGCGGCTAAGAAAATTGGTGTCAACAAATTCATCAAAAGTCTGCCTGGCGGATATGATTATGATGTAAAAGAACGCGGTGTCATGTTATCATCGGGGCAACGCCAGTTAATTGCTTTTCTGCGGGCTTATGTAAGCAATCCGAGTATTTTAATTTTGGATGAAGCTACTTCTTCCATCGATACTTACAGCGAAGAACTGATTCAAAAAGCAACCGAAAGAATAACGCAAGGCCGGACTTCCATTATCATAGCCCATCGTTTGGCAACCATTGTAAATGCTGATAAAATTATTGTGATGGACAAAGGCCATATCGTAGAAGAAGGCACGCATCAGGAATTGATAAACAAAAAAGAAGGCTACTATAAAAAATTATACGATTCTCAGTTTGCCACAGCAGTAGAGTAAATCATGAAGACATTCCAACAGTTAAAAAAGAATCTGAAAAATGATTTTGCGGGTTTACAAAAAGTAAAAGTTGCGGTTTTGGGCGACACGGCTACTCAGTTTCTGACGCAGGCCATAAGAGGGTTGGGTTTTGACAAAGGCTTTGATTTGCATATTTGGGAAGCCGATTTCAATCAAGTAGAACAGCAAATTGCCGATAGTGCTTCAGATCTGTATGAGTTTAAACCCGAGATTGTCCTTATTTTTCAGTCTTCTCATAAATTGTTATCCAAATACAATAAGCTCAAACCCGAAGCCTGTTCTTCATTAGCCTCAAATGAAATCGATTCGATTGCCTTTATGACTGACAATCTGAACAGTCAACTAGAGGCGAAAATCATTTATTACAATTACACCGAAATTGACGATTCCGTTTTTGGCAATTATGCCTTAAAAACTGAGTCATCCTTTCTGTTTCAATTGCGAAAATTGAATTTTGAGTTGATGCCTTTTGCCGCAAATAACGCTAATTTCTATCTGTGTGATCTGTCCACTATTCAAAATCAAATAGGGAAATTTAACTTTTTCCAGAGTTCTATTTATGTCAATACCGAAATGGTATTGAGCTTAGATGTCTTGCCATTGGTAGCTTCGCGAACATTAGACATTATAGCCTCGCTTCACGGAAATTTCAAAAAATGTGTCATTTTAGATCTAGACAACACGACTTGGGGAGGCATCATTGGCGACGATGGCATGGAGAACATTCAGATTGGAAGTCTAGGCATTGGCAAAGCTTTTTCAGAATTTCAATATTGGATAAAGAAGCTCAAAAACCGTGGCATCATCATCGCTGTTTGCAGTAAAAACACCGAATCAGTAGCCAAAGAACCTTTTGAAAAACATCCGGATATGGTATTGCGATTGGAAGATATTTCCGTTTTCGTTGCCAATTGGGAAAACAAAGCGGATAACATTCGACACATCCAAAGCATATTGAATATTGGTTTTGATTCGATGGTTTTTTTGGATGACAATCCGTTTGAACGCAACATTGTTCGCGAAAATATTCCCGGAATTACTGTTCCTGAATTGCCAGAAGACCCTGCCGAATACTTGGAATATCTCTATACTTTGAATCTTTTCGAAACCGTTTCCTTTTCAGGCGAAGATGCCGAGCGCACCAAAATGTACCAAATTGAAGCACAAAGAGCTAGGGTGCAGCAAAAGTTTACCAATGAAGATGACTTTTTAAAAAGCCTGGACATGGTTTCTTTGGTAGAACCCTTCAATAAATTCAACAATCCCAGAGTGGCTCAGTTGTCGCAGCGTTCGAATCAATTCAATTTGAGAACCGTTCGCTATACCGATGCCGATATTGAAAAAATTTCTTTGTCGAAAGACTATTTTACTTTTACCTTTACGCTTACCGATAAATATGGCGACAACGGATTGATTTGCGTTATCATTTTGAAACAAGAAAATGAGCAAACCCTATTTATTGATACATGGTTTATGAGTTGCCGGGTATTAAAGCGTGGCATGAAGAATTTCGTTTTAAACACCATTGTTGCTTTTGGTTTGGAACATAATTTTGAAACGCTAAAAGGAGAATACCTCCCCACCGCCAAAAACGAAATGGTGGCTGATCATTATCAAAATTTAGGCTTTGAAAAAACAAATGATTTTTGGATCATGAATTTGAAGCAATACACCACAAAAAAAACCTATATTTCGAAAAAATAATACCATGAGCAGAGCCGATATTCTAAAAGAAGTGACCGATATTTTTATAGATGTTCTTGACAATGAAGACATCGTTTTGAACGACGAAACCCAGGCCAAAGACGTAGACGACTGGGATTCGCTGAATCACATTCAACTGGTCGTTGCTATCGAGAAACACTTTAAAATTCGTTTTACCTCCAAGGAAATTCAAAGTTGGAATAACGTGGGCGAAATGTTAAACTGCATACAGGAAAAAGGAATCTAATGTTCAAAACGGATGATATTTTTACAGCTAACTTCACTATTTCCGATGAAATCTACAACGGATTTATAAGTGTGTTTCAAGATAAAAATCCGCTACACACGGACCATCAATTTGCTGCTGAAAAAGGATTTCAATCTGTGGTAATGCACGGTAATATTCTGAATGGTTTTCTGTCTTATTTCATCGGAGAATGTTTGCCAACTAAAAACGTCATTATTCATTCGCAGGAAATTCAATATAAAAATGCCGTTTATCTGAAGGATACTTTGCAATTTAAAGCTGTAGTGGTTGGCGTTTATGAATCGGTTAAGGCTGTTGAATTCAAATTTGATTTCAAAAATTCGGAGGCTAAAACTGTGGCTAAAGGTAAAATTCAAATCGGTTTGTTATCATGAAAATACTTATCACAGGCGGTGCTTCCGGTCTTGGTGAAGCGATTACCAAAACTTTGGCAGCAACAAACAACACAGTTTATTTCACTTACAGCCAATCGGCAGCCAATGCCGAAAAACTGCAAGCTGAATTCAAAAATACTGTGGCTCTGGCTTGTGATTTTTCCAATGCAACTGACGTGAAATTGTTGTCTGAAAAAATACCGAAACTCGATTTAGATGTCATCATTCACAACGCCTATTCGGGCGACTATTTAAAAACCCATTTTCACAAAATAAACCCGGATGATTTCCTGACGGATTTTAAAGTCAATGTCCTACCGGTAATAGAACTCACACAAGCCGCTATCACTGAGTTTCGAAAAAAGAAAAGCGGAAAAATCATCACCGTATTAACTTCTGCATTGACAGCCATTCCACCGATTGGCTCGGCTGTGTATTGTGCTAACAAAGCGTATTTGGCAAAACTGACTCAAGTGTGGGCCACTGAAAATGCCAAATTCAACATCACTTCCAACTCGGTTTCGCCTTCTTTTATGGAAACCGCAATGACGAGTTTTATTGACGAGCGAGTGAAAGAACAAATCATAGAAAATAATCCGATGAAAAGACTGTTGACCGTTGAGGAAGTGGCCAAAGCGATTCAGTTTTTGGTAAATGACGCTACGGCAATCAACGGAAAAGATTTTGTGATTAACGCCGGAACCCTTCTAAAATAGCAGTTCATGGTTTTTAACTCTATCCCTTTTGTTTTATTTTTTGCTGCCTTTTTTGTTTTGTATTGGCTGGTAGTCAACAAAAACCTGAAAGCTCAAAATGCATTGCTTTTGCTGGGGAGTTATTGTTTTTATGGTTGGGCAGATTGGAAATTATTGTCGTTTTTGATTGGGGTTTCTTTGTTAAACTTCATTTTAGGAATTCATCTTGAAAATGCCACCAACGAAAAGCTAAAACGCCTTTATCTCTATATAGGATTGCTGCAAGGCCTGGGCGGACTGTTGTTTTTTAAATACTACAACTTTTTTGTGACTTCGGTTAACGAAGCTTTTTTGGCCATGCACATTTCATTGGATTTAACAACTTTGAAAATCATAGTACCCATAGGAATTAGCTTTTTTACATTCAGAACCATTAGCTATTTATTAGACATTGACAAAGGAAAAATCAAAGCCACTACGGATTGGGTTGTTTTCTTCAATTATGTGGCCTTTTTTCCTTCCCTCCTTTCCGGACCGATTGACAAAGCCAAAATGTTTATTCCGCAATTGGAAAACACCCGAACATTTGACTATGCCAATGCTGTTGACGGCCTACGCCAAATACTTTGGGGGTTATTCAAAAAAGTAGTCATTGCCAACAACTGTGCGGTGATTACCAATGAGGTGTTTGCCAATTATCAAAACCTACCAGCCAGTTCGTTACTGATTGGCGCTTTCCTATATACCATTCAACTCTATGCCGATTTTTCGGGCTACTCTGATATGGCGATTGGTGTGGCGCGTTTGTTAGGATTTAAAATCACCAAGAACTTTGACTTTCCGTTCTTTGCTCAAAACATAGCCGATTTTTGGCGCAAGTGGCACATTTCCTTAACGACATGGCTGACCGAATACGTCTTCACTCCGCTAAGCATTTATTTCAGAGATTACGGGAATTTTGGTTTGATACTGGCTATTGCCATCAATTTTACGCTGATTGGCATTTGGCACGGCGCCAATTGGACATACATTCTATTCGGATTCCTTCACGGCTTGTATTACATTCCGCTGATACTCAAAGGCACGATGAATAAGAAAAAGAAGTTGGGCACTACAACGCTTCCTAGCTTTTTAGAAGTATTCAACATCCTAAAAACGTTTGTCTTAGTTATGTTCACTTTCGTTATTTTTAGATCCAAAAGTGTGGCTGAGGCGTTTGATTTTTATGGCCATTTGTTTTCCAAATCGATAGTAGGATTACCGAAGTTTACTGGCGTTTCAACAATTTATTTCGCTTCAATATTCCTCTATATTTTCTTTTTCTTTTTTATGGAATGGAAGGCCAGAGGAAAAGAACACGTGCTGGAAAATTTTGGAATGACCTGGTCAAGAGCCGCTCGTTGGTCGGTTTATATGGTACTTTTACTTGTTACTTATTATTTCTCGAGTATCGTTTCTAACCAGGATTTTATTTATCTGCAATTCTAAAAATGAAACAGTTTTTTAAAAATAGTGTTGGGTTTGCCTGCCTGTTGATTGGGATTCTTTTTCTGATGCAACTGGCGATTTCGTACAGAATCAAAGGAAAAACAGTAACCGGATATGATACTTTAGAAGTCACATCTAATGTAAATGCCGATTTGGTTTGTTTAGGAAGTTCGCGCTGTTGGGCGCATTTTGATCCAGATTTTTTTGAAAAAAATTATGCCGTAAAAACCATAAACATTGGCATGAATGGGCATTCCGATTTAACAGCCACCATACTTCGGTTAGAGAATTATTTATCCCGAAACAAAGCGCCCAAATTCGCCATACTGAACATTGATCCTTTTGTGAGTGCCGGTAGTCTTACGAATAATACCAATTTTGTGACCAAAAATGATTATGCCCGGTTTGCTTTTTTTCCCGATGAAAAAGACGAGGCTTTTTTGGATTATTTCAAATTTGATAACACTGAAAAGTATGTACCGCTGTATGCTTTGTTTAAGTACCAATTACTTTCCGATTGCCTAACGCTTAAAAATGCCAATGCCTTCAAAGCCGGATTTGAATTAAACGATGAAAAGTGGGATACCATTAAATATCCGATTACAGCTCAAGCCAAAAAATATTTTTTTAAACCAAAAGATATTCCACAGATAGAACACGCCCTGAAAACACTTCAACAACTATGTCAAAAAAATAACATCCGATTGCTTTGTATTCAAACGCCAGCCTATAAAGTTACTTACGACACAGCCGCTTTTGAAATGCCGAAAACACTTTGTACCAAGTTAAACATCCCTTTTACAGATGCCAATTTTGAATCGGTAAGAACAAAAACCGACTGTTTTTATAACGTGATGCACCTCAATAAAAAGGGTGTTTACGAAATGAATACCTTACTGAAGAATGAAAAAAAATTGGGTACTTTTTTTAAAATAAATCCTTAAATTCGCAGTCTCAATTAATATAGAAAATCACACAAAATGGCACGAGTGTTAGCGACTGCATTTTTACCAAATAATAAAATAATTACAAGAAAATGAAATACGATATTATAGTTTTAGGAAGTGGCCCGGGCGGTTATGTAACGGCTATCAGAGCTTCACAATTAGGCTTCAAAGTAGCCGTAATCGAAAAAGAAAACCTTGGCGGTATTTGCCTGAATTGGGGTTGTATTCCAACCAAAGCACTGTTAAAATCGGCTCAGGTTTTTGATTACCTAAAACATGCATCAGATTATGGTTTAACCGTTAAAGAATTTGACAAAGATTTCAGTGCCGTAATTGCCCGTTCTCGTGGCGTTGCTGACGGAATGAGTAAAGGGGTACAATTCCTAATGAAAAAAAATAAAATCGATGTGATTGATGGTTTTGGAAAAGTAAAACCAGGCAAAAAAATTGATGTAACGGCTGCTGACGGAAAAGTAACTGAATATTCAGCGGATCATATTATCATCGCTACTGGAGCTCGTTCAAGAGAATTACCAAATCTTCCGCAAGACGGTGTAAAAGTTATTGGTTACCGACAAGCGATGACTTTGCCAACACAACCAAAGAAAATGATTGTAGTAGGTTCGGGTGCCATTGGTGTTGAGTTTGCGCATTTCTACAATTCGATGGGAACAGAAGTTACTATTGTTGAATTTATGCCAAACGTAGTACCAGTAGAAGACGAAGATATCTCCAAACAATTTGAGCGTTCGTTAAAAAAATCAGGCATTACCGTAATGCTAAACTCTTCTGTAGAACGAATTGACACTACCGGAAAAGGAGTAAAAGCATTTGTAAAAACGGCTAAAGGCGAAGAAGTTTTAGAAGCTGACATTTTACTTTCTGCCGTGGGTATCAAAACCAATATCGAAAACATAGGATTAGAAGAAACCGGAATTGCTACCGATAAAGATAAAATTTTGGTAAACGATTTTTACCAGACTAATGTTCCAGGATACTACGCAATTGGTGATGTAACTCCAGGACAGGCTTTGGCTCACGTGGCTTCGGCCGAAGGAATTCTGTGTGTGGAAAAAATCAAAGGATTGCATGTAGAGCCATTAGATTATGGAAACATTCCAGGTTGTACCTATGCTACTCCGGAAATTGCTTCTGTAGGGATGACCGAAAAACAAGCCAAAGAAAAAGGATACGAATTGAAAATCGGGAAGTTCCCGTTCACTGCATCCGGAAAAGCTAAAGCAGCCGGAACTCCGGATGGTTTTGTCAAAGTGATTTTTGATGCCAAATACGGTGAATGGTTGGGTTGTCACATGATTGGTGCCGGTGTTACCGATATGATTGCGGAAGCTGTTGTAGCGCGTAAATTGGAAACTACAGGGCACGAAATCCTAAAAGCGGTGCATCCACACCCAACAATGAGCGAAGCAGTGATGGAAGCTGTAGCGGATGCTTATGGAGAAGTAATTCACTTATAAAGAATAGATTTCATAAAAAAAGCCGAAACAAATGTTTCGGCTTTTTTGTTTGTCATTTGACTGACAATTATTCCATTTTAGCTTTTAGTGCTTTGGCTTTATCCGTCATCTCAAGGGCACGGTAAACGCTCAATAGTGTTTTATTGGCCGCTTCATTGGTACTGTCTACTTCAACCGCTTTTTCAAGATATGGCAAAGCTGCTTTAAAATTTTCGTTTCGCAATCCTTTTAAAACTTCGTAGCGTTTGTTATCTTTTTCGGTAGTGCCTAACTTATTCATTTCGGTTACCCATTTCTCATCGGATCTTAATTTTAATTCAGCCAAATTCAAATTGGCGTTGAAATAATTAGGATTAATTTCTAATGCTTTTTTATAATATTTTTCAGCATCATCCAGTTTATTGGCATTCGCACTAATAACTCCCAAATTATAAATCAAATCTGCATTATTGGGATTTTGAGCTAAAGCTTCATTAATTAACTTAGTATATGTAGCGATATCATTTACCTTTAAATACAAATCAGCTTCGGTAAGAATCAGTGAGGTGTCGGTTGGATTTTCTTTTCTGGCCTCTGCAATAGCTGCTTTAGCTTCATCAACCTTACCTTTTTGAACCAAGATTAGAGCAATGTTTTTGTAAATTTCGCCTCTTTTTGATTCTTTCTTTTCATCTCTTGGTTTTTCATGAGTTCCTGATTTGAGATAAAGATCTCTTTCATTTTTGGTGTTAAAAGTTTCCTCTTGTTGAGACGCTTTATTTACAGCCCAAAAAATGGTTCCTTCACCTGAGTAGTTCAAGGTTTTTAACTGTCCATAATAATCCAGAGCCTTATCATAATCCATAGCATTCACAGCATAACTGGCGGCATAGAACAAATTATCCTGATCTCTTTTGTCAAGCAGATAGGCATCGTATAAAACTTCACCGGCTTCGCTATATTTTTTGGCATTACCCAGTATAACCGCAAAATTTACAATTTGTGGTTTAAAAACGACAATAGTTTCATTGATATTATCAGTATACACTTTTTTGCCTGTCTTTTTCTCATAATCCAATGTTGCATTCAATCCTTTTACTAAGTCACCAATAGTTTTAAGGTTTACAATTTGAGCGATTTGCGTTGGCGTAGCAGTTTGTCCCAATGCTTTAATATCAAGAATAGGTGTTACGCATTTATAAAACGCAGCATAGACTTTATCTCCTTCTTCGGTAGCCATTGGCTCAACTTTAGCGACTAATGCTTTATACTCGGCTAAATCATTCCCTTTTATTTCATCTTTTGCATAGATTTTCTTCAAGCTTTTTAACTCATCTTTTTGCGCAAAAGAAGAAACAGAAACTAGTATTGCTGAAGCCAATACAATGTGTTTAATTTTCATGTGGTATTTTTTTAAAATTATTCTTGTGATTCAGCGGTATCTTCAGGAGTTTCGTTATCAGTACCATCATTGCTAACATCACCCTCTACAATTTCACCGTCGATATCTTCCGTATCCTCTACTTCGTCTTCTTTCATTACTTTGGTTACCGCGGCAATGGAGTCGTTTCCTTTGATATTAATCAAACGAACTCCCTGTGTGGCTCTTCCCATAACTCTCAAATCAGACACTTCCATTCTGATAGTTAATCCCGATTTATTGATAATCATCAAATCATCGGCATCACTAACGCTATTGATGGAAACCAGACTTCCTGTTTTTTCCGTAATATTCAAAGTCTTCACACCTTTTCCACCACGATTGGTGATTCTGTATTCATCCAATGAAGATCGTTTTCCGTAACCATTTTCAGAAACAACCAAGATTTCGCTTTCCATATCGTTTACAGAAACCATGCCGATTACTTCATCTTTATCATGAGCCAACGTAATGCCTCGCACTCCCGAAGCGGTTCTTCCCATTGGACGGGTTTTGCCTTCTTCGAAACGAACCAGTTTTCCGGATTTCACTGCAATCAACACTTGGCTTTCTCCGTTAGTTAATTTGGCTTCTAATAGTTCGTCATCTTCTCTAATGGTAATCGCATTGATACCATTTTGTCTTGGACGGGAATATTGTTCCAGCGGAGTCTTTTTCACCTGACCTTGTTTGGTCGCCATGATTACATAATGACTGTTGATGTAGTCTTCGTCTTTTAAGTCTTGGGTACAAATGAAGGCTTTTACTTTATCATCACTTTCAATGTTGATCAAGTTTTGAATCGCACGTCCTTTGCTGGTTTTGCTTCCTTCCGGAATTTCATACACACGCATCCAGAAACATTTTCCTTTTTGCGTGAAGAACAATAAGTAATTGTGATTGGTGGCCACAAACAAATGTTCTAAGAAATCCTGATCTCGGGTTCCGGCACTTTTTTGTCCTACTCCACCTCTATTCTGAGTTTTGTATTCTGATAAGTTAGTACGTTTGATATAACCAGCGTGAGAAATAGTAATCACTACATTTTCATCAGCAATCAAATCTTCGATACTTACATCACCACCGGAATATTCAATAACCGAACGACGTTCGTCTCCGTATTTATCTCTGATTTCAACTAATTCTTCTTTAATCAATTCCATTCTCAACTCTTTGCTGGCTAATAAGTCTTTCAAGCGTTGGATTAATTTCATGATTTCTTCGTATTCGGCTCTTAACTTGTCTTGTTCCAGACCGGTTAACTGACGCAAACGCATTTCAACAATGGCTCGTGCTTGGATTTCAGAAAGCGTAAAACGCTCAATCAATTTGGCTCTCGCTTCGTCTCCGTCTTTCGAGGA
>NZ_DAINRG010000049.1:0-17937 GCF_036741995.1 Flavobacterium sp. | reverse complement strand
TACTTTATTCATGTTTTCTAAAGCTTCGGCATTTTTTATCAAAACACCTGATTGGGCACCCTTACCAACACCTACCATTACTGACATAGGCGTTGCCAAACCTAAAGCGCAAGGACACGCTATTATTAATACCGCTATAGCATTTATAAAACCATATACTAAAGCAGGTTCTGGACCAAATTTTGCCCAAATAAAAAAAGTTAAAGCAGAAATGATTACAACAATTGGCACAAAATATTTGGCTATGCTGTCGGCAAGTTTCTGAATAGGTGCTCTTGAACGACTAGCATCATTTACCATCTGTACGATTTGAGAAAGCAAAGTTTCTGAACCCACTTTTTCGGCAACCATCACAAAGGATTTGTTTCCATTTATTGTTCCTGAAATTACGTTATCGCCTTTCTTTTTATCGACAGGAATTGGTTCGCCTGTAATCATGGCTTCGTCTATACTGCTTTCCCCGTCGGTTATTTTTCCGTCAACAGGGATTTTGTCTCCAGGTTTTACTCTTAATAAATCACCTTTCTTGATGTCATGGATTGAGATTACTTTATCGCTTCCATCAATAACCAATGTAGCTTCGGTTGGTGCGAGTTTTAATAATTCTTTAATTGCTCCGCTTGTTTGGCTGTGCGCTCTGGCTTCTAACAATTGGCCCAGCAAAACTAAAGTCAGAATAACTGTTGTAGCTTCGAAGTATAATAGTACTGTTCCATGTTCCGTCTTGAATTCGTTTGGAAAAACATCAGGAAAAAACATTCCGACTAGACTAAATAAAAATGCTACTCCTGTGCCAATTCCGATAAGGGTAAACATATTCAAATTCCATGAAATAATTGATTTCCATGCTCGGACAAAGAATATCCAACAAGCATAAAAAACCACTGGAAGCGATAGTATTAATTGCACCCAATTCCATTTTGAGGCGTCCATTATTTGCAATAAAGGATTATTGTGAGCCATTTCTATCATTGCAATAGCAAAAATGGGAACTGTGAAGACTACCGCTATTTTCATTTTCTTTAGCAGATCTTTATACGTTTTCTGGTCTTCGGTGTCAGTTGGATTCATTGGTACTAAATCCATACCACAGATAGGACAAGAACCCGTATTTTCGCTAATTACTTCGGGATGCATTGGACAAGTATATAGAGTCTTGCTAACGATTAGTTCCGGTGCTTTGACTAAATCCATTCCGCAAACAGGGCAGTCACCTGCTTTGTCATAAACTTTTTCTCCTTCACAATGCATTGGGCAATAGTATTTTCCATTAGCATTACTTGGCGCTTTTATTTCATTCTTGTGGCTGTGAGAATGTGTGGAGCAACAAGATTTTGAAGTAGCTTCCTTTGTATTTGATTCATGTGGATTTTTTCCATTAGACATTTCTATGGTGTATTTTCCAACTGCTGTTAATGCTTCTTGAAGCTGTGTTGTTGGAATGTGTTTTTCCATAGTTATAGTTGCTATTGGTGGGTTTAATGAAACTTTAGCTTCAACGCCAGCAATAGCATTCAATGTTTTTTCGACTTTGGCACGACAACCATCACAAGTCATTCCGGTAATGTTATAAGTATGTATCATCCTGTTGTTATTTTAATACAAATTTCCAGTTATAACGGTTTATTGGAGTTGCACAATTTTGGGTTTTAGTTGTTTGATTTTTAAACCCCCTTTTTTTTAAAGAATATTATAAGGTTCCAATTGATTTTGCTATTTTATCCATTATTGAATGGTCTGAACCAAATTTGCAAATGGCATCACAATTGGCTCTCAATTCTGAAAACAATATGTATTTGATAACCATTTTTGAATTTTTAATAGCAGGTCTGTTGAGTTGCTGAATCACATCTTTTTCACGGCTATCGGGGATTATGATATAGAATACTTCATCACCATCGGAAATGCTAAAATAGAGGTCGGAAAGACGTAATATCCCGGAGTAAATACTAGTGCTTTTTTCTACTTCAAATGCTCCAATAATGTTATTGGTTCCTTTTTCAAACCAAAGCACATCAATAAGTTTAATGGTGTTTTGTGTGTCTTTATCGCAAGGTAACTCCGGAAATTTATTCATAGAGATAAAAGAAAAACTTTGTCCATTGAATGCTTTACTCTTATCATTACTGGCAGGTGTGACATCAAAACCTAATGACGCTCCAATTTTTAATAAATGGTATTGCATTTCACTATGAAGATTTTCTTCCTGCTTTTCTTCCTGAATTTCCTTTTGGCGTTTTACAATGTTCTTTTCAAATTTATTACGTTCCTCTTCACTTAAATATTCATCATTACCTATTAACATTTTTTGCGTTCCAATTTCAAAACACAGTCCTGCGATTGCTCCTAAATCATTGGATAATTCAGATTTATGTGCGCTGTTTGTTTCGAGTAGTGTTTCACGTATTTTTAGGTATTCTGTCCAACTTCCTAATTTCTTTTTGTCTTTGTACAAGAAATTAAATCCGTTGAGAATAGCTGTATTGAATGGCGGAAACCAGGTTGGATGTATAAAATACAGAATACTTGCCACTGCCGGTCCAAGCCCCTTAATTTTGAGTGCATCTAATTTTACAATTTCTTTCACCACTTGCTCTTCCGATTTAGCATTGATGCAGTTTTCGAGGAATTGACCGAAGGCTATTTTGTTGTTTTGGTTTTCATAAATATCAGGGATGCGCAATTTGGGTTTCCAATAGAAAGGATGCGCCACACCTACAAAAACTTGCTTTTGTTCTGCAATACAATTCAACACAAACTCTAAACTACTTTCTTTAAAATCGTTTGGGAAGTTTTTATTTTTGATATCCTCTATGACCTGCAAAACACCACGCCGAATTGTTCGGAATGCTTTTAGTCTTTGGTCATTGTCAACAAACCACGTATTGTAAACACTTTCGTTGTCGTTTTTGTATTGCTGTATTATTTGATTAAGATTGTTCATCGTTACTATTTAAATTACATTTTCATTCCTTCCATAGGGTCGCTACCTTTACGGAATTTATATTCACTATTAATAGCATAAGTTCCGGTAATCACTATTTTTTTTGAAGCATCAATTTCTGATTTTATTTCAATCATCCCGTTAGTTTCAATGCCTGTTTCAACCATTAGGTTTTCAAATACACCTGGTCTTTTTTCAACCCATATATAGGAGGCGTTTTGCTCTCGTATGACAGCATCTGTAGGTATAAAAAGTCCTTTAACGGCTGCTTGGTTTATTTTGGCAATGGCCTGCATTCCCGGTTTTAGTTGTAAATTTTGATTGGGTATTTGCAATCGTATTAACAGTAGTCTTGTATTGGGTATTATTTCAGGATTGATAAATGAAATTTTTGCTTTTATTGTTTTTTCCGGAAAATCAGCGAAGGAAACAGTAGCTGATTGCCCAACAGACAAATTTTTAGCGTAGTTTACGTTTACTTGTATTTCGAGCCAAAGAGTGTTTAAATCAGCTAATTTAATCAAGGGACTACCTTCCATTACATAACTACCTTCTGTTGCTATTATTTCTGAAACATAGCCGTTTGTATTACTGTAAAATGTGGTATATGGTGAAACATCTATAGTCCCTTTATTATTTTCAATCTGACTGTTTGTTACCCCATAATACTGCAATTTTTGTTTGGCAGCTTTGAGTAAGTTTTGAGCATTTTTTCCAAAATCACCTGGCATAGCCAATTGCTTATAAGCTGCACTATAATCTTGTTTTGCAATTGCAATATCTTCACTATACAAACTATAAACCGGAGTGTTTTTTGTGACATATTCCCCTGTTGTTTTCAAGAACAATTTTTCAATTCTGCCCATTGCTTTTGCAGAAATGGTAGCAACCTTTTCCTGATTTATTGTCAAAACACCGGTATAAGTTTGATTTAAGCTACTTTGAGTTTCGGCAATAGTTTGTGTCGTGATATTGCCTAATTTTATTTGCTGTTTGCTTAAACTAATTTCGTTAACGTCTGTTTGCTCATTTGTTTCAGGATTCATATCATGACCACTATGGTCTTCTTTGTCTTTTGAGTGACATGCTGATAATACGATAAATACTATTATCAGTATTCCAATGTATTTTGTTTTTTTCATTGTTACTTGGTTTTAATGAAGCTCTCGCTATCAATTAAAAATTGGGCATTTTTTGCAATAGTATCATTAGAAGAAATTCCGTTTAAAACTTGAACATAATCGTTGTTTTCTAATCCTGTTTTTATTGCAATTGCTTGAAATCCGTTTTCTTTTTTAAGAAATACAACTTTTTGATTTCCTAAACTAACCATAGACTCTTTTGATAACCAAATGGCTTTTGTTGATTTGACTTTTACAATCCCTTGTAATCTTGAGCCAATAGGCAGTTTAAGTTTATTGTTGTTTAAATACACCCTTATTCTATTGGTTTTATCCGCTTGATTTAATTGTGTTTCCACAAAATTTATTTGGCTGTTAATAGTGTCATTTTCATCTAATTCAGAGGTAATTGCTATCGGTTGATTTATTTTTATACTAGTAGCATAGCCCTGAAGCACATTAAAAACTCCCCAAACTTTGTCTGTATTTAATAGTTTAAAAACAATAGCACCTTTGGTAATATAACTTCCTTCTTTGATGTCTAATGTTTCTGTATTGCTGCTTGCATCAGTCATTGCTGCAACATTAGCATCCGTCATTTTATCTGTACCCATCACGATTCCGGAGGCTGGGCTGTATATGGTTACAGTCGGGTTTGTTTTTTTTGTTGCTACGAGTCCATTAATTTGATTACCGGTCATACCGTATAACAACAATTTTTGTTTGGCCGCATTAATAATAGATTTGTTTTCGGTATCGTTTGTAATTAGGTAAATGAAATTTTGTTGTTCCGTAAGCAATTCAGGACTGTATATTTCGAATAACTTTTGACCTTTAGTAATCTTCTGAAATTTGTAGTTCACATACAATTTTTCAATTCTACCGTTGATTCTTGCTGCGATGTTAGTGGCTGATTTTTGATTAAATGCTACTATTCCGGGTAAAACTATGTCATTGCTAATTGCAGTGTCTTTTGCTGTTGTTGTTTCAAAATTTCCCACGATAAAATTATCGGTTGGTTTTAAAAGGTGTTCTATTTTATCATTATGATCTGAATGGTCTTTTGTTACTTTTTCAACTAAAGTCATTCCACAAATAGGACAATTTCCCGGTTGTTTTCTAATAATTTGTGGGTGCATTGAGCAGGTATATAGTATTTCCTGTTGTGAATGTTCAGAGTGATTTTCTGATTTTTGGAAATAAAAATAGCCGCCAATTCCAACGGAAATCAATATTATAAATGTCACTATGTATTTTAAATACTTATTCATAACTATTTTATTTCGAGTTGTTTTTCAATTTCTGTTTGCGTCAATAGGATAGCTTGTAATTTATCTAAAATATCCATTTGCGTCATGTTTAAAGCTTCCCAGGCATCTAAAGTCACAAATAAGTCACCTGTGTTATTTTGCCATGCTAAAACTGCTGTGTCGTAGTTTTTTTTTAGCGCAGGGATGCTACTTTTTTCGGCTATACTGTATTGCTTTTTTAAATTATTTAACTCTGTAATCATGCCGGAAATCATACCGGAAGTTTCATTTAAAATCATTTGCTTTTGCCAATTGAGGCTTTCCTTTTTAATTCGAAAACTATTGATATTGGCTTTATTCATCTTTGTTGACCAAGGCATTGGAATAGTTATCATCCCCATTAATGAGAATTGTTGCGGTTGTGCACCAAAGGCAAACATATGATCGTATTTAATTCCAAATTCAGGCAAAAATTTCGTTTTTTCCGCTTGAATTTTTAGCTGGTTTAAAGCGATGGTTTTATCTATTGCTTTGATGTCACTTCTGCTTTGGGAAAGGGAAAGGGAATCTGTTTTTATAGTTGCAAAGTCATTTAAGGTATAGTTGGTATCGATTTCAAAAGGAGTATTTATATCACGTGCCATTAATGTATTGAGCATTATTCTTTTTTGAGAAACGTCATTTTGCAACATTACAATCATGCTTTCCAGTTTGCTGTACTCAGATTTTGCTTTGTAGTAGGATGGCAATTTATCCATATTGTATTGATATCTGATTTCCATACTTTTAATCATATACTCTAAAAGTAACAGGTTATCATTAGCAATTTGAATTTTTTTAGTGCTGACAATCCACTGGTAATAATTTGTTTTTGCAATAGCATTTAACTGATTGATAGTGTAGTTTTTGTTTTCAGTTTCTACTGAAGACATGGCGTTCATATATTTATAATCAGCATTTAGCTTCTTCGCATTTGGAATCATTTGAGTAACACCTAGCATATAAGAACCCATTCCCGGTGACATATCATCTGCTTTCCAAAGTTTCGTATTATATGGGGCCATATATATCCCTGTTTCAATTTGAGGAGGCATCCAACTTTTGGCTCCTTTGGCCGCTGCATCCATACTTTGGATATCGGCATCATACATTTTTAATTGAGGATTATTGGTTTTGATATTGGTCAAAACCTGATCCAGTGTAATTGTTTGTGCTACTATCGTAGTAGTGAATATCAAACAACTTAGTACTATATAATGTTTTTTACTTAGCATTGATAATATCTATTTTTCCTTTTGTTTTTAATTCGCGAAGTTTCACCATTTCAAAAACAACCGGAGTTACTAATAATACATATATTGTTGAGGTTATGGTACCACCAATAAGTGGCACCGTAATAGGAAGCATGACATCGGCACCAGTACCTGTTGCCCAAAGTATAGGGATTAAACCAAAGAGTGAAACGGAAACCGTCATTAACTTTGGTCGTAACCTTTTGGCAGAACCCTCAATGATATATTCCCTTAAAATATCTTCTGTGATTGTTTCTTTACTGTTACCGTGTTTAGCCACCATTTTGTTCATCGCTTCGTTTAAGTAAATCGTTATCAGCATTGCGGTTTCGATGGCTAAACCGAACAAAGCAATGAATCCAACCGCTACGGCTACGGATAAATTAATGCCATAAAAGTACACCATGAACACACCACCAATGAGTGCAAAAGGAACGGTAATCATTGTGATTATTGCTTCTTTCATGGAACGATATGTAAAATACAGGATTAGAAAAATTATCATGATAACAATAGGCATAATCAGGCTCAATGTTTTATTGGCTCTGAGTTGGTTTTCCCATTGGCCACTCCATTCAATATAATATCCTTTAGGCATTTTGGACATCATATCGTTTAGTTTCTTTTGAGCCTCTTTTACAGTACTTCCTAAATCGCGATCCCGAACATTAAACAAAACACTACCTCGGAGCATTGCGTTTTCACTATTTATCATTGGTGGACCATCACTTATTGAGATATTGGCAACTGTCTCTAATGGAATTGGCCCAAATTGCATGGTTTGAACTTGTAGTTTTTTTAATGCTTCCAGGCTATTTCGGTATTCTTGCGCATAACGGGCATTTACGGAAAAACGTCTTCTTCCTTCAATGGTAGTTGTTAAGGTCATACCGCCAATAGCAGCCTCAACGACATTATTAATATCATCAATAGAAAGACCATATCTGCCAATCACCTCTCTTTTAGCTTCGATATCAATATACTTACCACCGGTTATTGGTTCTGCATATAAATCTTTTACACCCGAAGTACCTTCCAGTGTTTTTTTAATTTTTTGCGCCAAAACATTGATAGTATCTAAACTTTCACCATAAATTTTTATACCGACATCGGTTCTGATTCCGGTAGATAGCATGTTTATTCTATTAATTATGGGCTGTGTAAAACCGTTGGTCACTCCCGGTATTTGGAGCTTATTATTTATTTCGGTTATAATGTCATTCTTTGTTTTTCCTCCCCGCCATTCATTTTTTGGTTTTAAAAGGATAATGGTTTCAATCATACTAACAGGACTATTGTCTGTAGCTGTATTAGCCCTTCCAGCTTTTCCTAAAACATGGGCAACTTCGGGAACTGATTTTATCAATTTATCCTGTACTTGCAGTATTCGTTTCACTTCTGAATTAGAAACATCAGGTAATGTTACCGGCATGAACAAAATAGAACCTTCGTCTAAAGGAGGCATGAACTCGGAACCCAAGCGTGTAAACATCAGCACACCAATTAATAGGGCTATGATATTTACTCCCAGAACGGTTTTTCTCCATTTTAAACATAAGGTTAATATAGGCGTATAGAATTTTTCTAACTTTTTATTTATCGGGTTTTTTTCTTCCGGTCTTAGCTTTCCCTTTAGCAAAAAACTTATTAATACAGGTGTAAGTGTAATGGCAAAAAAAGCATCTACAATTAGAATAAATGACTTGGTATAAGCCAATGGACTAAATAATTTACCTTCCATGCCTGAAAGAAGAAATACAGGTAAAAAAGAAGCTATAACAATTATGGTAGAATAAAAAACTCCCGGACCAACTAGTTTAGAAGAAGATTCTATAATTTTTAATCTTTCTTCAGGTGATAATGGGTCGTGTTCTTTTTTGAAAATATTTTTAAATTTAGTTATCATATCCACTATGTTTTAGTATTATCCAATTCCTGTTGTCGCTCAGAAATACTCCGATAGGCATTTTCTACCATAACAATTCCATCATCAACGACGACACCAATTGCTAAAGCAATTCCGGTTAAAGACATTATGTTGGATGAAATTCCAAATGCTTGTAATAAGATAAATCCAACAGCAACTGAAATGGGTAATTGTATTAGTATTATCAAAGCACTACGCCAGTGAAATAGGAAGATTAGAATTACTATGGAAACAGTAATCATTTCTTCGGTTAAAGTACCTTTTACAGAAGCTATAGCATTTTCAATTAATTCACTTCTGTCATATGAAGTTTTGAAAGTAACTCCATTAGGAAGTCCTTTTTCTACCTCTTTCATTTTTGCTTTTACAGCCTTAATCACTTTATCAGCATTTTCTCCATTACGCATTACGACGATTCCGCCTACCACTTCGCCGGTGCCGTTTTGGTCAAAAATACCCAAACGCAAATCACCACCCATTTGTATTGAGCCGATGTCTCTAACTCTTACCGGTATGGAATTGTAATTTTTGATGGCAATAGCTTCTACATCTTTTATGTTTTTTATGTAACCAAGCCCTCTGACGATATAAGACATATTACTCATTTCAAATTTGCGACCACCAACATCGTTGTTATTTGCTTTAACCGCATTCATAACTTCCATCATACTGACGTTATAATATTGCATTTTGAGTGGGTCTAAAACTAATTGGTATTGTTTTTCAAAACCGCCGAAAGAAGCTACTTCGGCAACGCCGGGAACTGTTTGAAGTGCGAATTTTACATACCAATCCTGCAAGGCGCGTTGTTCCCCTAAATCCATTCCTTTAGCATCTAAGTGATACCAAAATATGTGACCCACACCTGTACCATCAGGGCCTAATGTTGGCACAACATTTTGAGGTAAAAGTCTTTGAGCATAATTTAATCTTTCGAGCACTCGTGTTCTTGCCCAATAGGTATCGACGTTGTCTTCAAAAACGATGTATACGAAACTCATACCGAACATTGAAGCTGCCCGGATGTTTTTGATTTTAGGGATTCCTTGAAGATTTGAAACTAAAGGATAAGTTACTTGAGCTTCTATAACTTGAGGACTTCTTCCCATCCATTCTGTGAAAACAATTACTTGGTTCTCGGATAGATCAGGAATGGCATCTATGGGATTTTGTTGCACACTATAAACGCCCCAACCGAATAGACCGGCGGCAACAAGTAGCACAATAAATCGATTTTGCAGTGAGAAGGTTATTAATTTTTCGACCATGATATCAATATTCAGATGAAAGACTATCGTTTATTTTAGTTAACCATTTTATTACTTCTTGCTTTTGAGTTTTGGAAAGCTTTGCGTTTTTATGAATCAGTGTATAAGAACTTAAAGGCATTTCATCAGATTGTATTTGTTTACTAATTGCCTCTAATTTACTCCGTTGTTTGCGACCGGAATAGTTTCCAAATTCATTGAAATTTAAGTCTTTTTTCCCATTGTTAATATGACTATCCATGAAAAAGCGGATAGGCTGTATATAAGAATACCATGGATAGTTTGTATTATCGCTATGGCAATCGTAGCATGATGTTCTTACTATGGTTTCAATATTTTTCGGTACGTTATACATTTCTGTAAAATTGGATGAAAAATGCTGCTCATAACCTATGTTACGAGCAGGTTGATAACATTGTATCAGCAAAAAAATAATAACTGTCATCCATGCTATTTTTTTGATGCTTTTTTTCATTTAGTACGTTTTTTTGATAGAACCACAAGTTAACATTTTGCTGCCTTGGTATGGATTTTTAATGTCTTTAACTTCGCTTATCCAAATTGCGCCTTTACCGTCATTTGCCATTGGGCAATAGTCTTGGTATAGTTGTCTGTGAGAACCGAAAATTTTAATTAAATCGTTTATATCCTTACTTAAAAGTACAAAATGTTCTCTTTGGTGTTCTAATTTACCAGCGTTATCTCCGATATGTTCTGCGTTTTCTTTAGCATCATCGGCAATATCAAGATATTCCTTTTTCTGTTCTGCATTTAGCGTTTTTGTATCAAATCTGTTAAGCGATGCCAATAATAATTTTCCGTTATCTGCAGCACCTTTAGAATCATCTTTTACTAAATTGTTTTTAAGATTTATGTAGCACGTTATAATGTCATTTACATAATCTTTTGGAGTTACTGTAGCACTATCAACATTTGCTTCAGTTTTTGCTATTGTATCAGTCGTTTTTGACTCTGTGGTTGGAACTGGCTCGGTTAATTCCATGCCACATTTTGAGCATTTCTCACCCTTTTTACCGGTTACTTCCGGGTGCATTGGACAGGCATATAATTGCGAGGCACTTTCTGTTTTTTCTGAATTAGTTGTTGAAGCTTCGTTGTTTTTTTGATTACAAGAAACTAGAACAAATGCCATTGCTATGGCTGAAAGCATTATATTTTTCATAAGTAACGTTTTAATTAACTATAATTTTTTGTGTAACGATTTTATTTTCTGTTTCAATTTTCAACATATAAACTCCAGATGAATTTGGTACAGCAATAGTTTCGATTTTGTTTTGTACATTTTTTAATAAAACTGATCTTCCAAGAACATCAAAAAACTCTATTGATTGCAAATTACTATCTGATTGAATGTTTAAAAACTGAGCGTTATTGATAGGGTTTGGGTATACTTTTATTCCTTGATTACTTGTAGTTTCATTAAGCCCCAAATTAGCATTCACTATAAATTGCCCCATCATGCCACCATCTTCGTGACTAAGGATGTGACAATGATACATGTATGGCATAGTGGCATCACTAAAATCTTTGTATTGTGTAATCAATTTTACACTACCACCATTTGGCGGTACAGTAATCACATCTTTGCGTCCCTGCATATTAAGTGGTGGCGTTGCTCCATTGACTTTTAGAACATAAAAATGATTCCCGTGAATATGAAATGGATGCGGCATCATTGATGAATTTGTAATATTCCAAACTTCTACCACATCCTGCTGTGTAGTGAAATTAATTACAGCCGGGTTAAATTGTACCCCGTTCATTAAAAAATTAGTCATACTCATAGCCGGAGAACCCGTTATTGCAATAGTTCTACTTGATGCTGCTACTTCTGACAGAATTGTATTTGTTGTTAATGTTGTTGGAATTGTTGTTACAGGGTTGGCTGTTGGTGCTGTTACATTTATTTGAAGCAAGTTGAAGTTGATATTGTCGAGAGGGCCTAAAGTTCCTCCCATACCTCCTAAAGGACCTCCGGGATAACCAGCTGGTAGTTGTGTTCCGTTTTGTTTTAAATAATAAGTGTTTCCTTGTTGACCTGCAAAATTGACTAGTATTTCTGCTCTTTCTCCTGGGCTTAAAAGTAATTTAGTCATGGCAACAGGAGCATTTAACAAACCGTCATCTGAGGTGATTTGACTGAAGCTTCGATTGTCATTTAATGCAAATTCAAAAAAACGATGACTTGAAGCATTTAGTAATCGTAAACGGACTACCTGAGCCGGTAAATTTACCATAGCGTTTGCTACAACACCATTTACTAAAACGGCATTATCCAGTTCATCATTGATTACGATTTGTTTAGTTGTAGTATCGAACGTTTCAAATTGGAAAACAAGTGGAATATCATCAATTCCGTAGTTTCTAGGTAATGTTAATGCACTTTCTATAGGATCATTTACTATTATAAATCCTGCTGCTCCTTTAATAGCCTGCTTCATTGTTGAACCATCTAAATGAGGATGATACCAATAGGTAGCAGCGTTATCCATAACAGTAAAACTAGGTGACCAAGTATTTCCAATTGCTATTGGGTTATGAGGGCTTCCATCGTTCATAGGAGCTACATGTAAACCATGCCAATGTGTAGATGTTGGTTCGCCTAACATATTCATTACGTTAAAATTCACCGTTTGCCCTTTTTGTAAAACTATAGTTGGACCTAGATAATTGCCATTGTAACCATTAGTAACGGTGTTAAACCCAGAATAAAATTGGGTTGTACCACTTTGTACCATTAAGTCAATATTGGTTCCTGTTACAATTGGAGGTATCGGTATAAGTGTTTGTGCTTTTGATACCATGCTAACCAATAGCACTGCTGTTAAAAGTAATTTTGAAATTTTCATTTTATAATTTTTTATTGATTAAATAAGGCGAAACATTACTGCTTCGCCTTATAAACTCGTTACATTTTTAAAACAATACCATTTGGTTTATTACCCACAGTAATTGTTTTGGTAACAGTATGATTAGTAACATTTATTACTGAAACTGATTTTGCCATTTGGTTAGTAACATAAGCCGTATTTCCATCAGTTGTAAAAGCAACAGCATGAGCGCCATCACCAGCATTGATTACTCCTGCATCCATCCACATTGACATGCCTGCATCCCAAGTGTAGTAATGTACTTTTGCATTCATTGGATCAGTAACCCATAATTCATTTTTAGTTCCGTTATGAGCCGCAATACCCGGCATGAAGCCTAAAGCAATTGTTTGATCAACAACGTTTGTAGCTACATTGATAACTGAAATAGATTGTCCGTCTTCATTATCTACAAACATTTGTCCGTTACTACCTGTCCAAGCACCCACAGGGTTGTTACCAACAGCCACTGTAGTTATTACTGCTTTAGTAGCCACATTAATTATTGATACTGTATCATCGTCTCCATTAGCTACATAAGCTTTTGTTCCATCAGATGAAAATGTTAATTCAGCTGGCATCATTCCCACAGTAATTGTGTTCATTAATGCATAAGTAGAAGCATTGTAAACCAATACTTTTCCATCCATTCCCATTTGAGGCACCCAAATTTCTGTACCATCAGGAGAATAGATTGTATTATGATTCATAACTGGTAAATCTAAGTTTTCCATTATTGAACCGTTTGTTGCATCTAAAATCAACATTTTACCAGGCATAGAACCTGTCGTAGTATGACCTGCGCTAAAATCCATTCCGGGAACGCCTAATGCTAAATGTCCTTGATGGTAACTAATATGATGTGGCCAAGAAACCATTGCCGAAGCAGGAAACGATATAGTGCCGGTTACTTCACCAGTTGATAATTTAATTACCGAAACTGTAGCATCTTGACCATTAACTACATAAGCCGCTGGGTAATCTACATTTAGTGGTGTTGCAGAACTACTATCTTTTGAACAAGCTGTTATGAAAAAAGATGCCACTGTAAGAGTAGCTAAGGCGTAAAGTGAATTTAATTTTATTGTTTTCATTTTTTATATTTTATTATTTTTTAAATTTTATTTAATTGTTTCAACTGTTTTACCACAGGTTAGCATTTGTGCTCCGTAGTAAGGATTTTTGACTGCATTTTCTTTGCTTAACCAATTGGCATCCTGCATAGGGCAGTACTGGTAGTAAACGGCTTCTGAAGGTTTTGAAACTTTTATTATTTCATACATTCCTTTTGATAATGTTTTGAAAGCTTCTCTTTGTTTTTGGATGTCTTGCGTTTCTGAAATGCTTTTAGCATCAGCTGTTAAATCTTTCAATATCTTCATCCAAACCATGTGCACCTCCATTTTCAAAGTTTCCATTTTTACTGCTTCGATAGAAGTCACAAGGTCTTTTGATGTAACAGCGGCTGTTTTCGCATCTGATTTTACAAGCGCTTCTTTCAATAAGAAATACTTATCAAATACAGGTTGTAACTGATTGCTTTGCTTCGCCTGTTCGCTATTGCTCTGGTCTTGATTTTCAGCCATCATATTATGGTCATTTTCATTTAATCCATTTTCTCTGGATATTGCATCTACTTTTATTACTTTTTTTACTGGTATTTTAGCCACACGGTCATATTGGCAACAGCCGGGAAGTTTATTATAGACATCATTAGGCGCAAGGAACTTGTCACTATCGTAGCCTGCAAGAGCAATTCGTTTTAGAATTTCATCCTGATTTGTTTTTGTAACATCATAAGTTACTGTTGCTATTTGTGTGTCTTTATTCCAATCAACTTCAACAACATTTTTGATGTTTCCTGCTTTTTCGATTTTGGTTTCACACATACCGCAATTACCATAAACTTTAACGCTTTCGGTTTTAGCATTTTTTATTTGTGCACTGACAGAGGTTGATAGCACAACAATTATTGCTACCATTACCTTTATAAATGAATTTTTCATTTTAAATAATGTTTAAGTAATCAAAGTAATTTACTTTGATTTATTGATAAGATAAATTTGAATAGATAACAGCTGCGAAAGAAATGTTATTGCAACACAAATAAAGGTGTAACAAAAAAATCTAAAACTGTTTTAAATTGAATAGCTATTCGCTATGAATTTGACACACTTATGGCTGTCAAAAAAGGGATTTAGCTTATTTTTGGTATTAACCAAAGGAAGTAGAAACCAGAAGATATAGCGGTTTCTGTGTTAGAAAATTTTTGTTTTTCAAAAGAAAAATCAAAACTATTATTTCTTAATATAAGTTCAGATGACACGGTAAAACCATTAATTGCTGAAGGACAGACACATTTAGAATGACCACATTTTCCGCCGCAACCGTTATGGTTTTTTGTTTTGGAATGACTGTCACTTTCGCAACAACTGTCTTTGTCTGTTTTGGAAGTCACTTCTTTTTTTGAAGTATGTTTTTCAGAACAACCACCACAAGCATAACTACTATTAGGCATAAAGAATATGCCTAATAAAAGAAGTAATATGAAGTGGTATTTTTTCACAGTTAAAATAAAACAGCGTAAATATAATTAAATTCAATCAATATTTTATTAATATTTCCTTAAAACACAATTATTTATATATAAATTACTCGAAAATCATTATGATTTATCGTTTTTAGTGTTTATTTCGTCAAGAAAATATTGCAAATCGTATAGGTAAATTAATTCATCATCTTCCTGTTCTGGCAGTTGTGCTAATTCTACAAAATTGATGTTTTCATACAAAGATTTTTCTCCGATTATGTCTTGTATAATTATAAATATTGCTTCAAGTAGGTTTTTATTGTTGCAATGCACCGTAAAATTCTTCAGGTAGACAATCATGTCAATCTTTTTTGAATCTTCGTATTCAAAGGGCATGAATTTAAGTTCGCTTGCTTTTAGGTTGATATCTTTGAACACATAAGGTTTATCTAATCCCGCTTCCATTTCGTCAATAGCTGCGGATGGTTGAACGAATGCTATAAATTCCCAATCTTTCAGTTTAGGTGCTGATTTTATTACTTCATCCACTTTATTAAAAAAGTCGGGATTTCCGTTGGCTGAGATAATCATTTGTGTTTTTTCATTTTTTCGGTTGGGGAATATCAAGATAAAATCTACTCCCTGAGCATAAAAATGGAGGTGCCAATCCAACCAATATACATAATGCTTTTTTTCTTTTGCACTCATTGTGGTTAGGGTTTTTAATTTAGATTGATGGTCCTTGAACCATGACCAAAAAAGATCTACTGCTTTACTCATAATTTTTCGATTTAACGTTTGTCATTAGTATTGTTATCATATGCTATTAAATTGAAAAGTTCCCGCATTCGGCTTCTCACTCTCTTGCCGTAATGGGTTTCTATTTCTGATGCTGATAGATTTGTAGTGATGTGGGTTGAGATTCTTTTTGCAATAAAAATATCATAGCGACTTAATAGTATTTCTGCCATTATATTACATTCGTTACCGTAATATTTTAGATTGTTTTCTGTTCCTAAATCATCAAAACAAATTATTTTAGGCTCTGATTCATATAATTTCCCCTTACTGTATTTGTGAATGATTTGGTAGCCGTCCTGAATGAATTCAAAGCTTATATCCCGGCATGGTTTTACAAAAAATTTATGTTCAGTAGGTGTTAGGTATTTCATAATGTTCATAATTGAAGTTTTACCGCAGCCTATCGGACCTGATAGAAGAACTCCTTTGTTGAGGTTTATCCCATATTGAAAACATGTTGGTTCATCTTTTAGAAAATAAGCGATAAGTTTATAAATGATTGGATAATCACTCTCATAAATTTTGAAATGATTACCATAGATTTCTTGGCCTTTTTTTTCAATCCATAACACCATATCTTCATAGCTATAAAGGTTCTGAATAGTCCTTATTTGCTGAGGTGTCGAGTTGTTTTGTTCTGTCTGTTCGTTCATTTAAGATGAATTTTGGTGCGTTCAACATCCAGTTACTTGCTGCGGCCTGCCAGTCGGCCATTGGAATTTTTCCACCCACTAGCCAACCAATACTTGAAAAGTAGTTGTAGAATTTTTGAGCTTCTATTTCTGGGAAGTTTTGTTGGAGGAAATGTGACTTGACTTCATCTAAATCAGGCGGTTTTACTTTAGCGAGTATTTGCCGACTTATGTTGTTGCACTCTGCTCCATAGTCAGCAAATACTTGTGATGATGAATCTTTTTTCTCATCAGATGATTGTACCGGCATTTCTTCTTTTTTTGCGGAACTTTTTTCTTCTTTCAAATCATCACCATTTTTAAAAATGGAATTATCTTCTTCAATTTTTTTTGCTTGCTCGCCCAAGTTTAAGCTGTTTGAATTGTTTAGATCGTTTGTATTGTTTGTATTGTTTATATAAGGTACTACGACTTGTTCATGAACCTGTTCAGTACTTGTTTCAGAACCAGTACAAGACTTGTCTACAACTTGTTCATCAACAAGTTTAAAATTTGAACTGTTGTTTTTTGGCAGAGGCTTTAAATCCTCTGAAAAATTGAATAAAAAAACATGGCTCCCTTTGAATGGATTGTATGAGGGTTCGTATTTGATATAGCCTTGTGCATGCAACATTTTTAGGCATTTGTGATAGGTTGCTTTTGAGCTTATTTTGCTTATTCTCATGACCTCATCACGCGAAATACTTATCGGGTTTTTGAATCGGTTGTAATTCCAGAATTGAAATAGTGACATGTATAGGCTTACATGTGTTGGATTCAACATTCTATCTTTAGCTACTTTATCAAAAAAGCCAGTGAGGTGCTTTATGTAATTCATGATTTGAATTACTTTGAATTAAAGAGTGTGCGCTCAGAACTTACTTTATTCTCATCGAGTAATTTTTCAATATCCTTGTAGGCATAGTAGATTATACCTCCAATTTTAGTGTAGGATAATGTTTTGTTGATGCGTAGCGTTTGCAGTGTTCCCGGAGAAATGTTTAATAGTTTGCGGACTTCTTTGGATTTGAGCCACTGTTTGGTTTGTCCCGGATTAACTTTCAATAATTCTTTCAAATCTGAAAGCAGGAGAATGCGAAATTCATTTAGGTCTTCGCGGGTAATTACTTCGATTGCCATAACTTATGTTTTAGATTGTTATGGCACAAAATTGTTTGTATTGATTTGATTTAAATCACAAGTCAATCACAAGTTGTGAAAGAAAAAAGTACAATTTATTGG
>NZ_DAINRG010000048.1:0-20549 GCF_036741995.1 Flavobacterium sp. | reverse complement strand
CCACCTTGAGTATGCAAATTCAAAAAATAGAAGAAGAACTCGGAATTCAGATTTTTGACCGAACTAAAAAACCCATTCAGCTTACCGAAATTGGGCAAAAAATTGTCAATCAATCTAAAAATATTGTCAATGAAGCTGATAGAATTCAGGATATAGTAGATCAACAAAAAGGGTTCATTGGTGGGGAATTTCGATTGGGGATTATCCCAACCGTTATGCCAACGTTATTGCCGATGTTTTTGAATAATTTCATTAAAAAATATCCGAAGGTAAAACTCATCATCGAGGAATTGAACACGAATGATATCATTGAAAAACTAAAAAACGGACATTTGGATGCGGCGATTGCAGCAACACCATTGGAAGAAGAAAAGATAAAAGAAATTGTTTTATACTTCGAACCGTTCGTAGCTTATATTCCTGAAAACAACAGTGCTTATCAGAAAAAGGAAATTGAAATTGACGACTTGAATATTGATGAGATTTTATTATTACAGGACGGGCATTGCTTTAGAGACGGCATTTTGAATTTGTGCAAAAACCAAAATCAAAACGAGAAAAATCATTTTCAGATAGAAAGCGGCAGTTTTGAAACACTGATTAAACTGGCAGATGAAGGTTTAGGAATAACGCTCCTTCCCTATTTGCATACTTTAGATTTGAATGAAAAAGACACACTAAAGCTAAAGCACTTTGTAGAACCAAAACCGGCACGTGAAGTAAGTTTAATTTTTCCGAAAAACGAATTGAAGATACATATTATTGATGCTTTGAGAACTACCATCTCAGGGGTTGTCAAAGGAGCCATTGCTTTTCAGAATGTGCAAATTATAAGTCCGTTACAAAAAAAATAAGGAGCTGTTGCACCAACTCCTTATTTCTCTTCTGCTAACTAACTACAGATAAACATTGCTTCAATTCGGGATGTTCGGTTGTAACAAAATATTGAAGCCATTTTTTTAATTGTTCTACCTCATAAGGCAGTAAATTTTTTACTGCTTTTTTTAGTTCTTTGGCAAAAAGAACAGGGTCGAAGCTTACTCTTTCGAGTACCGATTTTGTGTAATCATAAATCATTCTAGGCATAGTGGTTAAGATTTGGGGTTATCTTAGTGTAAGAACGTTTCGTAAATGTAAAGCAAAAAAAGTTTTACCACAATGTTTTTTGTTAAAAATTATCGTTATACCACTATTTTAATCGATGAAATACACTATTTAAGATTTAAATAAAGCTTTATCTTACTAAAGTGTTTTTATCTAAAAATTCCCCTAGCCATTTTTGTAATTCTGGCTTATCCGCCGTAAAAAAATAAAGCCAATTAATCAGATTTTCCTTTTGATAAGGTAAAAGTGTTTTTGACGCCTTAATGACTTCTTGTATAAAAAGATCTTTATTAGGGCTAACCCTTACAATGGATGATTTCATATAATCATAGCTAACTCGTCCCATAACTGTAAAGTTTAAATTTATGACTCTCTCTCATTTACGAAACAGTTAGTACTATAGTTTCCCTAATACAGAAAATAAAAAAAGGAACCGTTTAAGTTCCTTTTAGTTTTATTAATTATTAATGCGCAACATACAATGTTGCAATTCCGGCTTTTCTTTAACAAATTGTAAAAGCCACGATGTTAATTCTTCTAATTCGTAAGGTAACAAAACCTTACAGGCTTTTTCAAGTTCTTTCGTAAAAAGAGAGACATCAAAACTTACTCTTTTCAACACAGACTTGGTGTAGTCTAACATTGATTTAGACATAAAAATGATTGCGTTTAGTTAAGATAATTAAGTAAGAACGAATTTGATATTTCAAAAATAAAGAATATTTTTTCTGGATGAATCAAAAGAAAAGTTAAATGTAAAGTTGAAAAATGTTAAAATTTCAAAAGCCTTTAGTGGCGCGTAACATCTCTCTTTTGCCTGGAGCGCCAGGTAACTTTTCTACAGAAAAACCTGCTGATAGCATGGCATTTTTAATTGAGGTGCGGCAAGCGTAAGTTACAAGGATTCCATTTGGTCTTAAGGCTGAATACATAGCTGCAAAAATAGCTTCCGACCACAATTCGGGTTGCACCCTGAAACCAAAAGCATCAAAGTAAATCAAGTCAAATGTGTTGGTATCTTTAATATCCTGAAAGAATTGTTGTCGTTTGGTCAAGGAAAAATTTTCAGTAATTGCATTTTCTGTTTCCCAATCTGACTCGTGCAATTGTTTGAAAACAACACTTTCATTTGCGTCAATTTCTGTTACATAATTCATTTGCAAGGCTTCTTCCTTTACAACCGGATAGGCTTCTACTCCAACATAATTAATTGCTTGATTCCTTTTCTTAGCTTCCAAATAGGTGATAAAACAATTCAAACCGGTACCAAAACCTATTTCCAAAACAGAAATGGGCTTTCCCTCGAAAAGTGAAAACCCATTTTTTATGAATACGTGATATGCTTCTTGGATGGCACCGTGTTTTGAATGATAACTTTCATTCCATTCCGGTAAATGTATGGTGGTGGAACCATCATTGGTTTTGATTATTTCTCTTTTCAAAACCTATTCAATGTATAATTTTTTAATCCTTGGAATTGGTCCGCCGCATTTTTGTTGGTGGCATTGAATACAGGCATCTACTCCATTATTAAAATGTTCTTTGGCATTCTTCGGATCTTTATAAATCAACTCTTGTGCTTTGATAAACTTAGCCGCTTGTACTTTGAAAAAAGCATCATTATCAGAATCGTCAGTCATCACAGCTTTGTGGATTTTAAGGAAATGTTGCGGGAACTGACCAATGGTATCGCCTTTTTTAATGCGTTCTTTCAGTCGTTGATTGTCAACATACATCTGTTCCATCAAAGCGGCCATTTCCGACATTTGATACATTTCCATTTTCTTTCCTTTGCCGGAGGAGCATTGTTTTTCTTCCTTTTTAACTTCCTTCTGCTCCACTTTCTTTTGACAGGAAAACAAACTTAAAGCAAAAAGAACTAGGACTACTTTTTTCATTCCGGTTTATTTTTGGATGTAAACACCGCTGGCCAAAAACGAATACGTAATTTCCGGTTTTGTGATTTTAGCAATCTCTGCCGCCGATTTACCGCCATCTTTGGCATAATGTTTTAATTCTTCCACCGAAACCACATCCACAAAAGCTTTTCCGTTTACAATGGCATCACTGTTATCTGCATTCAAAGGAACAAAGAAAGCATAGTCTTTAAATTTTACAAACGAATCATCGTCTCCGGCTAATTCCATTTTCATCCAACAGCCTTTCTTTTTACAAACTGCTTTGATTTTGGATTGAAATTGAACGGTAATAGTATCTCCTTTTTTAAGCGATTTGTATTTTTTTAGCATTTCATTTTTCGGCAAAATTTTAACTACTTTAAAATCTTCGCCAAACAAAACATAATCGTTTTTATTGAATGATTTAGCTTTTGACTGTGCTAACGCAGCAGAACCAAAACAAAACAAGACAGCCATCAGAATAAGATTTATTTTCTTCATGAGTTTATTTTTTTTAATTGAGTTACAAATGTAAACAGATTAACAAATTCACATAATATATTGGCAACAAATTTTACGTTTTATTATGAAATTAATTAGTTAGCACAATCGAAAATTACAATTCAAAAAAAAGTTTTTAATATTTTTTGACGATGCAAAATGCAAACATATTTTTATTAGTTTTACAAAAAACTAACAACACAACTGTAATTTTCAGAAAACAAACATAAAAAATTGATTGTCAATTAATTATATAGTTTTCTTTATAAAACCTAGAACTAAATGATGTTAAAAAATACTTCCGAAATCGATATAGTTAGAGCCAATACTAGTAAAATTAACGATGTTGATTTTGAAAATCTAGCTTTCGGAAATGTGTTTACTGACCATATGCTGATTTGTGATTTCAAAGAAGGAAAGTGGCAAAAACCCATTATCAAACCTTACGAACCTTTCTTAATTGATCCTTCAGCGAAAGTGTTTCATTACGGACAAGCCATATTTGAAGGCATGAAAGCTTATAAAGACGAGCATGATGACGTTTGGCTTTTCAGACCGGATCAAAATTTAGATCGTTTTAACAAATCGGCAGTGCGAATGGCTATGCCTGAAGTTCCTGAAGAAATTTTCATCGGTGGCTTAAAAACCATCGTTGATTTGGAAAGAAATTGGGTAAAAAAAGGATTAGGAAATACATTATATATCAGACCATTTATGATTGCTATTGGTTCGGGAGTTATTGCCCAACCGTCAACACAATATAGATTTATGATTATCCTTTCGCCGGCGCGTGCTTACTACTCCGGAGAAGTTAAAGTGATTATTGCGGAGCATTTCAGTCGGGCAGCTAACGGAGGAATTGGTGCTGCCAAAGCAGCCGGAAATTATTCGGCTCAGTTTTATCCACAAAAATTAGCACAGGAAAAAGGCTTTCAACAAATCATTTGGACCGATGATGCCACGCACACTAAACTGGAAGAAGCTGGAACAATGAATGTGTTTTTCAGAATTAATGACACTATTTACACAGCGCCAACCAGCGAGAGAATTTTGGATGGGGTAACCCGTAAAAGTTTAATCGATTTGGCACATCGCGAAGGAATTAAAGTAGAAGAGCGTTCTGTATTGGTGGATGAAATTGTGGCTGGTGCGAAAGACGGAAGCTTAAAAGAAATTTTCGGCGCCGGTACTGCAGCTGTTGTTAGTCCGATTGTAGGTTTTCAATACCAAGAACACTATTATGAATTACCAAAAATAGAAAACTCAATTGCTTTACAATTAAAAGAGAAACTGACCAAAATACAATACAAACTGGCCGAAGATACTTTTGGCTGGACCGTGAAAATCTAATACCAAAAAATCCTCCAAATGGAGGATTTTTTTATTTAAGGATTTCTTCAAAACTCGGTTTGAAATAATTTGGCCCTTTTAGTACTTTGCCGTCTTCACGGTAAATCGGATTGCCGTCTTCTCCTAATTTGCTCATATTACTGCGTTGGATTTCGTCAAATACTTCTTCTATTTTGTGTTGCAAACCGTGTTCTAAAATGGTGCCGCATAAAATATAAAGCATATCGCCAAGCGCATCGGCAATTTCGATTAAATCATTGTTTTGAACCGCTTCCAAATATTCTTCATTCTCTTCTTTCATCAGATTGAAGCGAAGCATATTATTTTGTTCTCCCAAATCTCCTCTCATTTCGTAACTTACACCAAGTCCGAATGAGGTGTGGAATTCTTTTACAGCGTTGAGTTGTTTTTGCATTTTTTATAAAATTAATTGATGATGCAAATTACAACTTTAGCATACAATTGAGTAAATTTGTTGAAAATTTGAAATAAATGTTCACAACTGGTCAATGGACTTTCGCCGCTTTGTTTTTTGTTGCTTTTGTAGTTGCATCCTATTTTGCCTATGGCAAAGACAAAGCCCTTCATCAAAAGGTATATAAAGGAAGCTATAAAGTTCTTATTGCGTTTCTGCTGTTTATCGCTTTGTTATTTGTGATAAAAGTAACGATGAAACACTAAGCTATTTCCCTTTTAAAAGATTAACACTTACTGTAGCCAAGTCCGAATTTGGGAACTTGGCAAATACTTTTTCATCCGAAAACAATCCGGCTTCGGCAGCAATTTTGTGGAGCACCTCAATCTCAACAATATATTGGTCTGAAAACCCATGCGTGGCATCATAGGCTGTCGCGGCAGTTCTTCCGAGATTATTGGCAGTCAATTCCGGGGCAATCGTATGCAATTCAATTAATAGCAAGCCAAACTTCTCAACAAAAGGCGACCATTTTTTTAAATGTTCCAATAAATTATCTTCCACTTCATTATTGCTGATTCTTTGACCCCGATGCGCGAAAGCACCGGTAGAAGTACTTACCCGATTTGGCGTTCTATTAGTTGGTGTTTCCCAAATTCGGTTATGATCTAAAAAGGTTCTCACATTGAGCAATTCTTTCAAATCTATCGCGTAATCTTCTTTCAAGGTTTCTGCCAAAAGTTGTGGCCTTCCAATGTCTCCCCAGATTACTTTCGCCCATATATCCGCTTTGATTAAATTGGCTCGGGTGACTTTAATCGCCGCTTCATTATAATCCACTCCAACTAAAAATAACGGATGCTCGTCTAACATTTTGCCGCGACTCGTTTGACGCTCAATCACATCAAACATATGCTCCAAAAAAGCGCCGTTGCCACAGCCCATATCCAAAACTCCTTTCGGTTGCTCGGCTATTGGGCGGTTGAATAATTCGATGATGATTTGGTCTACAATTTTGAAATATTCGGCATGCGCTCCTCCACTGCCCCACACATTCATTTCCCTGTCCACATGCAATTCAGTTTCGTGTTCGCCAATATTTCTGAGAATGGAGGCATTACCAAAAAGCAGCTCTTCCATTTTTCGCAATGTGGGAATATAGGAAACCGTAACGCCATAAGCAGTGGCTCTTTTGGCATAAAACAAACCAGATTCGGTAAATTGGTAATGATCGTTTTTTTTGGTAAACCAATTTAAATGCGTTAAGAAATCAAGGATTTCCTTGAAACATTCCGGCTTTTTGTGAAACTCTTCCGGGCGGAAAGAAGTTTCCATAAAATACTTGTGAAACATACCTGTCATGCCAAGCATTACAATGGTTGGGCCTACCAAATTCCCTTCGATGTGATACAAAACCTGTTCCTGTATGGAGCGTATCTTTTCATCATCGGAAAATTGAATGCCATAATTTGATTTAAATTTTCGGAACAAATCATTCAACATTTCAAATGGTTCTACCTCAAATTTTCGCGGATGGAAATGCTCTGTAAACTGCATCAACGCAAAAACATCTTCATACAACGGAATCAACGAAAAAGCTATTTCACTTTTGTCATTGGTTTCAAAGGTAATTTCATCTTTTTGATTATCAATTATTTGAACCAACCAGCCTTGCGAAGCCAAAACCCGAAGTCCTACATTGAGATACCCTTCATTCGCTTTGAATTTTTCGACAAGTTCACTTAGTGATACTTTTTGTTGCTGTAAAATATACTCCAACACCCCTTTCTTGTATAATGAATAAGCCACCGGAACCGTAGTGATGCCATCTAAATGCCTGAATAAAATGCCGCGAAGTTCACTGGTGGTTTTCATGAAATTGAATTTGAATGCAAACAAATATAAACAATCTGTAAATATCAAAAGGAAACTATGATGCTGTTATTAAATTCTTAACTTTGTAACACCTAAAAATCGATTCATGAGAATTTTGAAATACATATTCCTACTAGTGCTCTTAGCTTTTGTTGGCATCACTGTTTATGTAGCCACCCAAAAAGGAGATTTCGAAGTTACCAAAAGCAGTATCATAAAAGCGCAAAAAAGTACCGTTTTTGATTATGTGAACGATTATAAAAACTGGGAAACTTTTGGTTCCTATATGTCGAAAGACAATTCCATAAAATTCAATTATCCAGCAAAAACAATGGGTGCCGGAGCCAGTAGCTCTTGGGAAAATGGTTCCGATACCGGAAATAGTAAGACTGTTTTTGTCAAAGAAAACGACAGCATTGCCCAACGACTGAATTTCAACGGAACAACTGCTGTACTGAATTGGACTTTTAAAGATACCGTTGGCGGAACGAAAGTAACCCTACACAGTCAAGGTAAAATGGATATTTTTACTAAGATTAGCACTTTCTTTAAAGGCGGAATTACCGGAATACTGGGTGATGGCTTTGAAAAAAGTTTACGCAATTTAGACAAAACGCTCGATTATGAAATGAAAACCTATTCCATCAAAGTGAATGGGGTTTCGCAAAGAGCTTCCGGATTTTGTTTGAAACAAACCGTTTCCTGTAAACTGAAAAGCTTGCCGAAAAACATCAAAATCCTGATGTCGGGCATGGTGCATTTTTTCAAAAAGAACAGAATAGCCATGGCTGGTAAGCCGTTTGTCATGTACGAACGCTACGAGCCAGGCAATGATTTTGCTACCATTTCGGTTTGTGTTCCTACGAGTAAAGAAATATTTGTGATGCCGGGAAGCGATGTGATTTCCGGAGAAATTGTTCCTTTTACTTGTTTGAAAACTACTTTAGTCGGCGACTATTCTCACAACAAAGAAGCTTGGGCAACGGCCAAAAAATACATCACGGACAATGGTTTCAAAGAAAACTTTGCCGGAAAATATGTGGAAGCTTATGTAAAAACGATTGACGATGTCAAGCAACCTTCCAAATGGGTTACTGAGATTTACATTCCGGTTTTCCCAAAAGCGGAAGCGGTTCAGCCAATTGTTGCTCCTGCCACTACAACTATTGCACCCGAAGCTCCCGCACCTGCTCCTGCTGAAACACCATAATTTCATCGTAGATTAAACCTTTTCTGTTATCTTTATTCCAACCGTTAAATTTTCACTTTGCAAGAAGAAAAGGATTTCATTCAGGAATTACTAAATCCGAAAACGCAAAACCAAGCGTTTCAAAAACTCTTGCAGGATTATCAAAAACCCTTGTATTATCATATCCGAAACATCGTGCTGAACCATGATGATGCCGATGATGTGTTGCAAAATACCTTTGTAAAAGTGTTTCAGTATTTAAAAGATTTTAAAGGCGACAGCAAGTTGTTTTCCTGGATGTATCGCATTGCAACTAACGAAGCCATCACGTTTATCAATCAGAAAGCCAAGCGAAATGGCTCTACCAGCGAAGCCATGCAAAGTAAAATTGTAGACAACTTAAAAGCGGATACGTATTTTGACGGCAACGAAATCCAACTCAAATTACAAAAAGCCATTACACTATTGCCAGAGAAGCAGCAGTTGGTTTTTAAAATGAAATATTATGAAGAAATAAAATACGAAGACATGTCCGAAATTTTAGGCACATCGGTGGGAGCTTTGAAAGCTTCTTATCATCATGCGGTCAAAAAAATCGAAGATTTTATGAAAACCAATTAAACCTTTTACTTTACCATTTGTCAAACCCACATGAAAGCATTTAAATTAGATAATGAACCCAAGATTGCCTCAGGATTTACAACGCCTGATGGTTATTTTGATACATTTTCAGCTAAACTTTTGACACAATTACCAAAGCAGGAACCGAAAGTAATTTCCATTTTCAGGGTTACAAAAGCTTGGTATTATGCCGCCGTTGCGATACTAATATTAATGTTATCTGTGCCGCTCTACAATCAATTTGCATCGCATAAAGAAGAAGTAGATTCGGCAACACTTGAAGAATATCTTGCTTACAACTCTAATCTTTCAGAAGATGAAATCGTAAATTTACTCGACAAAGAAGATTTGGAAAAAATGAAAGTAGAATTCAATGTACAAGACAAAGAGATTGAAGACGCTTTAGATTCCAACACCAATTTAGAACAATACATTTTAGACTAATATTATGAAAATCAGAAAAATACTCCCATTACTTATAGCGTTCATTTCCCTGAGTGCTGTGGCACAGGACGGACCATTTGTTCGCAAAAAGAAAGAACAGATCAAAGCTTTAAAAGTAGCGTTCATCACTGATGAATTGAGTCTAACACCTGAGGAAGCCACTAAATTTTGGCCACTATTCAATGCTTTTGAAGACAAACAACAGGAAATCAAAAAGCAAAAACTAAAAGCTTATCTTGAACGCATGGACGATGATTCATTTGATAAATTATCCGATAAAGATGCTACGGCCATGTTGGCGCAAATGGAAAGTATGGAAGACGATTTGTATCAGGCGAAGAAGAAATTTGTGGCCAGTTTGAAAGCAGTCTTACCTCCTGTCAAAATCTTGAAACTCAAAAAAGCAGAAGAAAACTTCAATCGCAAATTGCTGCAACAGTACCGCGATAAGAAACAAGGAAAATAAAATTTTAAGAGAGCTAACGGCTCTCTTATTTTTTGAATACAATCCGGATGATTTTATTTTTTCCAGCGGCAAAAGCAGTATGCTCATCAATAAAGCGGATTGTAAACAAAGTGTCGTCCGTTGCTAGCTGTTGTCATGAATTACCACCATCTGCAGAGTAATACAACCCTGAAGCACCCACCGAAACGATTTGTTTTCCATTAGATTTTGGCACAAACTGCACACAGGAAGCATACCCAAAACCAGCATTTTCTGCTATCAACTTCCAGGTTTTCCCGCCATCCTGAGTCATGGCTTTGTTTTGAAAATTCTGTATCGGAATTTCATAATTCCCGCCAGCAATAATTCCGATATTTTCATCATAGAAATCTGCCGTAAAAATTCCGGTCATCGCTTTTCCTTGAACAATTGGTGTTTCAATGACTTTCCATGAGTTTCCCTTGTCTTCAGAAGAAAACACTCTCGATTTCACTCCACCAGAGACTATCCATGTTTTGTTTCCTTTGATTACAATGTTGGTATTACTAGCAGCAAATGCGGCTTCTCCATCAATTATTTTTGGCAAACTCTCACAAGATAATTTCTTCCAACTATTTCCACCATCGCGGGTAATAAGAATGGAAAGACAACTTTCTGTTGGATCACCAATAGCAATACCTTCTTGTTCATTCCAAAACTTCATGCTGTCATAAAATACTTTTTCATGATTTTCTTCATAGACTTTTTCCCAACTCAAATCGGATTTTTTGACTTTAAAAATATAAGCCGGATTACCAATATTGGCTAAAAACAAATAATCTTTAGTCTGTGCCATACTTCTAAATTCCATTTTTAGACTGTCAATATGGATCTCTTTTTGTGTTTTTTCATGCTCTTTAAAATCATAAAAACCAAATCGGTTTTTATCTCCGGCGTACCATAATTTATCAGCATCATCAGCATCAATTTCAATAGCTCTGATACTGATTTTATCGTTCAAAAGCACACCAATGACAACGTTGTTAAAGTTTACAGAATTCTTTTGCCCGCAACAGGCATCTACTAAAGAAAGTAATAAAAAAGAAGAAAAAAGCAGTTTGGTTTTCATGCTAAACACAAGTATTATAAGCGAATATACAAATTTTGCTCCGTTAAGATTTAGTTAAAATTATTCAAAAAAAAGCTGTGGCACAGTAATTGGTTATTCACTATCAAAACTATTCAATTTAAAAAACATATATTATGAAAACTAAAATTTTATCCTTATCGATATTCTCGTTGCTGAGCATTACGAGTGTGATAGCTCAGGACCGGACAACCGTTACGGCCAACAATTCGGAAATCAGTGATAACTTAGATTTAAGAGCCGTGGCTTCCATTTTTGGAGATTCCGAAAACTTAGCTGATTTTGAAAGAAGATTAAACGACCCTAAAATTCAGATTTCGAATTTAGATTTAAACGAAGACAATCAGGTAGATTATTTGCGTGTGATTGAAACCGTAGAAGGCAATGCTCACTTAATTGTAATTCAATCGGTGCTTGGCCGTGATACTTATCAGGACGTGGCTACTGTTGAAGTGCAAAAAGACAGAGACAACAGAGTGCAGGTACAAGTAGTTGGTGATGTGTATATGTATGGTGCCAATTATATCTATGAGCCGGTATACGTTTCTCCTCCGGTAATTTATGCTTCTTTCTGGATTGGTAGTTACCGTCCTTACTACTCCTCATGGTACTGGGGCTATTACCCAACCTATTATTATGCTTGGGAACCATGTCCAATCTTCAGATACAGAAGCCACATCGGAATATGCATCAACAGCTATAATCACTACAATTATGTAAATTACAGAAGATGTGAAACAGCTTATAACTCGTACAGAGGAAGAAGAGGAAATGGATATGAAACGCGTTACCCGAATCGTTCTTTTGAACACAGAAATGCAAGTTATGCTAATCGATATGAATTAGACAGAACCAGAAACATCAGAACAGTTGGTACACGTAATGAGTTAGCGATGAATTCTCCTAGAGGTAATGCCAACAATACTATTTCTCCTCGTGGAAACGGAAACAACGGTACTGGAAATACCAGAACGGAAACGCCAAGAATTCAAGGTCAAAACAGCAATAGCCCAAGAGGAAATAGTAACACTTCTGAATCACCAAGAAATGTGAGAACACAAGAGGCAACTCCGAGAGTTTTTTCAAATCAGGGAACTAATTCACCAAGAAGCACTGAATCAAATGGAAATGCAAGTCCAAGAGTTTATAGCCAAAACGGGAACAATCCAAGAGGCAACGGATCCTCAATGGAATCGCCGAGAAGCGTAAGAACACAAGAATCAGCTCCGAGAGTTTATTCAAATCAAGGGAATAATTCACCAAGAAATGTAGAACCACAAGGCGGAAATAACAGAAATTATGAGTCGCCAAGAAGCGCAGCCCCAAGAGAAATTTCCAGTCCGAGAGGTAATGCCGGCAACGGTGGTGGCAACAGCATGGGCAGAGGAAATTCTGGCGGAAACAGAAGAAGTTAGTTGAAATTGATATAGGTTTTAGTTGTTACAGAAAATCACCACACTATGTGGTGATTTTTTTTATAGTATCCTATTAAAAATAAACCCTTAAAAAAATAATTATTTTAAAAAAACAGTACATTTGTACCCGTTTTAACCATCATTTATGAGCGCTCATAATCATCAGCTTCACAGCAAACTTACCATAGGAGGATTACTTATTACATTAGGAATTATTTATGGTGACATTGGAACTTCTCCTCTCTATGTAATGAAAGCCATAATTGGATTGCACCACATCATCAACCCCGATATCATTTTAGGGGGATTATCGTGTATCTTTTGGACACTGACTTTACAAACAACTTTAAAGTACGTAATCATAACGCTTAGCGCCGATAATCATGGTGAGGGTGGGATTTTTGCTTTATATGCCTTAGTAAAACGAACCAAAATCAAATGGCTGATAGTTCCGGCCATTGTTGGGGGAAGTGCACTTTTGGCTGACGGAATTATTACGCCTCCCATCTCCGTTTCCTCAGCGGTAGAAGGAATCCGAACTTTTTATCCCTCTATAAACACTGTCCCGATTGTTATAGCCATTTTGGTCATTTTATTTACCATTCAACAATTTGGAACAAAGCTGGTTGGAAAGTTTTTTGCCCCAATGATGTTGGTATGGTTCAGTATGTTGGGTATTTTAGGTATTATTCAAATTGGTGGAAACTTATCTGTTTTCAGAGCCATTAATCCTTATTACGCCTATGAGTTGTTGCGAATCCATCCTGATGGATTTTATGTTTTAGGATTTGTTTTCCTATGTACAACGGGAGCTGAAGCTTTGTATTCTGATATGGGACATTGCGGTCGTAAAAACATTCGCATCAGTTGGATATTTGTAAAAGCGACTTTGGTTTTAAACTATTTCGGCCAAGGAGCTTATTTGATCAAACATCAGGGAGACACATTATTTCGTTTAGGTGGTAAGAATGCCAATCCATTCTATTTAGTTATGGAAAGCTGGTTCCAACCTATCGGAATTGTCATTGCTACTATGGCCGCTGTTATTGCGTCACAAGCTTTGATCAGTGGTTCGTTTACCTTGATAAATGAAGCCATGCGTTTGAGTTTTTGGCCCAAAGTTAAAATCAAATACCCAACCGATTTAAAAGGTCAATTGTATATTCCGTCAATCAACTGGATATTGTTATTGGGCTGTATTGGCGTAGTATTACACTTTGAAGAATCCGGGAATATGGAAGCGGCTTATGGTTTAGCCATCGTGCTTTGCATGATCATGACCACCATTTTACTGAATTATTATCTGATAATGAAACGCGTTTCCTGGTATATTATCGGCGCTATCATTACCTTATATTTAGCCATAGAAATTAGTTTCTTGATTGCCAACTTAGATAAGTTTCCACATGGCGGTTATGTAACCTTATTCATTGCCTGCGTTTTGATTGCTATTATGACCATTTGGTTTTTGGCCAAAAAAATCAGCAAGAACTATACTAAAATGGTTAAAATTGACGACTATAAAAAAGTGTTGGCCGAGTTAAGCTTGGATTTATCCATTCCAAAATATGCCACACATTTGGTCTACATGACCAACTCCAATCGTGTGGATGAAATTGAGGAGAAAGTGATGTACTCCATTCTTCAAAAAAGACCAAAACGTGCCGATATTTATTGGTTAATCCACGTCAATATTTTGAGCGAACCGTATCGCAAAGAATTCAAAGTAAACGAAATCATCAAAGACGATTTATACCGTATTGACTTTTACTTGGGCTTCCGTGAACCTACCAAAATTAATCTGATGTTCAAAGAAGTAATCAAAGACATGGTGAAAAACGGAGAAGTAGATATAACCAGTCGTTATGAATCGCTGAACAAAAACAACATCATTGGAGACTTTAAGTTTGTTCTTTCTGAAAAATTCCTTTCAAATGACAGCGATTTGACGTTCTTCGAAAAAATCATCATGTACTCCTATTTCTTCATGAAAAAATTCAGTTTGTCCGAAGAAAAAGGATTCGGATTAGACAGCAGCTCTGTCAAAATTGAACAATTCCCACTGGTGATTCATGCACCGGAAAAAATAGAAATGAAGCGAATCTTTTCGCAATACTAATACTATTCTTCCTAAAAAGTATTCTTTGATTCCTTTTAACAAAGGTTTTAAAGAATACTTCTTTTTTATATACAAAAATCGAATATCTTTGCGGGCTGATTTTTTTACACTATGCGATTACATCGAAATTTAGTTTACACTACCATTGACTCATTAAACGCCATTTTCAACGAAGGAGAATATGCCGATAAAGTAGTAGCCCGCGCCTTGAAAAAAGACAAACGTTGGGGCAGTTCCGACCGGAAATTTGTCGCCGAAACCATCTATGAAATTGTACGCTGGAAACGACTTTACATGGAAATCGCCGATGTCAAAGAACCTTTTGATCGCGACCAATTATGGCGATTGTTTGCCGTTTGGGCAGTCTTAAGAGGCTATCCTATTCCCGATTGGAGACAATTGGAAGGCACGCCGGAGCGTAAAATCAAAGGAAAATTTGACGAGTTATCCAAAATCAGAAAAATGCGCGAGTCTATTCCGGATTGGATGGATGAATTGGGCGTGAAAGAATTAGGAGAAGAGATTTGGACCAAAGAAATTGCAGCGCAAAACAAACAGGCGCAGGTTATTCTTCGCGTTAATACATTAAAAACTACCAAAGAACAGCTTCGCGCCATCTTAATGGATTTAAATATCGAAACGGAATTTTTAAAAGACCAACCCGATGCTTTAGTCCTAAAAGAAAGAGCTAATGTCTTTTTAACCGATGCATTCAAAGAAGGCATGTTCGAAGTACAGGATGCTTCTTCCCAATTAGTAGCCGCTTTCTTAGACGTACAACCGGGGATGAGAGTCGTTGATACTTGTGCTGGTGCCGGCGGAAAAACTTTACACATGGCTTCCTTAATGCAAAATAAAGGACAGTTAATCGCCATGGATTTGTATGAAAGCAAACTAAAACAATTAAAATTAAGAGCCAAAAGAAACGGCGCTTTCAATATAGAATACCGAATTATTGACAGCACCAAAGTCATCAAAAAATTACACGAAAAAGCCGATAGAGTCCTGATTGATGCTCCGTGTAGTGGTTTGGGAGTTTTAAAAAGAAACCCGGATGCCAAATGGAAACTGCAACCGGAATTCATAGACAACATCCGTAAAGTACAAGCTGAAGTTTTAGAAAATTATGCTAAAATTGTAAAGCCCGGTGGTAAACTGGTTTATGCCACTTGCTCGGTCTTACCCTCTGAGAATCAGGAACAAATTAAGCATTTCTTAACTACGGAGACCGGAAAAAAATTTACCTTTGTTAAAGAATCTAAAATTCTGACCCAAGACACAGGATTTGATGGTTTTTACATGGCACTATTAGAAAGAAAAACAGAATTATAAAAATCAAATGAAAAAAATCTTAACCTCTTTATTACTAAGTGTAACGTTGTTTAGCATTGCACAACAAGAATCCAAAAACACCAATGCCACTGCCTCAATTCCGAATGGGTATTACAACAGTGCTACCGGGACAGGCTATGTCTTGAAAACACAATTGGCGGCTATAATTTCGAATAATTATATCGATCGAGGATATAATCCAGGTTTATACACCACATATACCACCTCCGACAAAGATTTCTATTATGAAAATGATGGAACCATGTTAGATATGTATACTGAGAATCCAACAGGATCTGAATGTGAATTTACATATGGTATAAATCAAGACGATGGAACTTTAGGAAATAATGAATGTGAAAGATACAATAGAGAGCATACCATCCCTCAATCGTACTTTGCCTCTGCAACTCCTATGTATTCTGATGCCCATTTTGTAGTGCCTTCTGATAAGCATGTTAATGCCCAAAGAGGTGACTTACCCTATGGAAAAGTAAATGTAGCCAATTGGACCTCCATCAACGGAAGTAAAAGAGGAAGCAACTTAAACTCTGGCTATTCGGCCGGTTTTAGTGGTACTGTGTTTGAACCTATTGACGAATTCAAAGGAGATATCGCACGAATGTTATTGTATTTTGCCACTAGATATGAAAGTCAACTTCCTGGTTTTTACACTACCTCAACTTCTGTAGTTAAAGCCATGTTTGATGGTACCAGCGATCACTCCTTTTCACCAACGTTCTTGAATATTTTATTGACTTGGAACCAACAAGACCCGGTAAGCCAAAGAGAAATTGACAGAAACAATGCAGTCTATGCCCGTCAGAGCAATAGAAACCCTTATATTGACAACAACAATTATGTAACTCAAATTTGGGGACTTCCATTAGCCGCACCATCGTTCAATACGTTGGCTACAGTTTCAATTTATCCAAATCCTGCGGTTAACGGTACGGTTAACATCAGCAGCGAAAGCAATTTAGATGCTATTGAATTAATCACCATCAACGGTCAGATTTTGCAAAAAATCAACCAACCGGAAATGCAAAACAACACATATTCCTTATCTAATTTACCTCAAGGATTTTACTTCTTGAAGTTATCTTCCAATAATGAATCGGTTACCAAAAAAGTGTTGGTAAACTAGATTTAGTACTGTTAAATCCTAAAGAAACGCTGTTGAAATTCAACAGCGTTTTTTGTTTTTAATCAAAAATGAGTCTAAATCATCATTAAAATAGTAGAGAAAACCTTGATTTCCTTTGAATTTTAGTCCTACTTTACTATCTTTCGCCCTCAAATTGTGTAACCCTTAAAACATTTTGTAAAATGTTAGAAGAAAAGAATGATAACCTGCAGAACGCAGATGGAAACGTAGTCAGTGAATCACAAGAAGTGACAACAACTGAAAATCAAGCAACTGCTGCAGAAGTGGAAACACCAACGGAAGAAGCGGTAGAAGAAACTGTTGCTGCAACAGAAGTGGAAACACCGGCTGAGGAAGTAGTAGAAGAAACTGTCGCAGAGCAAGCAACTGAAAAACCTGCTATTGAAGTAGCCGTTTTAACGGAATCCCTTACAGAAGATGAAATCGAAGTTGCGGCTGAAAAAGAAGCGCTGGTGGAAGAAGTTGTTGAAGCCGAAATGAAAACGTCTGTTGAAGAAGAAGTAGAAGAAGAACCTGCTGCTGAAGTGGAAACTCCGGTTGAAGTAGTGGCCGAAAGCGACAACAATGCCGCCATTAGTGCCATCGAAGAAGTAAATGCTGAGGAAAGCGAAGACGAATCGTTGAAAGAGCGTCATGATATTCCTATGCTGGATTACGAAACTTTGTCAATGGAACAATTGGTGGATGAGTTGGGCGATTTAGTTGTGGTAGAAAAAGTAATGTCGGTAAAAGACCATGTTGAAGAACTGAAGAAAGCTTTCCTGTCAAAATACTACCATTTCATTGATGAGAAAAAAGAAGAGTACCATGCCGAAAATCCTGAGACTACAGAAGATTTCCATTATCATTTTCCGTTAAAAGTAAAATTTGATCAATTATACACTCAGTATAGAGAAAAGAAAAATAATCATTTCCAAAGCTTACAAAACAGTTTAAAAGGCAACTTAGAAAACCGTTTAGCGATTGTAGAGGAATTGAAAAACCTAATCCACAGCCAGGAAAGCATTCCGGTAACGTTAAAGAAATTTAACGACATCCGCGATCGTTGGAAAGTGGCGGGTCCTATTCCGAAAGACAAATACAATCACGTTTGGAATAACTATCATTTCCATTTAGAGAATTTCTACGACATCCTACACTTAGACCGTGAGATTCGCGATTTGGATTTCAAACACAATTTGGTTCAAAAGCTTAAAATCATTGAGCGCGTTGAAGAATTGGTTCACGAAGAAGACATCAACAAAGCATTCCGTGAATTGCAGGATTTACACCGCATCTGGAAAGAAGATATCGGGCCGGTTTCAAGAGAAAACCGTGACGAAATCTGGAACCGATTCAGTGAATTGACCAAACAAATGCACGACAAGCGTGAAGGTTTATTTGAAAAACTTCGCGAAGTGGAGAATGCCAATTTGGAAAAGAAAAAAGAAATCATTGCCAAAATTGAAGTATTAGCTACCGAAAAAGTAGCCGTACACTCAGCCTGGCAAGGACAAATAGAAAAAGTGGAAGCGCTACGCAACCAGTTTTTTGCTACCGGAAAAGTGCCTTCAGAAGTAAATGAAGATACCTGGACAGCGTTTAAAAATGCGGTTAGAAACTTCAACATCCTGAAAAACTCTTTCTACAAAGACATCAAGAAAGATCAAAACGATAACCTTAGCAAAAAACAAGCTTTGGTAGCTAAAGCTCAGGAATTAAAAGACAGTACCGATTTTGCCGCTACTACTCCGCTATTCAAACAAATTCAGGAAGAATGGAAAACCATTGGTCATGTGCCAAGAAAAGTATCGGATAAACTTTGGACGGAATTCAGAGCGGCTTGCAACGAGTATTTCGAAAAACTGAAAGAGCAAAAAACCGAAGTTAATGTAGAGGAAGTAGAAGCGTTTGAAAAGAAAAAAGCCTACTTAGAAACCTTAAGAGCTTTTGAATTAATTGGCGAACACAAAGCCGATTTAGATGCCATAAAAGCCCACATCGAAACTTGGAAAAGTTTTGGCAGAGTGCCTTTTGCGCGCCGACACATCGAAGGTAAATTCAACAAAATCCTGGATGCCTTGTTCGAAAAATTAAGCTTGAGCAAAAAAGACAATGATATGGCGCGTTATGCCAACAAATTGGATCATTTAGCCCACTCTGATTCCCGAAAGTTAGACAACGAAAAAGTGTTTATCATGCGTAAGGTGGAAGAAGTGAAAAGTGAAATTTTACAGTTGGAAAACAACATCCTGTTTTTTGGTAAAGCCAAAGGCGATAACCCAATGGTAAAAGAAGTCTTGAAAAACATTGAAAACAAAAAAGAAGAGTTAGTCACTTTGAAAGAGAAGCTGAAACAACTCAGAAATCTGAAAACAGAAGAATAAAAAAAGCCCCGATATTTCGGGGCTTTTTTTAAGCTATAATTTGAATTTTCCGAATATCGGTATTCTCATAGATTTCTTTGTGACCGCCGTGCAATCCTACTTCAACCATCACACCGGCTAACTGTTCTGAAGTGACACTGGCAAATGGGAAAAGCCAACTCACCAAAGGTTTATAAAGCCAGCGCATGATTTTATACGACAAATTGGGTTCCTTTCTTGGTGTCACCGGATAAATATACCCGGGGCGGAAACTGTGCATTCCGGCAAAATGCAAGGCAAAGAGAAAATTCTCTGCTATGCCTTTGTCTTTAGCAAACATCATTGCGCTCTTTTCGCTGCGGTCTGCTCCTTGCCCACTCAGAAAACAAAAATTAGTTTGGGCACTTTGCTTTCGTAACGTTTCAGCAAATGCTTTGGTAAAATCGATAGTGATTTTGGCAAACTCTGCTCTCGAAACCTGACCGGTATACACTCCTATACAATAAAAACAAACATCCTGATTTTGGAAAGCCGCTTCAATAGCCGAGAAATCCAGAAAATCAGTATGTACAATTTCTTTGAGTTTGGGATGGTTGTTACCCGTCGGTTTTCTAACAATAGAAGTGACCTGTGTTACTTCGGAATGGTTTAGGCATTGGTTCAAAATCAAACCGCCAATCATTCCGTTGCTGCCTGTGATAATGACATTCATACCCTTACTGTTTTATTTTGGAAGCCAAAAGATAGATCACCGCCATTCGAATCGCCACGCCATTTTCCACTTGGTCTAGGATTACGGATTGCTGGGAATCAGCTACGTCTGAAGTAATTTCTACGCCACGGTTTATAGGGCCCGGGTGCATGATGACAATTTCTTTGTTTAAGGAATCCAGCAAAGCTTTGTCCACACCATATTGCTGGGCATATTCTCTGGTAGATGGGAAATAATTCACATCCATTCTTTCGTTTTGTACGCGAAGCATATTGGCCACATCACACCATTCCAGCGCTTTGCGAAGATTTGATTCTACGGTAACGCCAAGACTTTCGATGTATTTCGGAATCAGGGTTTTGGGACCACAAACTTTTACTTCAGCACCTTGCATTTGCAAAGCATAAATATTGGAAAGCGCTACCCGCGAATGCAAAATATCGCCCACAATAACTACTTTTTTTCCGGCCACTTCGCCTAAGCGTTCTCT
>NZ_DAINRG010000047.1:0-20614 GCF_036741995.1 Flavobacterium sp. | reverse complement strand
AGCAAAATCAAGCACTTATGGAATTTTCTCCTTCAAAACTGAATAGTTTTTTATTTTTCAAATTACCGTCAGCTTTTTGGAGTGGGGTGCGTGTTAAATCGATTTCACCTCAGGAATGCGTGGTAACCGTTAAGCATCGTTGGTTCAATCAGAACCCTTTTAATTCTATGTATTTTGCAGTGCAGGCCATGGCGGCTGAACTCACTACGGGCGCTTTGGTAATGATGCAAATCAAGAATTCGGGAAAGAAAATCTCCATGCTGGTTGCTAATAACAATGGCAATTTTACCAAAAAAGCCACCGGCAGAATAACATTTACTTGCCAAGACGGTCATTTAATAGAAGAAGCTATTCAGAAAACTATCGCCACCGGAGAAGGCCAAACGCTCTGGATGAAATCAATTGGGGTAGATGAAAAAGGCAACCAAGTTTCTGAAATGAACTTTGAATGGAGCATTAAACTAAAGGCCTAACAAACGTTAAACCCATGATAATTGTATTTTTTTTAATACAATTAGATAGTAACTTTGAGTAAAATTATTCAAATGAAAATTCTGATTACAGGCGCAACGGGTTTAATTGGTAAGGAGTTAGTAAAACTGTTATTAGCTAAAAATCATTCCGTTCATTACCTCACTACTGCCAAATCAAAAATAGCAAATCAAGCCAATTATCAAGGTTTCTACTGGAATCCTGAAGAAGGAAAAATAGATGAAAATTGCATTTTTCGTGTAGATGTTATCATCCATTTGGCCGGAGCCAATATAGCCAAGCGGTGGACCAATGCTTACAAACAGGAAATCATTGAGAGCCGGACACTTTCCGGTGAACTGCTTTTCAATCTGATTAAAAAACATCCGAATCATCAGATAAAACAAATTATCTCCGCTTCCGGCACTGCCATTTATCCGGAAAGTTTTTCCAAAGTTTATGATGAAAGCACTACCGAAACCGAAGACAGTTTTCTCTCCAATGTAGTCAAGAAGTGGGAGGAAAGTGTTAACCGTTTCCAAGTTTTGGGCATAAAAGTCTGTAAACTCCGTACCGGAATAGTACTTTCCAACAAAGGAGGTGCTTTACCCGAAATGATAAAACCAATAAAACTGGGCGTTGGTGCCGGTATGGGTTCCGGAAAACAAATCCAATCCTGGATTCATATCCATGATTTGGTGGCTCTATATTACTTAGCTGTTGAAAAACAATTAGAAGGAATTTACAACGCCGTAACACCCAATCCGGTCAGCAATCAGGAATTGACAAAAGCGATTGCCAAAACCTTGAAGAAACCTTTATTCCTTCCCAATATCCCAAAATTTGTAATGCAGTTGCTGCTTGGCGAAATGTGTTACCTTCTTTTTTCCAGTAAAAATTTATCGGCTCAAAAAATAACAGCTGCCGGATTTCAGTTCCAATTCCCCGAAATTGAAAAGGCGATTAACGACTTATATGCATAAAAAAAGTGCTGTTCTTGTAACAGCACTTTTTTTACTATAAAGATTGTTGAATTAATAATTATTACAGCTCTAAGCCAACCTTAACGTATATTCCTTTGAAATACAGGAACAAATCTAATCAAAACGAAAACGTAATAGTCTTAAAATTTTATTAAATTTTGATTAAGATAATTTTCCGGTTTTGAGCTTGTTGTTATCTTTTGGCAAACAAAAAATGGTGACAATTTGACATTTTTAAAGAATTGGCAGTACTTTTGCAATCCAATTGAAGCAAATGAAAATCAAGAATATTTTTAAAAATAAAACAGAAATGAATACGGAAAACACGGATAAAGAACCTATTGAAAACGAAACCGAAAACGTGGTTAATGAAGTAGAAACAGCTGAAGAACTGAGTGTTGAAGCCAGATTGGAAGAGGAATTAGCCAAAGAGAAAGATAAATTTTTACGTCTTTTTGCCGAGTTTGAAAACTTCAAAAAAAGAACCGCTAAAGAACGCATCGATTTGTTTAAAACTGCCAATCAGGAAGTTTTACAGGCATTATTACCGGTTTTAGACGATTTTGACAGAGCGATGACTCAAATTTCAAAATCTGAAGATGAAGTGTTGTTAAAAGGCGTGGAGTTGATTCATGAAAAATTAAAAAACACTTTAGTTTCCAAAGGGTTAGAGCAGGTGGATATCAGAACCGGTGACAGTTTTAATGCTGATTTTGCCGAAGCCATTACTCAAATTCCGGCGCCAAGCGATGACTTGAAAGGAAAAATCGTGGATGTTGTGGAAAAAGGATATAAATTGGGCGACAAAATTATCCGTTTCCCAAAAGTGGTTATTGGTCAATAATAAGATACTATGAGCAAAAAAGATTTTTACGAAATATTAGGCGTTTCCAAAAATGCTACTGCAGCCGAAATTAAAAAAGCATATCGAAAGAAAGCTATTGAATTTCACCCTGATAAAAATCCAGGAAACAAAGAAGCCGAAGAGAATTTCAAAACAGCGGCCGAGGCTTATGAAGTATTGAGCGATGCTGATAAAAAAGCTAAATACGATCAGTACGGTCATGCTGCTTTTGAAGGTGCCGGCGGATTTGGTGGTGGTCATCACATGAATATGGATGATATTTTCAGTCAGTTTGGGGATATTTTTGGTGGTGCTTTTGGCGGCGGCGGATTCGGCGGATTTGGTGGAAATTCAGGTGGACAACGTCGAGTGAAGGGAAGTAATCTTCGTATCAAAGTCAAATTGACATTAGAGGAAATAGCCAATGGTGTTGAGAAAAAAGTAAAAGTAAAACGCAAGGTACAAGCTCCGGGCGTGAAATATAAAACCTGTTCTACTTGTAACGGTCAAGGGCAGGTATTGCGTGTGACCAATACAATTTTGGGACGAATGCAATCGGCTACGACTTGTCACGTTTGTGGGGGTACAGGACAAACTATTGAAAGCAAGCCGACTAATGCTGATGCACACGGAATGATTTTGGAAGACGAAACCGTTTCTATCAAAATTCCGGCCGGTGTTGTTGATGGGATGCAACTGAAAGTTTCCGGTAAAGGAAATGACGCTCCCGGAAATGGTATCGCAGGCGATTTAATTGTAGCAATTGAAGAGCAGGAACACGAATTTTTAAAGCGGGAAGGTGAGAATCTTCACTACGATTTATACATCAGTTTTGCTGAAGCGGCTCTTGGGGTTTCCAAAGAAATCGAAGCTGTGAATGGGAAAGTGCGAATCAAACTCGAAGAAGGCATTCAATCAGGTAAAATATTGCGGTTGAAAGGCAAAGGTATTCCAAGCCTGAATAGCTACGGAAATGGCGATTTATTGGTGCATGTGAATGTTTGGACACCTAAAACATTAAGCAAAGAACAACGCCAGTTTTTTGAGAAATCACTAACTGATGAAAACTTCATTCCGAAACCTGAAAAAAGCGACAAATCTTTTTTTGAAAAAGTAAAAGATATGTTTTCATAATTTAAAAAATAGTTTTACATTTGGGTATTACTTGGAAACAAGTAATTTCTTTTTCATAGCAATTTTTCCCATCCTTGTGTTACAATAAGGGTGGGTTTTTTGTTTTCTTTAACATTCTTTTTAGTGCAAATAGCTATTTTTACACAAACTAAAAATGGTATGAGCAATATCCTCGAAGTAAACAAAGTCGTGAAGCAATACGGTGATTATACCGCGCTCAACGAAGTTTCTTTAACCGTTCCCAAAGGCAGTATCTACGGACTTCTCGGTCCGAATGGCGCCGGAAAAACGTCCCTTATCCGAATCATCAATCAAATCACGATGCCCGACAGCGGGGAAATCATTCTGGATGGTGAAAAATTAAAGCCCGAAGATGTTAGTGTCATTGGTTATATGCCCGAAGAAAGAGGATTGTATAAAACAATGAGAGTAGGAGAACAATGTCTGTATTTGGCTCAATTGAAAGGCTTATCCAAAGCGGAAGCCAAGCATGAATTAGACTATTGGTTTGACCGTTTGGAAATACAAGGCTGGTGGAATAAAAAGATTCAGGAATTGTCAAAAGGAATGGCGCAGAAAATCCAGTTTGTGGTAACCGTTTTACACAAACCAAAATTGCTGATTTTGGACGAACCGTTTTCCGGTTTTGATCCGGTGAATGCCAATTTGATTAAAGACGAAATCATCGAACTAAACAAACAGGGAACTTCCGTAATCTTTTCGACACATCGCATGGAAAGCGTGGAAGAAATGTGCGACCACATCGCTTTGATTCACAAATCCAACAAACTCATCGAAGGCAAACTGACCGATGTCAAAAAGCAATACCGAACCAATGATTACGAAGTGGGAATTTTGACCAATAACGTGGAAGGACTGATGTATGATTTGTCACAGAAATTCACCTTATCACAAACCGATTTTAAATCATTAAACGACGAACTGAAACTGCAAATCAATCTGGGAACTGCTACACCGAATGAACTGCTGAACACTTTGGTACAACGTGGGCAGGTGACTCATTTTGTAGAGAAAATCCCGAGTGTGAATGATATCTTTATCCAAACCGTAAGCGAGAAATAATGAACAAACTACTACTCATCATCAAAAGAGAATTTATTGCCAAAGTGCGCAACAAATCTTTTATCGTTATGACTTTTTTAAGTCCGCTGCTGTTTGTTGCCATTGGAGTTTTTGTAGGCTATTTGAGCACTATGAAAGCCGATTTGAAAACCATTGCCATTCACGATGAAACCGGAAGATTTGTCCATGAATTCAAAAGTGACAAAGAATACAAGTATGTTGATTTGTCTCAGGTTGATTTGAAAATTCTTAAGGATAGTATCGTCAAAGAAAGCTACGAAGGACTGTTAATCATCCCAAAAGTGGCCGATAATACCAAGTTGCAAAAAGGAATTCAGTACGTTTCCAATGACAGTCCGAGTGTTGGTTTTATAGATGATTTACAAGATATTATTGCCAAAAAAATCACAACCGAAAACTTCCAAAATGCCGGTTTAGATACGTTAAAAATCAATAATGCTAAAGCGGATGTTTCCATTAATTTGGCTAAAGCTTCCGGAGAAGAAGCCTTAAAAGGGTTGAACGAAATCAAAATTATCATAGGAGGAGCCTTTGGATATCTGATTATGATGTTCATTATTTTGTATGGAAATATGGTGATGCGAAGCGTTATCGAAGAAAAAACCTCGCGCATTATTGAAGTGATTATTTCCTCGGTAAAACCGTTTCAGTTAATGATGGGTAAAATCATCGGAACTTCCTTGGCCGGAATTCTGCAGTTTCTTATTTGGGCTCTTTTGGGACTGTCCGCTATGTTTGTTTTATCGACAATGTTTGGGGTTCACATGGGCGCTACAGGCGGAGTACAAGGTCAGGCAATGCAGGCTGCTCAACATGTTGATGGGAATGAAATCCAAATGTATATCAAAGAATTATGGAACCTTCCGATTGCTACTATATTGATTTCATTCATAATATACTTTATCGGAGGCTATTTTTTATACAGTTCGTTTTATGCATCTATCGGTGCGGCTGTTGACAATGAAACAGATTCGCAACAATTTCTGTTACCGATTATCATGCCTTTAATCTTAGGCGTTTATATCGGATTCTTTACCGTAATGAATGATCCTCACGGAACGGTGGCAACGGTGTTTTCGATGATACCGCTAACATCACCCATAGTGATGATGATGCGAATTCCTTTTGGAGTACCGCTTTGGCAAATTATCTTGTCAATGGTATTGCTTTTCGGAACGTTTTTCGGCGTAGTGTGGTTTGCTGCCAAAATCTACCGTGTTGGTATTCTGATGTACGGCAAAAAACCAACCTGGAAAGAACTCATCAAGTGGCTGAAATATTAACAATCCGCCATATTCACGGCAACAGCAAGACCTCCTTCGGAGGTTTCCTTGTATTTGGAATTCATGTCTTTGGCCGTTTGCCACATGGTATCGATGACTTTGTCTAAAGGCACTTTGGCATTTTTGGCATCAGTTTCCATGGCGAGTTCCGCGGCGTTGATGGCTTTGATGGCGCCCATGGTGTTTCTTTCGATACACGGAATCTGAACTAATCCACCAATAGGATCACAGGTCAATCCTAAGTGATGTTCCATCGCAATTTCGGCAGCCATTAAAACTTGGTCGGGAGTACCCCCCATGACTTCGCATAAAGCGCCAGCAGCCATAGCAGAGGAAACGCCAATTTCAGCCTGACAACCACCCATAGCGGCTGAGATGGTAGACCCTTTCTTGAAGATGCTTCCAATTTCACCGGCCACCATCAGGAATTGTTTGATTTGCTTTTCGTTGGCCTCATGATTTTCTATCACCATGTAATACATCAATACGGCAGGAATTACTCCGGCACTACCATTGGTAGGAGCAGTAACAACTCTTCCTAAAGCAGCATTGACCTCATTAGTGGCCAAAGCAAAACAACTTACCCATTTTAAGATTTGGCGAAATTTCACTTCGGTTTTGCGAATGGTTTCCAGCCATTCCTGAGGATTGGAATAATTGGCCAAACCAATCAATCCTTGGTGCATATCAAAAGCGCGACGACGGACATTCAATCCACCTGGAAGTATGCCTTCGGAGTGGCAACCAATGTACATACATTCGAGCATGGTGTGCCAAATGCGCATTAGCTCGCTGTTGACTTCGGCTTCCGGACGCATTGAGATTTCATTGGCATACACGATTTCCGAGATGCATTTGTTTTCGGTGATGGTGTACTGTAGTAGTTCTTCGGCATTTTGAATCGGAAATGGGAAAGCGCATTTAATAGCTAATTTCTTTTTGGCATTGATGCGTTCTTCTTTCACCACAAAACCGCCACCAATAGAATAGAAGGTTCCCATATAATCACTGCCATTGCTTATGTGTGCTGTAAAAGTCATCCCATTGGCATGAAACGGCAGGAAGTTTTTGTTGAAAACAATATCGGTCTCCGCATCAAAAGGAATCAGCAGTTCATTGGCTAACTTGATTTGATGTGAGCTTTTTATCGCGGTGATAATTTTATCAATATTTTGCACCGGAATGTATTCCGGATCCTGACCACTCAATCCTAACATTACAGCATAATCAGTTGCGTGGCCTTTGCCGGTTAGGGATAGTGAGCCATATAAATCTACTCTAATTTTGGTGACTTTATCTAACAGGTTTTCGTCTTTCAGTTCATTCAGAAAACGTTCTGCGGCACGCCATGGGCCTAGTGTATGGGAACTTGAGGGGCCAACACCAATTTTGAGCATGTCAAAAACGGAAATGCATTCTTCCATGGTACTATATCGATTTAGTTGGGACAAATATAGAGAATTATAAGCTATGGAAGGCAGTCGCTACACGATGAATATGCTGTTTATTTCTCATAAAATTCTATGGGTAAATCATCAGGATCGGCTGTAAAAGTGAAGCGTTTGTTAGTGATTTCATCGATGCGGATAGGTTCCGTTATTACCCCAAACTGTGCCAAATGATGGATAACTGTTTCCAGATTTTCCACACTAAAAGCCAAATGCCGTAAACCAACAGCCTCCGGTCTTGACGGACGTTGTGGCGGGTTAGGAAACGAGAACAATTCAATCACATAGTGTCCGTTTAACGAAAGATCAAGTTTATAGGATTGTCTTTCGGCGCGGTAAGTTTCATTAATAACTTTAAGTCCCAAAATGTCAATGTAGAATTTTTTGGAAGCCTCATAATCGGAACAAATAATGGCAATGTGGTGAATGCTGTTAATCATGGTTATTGAAAAGTGTCAATTTAAGGATTAATAATTATAGGAGTTCCAATGGAAACGGCTTGGTACAATTCGTCAATTTCATCATCTGTTACGCCTATGCAACCATTAGTCCAGTCTTTGAACCGATGAAACTTTCCGAGCCGACCTTGGCCATTCAACAATCCGTGGATTTTAATATCACCGCCCGTTGGTTTCCCCAACTTTTGAGACAAAGCCCGGTCAGCGTCATTAGGATAGGAGATGCCTAAATTTTTGTGACAAATGCTATGGGGGTTTTTGGCGTTGATGGTATAAGTTCCTTCGGGTGTTTTTTCGTCACCTTCGCAGGTCTTGTCGCCAATAGGAGCATCTCCCAAAGCAATTGTATAGGATTTCAAAAGTGTATTTTCAGCATACACATTCATCAGTCGCTTGGATTTGAAAACGACAATACGGGTGACTTTTTGGGTTAAGTCTAATTTTTTTTCCGGCCAATAGTAATAAGTTGTTGGAATAAGAATCATCAAAAAAAGGAAAAGAAAGGCTTTTTTCATTCGTTTGTAAAGAAATTGCTGTTGTGTAAAAATAACAAAAACAAATCAGTAATGTAATAAATGAGTTTATACGACAAATCCAGAGTGTTTAAAGCCTGCCTCATGAAACAGCTTGGAATCCTACTATAGCTGTTTACATGGGTTTCGGTGCAATTTCCTTAGTAGAAATGGCCGACACTTTATTTTCGTTATTGACTGTTACCTGAAGTTCTTTTTTAAAGTATTTTTTTTCATAATCCACACTGTAGCGAAAAACGTATTCATCGGTTACTTTGTTGTGTGTAATATCGATGAGGTTGAGTCCTTTGTATCTTCCATAGCGTTGGTTAATCTTTTTGCAAGTGTTGGATATTTTTTCTTTGGTGGCATTTTGGCGCACTTTGTCAGTGGCTTCAGTACTGCTAAAAGCTTTGAATCGTGAGGTGTTGCAGGCATCAAGCAGTCTTTTGCCTAATTCGTATGCTCGGTCTTTTTTTACGGTTTCTACTTCATCTACTTTCACCAATTCTATCGTTTTATCAACAGCTGGGCTTTTGCTTTTGCAGGAAATGAGTAGTAGTATGCTACACAGTAAAATAAAATTTTTCATAATAGTAAGGGTTAAAGGGTTGAAAATGTTCTTTATATGAAAAAGACAGACCAAATTTACGAGCGGAGTTTTGTTAAAATGTTATACAATTTTGCGGAAGATTTATAACATCACTACATCGGAACAAATCATTTTTCCGTATATGGTTTTTAGCATTGAATTTGTATTTTTGAAAACCTAAAAGTGTTAGTAAATGAAAATCGTTATATCGCCTGCTAAATCGTTGGATTTTGAAACCGTTGTTCCCACGCAACTTCACTCAGAAGCTGCCTTTTTGAAGCAATCCAATTCGATTCAGAAAGTGTTGAAAAAGAAAAAGCCAAAGCAACTTTCCGCCTTAATGGATATTTCGGAAAAACTGGCTGAACTGAACTGGCAGCGCAATCAGGATTGGCAAACGCCTTTCGCTCCGGATAATGCCCGTCAGGCGGTTTATGGTTTTAATGGCGATGTCTATATCGGACTGAATGCTTATACTTTACCGCCGGAAAGGATTGAAGTATTGCAAAACAAATTGCGCATTCTGTCAGGACTGTATGGTATTTTAAAACCGCTCGATTTAATTCAGCCATATCGTTTGGAGATGGGAACAAAGTTGCAGGTGGGTAAAAACAAAAATCTCTATGAATTTTGGAAAACAACGGTTACTAAATCACTAAATGCAGAATTAACTAAGGGAGAATTGTTCCTTAACTTAGCCAGCAATGAGTATTTTGATGTGGTCGATACCAAAAAACTAAAAGTGCCGGTAATCACGCCCGAATTCAAAGATTACAAAGACGGCAAACTGAAAATGATTAGTTTTTTTGCCAAAAAGGCGAGAGGATTAATGGTGAGGTATATTATTGACACGAATGCAGAAACGATAGATGATATCAAAGGTTTTAATTATGAAGGCTATGCTTTTGATGCTAATTTGAGCAAGGGAAACACGTTGGTTTTCACAAGATAAATTTTTAAAAAAAAAGGCATAAAAAAAGCTCCCATTTGGGAGCTTTTACTATTTGAGATAGAAGTATTCTTCATATTCCATGCTGGTTTCACGGGTGACTTTGCGCTGGTCACGGGCTAATTCTCTCATGGCTTCGACGCCTTTTTTAGCACAGCGTTTTACTTTGATTAACCGTTTAGAAAAATCCAACAATTTGTTGGCATCTTCCGGACTTAATTTTGCTTTTAATTCGTCTACAAAAGACGAGAATTCGCGGACTACTTCTCGGTTTTCATCATAATCCGTTTTCAAATCGTCTAACAATTCATCGATTTCTTTACTGATTTCTTTGCAGTGATCTTCGCTTTTTTTGTGAAGTTCCTCAATGATTTTCTTCTCTTTATTACCAAAAAGTCTCATGATGATTTGATTTAAAGTTGTTTTGTTTTGACAGCGTTAAACCAAATTTAAGAAATTGTTTTTAGAAAAGACACAAATTGTTAATAACTTGTAAATTAGTCGATTAATGCATAGCTTCGCTCATGTCGACTTTGTTTTTCCCTTTTTTGACTAACAAAATAAACGGAATACAAATCAGGAAAAGAACCCCCAAATACAAGAATACATCCATATAGGAAAGTACCGTGCTTTGTTTGGTTACGCCGAAGTCTAAAATTTTATAGGCTTTTTGTAAAGCAACTTCAGGGCTGAAACCTTTGGCCATAAATCCTCTTTGCAAAGCGTGAATTCGGTCCTGTACATTGACTTTCGTTGCGTCTAAATGTGCAATCAGATTTACTCGGTGTTCCTGTCCGAAACGAGCCAAAAATGTAGTAATAATGGCAATCCCAAAGGAGCCACCCAACTGACGCATCATTCCGGTAAAAGCGGCTCCTTCTCCGATGCTTTTTCCTTTTAAGGCAGAAAGTGAAAGTGTTGTTATTGGTACAAAAAGCAGTCCTAAACCTAAACCACGCACAATTAATGGCCAAAACATATATTCTTCACCCGTATCAGGTGTCATCATGTTGTGCATCCAATAGGTGAAAATAAAGAAAGCCAGAAAACCAAGCGCCACTAAATAGGTTTGTGGGACACCCCGTTGTATCAGTTTTCCAATCATTGGCATCATAAAAGCCACCGTAATGGAACTCGGTACTAAAAGTAAACCGGCATCCGTTGCGGTCCAACCCAAAATGGATTGGGTGTAAATCGGAATGATAAAAGTAGAGCCATACAACCCGAATCCCATAATGAAACTCATGACCACGCCGACTCGCAGATTACTGTCCTTAAGTACTTTCAAGTTAACAATGGGATGTTTATAGGTTAGCTGTCGCCAAATGAAGAAAAACAAACCAAAGAAACTCAGTATAGTAAGCGCTGTAATGGTGCTGTCATTGTACCAATCATCCTGCTGTCCGTGCTCTAAAACATATTGTAACGAACCAATAAAGGCGGAAAGCAATACAATTCCAATCCAATCCACCTGATTGGCTTTTAGTTTTTCGCCATATTTTGGACTTCTTACAAAAGATAAGGTCAGCATAGTAGCGATAATTCCTATCGGCACATTGATATAGAAAATATAAGGCCAGGAGAAATGATCTACCAAATACCCTCCTAATGGCGGGCCAAGCGTAGGACCTACAATAACTCCCATACCATAGATGGCCTGAGCCATACTGCGTTTTTCGATAGGATAACTTTCGGTGATAATGGTTTGTGCGGTCACCAATAAGGCACCACCGCCAAGTCCCTGTATGAATCTAAAAGCTACCAATTCCCATATATTATCGGCATTACCACACATGAAAGAAGCGACGGTAAAAATGATAATGGAAGCGGCAAAATAATTTCTACGCCCGAATTGTTGGGACAACCAACTGGTCATCGGAATCACAATTACATTGGCAATAGCATAAGCGGTAATTACCCAAGCCACATCAGTTAGCGAAGCACCCAGACTTCCTTTCATGTCGTTTAACGCCACATTTACAATGGTGGTGTCTACGATTTCGAGCAAGGCACAAAGCACCGCCGTAATGGTAATGATTATTCTGCGATAGCCATATTCTACTAAATCTTCCTGAACTACTGCTGCTGTTGCCATTTTGTTCTTTTAAATTCCAAATTATTTCAAAATTACGTCTACATCTACATTCATTCCGGAACGCAACAGTTGTAATTTTTCTTTGTCATTGTTTGCCGTGAAATTAATTCTAACCGGAAGCCTTTGTACTGTTTTTACAAAGTTTCCGCTGGCATTGTCTGGGGGCAAAAGGGAGAATTTAGAACCGGTAGCTGGTGAAAACGAACTTACTTCGCCTTCAAATTCGGTATCAGGAAACGCGTCGATTTTTAGTTTTACTTTTTGACCTTGACGCATTTTGTCTAATTGGGTTTCTTTGAAATTAGCGATTACCCAGGTTTCGTTATTGTTTACGATGTAAAATAATGATTGTCCCGGTTGTACTAATTGTCCTGGTTGAATATCAACGGTTGATACTTGACCGTCAATAGAGGCGGTAACAACGGTATATCCTAAATTTAAATTGGCAGCTTCCAGTGTTGCCTGTGCTTTTTTTACATTGGCTGCAGCCACTAAAACCTGTTTGCTGCTCACATTCGATTTAGAAGCGGCCACTGATTTTTGGAATGAAGAAGCCTTTTGTTGCTCTTGCAGAATGTGCACTTGGTTTTCAGCTTCTTGTTTGGTTGCCTCGGCTTGTTCGAATTGTTGTTTGGTAATCGAATGATTTTTATACAAATTGCTGTAACGGTCAAAATCGGCGGCAGCTCTTCTTAATCTGATTTTTGCGGTTTCAATATTTCCGTAAGCCGATTGCACATTGGCATTGGATACCGAAACTCCGGCTTCTGCCGAACCGATATCAGCTTTGGCTACTTCTAAATTGCTTTCGGCAGCGACTAAAGCCGCTTTGGCTTCTTCTACTTTTACGATGTAATCGCTGTTGTCAATGATGAAAAGGGTGTCACCTTTTTTAACGACATCATTGTCTTTCACCAAGACCTTAGTGATGTAACCGCCCACTCGTGGAATGATAGGATTCATTTTTTTGGCTAATTGCGCGTCATCGGTAGTTTCGTGCGACAGCGAATGTATGTATTTGTATCCGCCATAAGTCAAGCCTACAGCTAATAATCCGATGAATATTAAGGTGAATTTTTTATTTGTTTTTTTATTTTCCATGGTTTTGAAAATTTTAGTTTTGAGTGATGTTTAGAGATGAAGTCAGTTTTCCTGAGGCAAATTGTAATTCGTAATATTTTTGAGCCACATCGGCTTTTGAAAGCGCCTGATTGATTTTGGCTTGTAATTGTTGGTAATCCGCTTCCAGTAAATCATTGGTATCAGAAAGGCTGTTGTCGTATTTGTCTTTGACGATGCGATAGTTTTCGGTAGCTTGTTCAACGGCTTTACCATAAACGAGACTTTGTTTCAACGACAGATTATAGTTTTGTTGTGCCTGAAATACTTCTTCTTTGATTTGGTCGTTCATTAACGACACCGCAATTTCAGTTTCTTTGGCTTTGCTTTGTGCCAGTTTTACCTGTTTGCCATTTTTGAAGATATTGGATAAATCATAAGAAACGCCAACACCCACATTCATCGCATTGGTAACGGTTAAGACATTATTCAAATCAAAAGCAATGTAACCGCCCGTTAACGATAAGGAAGGATAATAGTTTCCGCGTGCGATTTTAATAGCGCTTTCTGAAGCGGCTTTTTTAAGTTCCAATGCTTTCAAATCGTTTCGTTCTCCCAACGAAGTATTTCCCTGATTGCTGGCCATGTCTCTTTTCACCGCTTCAATATCAATCTCCACTTCGGTATCCTGCGGAAGTTTTAAAAGGGTTATGAGTTTATAATTGGCGATTGCTGTGTTCTTTTTAGCATTATCCAAAGACAACTGCACATTGGATTGTTGCAATTGGGCTTTCAACAAATCGTTGCGGGCAATCAAACCGTTTTCTTCCATAGCTGTGAAGTCTTTCACGCGTTGATCGGCAGTTTTTAAATTGTCTTCGATTAGCATTGTCATTTGTTGCGCTTTGAATAAACTGGAAAACAAATCCACTACTTCCAATCCGATTTGCTCTTTAGAGTGCTTTTCCGAGAACGTTTCGGCTTTGTATAGGCTTTCAGACTCCTTGATGCTGTTCTTTAGCTTAAAACCGTTAAAAATAGGCATGGCTACATTGACTTGTCCAATCATCAGTTGGTCGATCTTCAATGGAGCTGATGATCCCGATGATGAACCACTGCCACTATCGTTATTGGATTGTATATTCGAATCGACGTGCGCGCTGGATAATCGCAAGTATTGTCCCGAAGCTTTCACGCTTGGGTAGCGATTGTTTTTGGTATTGTCCAATTCCAATTTGGAGGTTTCCACTTTGGTTTTGGCAAGAGCCGCGTCATCACTGTTGGTAACAGCAATTTCTACCGCTTCTTTCAAGGTCAGTAGTTTTTTCTCTTGCGCTTGGTTTTTGGTAAAAGCCAAAAGGAGAAAGGCGAGGAGAACCAGTTTATTAATTTTCATAGACTAAAAGTGCTTTTATGGTTTTTTGAATGTGTTGTGTGAGTGTAGTAGTGATGTAATTCTCGTAAGCTTCTTCGGTTTTTAAATCCAGAATCTTTAAGTACAAAGGTTTGTTCATCTGAAACTGGAAATAGGTACCCATGATAATAGGAGGAAGCAGGGCAACGTTGATGTCTTTTTGGAATTCGCCGGAATCTTGTCCTTCTTTGATGATGTTTTTGAAGGTTTCTAAATTGCTTCTCTTCATATCCGTAAAACTTTCAAAGTTCAGTTCTCTTTTTTTGGTAGAAAACTCAAAGTGTAGAATTTGATAGATGCAGCGGTTTTTATTGATGCGGCTAATGTATAGCTCGACCATTTTGTCAACCTTAGCGAAAGGAGGGATGTTTTCATTATACAGACTTTCCAGTTGCAGGCGCATGTCTGAAATCCGATTAAGGACTAAAGCCTCCAACATTTTTTCTTTCGAGCCAAAGTAGTAGGATATCATCGCAATGTTGACATTAGCTTTTTTTGCAATGTCTCTAACCGAAGTTCCATCAAAACCTTCTTCGGCAAATAGCTGTTCGGCTACCTGAAGAATCTCTAATTGCTTTTCATTAAATTCAGTCATGATTTGTATCGTTTGTAAATCGGGCACAAAGTTAAACAACTGTTTAAATTAAACGTTTGTTTAAATTAAATTTAACATTTTTTTAACATCAAAAAGCATCATAGATAAATTCTATATAGAGTATTTAAAATACTAATTATCAAATATATGTTAAAATATATCTAAAGTATATTTTGGATAAATTTTGAAACTGCAGAAATATTATTATTGGTGATGAATTGGATAAAACTGCTACCGATGATGGCTCCTTTTTGGTGTTTTGTAGCTTGTTGAAACGTAGTTTTATTGCTGATTCCGAAGCCGATTATTTGTGGATTTTTCAAATCCATGGCGGCAATTCTCTCGAAATACGCCAATTGATTTTCATCAAAACGATCTCTACTCCCTGTTACGCTGGCAGTGCTAACCATGTAAATAAAGGCATTGGAATTAGCGTCAATCAATCGGATTCGTTCATCTGAAGTCTGGGGGGTGATTAAGAAAATCATGGCAATTCCGAAGCTTTCAAAGAGTTTTTGGTATTCGGAAAGATAGATTTCAAGCGGTAAATCCGGAATGATTAAGCCGTCAATGCCGGTTTCCTGGCATTTTTTTAGAAAGTTTTCTACTCCAAATTGTAAAATTGGATTAAAATAGCCCATAATGACTAGAGGGATGGCAACTGTTTTTCTAATGTCTTTCAATTGTCCAAATAAAATTTCAGAAGTCATTCCGTTTTTTAAAGCTTGTGTAGAGCTGGCTTGTATGGTTGGTCCATCAGCTAACGGATCACTAAATGGTAACCCAATTTCAATCATATCCACGCCGTTTTCTGCTAATTTTTCTATTAAACTTTTAGTATCGTTTAAATTAGGAAAACCTGCTGAAAAATAGATAGATAGTATTTTTTTGTTTTCTGATAATTTATGTTGAATACGATTCATTGTTATAACTTAAAATAATTGATATATGTGTTCAAATCCTTGTCGCCACGCCCCGATAAATTAATGACAACCACTTCATCCGGTTGAAATTTTTTATACTTCAAAACGGCAAAAGCATGCGCGCTTTCTATGGCAGGAATGATGCCTTCGGTTTGCGCCAGCTCCATTCCGGCCTGCATGGCTTCATCGTCAGTAATAGCTATGAATTCGGCTCTTTGGGTCTGATATAAATTAGCATGCATAGGACCCACGCCCGGATAATCCAATCCGGCTGAAATAGAGTAAGGTTCTGTGATTTGTCCGTCATCGGTTTGCATTAACAAGGTTTTACTTCCGTGAATGATACCGATTTTCCCCAAAACAGAAGTAGCAGCACTTTCCCCAGAATTCACTCCTTTTCCGGCAGCTTCCACAGCGATTAGTTTTACTTGGTTCTCATCTAAAAAGTGGTAGAAAGCCCCGGCAGCATTACTCCCACCGCCCACACAGGCAATTACATAATCTGGATTTTCACGATTTTCCTGTTCTAAAAGCTGCGCTTTAATCTCCTCTGAAATCACACTTTGAAATCGAGCTACCATATCAGGATATGGATGAGGTCCAACGACCGAACCAATGATGTAGAAAGTGTCTGTCGGATTGCTAATCCAGTCGCGAATCGCTTCATTGGTGGCGTCTTTCAGCGTTTTGGAGCCAGAACTTGCGGGACGAACTTCTGCACCTAGCATTTTCATCCGGGCTACATTGGGTGCCTGGCGTTCAATATCAACTTCGCCCATGTACACAATGCATTGCAGACCCATGAGTGCGCAGACCGTTGCGGTTGCTACGCCATGTTGTCCGGCGCCGGTTTCGGCTATGATTCTGGTTTTGCCTAAGCGTTTGGCTAAAAGAATTTGCCCAATAGTATTGTTAATCTTGTGCGCTCCGGTATGGCATAAATCTTCCCTCTTTAAGTAGATTTTGGTGTTGAATTGCTTAGATAATCGTTTGGCAAAGTATAATGGTGTTGGTCTACCAACGTATTCTTTCAAAAGAGAATGTAATTCTTCCTGAAAGCTTGATTCAGCTGTCATTGACAAATACTGCTGGCGCAATTCTTCTACATTCGGATAAAGCATTTCGGGAATAAAAGCCCCGCCAAAATCGCCGTAAAAGCCTTTTTCATTGACGTTGTATTTTGAATTCATAACTGCTGTTTTATATTTTGAATAAATTCTTTTAAAGTTTCTCGGCTTTTCAAGCCGGGTTCGATTTCGAACTTGCTGTTGAGGTCGATGGCGAGGCAATTTTTCGCGTATTTCTTTTTTAAAAAAAGTTCTATTTCCATTGCGTTCCCTAAGCCAATTCCACCACTTAAAATGTATGGTTTTTGCAAGTGATAATTTTTTAAAATCGTCCAATCGAAAGCCAAGCCGTTACCACCATAATTATCGCCTTTGGTGTCAAAAAGAAAATAAGAACAATAATTAATATAATTATTTAATATATTGAAATTAAAAGTCTTATTGATATTAAATGCTTTTATGACTTTAATTAAATTGGTTTCGATTAAAGCACAAAATTCAGCGCTTTCCTCACCGTGTAATTGTACTAAATCTAAATCATATCGGTTTATTTTTTCCTGAATTTCTTCGTATGAAGCGTTCACGAAAACGCCCACTTTTTTAATTGATTTATCAAAGACTGGAATGTTGTTTTCAAAAAATCTGGGCGATTTCTCGTAGAAAATAAAGCCTAAATAATCAGGCTGCAATGCTGCTATTTCGGAAATATTTTCCGGAAACTTCATCCCACATATTTTGATTTTTACAGCCATTATCCTTTTAATTGATGAATGAATTGTTCTAAACTTGCTCCGGGATTGTCTGCTTTCATGAAGTTTTCACCAATGAGAAATCCTTGAAAACCTATACTTTTCAACAGTCTGATGTCCTCAATCTTACTCAAACCACTTTCTGAAATTTTGACAAAATCATCCGGAATTTGAGTTACTAAATCAACACTATTCAGCAAACTGATCTCGAACGTTTTGAGATTTCTGTTGTTTACACCAATGATATCAAGGCTTGGCATTGTTGATTTTTCTAATTCTTCCAGATTGTGCACTTCCAACAGCACTTCTAAAGCAATGGATTGAGCAAACTCCGAAAGAGATTTGATTTCTTCCCTAGTCAAAACGGCAGCAATCAACAGAATGGCATCAGCACCGCTGGACTTAGCTTCCAGAATTTGATATTCATCGATGATGAATTCTTTTCGCAATAACGGTGTTCTGACCGCTGCTCTGGCCAAAATTAAATCGTCCAAAGAGCCGCCAAAATACTGGGTGTCTGTTAAAACAGAAATCCCGCTGGCACCTCCATTTTCATAGCCTTTCACTATTTCTTCCACCGAAAAACGGTTGTTAATAGTAGCTTTGGAAGGGGAACGTCGTTTGTGTTCGGTAATAATTCCGAAGGGTGAATTGATGATGGATTTGCTCAAAGAGTTCGTTTTTGTGTTGAACAAATCGGTGTTTTCCAATTGCTGCATGGAAACGACTGCTTTTTTCAAAGCAACTTCCCTCTTCTTGCTGGCGATTATTTGATCTAAAATGGTCATTAGGCTTGGCTGATTTGTTGGAGTTTTTGTAATTTCTCTAAGGCTTTTCCCGATTGTAAACTTTCTTTGGCTTTCGCGAAAGCATTTAAAACAGCGCTGTTTTCAACCGTTGCAATAGCTAAAGCGGCGTTGGCACAAACCACATTTTGCTGGGCTTCAGTGCCGTTTCCGGAAATGATATTCATAAAAATAGCTGCTGATTCTTCAATGGTAGCTCCGCCTTTGATGTCTTCAAAGAATAATTTAGGCAAAGCAAAATCGGTAGCATTAACAATACTTTCCGACGATTTGGTAATCATTTTGGCATCGGCGGTTAACGAAATTTCATCATAACCATCCAAAGCATGCAGTATCGTATAATTCACATTGGTATTTTGATACAAATAAGCGTACATACGCGCCAATTCCAGACTAAAAACGCCAACCAACTGATTCTTCGGAAACGAAGGATTTACCATAGGTCCCAGCATATTGAAGAAGGTTTTGACACCTAATTCCTTTCGGATAGGTCCCACATTTTTCATGGCAGGATGAAAGAGTGGTGCGTGCAAAATGGCGATGTTGGCTTCTTCCATGCATTTAGTTAAAAAATCTTTGTCATTACTGAATTTCACGCCCAATGTTTCCATTACATTGCTCGAACCTGATATGGAAGAAACCCCGTAGTTTCCATGCTTGGCGACTTGAATCCCAGCACCGGCCGTAACAAAGGAAGCTAAAGTCGAAATATTGAACGTGTCTTTACCATCGCCACCGGTTCCGCATAAATCAATGGTGTTGTAAGCCGAAAAATCTATCGGAATGCAAAGCTCTAAAAGCGCTTCCCTAAAACCGGAAAGTTCTTCAATGGTAATGTTTCGCATCATGTACACCGTGAGAAACGAGGCAATCTGGCTCGGATTGTATTGCCCAGAGGAAATGTTGACCAAAACGGCTTTAGCTTCTTCTTTGGACAAGCTTTCGTGGTTGATTAATCTGTTGAGTATTGTTTTCATGGGGCTTATGAGTTAATCCAGTTGGCTAAAATTTGTTTTCCGAAAGGCGTTAACACACTTTCAGGATGGAATTGTACGCCTTTCACGTCTAATGTTTTGTGGCGCAATGACATGATTTGACCGCTTTCATCTACGGAAGTAATTTCCAAAATTTCCGGGAATCCTTCCTGACTGACTACCCAGGAATGATAGCGCCCGACTTCAAATTCATTTGGCAGATTCTTAAATAAAGCTTCATCAGCAACCGATTGTGTTACTTTGGTGGCAACGCCATGAAAAACCTTGTCTAAGTTCGTTAAACGGCCTCCAAACACTTCTCCAATGGCTTGTTGTCCTAAGCATACGCCCAAAATACTTTTGCTTTCGGCATAGTTGGCGATAACCGCTTTCAGTAAACCCGCTTCATCCGGAATTCCGGGACCGGGAGAAAGCAGGATTTTGTCGAATGGAGCCAATTCCTCCAACTCAAATTCGTCGTTTCTGAAAACGGTTACCTCGGCATTTAAATCCTCTAAATAGTGAACCAAATTATAAGTAAAACTATCGTAATTGTCGATGACGGCTATCTTTTTCATAATGAATTGTTATATAGTTTCTGCTAATGCTAAAGCTTTGTTGAGTGCTCCTAATTTATTATAAACTTCCTGCATTTCGTTTTCTTCGGTCGAACTTTCTACGATTCCGGCACCGGCCTGGTAATGCAATTGATGGTTTTTGGATAAAAATGTCCGGATCATAATGGCGTGATTGAAGTTACCACTAAAATCCATAAAACCAATGGCACCGCCATAAAACGTTCTGTTTCTGTTTTCGATACTTTCGATCAGTTGCATCGCTTTGTGTTTTGGAGCGCCGCTTAAGGTTCCGGCAGGGAAGGTGTTGGCCACTAGTTTCATCGAGCTTCCGTTTAGTTTTCCGGTCACTTTGGAAACCAAATGAATCACATGGGAAAAGAATTGGATCTCTTTGTACTTTTCAACTTTCACTTCAGTACAATTCCGACTTAAATCATTGCGAGCCAAATCGACTAACATCACGTGTTCGCTGTTTTCTTTTTTGTCTTCCGAGAGTTTTTTGGCCAATTCGGCATCTTGTTCGTCATTACCGGTTCGCTTGAAAGTGCCGGCAATTGGATGAATTTCGGCATGATT
>NZ_DAINRG010000046.1:0-20741 GCF_036741995.1 Flavobacterium sp. | reverse complement strand
CTTCCATCTTAGTAATGGTTTGCGTTTGAATTTCAAACACCATACCATTTTGGAAGAATTGTTTCCAACTGTTTGGGAAAGAGAATCCGTGCAAAAGTATATTGCAAAAAATAAAAAACCGGAATAAAATGTCGAAAAGACAGTATGGTCTAATCGGGAAAAATATTGCCTATTCTTTTTCCAAAAAGTATTTCACCGAGAAATTCGCTTTGGGCAATCTTGACGATTGTTCCTATGATAATTTTGACCTGCAGTCTATAGAAGAATTTCCGACTATTATTGCTAATAACCCCGATTTAAAAGGATTAAACGTCACCATTCCCTACAAAGAATCGGTCATTCCCTATTTGGCAAAACTATCTAAAAATGCAGCCCAAATTGGCGCTGTTAACGTCATTCGATTTACCAAAAAAGGAAAACTCAAAGGCTACAATTCGGATTATTACGGTTTCCTGAAATCGTTGCAACCGTTACTGCAACCCCATCACAAAAAAGCCTTAATCCTCGGAACCGGTGGCGCAGCCAAAGGTGTTGCTTTTGCGTTAAACAAACTTGGGATTTTATACACCTTCGTTTCCCGGGAAGAAAAAGAAGGAATGGTTGATTACGACCGAATCAATGCTACCACTTTTGACAATTACCACATCATTATTAATTGCACTCCATTAGGAACAAGCCCTAATACCAAGGAGTTTCCGCCTATTCCTTATACTTTTTTTACCGAAAAACACATTGCTTTCGACTTGATATACAATCCGGAAGAAACCCAGTTTTTGAAAAAAGCCAAGAAAAAAGGCGCGGTTACCAAGAACGGCTATGAAATGTTGATACTCCAGGCCGAGAAAGCCTGGAAGATTTGGAATAAATAATTTACGAACCCTAAAAACAAATCCAATGGAACCCAAAAGAAGACGCATTTTTTTAGCGGTAATGCTAATCCTTTCTATAGGCAATTTTAACCGAATTGATGGCAACGAAAACATAAGAACCATTCAATTTTTATCCATTTTTGCTATTGGAATTTTGTTTGGTTTACTGGTCAGAGAATTGGTTGAAGCCTATAAAACCAAGCAACAAAATTCTTAGTTTGCATGAATATAAGATTACTCGCCATCGGTAAAACCGACAACAAAGCATTGCAAACCCTACTTGATGATTACACCAAAAGGCTATCGTTTTACATCAAGTTTGATTTGGAAATTATTCCCGATATCAAAAACGTCAAAAACCTTTCGGAAGCTCAGCAAAAAGAAAAAGAAGGCGAATTAATTTTGGCAAAACTCACTCCTACGGATCAATTAATACTGTTAGACGAAAACGGGACTACTTTCTCAAGCGTTGGTTTCTCTGATTATTTGCAAAAGAAAATGAATTCGGGCGCCAAGACTTTGGTTTTTGTTATTGGCGGTCCTTATGGTTTTAGCGAGGAAGTTTATAAGAAAGCCCAAGGCAAAATTTCGCTGTCGTTAATGACTTTTTCGCATCAAATGGTACGGTTGTTTTTTATTGAACAATTGTATCGCGGATTCACCATTTTAAGAAACGAACCTTATCATCATCAGTAAAGCGCGAAGCGCGAGTTTAGTAAATGTATTCTTTGTTGTGGTTAACAGCTACTCCTTTTTTAGTAATCACCAGTTTTTTCAAGAACAATTTATCCTGAATGTATTTCCCGAAAGCTAGCTTTTTGCTGAAGCAAAAAATAATGGTCTGGGGCAATTCTTTTAAAGAATCATTTAAAAAAACCGCCAGTTGTTCTTTAGAAAAAACCTCGTCTTTATAACGCACCAGATTATTTTCATCAAAAGTGATTATGGACAGATTGTTGTCCGGTTTTTCAAATTTGTATCTCACTTTGGTAAATGGCAAGAAGGCCATACTCTTTTTGGTCGTATCGGTATAAGTGAAATAATTCTCCGAAGTTTCACTTTTGTGCACACTGCCGTCTTTTTTATTTTGAAGCTTTTTAATTTCCGGAATCACTAAACGCAAGGGCAATCGCTTATCTATATTGAACAACCAATTAGTTGAACTGATGGAATTTTTTCGGTTTACTTCTATCAAAGTATCTTTTTCTTCCGTTTTATAAAAGAAATAAATAGGCGAATGATCCTGAACATCTGCCACTATGGTTTCGCCAGCCATGGGCAACAACACTTCTTTATCCTGGCACGAAAACAACAAAAAACAACTTGCTGCTATAACGGTTTTTTTCATAATTGGGACACTAATTTTATACATTCTATAGCTTCTTTCACATCGTGAACTCTGAGAATATTGGCACCTTTTTGCAAAGCAATGGTATTCAAAACCGAAGTGCCGTTCAACGCAAATTCTGCTGAAGTTTCCAGCGTTTTATATATCATTGATTTTCTGGAAACACCAACTAAGATAGGTAATTCAAGCAGTTGAAACAATTCTAAATTATTTAATACTTCGAAATTCTGTTCCACTGTTTTGGCAAAACCAAACCCGGGATCTATAATCAAATCATTGATGCCGAGGCTACGGGCTTGCTTTACTTTTTCGGAAAAATAAAACAGCATTTCTTTGGTAACATTCTCATAGTGTGTCAAATTTTGCATCGTTTGCGGCGTACCTTTCATGTGCATCATAACATACGGAACCTGAAGTTCAGCAACGGTTGGCATCATGTTTTCATCTAAACTTCCTGCTGAAATATCATTGATGAGGCAAGCCCCATTTTCAATGGCGCTTTTGGCAACATTGGCACGAAACGTATCAACTGAAAGTAAGGTTTCCGGGAAATGCTGCAGCACTAATTTCACTATTGGAACCAATCTGGAAATTTCTTCTTCTTCCGAAACAAATTCGGCTTTAGGTTTGCTGGAATAAGCTCCAATATCAATAAAAGTAGCACCTTCCTTCAACATCTTTTCTACTTGAACTAATAGCGCATTATCATCCGAATACCTTCCGCCATCATAGAACGAATTGGGTGTGACATTCAGTATCCCCATTACTTTGGGAGTAGACAAATCGACTAGTTTTCCGAGGCAGTTGAGGGTCATTGGCAATTTAAGTTAGTTATAAGATTTAGTCCTTTGAACTTCAATCTTTATTCTTTACTTTTGAAAAAATTTGACACAAAGATACACTGAAATGAGTAATACTTCTCAAGAATATGACAAGGTTATCGCAATTTGCCGACAACTGTATAGCAATAAAATGAAAGACTATGGAAGTGCTTGGCGCATCTTGAGATTACCCTCATTAACCGATCAAATATTCATCAAAGCACAACGCATCCGAAGTTTACAGCAAAACGAAATCCGCAAAGTGGATGAAGACGAAACCGGTGAATTCATTGGGATTATCAATTATTCTATCATGGCTTTAATTCAATTGGATTTGGGCGTTGTAGAACAACCCGATTTGGATGTTGCCAAAGCCATCGAGCTATACGATGCCAAAGTAGCTTTGACCAAATCATTAATGGAAGCCAAAAACCACGATTATGGCGAGGCCTGGCGCGAAATGCGTGTGAGTTCGTTAACCGATTTGATTTTGCAAAAATTACTTCGCGTAAAGCAAATTGAAGACAATCAGGGCAAAACCCTCGTATCAGAAGGCATTGATGCCAATTATCAAGACATGATTAATTACTCGGTTTTCGCATTGATTTTGATGCAATTCGGGCAAAAATAATTTTACACCATGAGTCTATCCAAAAAAAATACCGCTTGGGGCATTCGTATTCTGATTTCGTTTTTATTTCTGCTATCGGCGGTTGCCAAATTATATCCATCGCCTTACTTTGCCATATCCACTTTTGAAGTAAAACAATTGTACCCAATGGGATTTTCGGAAGGATTTGCTCCTTATTTTTCCCGAATTCTTATCGGAATTGAATTTGCCTTAGGCTTGTTGATTTTACAAAAGAACTTTCTGCGAAGCATCGTGATTCCCGGAACGATTTTACTGTTGGCCGTTTTCACTACGCATTTGACTATCGTTACCATTCAGGATGGTGGCAATTCGGGGAACTGTGGTTGTTTTGGAAGTTTATTGCCAATGACACCTGTACAGGCCATTGCCAAAAATGTGGTAGCGATGATTTTACTGGTTTGGTTGTTCATCATCATGCCCAAAACCAATGAAAGAAAAGATAATTTTTGGGTGTTAACGAGTGTTACTTTTGCCATGATATTGATGTTATTCATGTTGGCTCCTATCCAGCCGCCGGCCAGTAACTTCACTGTTTCTGCTCCTGAAGAAACTTCAGCAGATACTATTCAATCAACAACTGTTGATACCACTAAAGTTGTTCCGGCGATTGCAAAAGATTCCATTAAAAAAGCAGTAACTGACGAAGTAGTCGCAAAACCTGTAGTTAACGAACCTGAAAAACACAAATCAGGTTATGCTCAGTATTTTTCCAATATTGACAAAGGAAGAAAAACACTATGCTTCTTTGTGCCAGGTTGTGATCATTGCCGCCAGGCAGCTAAAGAATTAACCGAATTAAGAAAAACCAACAAGAATTTTCCGGAAATCTCCATTATTTTCATGAATGAAGAAGCCGATTTGATTCCGGATTTTTTCAAAGAAGCTGGCGCGGAATATCCCTATAAAATCATTGAAGTGATTCCATTTTGGAAAGTTTTAGGTTCAGGAAAAGACACACCGGGTGTTAAATATTTGTGGAATGGTAATGAATACAAATACTATTTCGGAATTACCGATAATAAATTCAATCCGGTTGATTACCAAAAATTAATAAACAAACCATTTTCGGAACTGAAAAAATAGAGCTGTTCTATTTATTTTTATTACATTTAAATATTAAAATTTAGATTTATGATTAAGTATATCATGTCGAAAAAAGTTCATGAAAGAGGTCTGATTGGCATCGGCTTTTGTATCATTGGATTCATTATTGGCTATTTTGTTTTGAATCATATTTCCACCATGGAAAATCCACCATTGGGAAATACATTATACATTATTATTGGCAGTACTTTAGTGTTTACTTCTGTATTAGGCGTTATCCTTATTATAAAGTATTTATACGATTTTAAAAAGAAACAGGAAAGACGTATACGCAAAAGAAAAAAACACAAATTATTCTTTCTTAAAGATGCTGAAAAACATGATGATCCTAAATAATTAGGAAAAAATTAGGAATCAAAAAAACCGCAAGTCTTACTTTTGCTGAAAAAGAAATATGAAAAAAATAATAGTATGTCTCGTGGCCATGACTGCGATATTCGCTTTTACAACTGCCGAAAAAACTAAATTCTCTAAAGAAGCTTTGTCCAAAAAATTAATCAATACAGAAAACAAAGAAGTTAGCTTTAAATCTATTTTAAAAAAGCATACCGGCAAAGTTACCGTAATTGAAGTTTGGGCTTCGTGGTGTGGCGATTGTGTAAAAGCAATGCCAAATGTAAAAGCAATGCAGGAGAATAATCCGACCGTAGACTATGTATTCATCTCTATGGATAAAGCGTTTGACAAATGGCAAACCGGCATTGAAAAACACGAACTAAAAGGCGACCATTATTGGGCCACCGACGGTATGAAAGGTGCCTTTGGTCAATCCATAGATTTAGATTGGATTCCGAGATATATCATCATTGATAAAACCGGAAAAATTGTCATTTATCGCGCCATAGAAACCGATTTTGATAAAATTAATGAGACTTTAAAAACTTTACAATAATGAGACAAAAGATTGTGGCAGGCAATTGGAAAATGCATAAAAATGCCGAAGAAACCGAAGATTTATTAAACGAATTAATCGATAAATTGCCTCACGATGTTGAAGCTCAGGTTATCGTGGCACCAACATTTGTCAACTTAGCCTCAGCTGTTGATCATTTAGAATTTACTAATATCGGAGTCGCAGCCCAAAATATGCATCAAAATGAAAGTGGTGCCTATACCGGTGAAATTTCGGCCGAGATGTTGAAAAGTATTGGGGTTAATATTGTAATTCTTGGTCATTCTGAACGTCGTGCTTATTTTCATGAAACCGATGCTATTTTGGCTCAAAAAGCAACAACTGCTTTAAAACATGATATGACCGTAATCTTCTGTTTTGGCGAAGAGTTGAAAGACCGACAAAGCAAACAACATTTTAATGTAGTTGAAAACCAACTGCGTGACGGTTTATTTCATATCGACAATAAAGATTGGGAACAAATCATCTTGGCATATGAACCGGTTTGGGCTATTGGAACCGGAGAAACCGCTTCGCCGGAACAAGCACAGGAAATGCACGAATTTATTAGAGAAACCATCCGAAAAAGATTTGGAAGCGATGTGGCTGAAGATGTTTCTATCTTATACGGCGGCAGTGTAAAACCCGATAACGCTAAAGAAATTTTCTCAAAACCCGATGTTGACGGAGGATTAATTGGCGGTGCCGCCTTGAAAGCTTCCGATTTTGCAGCCATCGTCAGCTCTATTTAAAATAATTTACTTTAAATACACATAGAAACCTTTCATTGATTTGAAAGGTTTTTTTTATTATAAAAAAATTAAAATGCATTTCATCGATTTTATTTGTATTTAATCGAATAATATGCTTAGTTTTACGGCGTCCCTAAAGTCAAAAGTCAAATGAAAGCAAAACTCATTCTAATTCTCATGCTGGTTTTCGGTTGGAACATGCATGCGCAAATTGATACTCAAAAACGTTTCCAGTCAGACACCCGGAAATATTATGTTTGGAATAAAGAATTCGAAAAATATGAATTGATAGAAACCGAGTATGAAAACTCAGTGATAGATATTCGGGAAATTGGCTCTAAAACCAATGGTTACATCGTTATCAGCATGGTGGATAATGGGCAGGTCAGAATGCATCACGGCTCAATTTATCAATTTGCACAAGACAGTGAAGAGACTGGAAGTTGGTTAATTCGCTCAAAATTCATGAGAGCTAAACTAACCTACAATCCGAAAGACAACACCATTACTTATCTGTATGATGCTGATGACAAACGCTACAACAAGCTAATGATTTTCAGTGTAAAAACAGATGAAATCCCAAATGCGAGTCTAAAAGCCATCGTAAAATCAGACTAAAAATTTACAGACAATGACTTCGTTGTAAGGCTTTGGATTGTTACCTTTGCCAAAAATTACAGCATGTCAAATATATATTTAGGGTATCACTTTCAGGTAGAACCCAAAGAATTAGGTTCCGAAATTTTAATCGCCGAATTGGGTGAAAAACCTTTTGAAAGCTTCATTGAAACCGACAATGGTTTTGTGGCTTACATTCAAAAAGACCTTTGCTCTAAAGATATATTAGATGATATTTATTTGCTACATTCTTCTGAATTCGTTATTTCCTACACAATCGAGGAGATTGACCAAGTCAATTGGAATGAAGAATGGGAAAAAAACTTCGAACCCATTGATGTAGATGGCAAATGCCATGTCCGTGCTCCTTTCCATCCCAAAACTGAAGCCGAGTTTGATATCGTAATCGAACCTAAAATGAGTTTTGGCACCGGTCATCACGAAACTACCCACATGATGATTCAGCATCTTTTAGAAACGGAAGTTACTAATTTAAAGACTTTAGATATGGGCTGCGGTACAGCAATCCTTGCTATTTTGGCTGAAATGAAAGGCGCCAAACCTATTGATGCCATTGACATTGACAACTGGTGTTATTTGAATTCGATTGAAAATGCCGAACGCAATAATTGCCATGAAATCACCGTTTATGAAGGCGATGCTGAGTTGTTGAAAGGCAAAAAATACGACTTGATTATTGCCAACATTAATCGCAATATTTTATTGAATGACATGCAGCAATACGTGGATTGCCTGAACCAAAACGGCATCCTTTTGTTGAGTGGATTCTATACGGAAGACATTCCTTTTATTGATGCTTCCTGCGTGGAAAAAGGGTTAACTTATGTTAAAAAATTCGAAAGAAATAATTGGGTTTCTTTGAAATATGTAAATTAGCGGCTGGAAATTTTACCCTTGTAAAATGAAATGAAAATGAGCACTATAGAAAAAATACAGGAAGACGTTTTAGTTGAAGAACAAGTTGGCATCAATAATGAAATCGTATTGTATAATGACGATGTGAACACTTTTGATCATGTGATTGACACCTTGATTCGCGTTTGCCAACATACTTCGGAGCAAGCCGAACAATGTGCCATATTGGTTCATTACAAAGGAAAATGCACTGTAAAAACAGGTTCTTTTGACGAGTTAAAACCACAATGCACTCAATTGTTAGAAGCCGGTTTGAGTGCCGAAATTATCTAAGCCTTAAACTTCCAGTCAAACTCGTCGTTGTCTTTGATGATGGCGCCAATTTCTACTCGAATAATCACATCAAACTCCGATTGCAGAATTAACCAGTTGCTTTCGTTAAAGTGATTTTCGGTGCTGTCAAAATCTTCCTGTTCCCAGGATTTAAAAGGTAATTCGGATTTTACTTCCGTTACATTTTTGCCCATCACTTTTTTATCTAAAAGAGCAGCCTCTTCATTAGACGTAATGATATATCCCAATCGGAATGCTTCGTCTTCATAGAACGTTAGGCGCAGTTTTTCGGTATTATACAAATAAATCACATTGCCATCTTCGTCTTTGAATTGCTTAGAAGGCTTGCCATAAATGGCTTCCACATGCGATTGTTTCATGCCGAATAACAATTGGTCTACACCGTTTTTGGGATTGATTTTCATAACAATTAATTGAACAACAAAGTTCGCAAAGTTTTTCAGAAATTAAAGAATTTTCATTAATTTTATGAGATCAAAAAAAATAGCTATAGCATTAAAACATAAATGTATCCCCTATGAACAAAATAAAATTACTATTCTTTTTACTCTTTACCATTAATTCTAATGCGCAACAATCCCTTGTTCTTGATTCTTCATTTGGGGTGAATGGTGTGAAAGTTGTTGATTTAGGCTATGATAATTATCATTCTCGTGATGTTGTTGTTCAAAATGATGGCAAAATAGTTGTTTTTGGAGACGCTGAAAATATTGGTCAAAGCTCCGTTGGCTTTGTCGTAAGATTTAATCAAAATGGTTCAATCGATACAAATTTTGGAACAGATGGACACCTAATCACTGATAGAGGAGTTGGCGTTTACGCCAAAAGTTTATATGCAATTCCTAGTGGAAAATTATTACTTTTAAGTGAAAACTCTGTTAAACAGTACAATAGTGATGGCTCCTTGGATTTAACCTTTGGAAACTTAGGAAGTATTGAAAAATATATGCCAAGCATAGCCATACAAAACGACGGAAAGATAATTATTGCTTATCGTTTCTTTACTTTTGTTGGAAACAGAATCAAAATCGAACGATATTACCCCGACGGGACTATTGATGATACATTTAATGTAAACAATACCATATTTGGGGAATCAATTTATGGAGGTGTTGATACACCCGCCAAAGTTATTGTTCGATCTGATGATAAAATTATACTTGTTGATGAAATTCAAAACAGTTCTTTTTATAGTTTTAAAATAACACGTTTAAATCCTGACGGAACTCCTGATGGTGCTGAAATAACCTCAAACGGCAATATGGGTATGAACGGTGTTTACTATGAATTACAAAACGATGATAAATTATTGGTCGGTGCATTTGATTATCATACCATAAAAGCAAAAAAATACAATAGTGACTTCAGTTTTGATAATTCCTTTGGTGTTGCAGGTGTTTCATCTGTTTTCCCAAACAACACAAGAACTATAGCACTTCAAAATGACAATAAACCCTTTGTCATTCACAATTACGGAAACGGTGGTATCTATACTACAACCATTTACAGAATCAATACGGATGGCACGTTAGATGCTACTTTTGATAACGATGGAACTCAAAATATACAAATTGCTACAAATACTGCACTTTTTATGAATTTCTATATAACTAATAATTCAATAATAACATTAGGGGATACTTGGACTACAGCACCCGGATTAAAAGGTTTTTTTATTGAAAAGTATAACATAACAACTGCATTGGCAAATCCAGAGAATCAATTAACAAAACAATTGTCATTTTTTCCAAACCCTGTAAATGATGTAATTACATTTACGAACATTGAAGCTGGCGAAAGCATAAAAATAACTGATATGACCGGAAAAATAATTATAAATCAAATATTGGGTTCCGACAAAAAAATAAATGTGGAAATGTTATCAAAAGGCTTATATCTGATACATTTAAACAATACAAAATCCATTAAATTTATAAAAGAGTAACCGTACTCTTATTTCGTATTACTATTTACAAAGAAAATTAATATTCAAACACTCCAAACTCACTTTTAATGGTGAGTTTTTTGGTTGCATTAGCTTCTACTCTACCCACAATTTGAGCCTCCACACCAAAGGATTTTGAGATTTCGATGATGTCCTGAGCGATTTCATTTGGCACGTATAATTCCATTCGGTGACCACAATTAAAAACCTGATACATTTCCTTCCAATCTGTTTTCGATTGTTCCTGTATCAATTTGAATAAAGGCGGAACCGGAAACAAATTGTCTTTAATCACATGAACATTATCCACAAAATGCAGGACTTTGGTTTGCGCACCGCCCGAGCAATGCACCATGCCGTGAATTTCGTTTGGAGTATAGTTGTCTAAAATCGATTTTATAATCGGAGCATACGTTCTGGTTGGAGATAAGACTAATTTCCCAGCATCAATTGGGGAATTTTCAACCGCATCGGTCAATTTTGTATTTCCAGAATACACCAAATCTTTTGGCACCGAAGCATCAAAACTTTCCGGATATTTATTGGCAAGATAGTTGGCAAAAACATCATGGCGCGCCGACGTTAAACCGTTGCTGCCCATACCGCCATTGTAGCTTTTCTCATAGTTGGCCTGACCGAAAGACGCCAAACCCACAATCACATCACCCGCTTGAATATTGGCATTATCAACCACATCGCTGCGTTTCATGCGGGCAGTAACTGTAGAATCTACAATGATGGTTCTGACCAAATCGCCCACATCGGCAGTTTCACCACCAGTGGAATGTATTGTCACGCCAAAGGTTTTCAACTCGGCAATCAGTTCTTCGGTTCCGTTGATAATGGCAGAAATAACTTCGGCCGGAATCAGGTTTTTATTTCTTCCTATAGTGGAGGAAAGCAAAATATTATCGGTCGCGCCCACACAAAGCAAATCATCGATATTCATAATCAATGCATCTTGTGCAATGCCTTTCCAAACCGACAAATCACCGGTTTCTTTCCAATACATATAGGCTAAAGACGACTTAGTTCCGGCGCCATCAGCGTGCATGATTAGACAATATGTGTCGTCATTGGTCAGATAATCGGGAACAATTTTGCAGAAAGCTCTGGGGAATAATCCTTTATCGATGTTTTTGATGGCGTTGTGCACATCTTCTTTGGAAGCCGAAACTCCTCGCAGATTGTAGCGTTGACTGTTATCAGAGCTCATTATGTAGTTGTTAGTTGTGTTGCGCAAAGATAGGTTTAATGCGGCAATTAGGCAATTTGAAAATGTAATTTACTTCTCTAAAATCAAAATCTCTACTCTTCGGTTCTCGTCTTCTTCCTGTGCTGATTTTTCCGGAATGGGGTGTATGGGTCTTGAAGTTCCGTAGCCTTTAAAGGTTAAGCGTTTTTTATCAATTTTATTTCGAATCAAATAAATGTAAATAGCTCTGGCTCTTGAAAGAGAAACATCATTCACATCGAAAACTTTTTGACAACAAATATGTCCTTGAATTTCAATTTTGAGATTCGGATTTTCTTCCATTGCGCAAAGCAACTGAACCAAGGTTGGCTGTGATTTGGGGACTATTCGCGCTGAATTATTGAAGAAATAAATATTGGGCAAAGTGACAGTCTCACCAACTTTTGAATTCATAATTTTCTCCGTCAACTCGGACCGAATGGGTACAACCGGTTTTATTTCATTATAAAAGATAGTTACTTTACGATTCTCCGCTTGGATTTTTGATTGCTTGAATTCTTTGCCAAATGCAATTCGCTCCAAATTGTCATTGATTTTTAAACCGCTTTTCCCTAATAAAATTTGCACATTATCAAGGCGACGTTCTGCCAATTTTTTGTTGTAATTTTTAGTATCTACACTATCGCAATAGCCCATCATTTTTACTACTTCCAGGTTTTTATTTTTGGCAATCCATTCGTTGAAAGCTAAAATGGATTTTTCGTTTGGAAAGTCTTTATTGAAATCGAAAAACACTTCAAATTGTTGTTGTCCCAAACACTTTAAAGAAATCAGAAAAAACAATATGACAACCTTCAGTTTCATTAATTTTCTACGATTAAAATTTCTACTCTTCGGTTGGCCGCGCGTTCTTTTTCGTCTTTTTCCGGGAGCGGATAAATAGGTTGTGTACTGCCAAAACCTTTATAAGACAATCTTCCCGGATAAATTTCATTGGCTACCAAAAAGTTATAAATGGCTTTGGCTCTTTGAGTTGACAAATCCAATCTATCGTTAGGCATACAGCACAAATGGCCTTGAATTTCTATTTTCAGTTGAGGATTTCGTTGCAATACCAGCAGCAACTCATACAGTTTTCCACGGGATTCGGGCACTACTGCAAAAGTGTTGATAATGAAATTGAGGTTATCAATTTTTAGTTTCTCCCCTTTTTTTGCTTCGCCTACTTTCTTCATGAAAGTTCGGTCGAGCTTGAATTCAGAAGTGGTGCCATTGGGATTTTCGAAAACTAATTTCTCAGGGTAATTAACTTCGGGTTTGGGTTGTTCTTCAGCGGCTTCTTTTTTGATACCCAGAATTTCATCTTCGCGAACGATATCTTTTTCTAAAATATAGTAGATGAGTACTTTCCGGTTTTCGGCTTTGTTTTTGGATTGATTGAAACTTTCGCCAAAGCTTCTGGTTTTAAAATCTTCTCTGATTTTGATTTGATTTTTGATAGTGTTAAAAATACAATCTACCCGTTTTTGAGCCAGAGTATCATTAAAACCGGTGGTTCCGTCTTCATCCGTGAAACCGTGAATGGCGACAATTTTGTTGGTCTTGTTCTCAGCTATCCAATCGTTAAGCTTTGTTTTTTCTTTGGAAGTTAAATCAAATTTATTGCTATCAAAATATACTGCAAATTGTTCTTGAGCATAAAAAGAGTTGGCAAACAGCATTACAAAAAGAAAAACAAAAATTGGTTTCATAGATTGTTTTAAGACTAACGAAAGTTACGTAAAAATAGTTTTTGATTGTGAAAATTGTGTTAAATAGTTAAATAATATTATTTATATTTGTAAATAAAAACTTTAACAAATGAAACAATACTCACTCTTATTATTACTAATCGTCTCCTTATCAGCTAGTTCTCAATCATTGATACAGTCAGTAAATTCAGGCAGTGTTATAGCTTCTAATTCATCTGTTTCTATCGGTGAAATTGTGGTTGTCCCACAAAATCAAACACAATCCAGTTCCGGAATTATTGGGATTTTGGCACAAACACAACAAGCGCTTGAAGTTCCTCAATTGGAACTTAGTCAAAAAATTGTTGTTTATCCAAACCCGACAACGGCCACCATTTATTTTCAAACAGACACTGCTCTTTTGGATGAAAAAGTCTCAATTTACAATTTATCGGGGCAATTGGTTTCTCAGAAACAGATTACTGCGGACAATTCTTTGGATTTATCAGCACTACAAGCCGGTGTTTATCTGATTCAATTTTCGAATAAAACCATCAGTTCCTTTAAAATAATCAAACATTGATATGAAAAAACTATTACTATTACCTGCTTTTTTTATTTCCCTGTTGACTTTTGCACAAGTACCACAAGGGATATCTTATCAAGCCATTGCACTTGATGGTTCCGGAGTTCCGGTAGTGAGTTCTAATGTTGGAATTCGTTTATCAATACTTGACAGTTCTGTTTCCGGTACTGTTTTGTATACCGAAACACATACTGCCGTTACCAATGCACAAGGGTTATTCAATTTAATTATTGGGCAAGGTATTCCAACAGTAGGAATATTTTCAGCGATAAAATGGGAAACAAACAGTAAGTTTTTAAAAGTAGAAATGGATACTACAGGAGGCACTACTTATGTCTTAGTTGGCACAACCCAATTGTGGAGTGTTCCTTACGCCCAGTTTGCCGGAAAAGTAGACAGTGAAAATATAACAGGAGGGCCAGATGTTAGCCATGCCTTTTTTCAATCCTACTCTTCTTCCTTTATGACATCAACCAATGCTTATGTATATTCAGAAGGAACAGAATTAGCGGATAGTGGTACTCCTCCAAATAATTATGCCTGGTACTCTACTCCTATTTCGGGGACTCCTTTTATGAAATCACAGAACAGTTTTTTGACAAGTACCAATGCTTATATCTTTGCACCATCTACAGATGATCCAAATGGATTGAGTAGTTGGCATAACTACCCTATTTCGGGGCAGCCTTTTAAAATTTTCACCTACAGTCCGTATACAACCACTGTTGTGACTTCAACCAATATTTATATGTATAGAGCTGACACCGGGGGAACTTACAACTGGATTTCGGCACCTATTTCGGGGCCTGTTGTTGATGCTATAGGTTCTTGTGTTGTGACAGCGACTACCATCTATGCCTATGATGCCATTACATCGTCCTGGACATCGACTCCTATTTCGGGAACTTTTTTAAAAATCAAATATTCGTCAAGCGGCTTAATGGTCTTTACGTCATCTAACGTCTATATATACGGCCCCAATGTTTATGATAACAATTATACTACCACCCCAACCTACAGTTGGCATACGTTACCCATATCTGGCACATTATTATTAGATTAACAACAACAAAAATCACACTATTTCATGAAAAAATTAATACTATTATCGGCACTTTTTATTTCCTTATTGACTTTTGCACAAGTCCCACAAGGCATATCCTATCAAGCTATTGCACTAAATGGTTCGGGAGCTCCTGTGGTGAGTTCCAATGTCAGAGTCAAACTTTCCATTTTAGATAACTCAGCATCGGGAACCGTTTTATATGTTGAAACACAATTGAAAACCACGAATGCCCAAGGATTATTTAATTTGGTAATTGGTCAGGGAACTCTTGTCTCAGGCGCCTTCAATACTATAAACTGGGGAACCAACTCTAAATTTTTAAAAGTAGAAATGGATGCTACGGGAGGAACGACTTATCTTCCTGTTGGTACTACCCAATTGCTTTCTGTACCTTATGCCATGCACGCCGGAACAGTATCAACTATTCCCTCTAGCGCTGTAAGCAATATTGGCACTGATGCCCTTAAAAGTAGTGCTTTTATCATTATTGATGGCACTGTAGTAAGAGGATTTAATAACGGTATATGGTCGTCACAAACTTTTAGCCAACAGATTTATAGCAGTGATATTATTGAAACCAATAAAATGTTCTTGATTTTGGATGGATCAACTGTTAAAAGTTTTGCTAACGGAACATGGGCAACACAATCCTTTAGTGGACAAGTTTACAGTTCTGACATGATTGGATCAAACGCCAATTTCTTGGTATTGGACGGCAATACCATAAAAGGATTTTCCAATGGGGTCTGGTCAACACAAACTTTTAGCCAACAGGTTTATGCTTCAGATATTATTGCTTCTAATGGTAATTTTTTAGTTATAGACAACAATACTGTGAAAGGTTTTTTCAACGGAGTGTGGTCAACACAAACTTTTAGCCAACAGGTTTATAGCAGCGATATAATCGAATCAAATGGTAATTTCTTAATATTGGACATCAATACAGTCAAAGGGTTTTCAAATGGAGTATGGTCAACACAAACTTTTAGCCAACAGGTTTATAGCAGCGATGTAATCACTTCTGTTAAGAATTAATGATTATAGAATAAAATAAAAAAACCGCTCATTGAGCGGTTTTTTTATTGGAGCATACTAATTATAACTAACGTGTAAATAGCAATTCTCTGTATTTGGTTAAGGTCCAAATTTCATCATCCACCAAAAGCTCTAATTTATCGCAGTGTTCACGGATGATTTCGAAATAAGGTTTTACTTTATCGCAATACATCTCGGCCATTTTTTGAACATCGGTTAAGGCATTGGCTTTTTTACGGGCCTCAGTCATCGCTTCTACATTGGTATTAATTCCTTCGATGTGTGATGATATTTCTTTGATTAAAACGATTTGCTCTTTGGCAATTTTCTCAAAGTCTTTACCGAAGATTTCCTTTAATCCGCGTACATTTTCGATTAAAGTATTTTGATAGCGAATCGCTGTTGGAATCACATGATTGCGAGCGATATCGCCAAGCACTCTACCTTCAATTTGAATTTTCTTAGTGTATTCTTCCAATTCAATTTCGTAACGGGCTTCCACTTCTACATGGTTCATTACGTTCAAATCTTTGAATAAGTCTAGTGCTTTTTTAGATACTTTAGCTTTCAAAGCGGCCGGTGTTGTTTTGTGATTACTCAAACCGCGTTTTTTAGCTTCTTTTTCCCAAGCATCGCTGTAACCGTCACCTTCAAAAAGAATGTTTTTGGTTTCTTTGATATACTCTCTTAAGACATTGAAAATCGCTTCATCTTTCTTTAAATCTTTTTTCTCAATTAAAGCGTCTACTTCTTTTTTGAATTCTTTTAATTGTTTAGCAACTATAGAATTCAGAGTAGTCATGGCATTCGCGCAGTTGGCAGAAGAACCTACAGCTCTAAACTCAAATTTATTTCCGGTGAAAGCAAAAGGTGAAGTTCTGTTTCTATCGGTATTGTCTAATAGCACATCCGGAATTTTACCCACTACGTTCAACTTTAAATCGGTCTTTTCTTCCGGCGATAATTTACCATTGGTTACGCCTTCCAATTCAGCTAAAACTTTCGTCAATTGAGCTCCGATGAAAACTGAAATAATAGCCGGTGGTGCTTCGTTAGCGCCTAATCTATGGTCGTTACTGGCTGTTGCGATAGCTGCACGAAGCAATTCTTCGTATTCGTTTACCGCTTTAATGGTATTGATAAAGAAAGACAAGAATTGCAAATTGCTCATCGGTGTTTTACCTGGAGACAATAAATTTACGCCAGTATCAGTAGCCAATGACCAGTTATTGTGTTTTCCAGAACCGTTTACTCCTTTAAAAGGTTTTTCATGGAAAAGCACTTTAAAATCGTGACGCTCTCCCACTTTAGACATTACATCCATTAGTAAAGAGTTGTGATCCACCGCTAAATTGGTTTCTTCAAATATTGGTGCTAATTCAAATTGGTTAGGCGCTACTTCGTTATGACGTGTTTTAACCGGAATTCCAAGATACATACATTCTTCTTCCAATTCTCTCATGTAGTTTAAAGCACGAGAAGGAATGGAACCAAAATAATGATCATCTAATTGTTGTCCTTTGGCAGAGGTATGTCCTAGCAAAGTTCTTCCTGTCAATAACAAATCCGGTCTTGAGTTAGCCAAGGAACTATCAACTAAGAAATATTCTTGTTCCCAACCTAAAGTTGCGGTTACTTTTTTAACATTTTTATCGAAATATTTACAAACATCGGTTGCTGCTTCATCCACAGCATTCAATGCACGTAATAGTGGCGTTTTATAATCTAAAGCTTCTCCTGTATACGAAATGAATACGGTTGGAATACACAAAGTAGTTCCAAAAATAAAAGCCGGAGACGTTGGGTCCCAAGCCGTATAGCCACGAGCTTCAAAAGTATTTCTGATTCCTCCATTTGGAAAAGAAGAGGCATCCGGTTCTTGTTGTACCAATTGCCCTCCGCCAAATTTCTCCAGAGGATCTGAACCGTCATAAGAAGTTTCGAAAAAGGCATCATGTTTCTCAGCAGTTGTCCCAGTTAAAGGTTGAAACCAGTGCGTGTAATGTGTTACGCCTTTGGCAACAGCCCATTCTTTCATTCCCATAGCGATATAATCGGCTAACTTTCTGTCAATTTTAGTTCCGTGCTGTACTGCATCTTTCACTCCTTTATAAGCATCCGAAGTCAGAAACTGCTTCATGGCTTTATCATTAAACACATTGGCACCGAAAATGGCTGATTTTTTATCAGCTTCTTCAAATTTTACAGGTTTTCTACCTGATGCATTTTTTAATGCTTGAAAACGTAAAGTTGACATAAATTTAATTTTAAAAGTTATACCCTATTAATTTGAAGCAAATATAGCAATATTTTTAAATTAAAATATTTATACCCTATTATTTTAGGGGTTAAATTATAAAATATACAATTTTACTATGCAACCCAATAGAAATCTAAATCGTTAAATATTACTCTTTGAAACATACAATCTTCTATATTTGTAGTAATCAAAAGATATGTTATGATTGTTTGGGCTTTGTTTTTAGCAACTATTTTCGTTTTTCTTGCTTTAGATTTAGGAGTCTTTAATAAAGACCCACACGTTATTAAACCAAAAGAAGCCGGTATTTGGACTGCTGTTTGGGTCACTCTTTCTTTTCTGTTTTCGGGGATTATAAACTGGCTATACAGTAATGAATACATAGCTAATCCAACAAAAATAAAGCCTGCTGTCGCTACCATGAAGTACATTACAGGTTATTTAATAGAGTTATCACTTAGCATTGATAATATTTTTATAATCGCAGTAATTTTTGCTTCGTTTAAAATTTCACAGAAATACCAGCACAGAGTTTTGTTTTGGGGAATCCTTGGCGCAATAATTTTCAGGGGATTGATGATTTTCTTTGGCGTTATATTGATAAACAAATTCAGTTGGATGACTTATTTGTTTGGAGCTTTTTTGATTTTTACTGCGTTTAAAATGTTATTCAAAGGAGATGAGGAAGAATTTAACCCTAAGAAGTCCTTTATATACAGAAATTTGCGTAAAATCATGCCTATAACAAGTCATACTGACGGAGAGCATTTCTTTGTAAAAAGAAAACATATAACCGCTGCGACACCGCTTTTTGTAGCATTAATTGTTATTGAAGTAATGGATATGCTGTTTGCCTTAGACAGTGTTCCTGCCATACTTGCTATTACTGCTGACCCTTTTTTGGTATTTAGTTCTAATATTTTTGCCATACTGGGTTTGCGTTCCATGTATTTCTTTTTGGCTAATATGTTGGAAAAGTTCAGTTACTTAGAATACAGCCTGATTGCTATTTTAAGTTTTGTTGGCATTAAAATGTTACTAGTACATTATTATAAATTCCCAGAATGGGTTTCTCTTGGTTTTATTGCTTTGGCATTAGCAATTGGTATTATTATATCGCTCAGAAAAAGTAGCATCAATAAATGAAACATCATTGTTTTTTATCCAAGAGCCTCATTTAAACATTAAAAAAGCCCCTCAATTGAGGGGCTTTACTTTGTTAATTGATTTAAAAATTATCTTTTAATAACTCTAAGCGTTTTCACTTCGTCTCCTTGAGTCACAATTACATTGTAAATTCCTGAAGGATAGCGATCTCCTATTTTTATTTCTGATGTTTCTCTAGGATTCAAATCGCGATTTTCGATTAATCGGCCTAACATATCATAAACTGATAAGGACACTTTATCTTCACTTAAGGTTTTCACATTCAAATTGAAATTATTTGAATAAGGGTTAGGATATGCTATTACGGATAAACCGAAATTATCTTCTATAGTAACAACTTCACCTCTAGCTGTTGTTAAAGGCATTGTACAATCCGCTGGTAACGGAGTATTGTCTTGACAACCTGAAACAGCATCTATAGTTCCCGAAGTATCTGCAGCAGGTAATCCTGATCCATTTAGATAACATGCAAAAGTATATTTACTTGTACGATCTGAACCAGAATAAACTCCTCCTTGAATAGATTTCACATTGTATTTCACCGAAACAATATATGTTGCACCAGGAGTCGCACCTGTTACAATATATTTTGCCCCTGTACCATTACTTATAAAGCTAGCTTTAAATGATACATTTTCACAAGAACTTGTATACAAACGTATTTGTTGAAGGCTACCTTTATCGTAACCATGAACTTGGAACAACTTGTTCAAATCACCATCATTAGATTGTTTCACTTCAATTGTGAAGCTAGCTGCTGGGGCAACCACATTTGAATAGTAGAACATCACACCCGGAACGGCATTAGTAACAGTTCCCCCTGTTATACCTGGACCACTTACTGTTGTACAAACATTATACAATCCGGTAGCCGTTCCTGTTGAATAATTACAGCAGGTTGTTTGAGTCGGGAATATGTGACTGCAACTTTGAACTGTAAATTTCGAAGTACAAGACACTGATTGACAACCATCTGTTACCGAATATGTAATAGTTACTGATTGACCAGGCAATGGAGCCGTTTGATATTGAGACAAGTCAGTCGCTATAGCACCTGGACATCCTCCATTATAACTAAACCCAGCTATCCATTGAATAAATAAATCATTTGCATTTGATCCACAAGCAACTGATGTATCACCAGGACAAACAACATTAAGTTTATCAGCTCTTGTAATGGTAAAGGTTCTGGTTACTGTTGTAGTGGCATAACATTTATCCGTTACAGTATAAGTAACACTAGTTGTTCCTCCTGTACACCAAGCTGGTGCTGTTGGTTGCCCATAGTTTCCATGAGGATCACATCCGCCACTTACTGTAAAGCCTGTCAACCATTGGGCAAACGCTGCATCAACAGCAGCTTGGTTAACATAGGCACAAGCGCTGGTAGTGCTGTTGGCCGGTTGATTTACTACCACAGCCGGAGCGGCACTAATGGTAAAGGTTCTGCTTACCGTTGATGTGGTATAAC
>NZ_DAINRG010000045.1:0-20762 GCF_036741995.1 Flavobacterium sp. | reverse complement strand
GCAAAGCTCAATTCGATGCGTTAACACTACAACTTTCTTGTCGTGTTGCGACAAATAACGGCGGACAATCTCTGAAAAAATTACTGTTTTCCCACCACCGGTTGGCAATTGATAAAGTAAATGATGATCGCTTGGCGCATTGTCTAATCGGTCAAAAATTTTGTCAATATCGCCCTTCTGGTAACCGTAAAGTTCCTTTTTTTCTTCAATTTCGACATTAAAATCTTTATTAGACATATGAATTTGTACAATTTTGCAAAAGTACAGCTAAAAAAAACTTCTCACCAAAATTAAATTGCTTATTTACAAAAATTTAATATTCGAACCGCTCTACGATGGCATTAAACTCATAGGCATTTATCCAGTTTTGGCTGATAGTTTCTTCTTTTATGGCCACTACTCTACTTTGAAATTCATTCAAAATGCCGTTTTCAATCAAAAAACTAATGACTTGTTGGAAAGAAGTAAGCATGCTTTTGAAAAACAACTCTTGTTTAATCGTTTTTTCAGATGAGAAAGCTTGAGCAATTTCGATGTTATACAACATAATATCAGCGATGATAAAAACATCAACACCAAGTGTTATATAGTGTTTGATGAATTTTTGAGCCACGGAACGCCGCATTTTAGCTTTCTTGCTTTTGACGGGGAAATACTCGTTGGAAATTTTAAACTTGGCTTCACGAACCAGCTTGTCCTCATTGGGATTAAAGACAAAATTGTAATAAACTTTTACATCACTGAACTTCTCGTACATCTCTATAAATTGCTCTTCAAGCTGTTCTTTGCTCAGTTCTTGAAGGTATTTTTTTAAATCGCGCTTGCTCATGAATTGATTTTAGGAATACAAAAGTAAATTACTTTCCGGTTCTTGACTGCTCAAATCGATGATATTACTTATTTTTGTGGGATAAAAGTAAACTTATGCTCCGTTATTTTAAAATTATCGCTTTCCTGGAAGGAATTTCATTGCTACTATTGTTTTTCTTCGCCATGCCTTTGAAGTATGTTTTTGACAATCCAAGTTATATCAGACCGTTTGGAATGGCGCACGGTTTGTTGTTTATTGGGTATATTATTATAGCCATCATGATGAAATATGAAGACAATTGGACTGGCAAGAAATTCGGTATAATCGCTGTAGCTTCTGTAATTCCTTTTGGCACTTTTTATATCGAGAAAAAATACCTGCGCAATGCATAAACTCGTCGAGAAAATATTTGGCTGGAGTTATCATCTTTTCAAAAAATGGGATTTTGGAGAGACGCTTTCTTCGTACCTAAGTTTAGCCATTAACATCATTGTTTTAGCGGTTTTATCGTATATCATTTATTTGATTTTCCGATTTGTATTGGTTAGAACCATGATAATTGTGGCCCGAAGAACCAAAACCAAATTTGACGATTTATTGGTTTCGAACAAAACGGCTAAATATATAGCGCACTTAATTCCGCTGCTTTTCATTTACAAATGTGTTCCAATTATTCTGGAAAATTTTGTGTATTGGGAATCTGTTTTTGGGAAATTAGTCGCGATATATATCGTATTGCTAAGCATTTGGATTATCAAGACCATTTTACAGGCATTGCGGGATCATTTAAAATCAAATCCGTCCTACAGCGACAAACCTATCGACAGTTACATTCAGGTAATCATGATCGTGCTCTGGATTTTTGCTTTTATTTTTATTGTATCCAAAGTTTTTGACATCAGTACCGTAACCATGATGGGAACTTTTGGAGCCATTTCGGCAATTGTCTTGTTGATTTTTAGGGATATTATTTTGGGATTTGTAGCCAGTGTGCAAGTTTCCCTAAATGATATGGTTCGGATTGGCGACTGGATTACGTTTGATAAATTTGGTGCCGATGGCGATGTAATTGAAATCAATTTGGCGACCGTGAAAGTTCGAAATTTTGACAACACTACTACCACTATTCCGACCTATAGCATGATTTCAGATTCTTTCCGAAACTGGCGCGGTATGCTGAATTCAGATGGAAGACGAATAAAAAGACACATTTTAATCAAAGCCAACAGCATTCGGTTTTTAGGAGAAAACGAACTGCAGGAATTGAAAAAAATTCAATTGGTTAGCAGTTATATTGAACTTCGCCAAACCGAAATTGACAAATACAACAAAACCCATCAGGTAGATAAATCGGTATTAATCAACGGAAGAAACATGACCAATTTTGGTTTGTTCCGAAAGTACATTACCCAATATTTGAGCCAATATCCGGGTTTGAATAAAGAAATGATTTTGCTTTGCCGCCAACTCCAACCTACGCCACAAGGGATTCCGTTAGAAATTTATACGTTTTCGAATGACAAACGCTTTGAGAATTACGAATACATTATGGCTGACATTTTTGACCACGTGTTTGCGTCCATTCCATTTTTCGATTTAGAAATTTATGAAATGCCTTCCGGCAAAAGTGATTTTGTAGATTAGTATCCCGTCAATCGGTCTTGAATATATTCAATTTGAGTTTTGCCGTGGGGTTTTGGTTTTCCATCCGGACCAAGACTTACCATGGTAATAGTGTCAATCGTGATGATGATTTCACGGGTCATCATGTTGCGTACCTGGCAAGTGAGTGTTAAAGAAGAGGTTCCGAATTTTACCGCATCAATCCCAATTTCAACAATGTCACCTTGCTTGGCTGAGCTCCTGAAATTGATTTCCGACATGTGTTTGGTAACTATCTTAGGGTTTTCGAGTTGGATAATAGCATATAAAGCTAATTCTTCGTCAATCCAGGCTAATAATCTACCTCCGAACAAAGTACTGTTAGGATTTAAGTCTTCGGGTTTTACCCATTTTCTGGTATGGAATCTCATTTGATGTCAATTTTTTGTAAAGCAAAATTAATGATTTCGTCATGGTCAAAGGCCAATTTTGGCAAATCATTAACCGAAAACCATTTCGCTTCTTTAGCATCATCAGCAGCAACTGGTTTTACATTTTCAGCTACAAAACCATAATAAGCAATTGAAACCACATGGCTTCTTGGATCTCTGAAAGGTTTCCCAAAAGCTTTTAACTGCGTTAACGTTTCGATGTTGATTTGAGTTTCTTCGAGCAATTCTCTTTTTGCTGCTTCATCAATATCTTCGTGTTCATCTACGAACCCTCCTGGCAGTGCCCAAGCATTTTGAAATGGCTCATTTTTTCTTTTTATTAACAGTAACTCAAGTTTATTGTTAATAGTTTTAAAAACAACAGCATCAACCGTCAGGAATGTCTTGGAAACTCTCATTTTTTTGATTGATTTTGGATAGTAAATCACCCGCCGTTTTAGGCACTCAATAATAGTCAAAAAAGTTGGTTATTTGGTGGAAACCTTTATATTTGCAATGATTTTAACATTTTATTAAATATCTATAAATCGTACCATATGAAGAATTACCTACTATTATTAATACCAATCCTTGGTCTTTCATTAGCTACCTATGCCCAGGATGGCGATAAAAAGAAAGAAGACGACAAGAAATTTATATCTGTTGAACCAGACAAAGAAGTTGCTACCGATAGCTATAACCGCTGGTCGGTAGAAGTTAATTTTGGACAAAGCAGAGGAGTTAAACCTTACGCTGACGGTTATTATTCAAGTAATCCTGATAAACTATTTGGTCGTTTTGAATTAAATAATTTTGGTATTGGTGCCCGGTATATGATTAATCCAAAATTTGGAGTAAAAGTAGATTTTAATTACGATAAGCTTACTAACGATCCGAGTACGGACAGCCCTGATTTCGAAATGAAACAATTCCGTTTAGGTTTTCAAGGAGTTATCAATGCCATTCGTTTGTTCAATATAGAAGAAGCTTCCGGAAGATTTGGATTATTACTTCATGGTGGTATTCAGATTGCTGCTATGACACCTAAAAATGTTGATCCATTGAGAGTTTATGTTATTAGAGAATCAACAGAGTATAATGGAGGAATTGTTTTTGGTTTTACACCACAATACAGAATTACTAAAAACCTTGCCATTGATGCCGATTTTAGTATCCTAAACAGTTTCAGACAACATTACAATTGGGATGGTTCTTATTCTAATAGAGATAATAACTTAGCAGGTCAAATGATAGCTACAACACTGGGATTATCCTATTCATTCGGTAACCAAAAAATACACGGTGACTGGGCTATTATTCAAGATAAGAAAGATAAAGAAATCAATGACTTGAACAATAGAATTGGTGAAATTGAAACCTTAATGAATGACTCTGATAAAGACGGTGTACCGGATTATTTAGATGCCGAAAATAATTCAATTGCCGGTGTTGCAGTAGATACTAAAGGAAGAATGGTTGATAAAAACAACAACGGTGTTCCTGATGAGTTAGAAAAATACATCGACAAAACCATCACAACCAACAACAGTACTAACAGTGCGGCCATTTCAAACGGAATGTTAGAGCAATTGATTAACGATGGTTATGTGGCGGCTTACTTTGATCCTAACAGATCGCAACCTACCAGCGCCTCATCGGATAACATAGGATTTATTTTGAATTACCTAAAAAACAATCCTGAAAAATCAATTGAAATCACTGGTTATGCAGATGAACTAGGAAGTACAGCTTATAACAATAAATTATCGGCTGAAAGAGCCCAAAACATTAAAACGATCTTAACTAAAGCAGGTATCAATCCTTCAAGATTAACGATAGTAGGAAATGGAATTGACAGCTCTGTAGATAAAAACTCAGATTATGCCCGACGTTTAGTTCGTAAAGTTGTATTCAAAATCAAATAATAATTAACAACTAATTATTAATAACTAAAAAAAAGCCTCTGTTTTTCAACAGAGGTTTTTTTTTAACTTTAAAAGAAAAAATGGAAGCCAGAGACATCCATGTTCTTGAATTAAGAGGCGAAGCCTTAGGAACAATCAACCAACAATCCTCATTGGAAGAAGCTTTTCAAAATAAAACCCTGCGTCCTATTCTGAAAATACAAAACGACTTATTCATTGCCGTTTTTATCAATTACGCCATCAAGCAAAAAAATGTCTTTTTCAGCCTTACACCAGAGAAGAAAATGGCATACATAGAAAATGTCATCCAGCGCGATATCAAATTCAGAAACTCCTTAAAAGGAATCATTATTGGCTTGTTTACCGTGGACGAATACAACGAATACATTCAAAACTCATCCAACTTGAACAAAAGAATGATGAACATGCTAATTGAAAGACTCAAAAGTCAGATTCAACTATTAGAGCAAGACCTTTAAATTCAGGCTGTTTCAGGTTGTTAATCCTGTTTTTTTCAGGAGTACATTAACGTAAAGCTAATGACTGCTTATCGGGTTTCTTGACGATAATTAAATTCAGCTAATAGATTGTGTGCTTTTTTTGGATATTTTTCAAAAACTAAATAGCTATAAATAGTTTATCACAATAATGTCTTAAATTCAAATTTTTATAGATTTCACAACGATTTTTTCATTATAATTGTTAAAACTAATAACAATTTATGAGAGAAGAATATTTTAAATGGTATTCGCCTAATTTGAGCCGTGAAATTGAAATGCTTGTTTTTGGTCATTCCGGATATCCGGTTATCCTCTTCCCTACTTCTATGGGAAGTTTTCATGAAAATAAAGATCAAGGTTTAATCGAAAGCGCCCGTTGGTACATTGATCAAGGTTTGATTCAAATCTTTTGTCCCAACAGCATTGACAAAGATAGTTTCTATAATAAAAAAATTCACCCGGTTCATCGCATTCAAAACCACGTTTGGTATGACAAAATGATTTGTCACGAAATTGTAGAACGTGTGAAAAACAATACCCACGCCGGAAAAGTAGCTGTGGCCGGTTGCAGTTTTGGAGGCTATCATGCAGCCAATTTTGCCTTCCGTCACCCCGGTTATGTAAGCCACATGTTCTCAATGGGTGGCGCCTTTTCTATCAAAAGCTTTATGGATGGGCATTGGGATGATGATGTGTTTTACAATAGCCCTGAAGATTATATATTCGGATTAAACGATCCGGAACTTTGGAATATGGATATTATACTGGGAACCTCTAATTGGGACATTTGCTTTGATGCCAACCTGAAGCTGAGCAAAGTCCTATCACAAAGAGACATTCCGCATTGGCTGGATATTCGTCAGGACAGAGAACACGACTGGCCGGTATGGAAAGAAATGTTTCCGCATTATTTATCCAGAATTAAGTTTTTCTAAAAAATCAAACACTAAGATCTAAAACAATACAAAATGAAAAAGATTGGAATTTTATTTGGAATGGAAGATACCTTTCCACATGCTTTTATCGAAAGAGTAAATTCAAAAAACGAAAAAGGAATTATAGCCGAAGCGGTTTCTATTGATAAAGTGGTGCAAAACAAAGGTGGCGAATATGCCGTGATAATTGATAGAATTTCGCAAGACGTGCCTTTTTATCGTGCTTATCTGAAGAATGCCGCGCTAACCGGAACCAATGTCATCAACAATCCGTTTTGGTGGAGTGCCGATGATAAGTTCTTCAACAACTGTTTGGCAGATACTTTGGGCGTACCACTTCCGAATACCGTAATTCTGCCTTCTGCTGAACATCCGACAGACACCACTTCAAAATCATTCCGAAACCTGAAATATCCAATGGATTGGGAAGGTATTTTTGATTACATCGGTTTTCCGGCTTATATGAAACCGTATGCCGGTGGCGGATGGAAAAACGTATACCGATTAGAGAACAAAGAAGAATTTTGGCAAAAACATCAGGAAACCGGCCAACTGGTTATGTTATTGCAAGAAGAAATTGTCTTTACCGAATATTTCAGAGTGTATTGTTTGGGCAGAAAAGATGTCCACATCATGCAATACGAACCCAGAAATCCGCATCATTTGCGTTATGTAATCGATGGACCGCCGGTAGATAAAAAACTATTGGCCACCGTTAAGGATTACACTTTAAGACTTTGCAAAGGCTTAGGCTATGATTTCAATACCGTAGAATTTGCTGTGCGTGACGGGATTCCGTATGCGATTGATTTTGGAAATCCGGCTCCCGATGCTGAATTGACTTCTGTCGGGGCTGATAATTTCGAATGGGTAGTAGAACACGCCGCCAAAATGGCCATTGCCGCTGCCAAAAAACAAAAGCCGGGGCAAATGAATTTGACTTGGGGAACCTTTATAGCTGATGCTGCCGCACAGAAATAAGCAGTTCTTTAAATAGTAATTAAGACGCATGATGATGAAAAAATTACCTGTTTTTACTTTAGGAGTTGAAGAAGAATACCAAATTATAGATCCGCAAACCCGTGATTTACGCTCACATTTATCCAAAATTGTCGATGGAGCCAAAATCATTTTGAATGAGCAGGTCAAAGCCGAAATGCACCAGTCGGTGGTAGAAGTCGGGACCAATATTTGCAAAAATGTAAAAGAAGCCAAAGACGAGATTCGTTTTTTACGCGGTAAAATTGTCGAGTTGGCCCACAAACAAAAATTAGTGGTTGGTGGTGCCGGAACCCATCCGTTTTCCCGGTGGCAGGACCAGCCTATAACGGACGATCCAAGATACCATCACATTGTTAACGAATTGCAGGATGCAGCGCGTTCCAATTTGATTTTCGGGATGCATTGCCACGTTGGTATTGAGAATCGGGAAATTGGGCTGCAATTAATGAATCAGGCTTGCTATTTCTTGCCTCATATTTTTGCGCTATCGACGAATTCTCCTTTTTGGGAAGGAAGAAATACCGGTTACAAGTCTTTCCGCACCAAGGTATTCGACAAATTTCCTCGAACCGGTTTGCCGGAGTATTTTGACAGTGTTCAATCGTATGATAACTATTTAGATACTTTGGTGAAAACCAAATGCATCGACAATCCAAAGAAAATCTGGTGGGATTTACGCCTGCATCCGTTCTATGACACGATTGAATTTCGCATTTGCGATATGAGTTTGACTGTTGATGAAGCCATGTGCATTGTGGCCATCATTCAGGCGATTGTGGCCAAATTGTATAAATTAACCATATCCAATACCAGTTTTAATATTTATCGAATTGCCTTGATTAAAGAAAATAAATTCCGGGCAGCGCGCTATGGGATTGACAATCACATGATTGATTTCGGACTCAAAGAAGAAGTCGAAACCAAAATGTTAATTCACGAATTATTAGAGTTTATTGACGATGTGGTGGATGAACTGGGCAGTCGTGACGAGATTAATTATGTACACACCATTTTAAAAGAAGGCACCGGAGCAGATAAGCAACTGCGCGTTTTTGAAGAAACTCAGGATTTAACCAAAGTGGTGGACATGATTACCTGTGAATTTACCCGCGGATTATAGTCTATTGTTAATGAAATGTTTGATAACTGATTTTGAAAAAATAAGTGTCTGTTTTTAAAAAGTTATATTTGCATAACCAAATTGTAAAAAAATGAGCCACCAAATTAGAATAGCGGTACTTGACATGTACAACGGAGAGCCCAATCAAGGGATGCGTTGTATCATTGACATTATCAATAGATTCAATCAAATCGTTACGTTCCAGATTTTTGATGTTCGCGGTAAATGCGAATTCCCGAAGATTGAAAAATTCGATATTTACATCTCTACCGGTGGGCCGGGAAATCCTTTAGAAGGCGATGGCAACTGGGATTTAAAATACTACGATTTCATAGATCAGTTAACTGATTGGAACAAAGAACAAAAGATAAAAAAACACGTGCTGTTTATTTGTCATTCGTTTCAAATGGCCTGCAAACACTTTGGTTTGGCCGAAATCACCAAACGCAGAGAAACTTCTTTTGGCGTAATGAAAGTACACAAAACCGCCGATGGACAAATCGATCCTTTATACGAAGGCTTGTCAGATCCATTCTACGCTGTTGATTCCCGCGACTATCAAGTGGTACAACCTAAGTTGAGCATGTTTGCCAAAAAAGGCGCGAAAATTATTTCCCTTGAAAAAATCCGGGACCATGTACAATATGAAAGAGCTATTATGGCAGTTCGTTTTTCGGAATATTTTGTCGGAACCCAATTCCATCCCGAAGCGGATCCGTTGAGTTTTATTGCCAACATGAAAAACAAGGAAAGACGCGAGAAAATCATTGATATGAAAGGGAAACAAAAATTCCGCGATATGCTCGAAGATTTGTTAGACGAAGACAAAATCTACAAAACCAATGAAACCATTATTCCGAATTTCCTACGCATTGCCATAAACGATTTGATGAAACACCGAAAAGCATTGTCAAACTAGTCTCTTTCAGTAATGAAAAAAATTGTAATTATCCTTTTTATAGTCTTTTCCCAAGCTATTTTCTCTCAAGAAAAAACAGTAGATTCAAAATTGTTTGGCAGTTGGTCCGGAACCGAAAAAGACAATCAAAAAATTGGTATGACCAAAAACTGGATTATGCATCGCTTTGAAGATGGTAATTTTGTTTTATTGTTTACGATTGTTGAAGACGGCGAAGTCACTAATTTTGCTGAAAACGGGAAATGGTGGATTGAAAATAATACGTTTTATGAATACCACAATAATTCAAAAGAAACGGATGTTTATACGTATCAGGTTTTAGATGAAACTCACGTTAAGTTTAAAATGAAAAGCACCCAAATTGACTATGCCAATGAAAACTATGAATTCATTGATACCAAGTTAGAAAATAATTTTTAAGGATTAGAAAATGAATCCAAAGTATCGCCAACTCTTTAACGATAATTTTTCAACAGCCAAATACAATGATTTTATCAACGATATAACCGCTGATTTTGATTATAAAGTTACGTTCCGAATTGGTGAAACGCCATTTTTCATTACCAAAGAATTAAAAGCGCAACTACTCGAAGGTTGTCAGGAAGTGATTGATTTCATTCAAAAAGACGATTTCAAAACCCTTACCAACAGAGCATTGGAGCTGAACCGAAAAGTTCCTAACGAAGACCATCACACCACTTTTTTGGCGATTGACTTTGGCATTTGTGAAGAAGATGGTGAAATTGTTCCCAAGCTGATTGAAGTGCAGGGATTCCCGTCGTTGTTCAATTTTCAAAATCATTTGTCCCAAAAATTTGTCAACCACTACCCTTTTCTTTCAGAGTTGACACCTTTTCTCAACGGACTGAATCAGCAAAGTTATCTGAAATTAATCGAAGAGGTGATTTGTAATGATTTGCCAAAAGAAAATGTAATTCTATTAGAAGTTGAACCCGAAAAACAAAACACCAAGATTGATTTCTATTACTGCAAACGCGATATTGGTATTCCTGTGGTTTGTGTTACTGAATTGGTTCAAAAAGGAAAACAATTATTCTATCACAATGAAAAAGGAGTGGCAATACAAGTGAAACGCATCTACAATCGCGTAATTTTTGATGAATTGGATTTGCGTACCGATTTGCAATTAAACTTTGATTTTTCATCTGATTTGGAGGTAGAATGGGCCGGTCATCCGAATTGGTTTTTCCGAATCAGTAAATTCATTTTGCCTTATCTGAAAGGAAAATATTTCATAGAAACCACACTCCTATCCGATTTAAAAGAAATCCCCACTGATTTGGAAAACTATGTTTTGAAACCGTTGTTCTCCTTCTCAGGAAGCGGCGTTATCTTTCACATACAACCTGGAGACATTGAAGCGATTAAGGAAAAAGACTTATACATTCTTCAGAAAAAAGTAAACTACAAACCCATCATTCAATCACCTGACGGTAAAGTAAAAGCAGAAGTTCGTTTGCTGGCGGTTTGGAAAAAAAATGACCCTGCTCCTACTTTAGTCACCAATTTGGTTAGACTAAGTCGCGGAGAAATGATAGGCGTGAAATTCAATAAAGACAAAGACTGGGTTGGTGGAACGGTTGGGATGTTTGAAAAAGACTAGTTCAAATACCGTTTCTTAATTTCCAGAAAGGATTTCTCGGAATCGATTAATTCTTTTACAACTTCTTTTCTCAAAATTGTCAAATCGTCAAACTGTAAATACTTTGCCCAATCGGTTTCGGTAAAGACTTCTTTAATTATCCGGATGATTTTAGCCGTTTCTTTTGCGTTGCGCAATATTACTTTTGCAGAGTCGGAAGCAGTAAGTTTGTGGTAAAAATTAACTTCCTGAGTTTCCCAATTGACTTTGATGAAAAACAACTTTGACGTGTCATCATTAGCATAAAAATCAATCCATTTGGCGAAAGCCACCGTGTTGTTTTGGTTTTTGAATTCCGTCATAGGAATCAGCCGCCAATGACAATCCGCTACTCTTCCCCAATGATTTGAAATGCGATACAAGCCGTTCTCGGTAAAAATGTATTGACTTCCGGACTGACTGGTATAATTGATTTTTAATTCCTTTATGGCATCAAAAGATACTTCGTTCCAAATACAAAAGGTACGAGTGTGAAAATTACGCCTGGTGTAATTCTTAACCAAAATCTAATGTAATTTTTTAACGGCTTCCTGTTGCGCTACAGTAGCAAAATCACTGATCAATCGTTCAGCATAATCATCAAGCAATTCTCGGACTCTGGTGTGATTTTCACTTTTCACCACTAATCCTGCATGGTACTCTAATGGCACTCGGAAGCAAACTTCCCCATCATCAAACCCTGATAAATCGGGATGCTCAAACTTGGAAAGTGTCAATACAATTCCGGCAAAACCTTTACGGGTTTTAGGTAGTTTATAGATTTTTCCTTTTACCAAAGCATCTTCAATAGCGGCCCATTCTTTCCACAGATTAATATCAGAAGCAGCTTCCACCATTTCGGCTAAATGCGCTCCTCCCACCCGACTGGCGGTTTCCAAAAAGTAAATTTTGCCATCATCATTGCATTTGATAAATTCAGTATGATTGGCTCCGTGCTGCATGCCAAAAGCTTTCAATACCGCTTCATTCATTTTTTTGATGGCTTTGTCATCTTCAGAATCATACGCAATATTGGCGCTTCTGAAAATTCCCCCACCTTGCGAAATCTCCATTGGTGTGGCCAAATATTGTGAAGTGATAGAAAACAAGGTTTTACCATGCCAATTCAATCCGTCACAGTGATACACGGCACCGGGCTTGAATTGTTCTACCAAATATTTGATGCGATTATCACCTAATCCGTGTACTTTTTCCCAAAGCTCTTCTTTTGAATGTACTTTCATAATCCCGGAAGCCGAAGCTTCTGAGCGGGGTTTCAACACCCAAGGAGGCGAAACCGTATCGGCAAATTCATTAATTTCTTCATCATTAAACAAAGAACTGAACGCAGGAATAGCAATGCCGGCATCTTTGGCTCTCATGCGCATGGCCAACTTGTCGCGGAAATACCTTCCGGTGGTTTGTCCCATACCAGCCAATCTTAAATTTTCTCGCAAATAAGCTGCTTTTTCCACATCAAAATCATCTAAAGCAACAATACCGTCAATTTTTCTATGACGCATTAAGCCAGCAACTCCCGCCAATAAATCTTCCAGGTTCCAATCGATGTCCTGACCGGGCATAAAGTGAATTTCATCAATATAATCAAAGGCCCAAGGCTTATCCCGAAGCTTTTCAGAGGTAATAAGATAGACTCGGTTGCCTAATTTTTTTAGATTAATCAGGAAATCATTTCCTTTAAAATAATTGGAAATGCAAATGAAATTTTTGATTGGACTTTCCATACGCTATAGATTTTCAATAAACTTAGTAATTAAATGCACACCATAAGCGGTGGCATGTTTGGTTTTGGCAAATTCATCATCGCCAAAAGCCACTCCGGCAATATCTAAATGAGCCCAGGATTTATGCTCATCAGTAAAAAACTCTAAAAACTTAGCGGCCGAAATCGCTCCGGCTACCGGTTTTCCGGAATAGTTTTTTACATCGGCAATTTCACTTTCAATATCCGGTTTGTAGGCATCCCATAAGGGCAACTGCCACATTCTTTCCCCTATAGCATCACCCGATTGTTGCAGATTTTTAGCCAAAGTATCATTGTTGGTAAATAAAGCAGCACATTCATAGCCAAAAGTCCCTACAGCGCTTCCGGTTAAGGTGGCTAAATCAATCACAGTTTCGGGTTTGTAATTCTTGATTAAATACGATAAACCGTCAGCCAGGACAAGCCTTCCCTCAGCATCAGTATCAATGATTTCTATGGAATGACCAGCATAACTTTGAATTACATCACTCGGCATAAACGAATGCGCATCCACCGAATTCTCACAAGCCGGCACAATCGCAGTTACACGATAAGGCAACTGCAAATCCGCTACCAATTGCATCGTTCCTAAAACCGCTGCGGCTCCGGCCATATCGCATTTCATCTGCACCATTCCGGCTGTTTTGATGTTCAATCCTCCTGTGTCAAAAGTGATTCCTTTTCCCACCAAACCAATGTGTTTCTTAGTGTTGCCCGGATTATAATCCATGATGATGAATTGCGGTTCATTGGCACTGCCTTTTCCAACGGAAAGAAACGAATGCAAGCCCACGGCATGGGATTTTTCTTTGCCAAAAACAGTCACATCAAAACCATATTGTTTGCCGGTTTCGCTGGCCCAATTCGCCAAATATTTTGGATTGACTTTATTGGGAGGTAAATCCACTAGATTGAACGTTTCTAGTTGTGCTTTGGCAATTTTTATGCCTTTGGCAATAGCGTCTTCAACATCATTTTTTGAAATAAATTGCAGCTCAAAATCAGCGTTCAGAAAAGGATGCTCTTCACTTTTCTTGTAATGTCCCAGATTGTAAGTCCCTAAAACCAATCCGGAAAGGGTAGCTTCCACCTGATTACTGTCAAATTCCTGAGGAACTACCAGCGCTACTGAAGTTGTGAAAATATCTTTTTGCTTGGCAGCGATTCTTCTGAAAATGGTCTTGAGTGATTTATAATCCATTTCTTTTCCCAAACCAATGAACACATGCGTGCAATCGTATTTTTCGACTAAATAATGTGTGTCTTTTTTTCCGTAAAAAACTTTGGAAGAAACCGTTGTTCCGTGAAATTCTATCGGAACTATGCTTTTGGCATTGGTTTCAAAAACAGGAATCAGTATCGTTCCGGTAAAGCCATCGAGGTTTTGTATTTTTTTTGTTTTCATACTTATTCGTCTTTAGTGCTAAAATACAGCCATTCAATAGCTTTCGGGAATTCATCACTCCAAAACACTTCGTTGTGTTTCCCTTCCATATTGATGCTTAAACGCACTTTCATTTTATCGGCATAGCCGTCTTTTTTTAATAATCGTTTTTTGAATTGCTTCACATGGTCAATCATCGTAGCGCTTTCATCACCACCGGCATAGAGGTAAATTCTTGTATCTTGTGGTTCATCGGTATCAAGAAATGACAATTTGATTTTGGGCACGACCCAAAGCGATGGTGAAAAAATCATCAGTTTGCCAAAGATTTCCGGATACATAATTCCTGAAAAGATACTGACTAATCCTCCCATAGAACTACCGCCAATTCCAGTATATTCTCTATCGGGTTTGGTTCTGAAATTACTGTCGATAAAGGGCTTCAGCGTTTCGGTCAGAAAGCGAATGTATTTTTTTCCCTGCCCGTTACCGAGAACGGTATTCCCCACATTGTATTCTTTGATTCTCTCTTTTTCGGCGTGTTCAACAGCTACAATAATGATTTTACCAATCTTGTATTCGGCCATTACAGCCAGTTTTTTATCGATTTCCCAATTGCCGTATTTGGCTTTTTCGTTGAATAAATTCTGAGCATCCTGCAAATACAAAACCGGATAAGTTTCTGTTGATTTATCATAATCATGTGGCAATAAAGCCCAAACTCTGCGGGTTTTATTCAGTTGTGGGATTTCAAATTCTTCGGAAATCAAATGTACTTTCGGCAAAAACTTGGACTTGAACGGAAGCCAATTGTGACGCCATTTAGCCACGTGCTCTTTGCGGACGCCATTGTGCTGTTTGCAGGAACGGTTTTCGGTTCTATTGCCGTATTTGTCAATCTCTACTTCGCTCCAATCGCCACGCGTAAATTTGTATAACAGCTCTTCGGGATAAACAAAATCAGACTCAAACTTAAAATGATACAAGCCTTGTCCAACTTTCTCCATTTCAAATTTTTTATCCTGTGTTACCCAATTATTAAAGTTCCCTGAAATATATACCGGACGATCATCATCTTCATCGGTAGTCAAAAGAATATTGAGTTGGGGTTCAATGATTTTTTTAACTTCTAAGTCGTCAGTCATGCTGTCTTCTGCTTTATTCATAGTGGTAATATGGTATTCTATTCCCGTAAAAATAACTTTTTGCATTTGGATGACAAAGCCTTTCAGTGAAATATATGGATATTTCAGCGGAATAGAAATGTTGTTACAGAAAAGCCTTTTTAAAACTATTTTTTTGAGAAAACAGCATAAAAAAAAGAGACCTAACTGCAGGAACAATTAGGTCTCGGTGCTATTACATCTTTTAAAAATCATTAGTCTTCAAAATTATTCTCAGATTTAGTGGGTGTAAAACCATTTCTAATTTCGGTGTGACGAATCTCACCGCCGGAAGTACCTACTTGTTGTGCCAAAAAGACACCAACCGCTGCAATGACCAGCGCCAAAAAGGAAATCAAAGATGCTTTGCTATGATTTTTGAGATTAGTATATAAACCAAGCAATGAAACAACGCCTAGTACATATAAAACCAAAGCCAATTTCTCAGCAATTTCTTCATGGGTATGAATAATTTGTTTGCCAATGTCGGGCATGTTTTTCACGACATGTTCAGCATCTTCTCCTGTTGCCATGCTTAGCGCTGCGAATACCGCTGACACTATAAACAGTACATAGGAAACATTCTTAACGGTATTGCTTTTAAAAAAGATTCCGGCTAATAAAATCCCGAACCCGAAAATTGTCCCGATGATAGGGAAATGGTTGACTACTAAGTGATAATGTGCGTCGGTCATAGTATGTTGTTTTTAGAATTCACCCAAAGTTAGTTTATTTTATGAATAACAAAGATGATAAAAATCATCCTTATGTTTATTTAGTAAAACCTAGTATCACTTTGGTTCCTTCGTTTTCTTTACTCTCAATCTGCAAATCTATTTGGAGTAAGAGACAAAGTCTTTTTACAATCGATAATCCTAAGCCTGTTCCTTTAATTTCAGGATGCTGATTGGATTTGGAGCGGTAAAACTGGTCGAATATCTTTTGCAGATCTTCCTGAGCAATTCCGATGCCGTGATCAGAAATCGAACAAACTAATTTGTCCTCGAGTTCAAGAATGTCAAAGTGTATAGTACTGTTGTTTTTGGAATATTTGACAGCATTGGTCAAGATATTATTGACAATGATGCAGAGTAAATAGGAATCGGTAGTAACATAGAAATCTTTGGCAAAATGCGCTACACAGTTGATTTTCTTTTCACTGATCAGCGTTGCGTTTCGGGAAATGACATCCAGAAAAATAGCGTTTAAGGAAACCCTTTCCATTTTCAGGGTTTGTTTTTGATCTTCGAAACGCGCCAATAAAAGCAATTCGTCTACCAAATGATTCAAGCGATTGACTTCGTTAATACAGAAATCAATTTTTTCCTTATACTCCTCAGGATTACGTGGTTTACGTACCAAAACTTCTAAAGTTCCTTTAATTACAGCCAACGGTGTTCGCAGCTCGTGAGAAGCATCGGAAGTGAATTGTTTTTCGCGTTCGATGGCATTCTCGACTCTATCCAATAAGTTATTAATGGTTTTGGACAAAGTAAACAACTCATCCCGATTTTGAGGCAACGGAATTCTCGATTTTAAATTGTCTTTGGTAATAACATTCGAAGTCTGAATAATGGAACTTATCGGTTTGATACTTTTTCCGGCAATGAATCGGGCAATGAGAAACAGCACCAACAGAATTAGCGGATAAGCAACTATTAATATAAAAAACAAGTTGTTCAATACCATTTTGGAATCTTCCAGCGACATGGCTACCATTAGAAATCCTATAATTTTAGTGCCTTGATACAAAGGAACCTGAATTTGACGCACCGAAATATTATCCAGTTTACCGTCAAACAGTTCGTTGTTAATGGCTTCCGGATAGTATTTTAAGCGCTTTTGTTTTAAGTTAGGGGATTTATTAACCAACGCGCCTAATTCATCCACAAACTGAATGAAAGCCGGGCTGACATCTACTTTGTTGAACTGTATGGCTTTCCATTGTTCTTCACGAACCAGGAGGACACAGTTTTCTTTGACTTCAATTTCTTTTAAGTGCTTGGCGACTTCGGTTTGAATGTCGTTATTGACTTTGATATACACACTAAACCGAACAATGGAGTATATCACGAAGAAGACCACAAAAATCAATAAAGCAGTGGTGATAATATAATTGGAAGCGATTCTGTTTTTAAACGAAAGTTGTTGCATTGGTCTTATTCATTAGCGATATATCCCACGCCACGGATGGTTTTGATATAATCTTCGTCTACTTTTAAATTCAGTTTTTTTCGGATGGCATTCATAAAAACATCAATCACACCGGTGTCATATTCAAAGTGAATGTCCCATACATCCTGAATGATTTGCGTGCGCGAACATACATTGCCTTTATTTTTGACCAAATAGCAAAGCAGATCGAACTCTTTTTGTGTCAATGACACTTCGTTTTTATCAACGGTAACCTGGTGTTTTTGAAGGTTGATTTCTATAGGGCCTAAAGTCAGAATATCTTGCTCGCTTTTGTCGCGCAGCTGTACTTTGATGCGTTCCACCAATTCATCAAAACTAAAAGGTTTTTTGATATAATCATTGGCTCCTGTTTTTAGCCCTTCTACGGTTTCCTGCACGGTATCTTTAGCGGTGAGGAAGATGATGGGTATTTTGGTGTTTTGTTGTCGGATGGCCTGGCACAATTGTACACCGGTCATTTTGGGAAGCATCCAGTCTAACAGCACTAAGTCAAACTTTCCGTTTTGAAATAACGCTAATCCTTCCGCACCGTCATTGGCCGAGGAAATTTGGTATCCTTCTTCTTCTAATCCCTGCGTCAGAAATTGTACAATTCCTTCTTCATCTTCGACTATCAGTATGTGCTTCATTATAATCTTACTTTTCTTTTGATAAAGATAAATTAAAATTAAAGTGTTCCAAATGACAGCCCTGCTTTTTAATCAAAATTTAATTAATAAACAGGCGAAGTATAGCATTATGAAAACACATGAAGACTATTTCCGGTAAGGGTAGTATTGTATTGTTGTAAATTACTGGAGGCAGGGCCTTGGGTTACTACGCCGGTACTGCTGAATTGAGCGCCATGATTGGGGCATATAAATTTATTCCCGGCGGCATTGTAGTTAACGTTTGTTCCTTGATGTGTGCAAGAAGCAGAAACCGCTAAAAATTCTCCGGTATTGGTACGGGCCACTACGATGCCGTTATGCACTAAAAAGCCGCCGTTTGTTGCTAGCGATCCGGTGCTGATGTCTAAAGTAAAGTCAACATTGGTGGGAGCTGGTGTTGGAGAACCCTCGCTTTCACTGGAACAACTTGTTGCTATTCCTGCAATGCAGGAAGGAACTAATAAGGTGGCGGCGCCAAAACCTACTCGGGCAAAAAAATCTTTACGTGTCATAATGCTGTTGTTTTAATTGTTTACTAGTTGCAGTAAGTAGGTAACATCAGCATGTCGGTTTACCCTAATCCATCTTAGCTAAAGTATGCTTAAGATTTATTGTTGTGAGATTCTGTATTTATTTTTTAGGCTTACTTCTATTCAACTGCATTGTTTTCCTATTTTTGTAGAAACATTCGAACTATGCACTTTTTCAAGAAATCCTCGCCTTTCATTAACTTGCTGTTGCTCTATATTTTAGCCAATTTTATACTTAGAATTGTGCTTATCTTCCATCCTATTACCCAATCGAGTTTTGGAGTAATTGAGCTTGCAAAGCTGTTCTGCTTAGGATTCTTGTCGGATGTGTTTGTATTTACTGTGGCCAGTGCCTTATTGTGGCTGTATTTACTGTTTTTATCCAATTCAAAGTACTACAAACCATGGGGGTATATCATTTTCGGCTGTTTAGTGGTCTTATTGCTGTATGTTACTTTTGGCAATACGATTCTAAACGAATACGGAGGTTCCCTACCGGAAATTGGCACTAGCTTTATCACTATTAAAACGGTTTTGTTCGGACTGTTATTGTTTTTACCGAAATACAGGAAGACCATTCGCTTTTGGTTATACTCGATTACGATTTTTATTTTCGTTTTGGTTATTATTCAAAACAGCATTAGTGAATTCTTTTTCTGGAATGAATTTGGGGTGCGTTACAATTTTATTGCGGTCGATTATTTGGTTTACACCAATACAGTAATAGGAAATATTATGGAATCCTATCCCGTAGTACCATTGTTTATTGGCGTAGGATTGATTGCCGGTTTCTTCACTTTTATTGTGGTCAAACGATCCAAACCCTTCCTGGAGAATCTGCCTTCGTTTAGTGAAAAACTAAAGAATCTGGGAGTTTATGTGGTGCTGTTTATGATTTCGTTGTTGGCAATCCCCTTTTTGGCTAAGCAGGAGAATTCGAGCAATGTGTTTACCAATGAACTGCAAGCTGACGGACTTTATAAATTCTACGTGGCGTTCATGAACAATGAACTCGATTTTGATACATTTTACAAAACGATGCCTAATAAAGAAGCCTTTGCCTTATTGCAAAAGCAATTGCCGGGAATAGCCGGTGAAAGTAGCTTGCACAAAACAATTAGCGATTCAGCTGAAGTGCATAAAAACGTGGTGCTAATTACCATTGAGAGTTACAGTGCCGAGTATATGAAGGCTTATGGCAATGAAGATAATATTACACCTTTCCTCGATTCGTTATCGGCCAAGAGTATGCAGTTCACCAATTTGTATGCTGTGGGAAACAGAACGGTTCGTGGTCTAGAAGCCGTGACTTTATGCTTGCCGCCAAGTGCTGCTGAAAGTGTGGTGAAACGCAAAGACAACAAAAACAAATTCTCTACCGGAAGTATCTTTAAGCAAAAAGGCTACAACGTGAAATACATGTATGGTGGCGATGCCTTTTTTGACAATATGGGTGATTTCTTTGGTGGCAATGGCTATGATATTGTCGATAAGAAAACCTTTGCTCCCGAGGAGATTACTTTCTCTAATATTTGGGGTGTTTGCGATGAAGATATGTATAACAAAGCCATTAAGGTGATGAATAGTGAAGCTAAGGAAAACAAGCCTTTCTTCAACCATATCATGACCGTAAGCAATCACAGACCGTTTACGTATCCGGAAGGGAAAATAGACATTTCGGGCAAAGCCAAGTCGCGTAAAGGCGGTGTGAAATATACGGATTATGCTTTGCGTCAATTCTTTGCCATGGCGCAAAAACAACCTTGGTTTAAGAATACGGTGTTTGTAATTCTGGCCGATCATTGTGCTTCGAGTTCAGGAAAGACAGAGTTGCCTATGGATAAGTACCGCATTCCGGCGTTTATTTATGCTCCGGGTTTTGTTCCGGCTAAGGAAGTGAATACTTTGATGTCACAAATAGACATGATGCCTACCTTGTTTGGCCTGTTGCATTTCAATTATGACAGTAAGTTCTTTGGGCAGGATGTATTCAATAGTAATTATGTGCCCCGTGCTTTTGTGGCTACTTATCAGGATTTAGGTTTGATCAAAAACAATGTGCTGACTATCATTTCACCAGTGAAACAAACAAAACAATTCCAATTGATTCCACAACCGAATCCTAAAGTCGGAGCTAATTTTCAGTTGTATTTTGATGAAAAACCGATGACTACGCTGCAAGAAGAT
>NZ_DAINRG010000044.1:0-21218 GCF_036741995.1 Flavobacterium sp. | reverse complement strand
TCGGACAAGTAGTGGAAGAATTAGTAGCAACAACACTATAAACTCCAGCGGTAGTAGTGGTAAAACTACTAACATTACCCGGATTGGTGACCCCAGGTGGAACGGTCCATACATAAGTATATGCCCCTGCCGGATTTACCGAAGTCGATACCGTAGCCGGAGTACCCGCACATACCGGAGCACTAGTAACTGTAACAACTGGTATTGGATTGATAACTACTGTCGTTTGAGCCGGTTGACTCGGACAAGTAGTAGACGAATTTGTAGCAACAACACTATAAACTCCAGCGGTAGTAGTGGTAAAACTACTAACATTACCCGGATTGGTGACCCCAGGTGGAACGGTCCATACATAAGTATATGCCCCTGCCGGATTTACCGAAGTCGATACCGTAGCCGGAGTACCCGCACATACCGGAGCACTAGTAACTGTAACAACTGGTATTGGATTGATAACTACTGTCGTTTGAGCCGGTTGACTCGGACAAGTAGTAGAAGAATTTGTAGCAACAACACTATAAACTCCAGCGGTAGTGGTAGTAAAACTACTAACATTACCCGGATTGGTAACCCCTGGTGGAACTGTCCATACATAAGTATAAGCCCCTGCCGGATTTACCGAAGTCGATACCGTAGCCGGAGTCCCAGCACATACCGGAGCACTGGTAACTGTAACAACTGGTATTGGATTGATAACTACTGTCGTTTGAGCCGGTTGACTCGGACAAGTAGTAGAAGAATTTGTAGCAACAACACTATAAACTCCAGCGGTAGTGGTAGTAAAACTACTAACATTACCCGGATTGGTAACTCCAGGTGGAACTGTCCATACATATGTATAAGTGCCTGCCGGATTTACTGAAGTCGATACGGTGGCTGGAGTATTAGAACACACTGTTGGACTAGTGACAGTTACAACTGGCAAAGGGTTAATTGTTATTGTAACTGTTCTTGTAGCATTGGCGCAAGAGGGATTACTCACGGTATAGGTAAACACATACGGACTACCTGCCAAAGTCATGGTTGAAACATCTAAAGTTCCCTGAAAACCATTGGTTGTCGCTATTGGACCTGTCCAAACTCCTGTATTATCTGGGGTTCCGCCAAGCTCATTAAATAAATCAAATGGTGCTGTAGAAGCAATTTGATCTGCACAAATCCCTTTTTGTCCATTTGTCCCTGCATTGTTTGGTTGATAAACATTGACCAAAACCGCAAATCTATTAGTACTTTCACAAGGCGGATCAATTGTTGTAGCATAATACGTATGCCCATTTATTAAGGTAGTCGCTAAACTCAGCGGCACACTCGAAAATGAATTCAGATACCAATTATTATTTCCCGAAGCCACCAAATCTGCAACTGTTGGAGGCGAGCCCGAAACATTACAAAAATTTTGAATCGGATCTCCTGTAGGAGTCGGAACATATCCAACCACTGCTCTAACCGGTCTTCTTGAAGTTTCACAACCTGTATCCGGATTGGTTTGACTGGCATAATAAATTGTTCCGTTGACAATAACCGTTGTTAAAGGTAAAGGGCTTCCACCAGAGGATGCCGAATACCATTGTATATTATTTCCTATAGCTACAAAATCCTGAAGTGTTGCATCATTGAGGTTTTCCACACAGGGTCCTTGAAAAGGATCGGCTAGTGGCGCTGAGTATATTGTAACTACTGTACTTTGTCTGGTTCCGCAAGTACCTGTATTATCATCTGCGAAATAATCCTCTCCATTTTGTAAAGCTGCAGAAGAGAGCAAAGCTGTTGTTGAAGATGCTGTGGCATACCATTTTATTCCTCCACCATTATTAGTCGCTTGCAAATCGGCAATGGTTGGTGATTGGGTATCACAAAAAGATTGAGTGGCATTGGTAACCGTTGGACACTGAGAATAAGCTGTATCAGTTTGTCCAAAAAGGGATAACAGCAAAATAACGTAAGAAAAATATTTTTTGACAAGAGTAATTATTCTCATAAGCAATTCAATTTAAACACTTTTTTAAGTTCACGGATTACTGTTTGTTTATAACTGCTTGTAAAATCCAATATCCTGAATGACTATGAACTGCAGTTTATATAGTTTTATCCAAAGTAAAAATGCTTCTACTATATTACTCATAAAAATTATCTCCCGTTTTGGCTTATTAAAATGTTATAAACAAAATAATGAACATTATTAACATTTAACAGTTGATATTTTTCCATTCTATGTATTTGAAATAAAATGATTTACAAAAATTAAATAATTAAAATTTGAGTTATCAATAATTTTTACAATTACTGAAAATAAAAAATTGTTAATAAGTTTACCTCAAATTAGGAACCCATTAACAATTAATTACGAAAAAAGGACAGGGGTTAAAAAGTAAGGTTTTGGGCTTCTTTAGCGGCTACTTTGAATTCCGTTATCACTTCTTCAAAAATGGCATTTACAGATTTAATTTCATGAATTAAACCGGCAATTTGACCAATTTCTAACTCGCCTTCTACTAAATCTCCTTCAAACATGCCTCGCTTTGCTCTTGCTCTGCCTAACAATGTTTTCAATTCGTCCGGAGTTGGACATTTGGCATACAACTCTTGAATATCGTTGTAGAATTTATTTTTAATCAATCGAACCGGAGCCAACTCTTTTAAAGTAACTTGTGTATCGCCTTCTTGAAGCTCTAGTATAGTTTTCTTAAAATTTTCGTGGGATGAACTCTCCAAAGAAGCGGCAAACCGGGAACCCATTTGAACGCCGTCTGCCCCTAGAATCATAGCGGCCAACATACCTCGTCCTGTGGCAATTCCACCCGCTGCAATTAACGGTATAGAGATGTTTTCTCTCACCATTGGAATTAAAGTTAGCGTCGTAGTTTCCTCTCTTCCGTTGTGTCCGCCAGCTTCAAATCCTTCCGCAACCACAGCATCAACTCCAGCTTCTTGAGCTTTCAAGGCAAATTTGGAACTGCTTACCACATGTACTACTGTAATTCCTTTTTCTTTCAAATAAGCAGTCCATGTTTTTGGATTTCCGGCCGAAGTGAAAACAATTTTTACATCTTCTTCAATTATAATTTGAATGATTTCTTCTATGTTCGGGTATAACATGGGCACGTTAACACCAAATGGTTTATCCGTAGCTATTTTGCATTTTTGAATGTGTTCTCTCAAAACATCCGGATACATAGAGCCGGCACCAATCAAACCCAAACCACCGGCATTACTGACGGCACTTGCTAATTTATAACCACTGTTCCATATCATTCCGCCTTGAATGATTGGGTATTTTATATTGAAAAGTTGGGTGATTTTATTCATTAATTTTTAATGATTTTTCCGGATTGACTAAATGAATGGCTTTGTATTTTATAGAAATAAATTCCTGAATTCAGGTTTTCCAAAGAAAGTGACGAATCCGAATTTTGAATAGGTTTCTCCAAAACGAGTTGTCCCAAAGCATTGTACAGCCCAATTTTGGCTTCCGCAAAATGATTAGGAAACGAAACGATAAGAGTATCATGAACCGGATTGGGATATACCAAAAACCGTCCCACAGTAGCATCATTCACCGAAAGTTGAGCCATGTTTAAAGCCAACTGAAAATCAGGAATTCCATATCCATATTCTTCATTAGGAGTGGAAAAATTATCGGCTGACTGTTTGACAAAATCAACAACCTGAGAATTGGATGCCCAAGGGATCGCCTGCCAAAAACTCGTGACAGCTCCCGCCATAATCGGGCAGGAAAACGAAGTGCCACTTGCCGTGGTTATAACACCGGAAGTATTAGAGAGCACCGCACTTTGTCCTTGCGCCATAACATCGGGTTTTACTCTGCCGTCAAAACTCGGTCCAATGGAACTAAAACTAGCATAAGTCCTATCAGATTTAACAGCACCAACGGCCAAAACGTTAGTAGCTTCCGCCGGAACTCCGATATTCGGATTGGCACCTGCCCCGGAATTCCCGGCACTGGCCACCACTATCATTCCTTTACTAAAAGCAATGTTGGCTCCTTGCGAAGCAAAAGCCGTATTACCGGTCATCTCCTCATAAGTATGACTATAATTAGTATTATCATATTCAAAATAACCCAAAGAAGTGGAAATCACATCAACCCCTAGCCTATCGGATTCTTCGGCGGCCTGCACCCAATAACTTTCTTCTACCGGATTTTCGCCGGCTACATCTTCTGTAATAAACAAATAATATTGTGCATCAGGAGCTGTGCCGACCAATTGCCCATCCACATAACCCACCATACAGGACAAAGTCATAGTACCGTGATTATGCGTGGAAAAAACATCTGTATTTCCAGCTACGAAATTGTAACCTCCTAAATACAATCCGTTAGTAAACATTCTGTTGAAAGGAATAATGGTGTTGACTGCCGAAAATCCCGAATCCAAGACGGCAATGATTTTTCCGGAACCGGTATAATTTGCCTGATGTAATAAATGCGCATTCAACATCTGAATTTGATTGCCGGAATTTCCATAAGCAAAAGTGGTTTCTACCTCCATTTGCTTATTCACCGGATGGAATGTCATTGGAACAGCCATTTTAGCATTCAGAGAATTATCAGCAAAACGTATGTGATTCACAAAAGACAAATTAGTCAAAGCCTGAATATCATCAACGCTGCCGCGAATGTGAAGACAGTTCAGCCATTTGGATTGGGCTTTAACTTCAATCCCGGTGGCACTGGAAATTGCATCTATATAAGATTGCTCAATCGGCGCATCAGACACATCCAAAGGAATACCCTGAGCAGTTCTTCTGTCTAAAGCTCTTTGCGTTAATTCGGTTAAAGGGTTATCTATAAAGTCTTGTGCATTGGGTTTGTCATTAAAATACACCCAGGCATCTTCTTGAGCATAACCCAGAAAACTTAAAAGAAAAAATACTAAAAGGAAACATTTTTTCATCACTTTCGCATTTTGGAAAGTGCTAATTTATGAAATTACTCCCGAACCCACTAATTCATCACCAATATTCCAGGCTACAAACTGCCCTTCCGTTATTGCCGATTGAGGTTCGTCAAAAGAAACATACAAACCGCTTTCAAACTGATACAAAGTAGCTTTTTGCAAGGCTTGACGGTATCTGATTCGGGCCATGACTTCCATGGTTTCGCCATTTTTCAACGCTAAGTCTTGGCGTATCCAATGAATTTCGGAAGGTTGTACCCGTAATGTTTTTTTGAATAACCCGGGATGATTAGCCCCTTGTCCTGTATAAATCGCATTCGATTTCACATCGGTAGCGATGATAAAAAGCGCTTCTTTGGTTCCGCCGACATTCAATCCTTTTCGTTGGCCAATGGTAAAATAATGAGCGCCTTGGTGTTTGCCCACTATCTTTCCGCTTTCCGGAGAATAGCTAATACCTTTGGCTTCAAAAGCTAATTGTTCTTCCAAAGAGTTGAAAGTTGGCCGTTCCTGATTGTAAATGGAATTGTCAGCATCGATTTCATAAATCAAGCCTTCTTTGGGTTGCAATTGTTGTTGCAAAAACTCCGGCAAGCGCACTTTCCCGATAAAGCAAAGGCCTTGTGAGTCTTTCTTTTCGGCGGTAACCAAATCCAATTGCATCGCTATTTCGCGAACTTCCGGTTTGGTCAATTCTCCTATAGGAAATAAAGATTTAGCTAATTGTTCCTGCGATAATTGACAAAGGAAATAGGATTGGTCTTTGTTGCCATCTTTTCCGGCTAACAGTTGGTAAACCGGTTGGCCATTTACATCGAGTTCTCCTTTGCGGCAATAATGTCCGGTGGCGACATAATCGGCACCCAGACTCAAAGCAATTTTCATAAAAACATCAAACTTGATTTCGCGGTTGCACAATACATCAGGATTTGGAGTGCGTCCCTGCTCGTATTCGTTGAACATATAGTCCACGATTTTTTCTTTGTATTGTTCGCTTAAATCAACTGTTTGGAAAGGAATTCCCAGTTTTTCAGCAACGAGTAGTGCATCATTACTGTCTTCGAGCCACGGACATTCATTGGAAATTGTAACCGAATCATCGTGCCAGTTCTTCATAAAAAGCCCAATGACTTCATAGCCTTGTTCTTTTAACAAATAAGCAGCAACACTCGAATCAACTCCACCGGAAAGTCCAACAACAACTCGTTTCATTTTATAGCAAAAAATTTTGCTGCAAAATTAGGCTAATATTTAGTTTTGTTCTAACGGTTTAACTCTTTTTTGGAATTTCTTGCCTTGCTTATTCATATTGACATCTTTCAATTTGTCTTTTTCAAGGATTTTCCACATGCCCACTTTCTTTCCGTTCTTGAAAACGCCTTGTCCGGAAATTTTATTATCAGTAGTTCTGAAAATGGCCAGCCCATCATATTCTCCGTTTTTGTAATTGCTTTCTTCAATCACAACACCGGCTTCCGTGTAATTTTTATAAGCGCCCTCTTTGATTCCGTTTTTATAGGTGGTCTCTTCGGCTATTTTGCCACTTTTATAAAAGACTTTTCTAACGCCATCTAACTTTCCATTGACATAATTTTCCAAAGTCATAATGGTTGGCAAGTCTTCGTGGTAATATTTCCATTCGCCTTCAAATTGCTTGTTGACTACTTTCCCTTCGCTTACTTTATTTTTATTTTGATTGTAAAAAATGGTGTAGCAGGAATTGTCATTTGGATTGAATTCTCTGGTCGCGATTACTGTTCCGGCTTTAGTATCATCAAAAAACTTGAAGGTTCCCACCTCTTTTCCGTGCTCAAAAGTTCCTTGGTAACGCGGGCGTTTTGACTCTTCATAAATACCTTTCCAAACGCCTTGTTTTTTCCCGTTTTCATCCAGTTTATTAAACTCCTGGGCAAACGAAATGGCAGTAATCAAAAGAAAAGCAACAATATATTTCATATCAACGGTTTTGTATATAACGGTGAAAATTAAATTTTAGTGTGCAAAAATGATTCCAAAAATAAAAACATTTCATTTTAAACTCTCATAAATCAATCCCAAAATCGAATTTAAGTAACAGCAAAATCTTTAAAACCATAAAAGTATTTAATAATTGATTGCAAAACTTGATGATTTTGTTGTTAATCTAATTGAATATTTTTTATATTTGAAAAAAATTAAACCTAAGTATAGATGAAAAATTTTATGAAAAAAATTGCCTTAGTTGCAATAGCTTTTTTAGCATTTTCTTGTTCAGAAGACAAACAGCCAAGTGCTGATTCCGTTTCTATTGCTGATACAGCAAAAGCAACTCCGGATCTTAGTAGTTTTGTTGAAGCCCTAGACATAACTGGCTTAACAGATACATTGGATGCAGATGGAAACTTCACTGTTATGGCTCCTACCAACGATGCTTTCTCAAACATGTTAAGTAATTTAGGCTATTCCAGCTTACAAGATTTAGAAGATAATCAGCCAGGAGTATTGAGTGATATTTTGAAATACCACGTAATATCAGGTGCTAGTGTATTTTCAAAAGATTTAACAAACGGTCAATCCGTTGCTACTTTATTAGGACAAAATTTCACTGTTGATTTAGAAGCTAACACCTATTATCCTGAAATTGACCCAGACCTTTACACTACAGAACAAACCAGCATTTTTATTAAAGATTCCAATAATGATTCTGCAAGAGTTTTTGCAAGAGATGTTAGATGTACCAATGGATTAATCCATGTAATTAATGCCGTTTTGATGCCAAGTTCAAACTAAATTTAGTTTTCAATACCATAAAAAAAGCTGTCCATTATTTGGCAGCTTTTTTTTATGCTCCCAACTCCAAGGCTCTGTCATTAGCCGCTTTCACAGCTTCAACAATGGTTTTTTCCAAGCTTCCTTTTTCAAAAACCTGCAAAGCTCTTTCGGTAGTTCCGCCTTTGGAAGCTACTTTTCTAATCCATTCTTCATTGGACAAAGAGTAACTGTTTTGAATCGCTACAGAACCCATAAAAGTTTGATTAACGAGCAACTCTGCTTCCGACTCATTGAAACCTAAATCAACCGCCGCTTTGATCATCGATTGCATGAAATAAAACACATAAGCCGGGCCGCTTCCTGAGATGGCTGTAGCGGCATCAATCAGTTTTTCGTTTTCCACATAGACCGATTTTCCGGTGGTGTTGATTAGATTTTGGATGATAAATAATTCCTTTCTGTCCACATTGGCCGAAGCCGAAAAAACAGTCATTCCCATCCCAATCTGCGTTGGGATATTGGGCATCGAACGGACAATTTTGGAACACGAAAGTTGAGCCGTTAATGTTGCTAAGGTAATTCCGGCCATGACCGAAAAGATGATTTGACTGTCTTTCAAAAATGGTTTTATGGTTTGCGCCAAAACACTAAAATCCTGGGGTTTTACGGCCAAAATAACGATATCAAACTCGCCAATCTTATTCGTGGCAACGGTTGCAAAATTAGCCTTCGGAATCACGGTTTCAATGCTAGAAAAATCATTTCTAACCAAAACGTGTATGTCTTCCGGCTTTATAAAACGGGAACCGATAAAGCTGTTCGCATAAGTTTTACCCATGTTTCCGTAACCAATGATCAGTACTTTCATAATTGTAAAATAAAAAAACTCTGTTTAAAGGTATATTTTTAAACAGAGTTTTGAAAATTTAATGCTGGATTATTATTTCTTTTTGTTTTGCAATTGCTTTTGAGCTTCAGCCTGTTCCATCATTTCACGCATTTTTTTCTGGAACTTTCCTTCGCTTTTTGGCTTGGTTTTGTTTTCCTGAATTTGTGCGTGAATCTTATCGCTATTGATGAAATACTTTTTAATCACCAACATAATTCCGATAGTGATTAAGTTGGAAATAAAGTTGTACAAACTCAATCCGGAACCATAACTATTGAAGAAAATCAACATCATTACCGGCGAAATATAAATCATCATTTTCATGATTTTGGTCATATCCGGCATACCGTCTTGTTGTGGCGCTGCCATTTGCTGATCGCCCGAAGTCATTTTCATATAGAAGAAAATCGCAATCGCTGCCAAAATCGGGAACAAACTGATGTGATCTCCATATAACGGAATGTGGAATGGCAATTTGACGATTTGGTCAAACGATGATAAATCATCCGCCCAAAGGAAGCTTTTTTGTCTTAACTGAAAAGCCGACGGGAAGAACTGGAACGAGGCATACATAAACGGAATCTGGATCAAGGCTGGTATACAACCCGCCATCGGGTTTACGCCGGCTTTGTTGTACAACTTCATCGTTTCCTGTTGCTTTTTCATTGGATCTTTTTTGAATTTTTCTCCAATTTCCATAATCTCCGGACGCAATACTTTCATCTTGGCTTGCGACAAGAAGGATTTAAACGTAATCGGTGACATCGCAATTTTGATTAAAATCGTGAAGATGATAATCGCAATTCCCAAGCCCATAAACGAGCTCAAAAATCCGAATAACGGAATGAAAATAAATTTGTTTATCCAACCGAAAATTCCCCAACCTAACGGAATGATTTTGTCCATTCCACGGTCGTAATCTTTTAACGTTTTATAATCCGTTGGCCCGAAATACCAATTCATTTTATAATCCAACTCGCCATTAGTAGCTACCAAAGGCACATTGGCTCTGAATTGTTTGGTGAAAGTAGTATCCACTTTTTCATCAGCAACCAAATTGGCTGAATGCAATTTTGACGTTTCGAAAGGTGTTTTGGTCAATAAAATCGTCGAGAAGAAATGCTGTTTGAAAGCGATGAAAGTGACCTTAGTAGGCGTTTCTTCTTTGTCTTTTCCTTGTCCAACATAGTTGTCTTTTCCACCATCATATTCGTAACGAATGTCAGCATAACGGTTTTCATAATTGATACTCTTCTCGTTGCGGTAGGTTTTCATATCCCATTGCAAATCGATAGGTTTTGTCGTATTCAAAACCGTGTTCATCCCTTGGGAATGAATATCAAAATCTACTAAATATTTCTTTGGCGCTAGTACATATTTGTATTCCAAATAGTCGTTAGCTCCTGATTTCAGTTTCATCGAAAGAATTTGATTGTCACCCACTTTGGTTAAAGTTGGTTCAAAAAACAAGTCTTTCGTATTTAAAACACGATTGTCTTTGGTTTGCAATTGCAAATTAAAACTCGCGTTGTTGTCTTTAATCAGTTCTACTAATTTCCCGGAATTCTTATTAAAACGCTCAAAACTTTTCAACGTAGCTTCGGCTATGTAACCGCCTTTGTTAGCGATTTTCAGCTTGATGTATTCGTTTTCTAACGTAGTGAAATCTTCTTTGGCAGAAGGTAAGGTTGCTGAGTAAGCAAAGCTTCCTAAAGCGCCTTGCAGTTTTTGAATTTTAACCGAATCGGTAACGGTGGTATCCGTGATGGTTTTAGCTACTTGCTGAGCCGGTGATGCTGCCGCTGCTACTTTGGCCGCTTTCTCCGTTTTAGCTTTGGCTTGTTGTTCTTTTAACTCGTTTTGTCTGCTGTTGTACATCATCCAGATGATGATGATCGAGATTAAACCAAAACCTAGTATCGAATTAAAATCAAATTTCTTTTGTTCCATTATTTAATTGTTTGTCATAAGAAGTAACAACTTAGTATTTGTTACAGCTTTATTTTTTATGTTTTACCATTGCGGCCACAAAGCTAACAAAAATTGGGTGTGGATTCGCAACCGTGCTCTTATATTCCGGGTGGTATTGCACTCCGATGAAAAACGGGTGGTTTTCCAACTCTACAATCTCAACCAAACCGGTATCAGGATTCACCCCCGAAGCAGTCAAGCCGGCACTTTCTAATTGTTTTTTGTATTTATTATTAAATTCATAGCGGTGACGGTGACGCTCCTGAATTTGGTCTTTGCCGTAAATTTGGTGTGCCAAACTTCCTGCTTTGATATCGCATTTCCAGGCGCCCAAACGCATGGTTCCGCCTTTATCCGTAATTGTTTTTTGATCTTCCATTAACGAAATCACCGGATTGGTTGTTTCCTCATTCATTTCCGTCGAATTGGCATCTTTCAATCCCAAAACAGTTCTCGAATATTCGATAACGGCCATTTGCATTCCCAAACAAATTCCGAAAAACGGAATGTTATTTTCACGGGCATAGCGAACGGTTTCTATTTTTCCTTCGATGCCACGACCGCCAAATCCAGGAGCAACTAATATGCCATCCAAATTTTGAAGCTGTTCTGCTGCCGTTTTGGCATCCAAATATTCCGAATGAATGGAAATCACATTCACTTTGGTCTGATTCGCCGCACCAGCATGAATAAATGACTCTAAAATGGATTTATATGAATCCTGCAACTCGACATATTTACCAACCAAACCAACATTTACCGTTTGCTTTGGATGTTTTAATCGGTGTAAAAAAGTATTCCAGTTTTTTAAATCGGGTGCCGCTTTTTTGGGCAGGTTTAATTTCTTTAATGCTACGATATCCAAGCCTTCATCTAACATCAAATTAGGAACTTCGTAGATTGTTGAGGCATCGATGGATTGGATAACCGCTTCTCTTTTCACATTGCAAAACAACGCCAGTTTTTGACGCAATTCATCCGACAGTTCATGCTCGGTTCTGCAGACTAAGATATCCGCTTGGATTCCGCTTTCCATCAAGGTTTTTACGGAATGTTGTGTTGGTTTTGTTTTCAATTCTCCGGCTGCTGCCAAATAAGGAATCAGCGTTAAATGCACCACCAAACTATTGGTATCGCCTAACTCCCAAACCAATTGACGCACCGATTCGATATAAGGCAACGACTCGATATCTCCGACCGTTCCTCCTATTTCAGTAATCACTATATCAAAATTGCCCGATCTGCCGAGCAACTGCATGCGGTCTTTAATTTCGTTGGTAATGTGCGGAACGACTTGTACCGTTTTCCCGAGAAATTCGCCTCTTCTTTCTTTTTCAATAACCGATAGATACACTCTTCCGGTAGTCACGTTATTGGCTTGCGAAGTGGGTACGTTCAGGAAACGCTCGTAATGTCCTAAATCCAAATCGGTTTCGGCACCGTCATCCGTCACAAAACACTCTCCGTGTTCGTAGGGATTCAGCGTTCCGGGATCGACATTGATGTAAGGATCAAATTTTTGAATGGTCGTTCGATACCCTCTCGCCTGTAGTAACTTGGCAAGAGAGGCAGCAATAATGCCTTTTCCCAAGGAAGAAGTCACACCACCTGTAACAAAAATGTATTTTGTTTGTGTTTGATTCATTGTAGTTGTTAGTTGTGTTGTTGTAATTGTTGTTGTAAAAAACGAGGCAAAAATACGATTTAATTCATCAACAAGTCAAAGAGAAAATGAGATAATTTTCAAATTAATTCATTTTCAAATATTCCACTCAAATTGGCCTGGGATATTGCTTTTTGATATTGCGCACCAACTCTTCCAATCCGTTTAATTTGAGTTCGTAAACAAGTTGTAATTGCTCCCCAAGTTGTCCTTTAGGAAACCCTTTGTTGCTGTACCAGACTACATAATATTCGGGCAGATCAATCAGATGATAGCCTTCGTATTTGCCAAAAGGCATCTTGGTGTGCGCTAATTTGATGAGGAGTTGCTGCTGGGAATTCAAAGTTATTTCCAATTAAAAACGATTACCCTTTTGATATCAGGATGCAGACTCATGTTTACCGGACAAGTCTCGGCAGTGCGTTCCAGTATGGTTTTGGTTTTATCATCGGCACTTACCGTCATTTGGAAAGTAATGTGAATTTCGGAAATCCGACGTGGTTCCGCTGCCATGATTTTGGTTACTTCGGCCGTTGAGCCTGAGAAATCAACATTCATATCACGGGCTTTGATTCCCATTACCGTAAACATACAACTGGCTAAACCATTGGCCACGGTATCGGTTGGGGAGAAAGCTTCTCCTTTGCCGTTGTTGTCTAATGGTGCATCCGAAATAATTTCGCTGCCAGATTGCAAATGAATGGAAGACGTTCTTAAATCGCCTAAATAAGTTACTTTGGACGTTGGCATTATAAAGCTTCTTTAATCGTTAAATCATCGTCATAGTACAAGATGTATATTCCCTTGTTGGAATACCCAGCCGTTGTATTTTGAGCATACTCAAACTTGTTTTCTATTTGTTCCGAATTGGTCAGAACTGTTTCTTCAAAAGGCTTGTCCTGTGCCAAACGCAATAGGGTATCAAAGGTTACATCAAAGCCACGAATTGCATATTGATTGGGCAAAATTTTATTGAGCTTTTTATACTTTGCATCAAATTGATTGGCTTCGTCGGTTTCATTTGGTCGGGAAAGCGATGGGTATAGCAATTTCAATTTGGTTAAACGGTTCAACGCAATTTCTTCAAAATCCAAAGTTTCATTTGGCTCCATAATAACCAGTTGCACTTGATATTCTTTTTGTGCATTGAGCATCGCAGTAGTGGTAGCTAAAATCATTCCGGTACTCTCGGAAGCGATGACCACATAATTGAGTTTGCCTTTTTGGAACAATACTTTTAAACTATCGGCCACAAAAGTTCCTTTCTCGCTAAAACCAACTATCCGAACGCCTTTTTGGGTGTCCTGAAGGTATTGTTTGATACTCCCTTTTTTAGGATCAACAACAGCAATAATATTACCGCCTTTAGCTCTCATATACTCAAAAATGGCGCTTCGCAAAATATCCGTCGAGGGCATGGATTGATAGAGATTAGCAATTTTTCTTCCACCATCTTTTGAAAGCGGCGAAATCACAGGCGTTTTAGAAGCAACAAGCAAATCGGCTAATTTCTCTGCATTGGCTTGGTAAAAAGGACCAACAATCGCATCCATAGACGCTAAATTATTCTGTTCTACCAAAGCAGCCACGTTAGAATTATTTTTGGTTTCCTGCGAATCTAAAATTTTAATATCCACATTCAATCCCATCACTTTGGCTGAGTCAATGGCCATCAAAGCTCCCGAATAAAAATCCAAGGTCAGATTCAGAAACTTATCCTTTTTCAATCGCTCTTGCGTAGTGTTAAGCGTATCGCTTTCTATTTTTGAGATATTAAAGGGTAAAAGTAATGCGAGTTGTTTCCTCGCATTAGTATTGATATTTTTCATCAAATTTCCTTGTCCTTGTTGAGTTTTGGGAACCGGAACCGGTGCTTCTTTTTTAGTTATAATAGGCACTCTCAAAATCATCCCTGGCTTTACTCCTTTTCTCAATTCCGGATTTAATTCCAAAAGTTCGCTTTCTGACATCCCATAATCACTGGCAATACTCGAAATCGTTTCCGTGGGTCTTACGACATATTCCTGCAGATATTTTTTTCCACTGGACGTTGGTGTTACTTCTTTTTGTTTAATTCCCGTAACTGTTGGCGTTACTGATTTTGCTGGAGTCGTTGCCACAGCATTTCCTGAAACTACCAGTTTCATTCCTATTGGAAAACTGGTCAAAATTTGCGGATTCAACTGCTCCAATTCCTCAATCGTCATTCCGTATCTTTTAGAAATTCCGTACTTGGTTTCCTTTGGTTCAATGACATGAAAAGTAGTTTCTCCTTTTGGGGTTGCCGGTTTTGGCGCTTCTTTTACAACCGCTTTCGCCGTTTCTTTCACGGTTTCTTTTGGCGTTTCAACCGGAGTGTAAGCAACAACAGCTTGTCCGTTTGAAGCCGGAATCTTGATGTTTTGTCCTATTTTCAAACCGTTGTTTAATAAATCACCATTAGCCGCTTTTAACTCATCGATAGTAACATTGAACTGTTTCGAAATGCTATACAATGTTTCTTTTGGCTGTACCAAATGTGTCGATGGCGGATTTCCTTTTTCAACTGGTTTGACTGTAGTTTGTGTAACTCCGGCACTTGATGGCGGAATTAACAACACACTATTCAACTGAATTCCGTTTTGAGAATCGGGATTGAGTTTGAAAATATCAAAAGGAGTTACCTTGTATTTTTGGGCAATGATAGTAACGGTTTCTCCTTTAGCAACAGTATGTTTGATGTATTTCTCTTGCTTCGCTGAAACCGTAAACACAAAGGAAAATACGGTTAACAATATGGAAAAAAGGATACGGTTTTTCATGTACTTAGTATTAATTTAACGTCTAAAGTTAACAAAACTTTTTAATTGCCGTTTGAATTGCTTTTTTTTTCATTAACTATTTTATGTTAACAAAAACTATTCCCATTCTATCGTAGCGGGCGGTTTGGAGCTTATGTCATACACTACTCTATTCACACCTTTTACTTTATTGATAATTTCGTTTGAGATTTTCATCAAAAACTCATAGGGTAAATGCACCCAGTCCGCAGTCATTCCGTCAGTGGATTCTACGGCTCTCAGCGCTACTACTTTTTCGTAAGTACGCTCATCGCCCATCACGCCAACACTGTTCACCGGAAGCAAAATGGCTCCGGCCTGCCATACTTTATCGTATAATCCGTGTTCTTTCAAACCGTTGATAAAGATTGCATCTACTTCTTGCAGAATTCTCACTTTTTCTGGAGTAATAGCTCCCAGAATTCTTATTGATAATCCCGGCCCTGGAAAGGGATGTCTTCCTAAAAGCTCCCCATCTATGCCTAATGTTTTCCCGACGCGTCGCACTTCGTCTTTGAAAAGCATGCGCAATGGTTCCACTATTTGCAATTTCATAAAGTCGGGTAAACCGCCCACATTGTGATGCGATTTGATCGTTGCCGAGGGTCCTTTTACCGAAACTGATTCGATTACATCCGGATAAATGGTACCTTGTGCCAGCCATTTCACCTCTTCTATGTGATGCGCTTCGTCATCAAACACTTCTATAAAAACACGACCGATAGCTTTTCGTTTGGCTTCCGGATCTTCGATTCCATCCAATGCTGACAAGAATCGTTCCGAAGCGTCCACACCTTTCACATTTAGCCCCATGTCTTTGTATTGGTGCAATACGTTTTCGAATTCATTTTTGCGAAGCAAACCGTTGTTTACAAAAATACAGTATAAGTTTTTGCCAATGGCTTTATGCAATAAAACTGCCGCTACGGTAGAGTCCACTCCGCCGGAAAGTCCGAGAACCACTTTGTCGTCTTTTACCTTTTCCTGTAATTCTTTGACACAATCTTCTACAAAAGCATTGGGGGTAAAGTTTTGAGGAACCTGAGCAATTTTCACTAAAAAGTTCTCTAAAATCTGTTTCCCATCGGTAGAATGATAAACTTCGGGATGAAACTGGATGGCATAGGTCGTTTCGCCTTCGATGCGATAGGCAGCATTGGCTACATCTTTGGTACTGGCAATCAACACTCCATTGGTTGGTAGTTGTTTAATCGTATCGCTGTGACTCATCCACACCTGAGAATTCAAAGCCACTTCATCCATAAAATGTTCATCGTCTTTGATAAACGATAAATTGGCTCTGCCGTATTCGCGGATGTTACTTGGCGCTACTTCGCCACCGTTAAAATGGGCCAAATATTGGGCACCATAGCAAACAGCCAGCAAAGGAAGCTTACCGCGAATTTGGGATAAATCAGGATGAGGAGCGTCTTCAGCTCGCACGGAATAAGGGCTACCCGAAAGGATAACCGCTTTGTAGGACGATAAATCATCTGGAAAATGATTAAAAGGGAAGATTTCACAAAAGATATTCAATTCCCTTACACGGCGCGCAATTAGTTGTGTGTATTGCGAGCCAAAATCTAAAATTAGTACGTTGTGTTGCATGTGCAAAAGTACTATTCTCAATGGAAAATAAAAACCCAAATCTGGAATAATTAAAATAAAAAACACCTGACCGATTTTAGAAACCTGTCAGGTGCAAATACTATATTTTTATAAAAATTATTTTTGCTTAAAAGCTCTCACGCCCGGAAAGTAAGCCGTATCGCCTAATTCTTCCTCGATGCGCAACAACTGGTTGTATTTGGCCATACGATCCGAACGGGATGCCGAACCGGTTTTGATTTGGCCACAGTTTAACGCTACTGCTAAATCAGCGATGGTATTATCTTCCGTTTCTCCCGAGCGATGGGACATTACCGAAGTATAGCCGGCATTGTGCGCCATGTTTACGGCTGCAATCGTTTCTGTTAACGTTCCGATTTGATTTACTTTTACCAAGATGGAATTGGCAATGCCTTTTTCAATTCCGGTGGATAAACGCTCTACATTGGTTACAAATAAATCGTCACCTACTAATTGGGTTTTGTTTCCAATTAATTCGGTTAAATATTTCCAGCCTTCCCAGTCGTCTTCGTACATTCCGTCTTCAATAGAAATGATTGGATAATTGGCAGCTAAAGACGCTAAATATTCCGCTTGTTCTTTGGATGTTCTGATTTTTCCGGTAGCCCCTTCGAATTTCGTATAGTCGTATTTTCCGTCTACATAAAACTCAGAAGCCGCACAGTCTAAAGCAATCATCACTTCATCACCAAATTTGTATCCGGCATTTTCTACCGCTTTTTTAATCGTATCCAAAGCATCTTCAGTTCCACCAGCTAAATTTGGTGCAAAACCACCTTCATCACCTACGGCTGTTGAAAGATTTCTGTCATGCAATACTTTTTTCAGGTTGTGAAAAATCTCCGTTCCCATTTGCATCGCGTGTGTAAATGACGTTGCCTTTACCGGCATAATCATAAATTCCTGAAAAGCAATAGGCGCATCGGAATGTGAACCACCGTTGATAATATTCATCATTGGCACTGGTAACGTATTGGCAGAAACACCACCTACGTATCGGTATAATGGCAAACCTAATTCATTAGCTGCTGCTTTAGCAACCGCCAAAGAAACCCCTAAAATAGCATTGGCACCAAGATTTGATTTGTTTGGTGTCGCATCCAATTCAATCATCAATTGGTCGATATGATTTTGTTCAAATACAGAAACACCCATTAATTCTGGAGCTATTGTTTCATTTACATTCTTAACCGCTTTCAAAACTCCTTTTCCCATGTAGGCCTTTCCGCCATCTCTCAATTCTACAGCTTCGTGTTCTCCGGTTGAAGCGCCACTTGGCACAGCCGCACGTCCTAAAACGCCGTTTTCGGTTACTACATCTACTTCTATGGTTGGATTTCCTCTGGAGTCAAGAATTTGTCTTGCGTGAACTTTGATGATAATGCTCATTTTGAATTTGTTTTAAGATTTTAAAATAGGTTCACAAATTTATGAAATTTAAAAAATAGAGTTGCAATTATTTACACAACTTATAAACGCAATCGTTTTAGTTCGTATTTAAACAATAGTATAGACTATTTCCTAAAATGAGAATTATACAAGTTTATAACAATATAACACAACACTCGGTTTTCACATTGACTGTAATTTTACAGTCAATATTTAAAGTCCCACATCATGAAAAATTCAGCTACCAAAAGCAGTACCAATCCCCTAACATTGATTTACATAATTGCACTAATTGGCTTTCTTCCAAGCTCTTTACATTCACAAAACTATCGATACATCAACGCCTATATGAGTGATTTTGGCAAAAACGAAATGTTTGTAAAAAAATCATTGATGGATTATTCGGTTACTATAGTGGAGTCGCAAGCAGATGCTAGATCTAAAGTTACTTCAGGAAAAATTGTAGCTAAATTAGTGACTATGAATACTATTTTAAGAAATACTAATAAAGGATTTGAAAACAACACTTCGCTGAGAGACAGCTTTATCAAAATGAATGAAAAAACAATTGAATGTTTAACAAACGGGAGTTTGATTTTAAACGATTATGACTATCAAAGTACTTTATCATTAATCGAAATAAGAGCCAATCTTGCTCGTAAAGAAAAAGAGCTTATCAGCTATTACCAGGAAATAGCCAGTTATGAAATAAGCAAACGCGTTTTTGGATTAAAATACCATGTGGGTTTTAAAAATATTATTGGGAAAAATGTATTAGAATACAATGCTTATCAAAACATGCTGTTTTATAAAATAAATGTAATCGACCAAAAACTGATGACCGTGATAAAAGCAAAAGACAAAAAAGGGTTTGCCGAATGTTTTGCCGCCATAGAAATCCAGCATCAAGAGGCTATCGCCAAAACAACTGAATATAAAGATAGTTTTAAAGACAATTCTATGAATAATGCCAATATAAAATATGCTGATTTTATCAATGATCAAAAAGCAAAACTAACCGTATTATTTAATGATTTTGTTGATGAATACAGCACGCTCCAAATCCTAAAAAAAGCTTCGACTCCGCAAACAACTGAAGCAATTGCTTCTTATAACGAGGTAGTTAGAGACTACAACACCAAAAAGAATTTGTTTTATCTTGCCTATGATACCATTCAAACGGATAAAAAAGCATTATACAGCAGTTGGTTTACAACCAATAGCGCTTTCTTAAAAAACAATGGAGAATTCGAAGATTTGCACGATGCTTACACCTATAAAGATTAATTCATTAGAAGCTAAAAATTATACTACCTGCAAACTTTTAGTCTTTTTAATATTCAACACAAATTCATCAAACAAATACGAAGAATCATGTGGTCCCGGGCTAGCTTCCGGGTGGTACTGCACCGAAAAACAAGACTTCGATTTCATGCGCATGCCCGCTACCGTATTGTCGTTGATGTGGTAATGCGTGATTTCTAAATCGGGATGTTTTTCCAGTTCTTCCTTGTTGACCGCAAATCCGTGGTTTTGCGAGGTGATTTCTCCTTTTCCTGTCAAGACATTCATTACCGGATGGTTAATCCCTCTGTGACCGTTAAACATCTTATAGGTTGACACTCCGTTAGCCAAACCAATAATCTGATGTCCTAAACATATCCCGAAAACCGGTTTATCGGAAGCAATCATTTGTTGCGCTACTCCAATTACTCCTTCAAGCGGTTCCGGATCACCCGGTCCGTTGGATAGGAAATAACCATCGGCATTGAAAGCTTTTAAATCCTCAAAGCTTGTGTTGTATGGAAATACTTTGATGTAGCAATCGCGTTTCGCTAAGTTTCTCAGGATATTTCTTTTGATGCCTAAGTCGAGCGCTGCGATTTTATAAGTGGCTTTTTCGTTTCCGAAGAAATAGGGTTCCGTGGTGGATACTGTTGACGCCAATTCCAGTCCTTTCATATCGGGCACGTTCGCCAATTGTTGTTTTAATTCCTCAACGGAAGTTCCGTCTGTACAGATTACCGCGTTTTGCGCACCGTTATCACGGATGTAACTTACCAAAGCTCTGGTATCTACATCGGAAATGCAGATTAGGTTTTGCTTTTCGAAATAGTCGTAGAGATTACTTTCGGAATCGGGGCGAGAATGGTTGAAGCTGAAGTTTTTACAAACCAAGCCGGAAATCATGATTTTCTCGGATTCGACTTCGTTGGCATTGACACCGTAGTTCCCGATGTGTGGATTGGTCGCTACCATAATTTGCCCGAAATACGAAGGGTCGGTAAAGATTTCCTGATAACCCGTCATTCCGGTGTTGAAGCAAACTTCGCCAAAGGTTTTGCCTGAGATTCCGATTGATTTTCCGTAGAAAATGGTGCCGTCAGCGAGTAGTAAAATGGCTTGTGGTCGTGTGGTGTATTTCATTCGTCGTAGTTATTGTTTTTCAATGGGCTCATGCAGTCGATTCGCTCGAGTCATTGTAGTTAGTTGTTGTGTTGCAAAATTAAAGTATTCTGTCTAATTTCTAAATTGATTTATGAAAGTTTATAAACATTCCTTTTGATTCCTCTTTAGCCCCGATGGGAGCTGGCTACCGTGTAGCGCGGACAGCGGGAAAATGGATTCCTGAAAAGCCCAAACCAATCGCTCTAAAAACAAGTTCAGTTTGAGCCAAAAAAAAAGGATAAACAAAACTGTTTATCCTTTATATTTATGAAGATGCTTTCATTATTCAGCACTTTCGGTAGTTTCTTCTGAAGAAGTTTCAGGAGCTTCCGGAGCTGGAGTTGCCTCAGCAACTGGCGCAGCAGCAGTAGTTTCTTTTTTAGCTTTTCCACCACGACGGCTTTTAGCTTTTTTCTCTTCTTTTTTACCACCATTGTATAGTTCGTTGAAATCAACTAACTCGATCATGGCCATATCTGCGTTATCTCCTAAACGGTTCCCCATTTTGATGATACGGGTGTATCCACCTGGACGGTCACCCACTTTGGCAGCAACTTCTCTGAAAAGTTCAGTTACACCATATTTGTTACGTAGGTAAGCGAAAACCACACGACGGTTGTGCGTAGTATCTTCTTTTGACTTTGTGATAAGCGGCTCAACGAATTGTTTAAGCGCTTTAGCTTTAGCAACAGTAGTGTTAATACGTTTGTGCTCGATAAGAGAACAAGCCATATTAGCCA
>NZ_DAINRG010000043.1:0-21715 GCF_036741995.1 Flavobacterium sp. | reverse complement strand
TTAGCAACAAATGAAAACCGGCCAAGCGATATTCTACTTCATATTCTTCCGGGAAGTATTCCGCTGCTTGAATTAAAGTTAAGATAGCATTGTTGTATTCGCCCAAAATCAGCATCAAATCTACCCAAAATAACCAAGTGTCTAATTGGTAGTCGCCAAACTCAACCGCTTTTCGATAACCAAATTCGGCTTCTTCATAAAAATCCATCGCTTTGTTGATGGTAGCATAACGCTTCCAGTACAAACGGTTTTGGTCATCAATCGCCAACGCTTTGTTTACATAATACAAGGCTTTTTGGTAGTTTTTTTGACGCACATAAAAATCGGTAATGGCAATCCACCCTTTGTCTAAAAGCGGATCTTCGTGTACCGTTTTGTTGAAATATTTTAAGGCTTCCACTTTGTTGCCCAGTTTTTCATAACATTTCCCAATGCGAAGTAACGCATACGAAGTTGGGTCGTCTAACTCAATGGTACGGTTGTAGCTTTCAATGGCTTCTTCGTATCTTTTTAAGCGTTCCAAAGATTTTCCTTTTTCAAGATAAGCACCAAGGAATTCCTCATCGATATAAGTTGCAAATTCAAAAGAGCGCACGGCATTTTCATAATCTTTCACACCATAATACAAACGGCCTGACTGATGCCAAGCGATTTCGCTGTATGGATTTCTGTCAATGTATTTTTTTAAGTACTCAATGGCTTCCAGATTTTGGTCTAAAAACTCAAAGCAATACACCACATTATAAAGTGCTGACTGATCTTCAAAATCTTCTTCCAGACATTTGATGAAATTCTCTTTGGCCAATTCAAGATTGTCCATAAAAAGATATTCCATGCCCATTAAATTATAGACGTCGGCTTTGTCTTCGGTATATTGTAATGCTGTTCCCAAAAATTCAACCGCTTTGTCGTGTTGGTCTCTTTTGGAATAAATATTAGCTTTTTGGATAAAAATTTCTTCGTTGGTAGGTTCAATGGCGTATAATTCGTTCAATAATTTTTCTGCCTGATCCAGTTTGTCGTCGTACACCAACATTTCTACTTGAACGAGTTTTAGTCCGGTAGATTTTGGGTGTTGTTCCAGTCCTAACTTCAACGCTTTTTTTGCTAAAGTCGCTTTGCCCATGTCGAGGTAATGTAGAATGATTTCCTCGAATTCCTCAGAATCGAAAAAGAATACTTTGTTGGTTTTCAACATCGATTCAAATTTCGATAAGGATAAGTTGTAATCTTCTTCGTCGTGATCTAGGTGCATAACAGTAGGGGTTAAAATTATCCTTAATAAAATTAGGGAAACGCAGTGCTTTTTTGGTGAGATGCAATTATTGTTGTAAACAATTTAATTAACATTTTCGATTCAGGATAAAAGGGTAAGTCTTTGTTATACAACAACTAGGCTTTCTATTTCCCTAACGATTCTTCCTGAATTTCATCCATCGCTTCGATGATGATGGCACAGCCTTCTCTAATTTCGTCTTCAGATACGGTTAATGGGGGAGTAATTCTGATGGCGCAACCTTCGAATAATAACCAAAATAAAATTAACCCTTTATCTTGGCATTTGAAGATTACCTTATTGGTAATTTCGGGATCTGTCGTCATCGCCGCCAGCATTAATCCTCTTCCTCTAATTTCTTCTATCAAAGGATGTACCAAAAGCTCACGAAACAACTTTTCTTTGGCTAAAGATTGCTCAGCATAGTTTTTTTCCAAAATTTCTTCCAAAGTGGCTAAGCAGGCTGCCGCTATGACAGGATGTCCGCCAAAAGTGGTAATGTGTCCCAGCTTCGGATCATGACTCAGCAAATCCATGTGTTTTTCATTAGCAATGAATCCACCAACAGGCATGCCACCGGCCATTCCTTTTCCTATGATAACTACGTCGGGAACGACATTATAGTTTTCATAACCAAACAGTTTTCCGGTTCTTCCAAAACCCGGTTGGATTTCGTCAACAATCATTAAGGCGCCTACTTCCTCGCAGCGTTTTTTGATTTTGGCTAAGAAGTCATTACTAGGCTCAATGAAACCGGCTCCCCCTTGAATGCTTTCGAGAATGATTCCGGCGGTTTTGGTTGTTATTTTTTGAATATCTTCTTCGTTGTTGAACGTAATAAAATCCACATCGGGAATTAATGGTCGGAAGATTTGTTTGCGCTCTTCAAATCCCATCACACTCATAGAGCCCATAGTGTTGCCGTGATAGGCATTGTGACACGAAATCAATTGGCTTCTACCGGTAACACGACGAACAAGTTTCAACGCGCCTTCGGTAGCTTCGGTTCCTGAGTTGACTAAGTAAACTTTGTTTAAACTCGGATGCAGATTTTCTACCAATAATTTGCAATACGCTACGGCCGGATGCTGGGCATATTCGCCATACACCATGACATGTGAATATTTGTCTAATTGGTCTTTAATGGCTTGGTTGACTCTCGGATGTTGGTGTCCCAAACTGCAAGCGGAAACCCCCGCTACAAAGTCCAGATATTTTTTATTATTGGTATCGTATATATAGGAACCCACCGCATGCGACACTTCCATCCCCAAAGGATAGGGAGAAGTTTGTGCCTGGTATTTTAGGAAATCTTGTTTCAACTTGTGTTGATTTTTTTATTCGTTTAGTTGGTAATTGGTGACGGTATTGCAGTTAGAGCACCAATTAAATTGCTCTTCCTGGCTTTGCAAAAAGGTTTTTGTTTTTTCATGACAATTATCGCAAACTTCTTCGTCATTTTCATCTTCAAATATCTGCAGCGGACAAGCAGTACAACTCCAAACCGTTATATTGGGCAACACTTCGCTGACGTACCAGGTAAAAGCATCTTGTTTACACTTGGGACAAAGTTGCGTTGTCATTATTTTACTACTGGTTTAGGGTTCTTTTTGTCGTAATCCTTTGTTTCTTTGCTGGGTTCTAAAGGTTTGTCTTCTTTAGCCATTTCGGCTTTTTTATCGGCCTGAATTTTAGCATCCAATTCGTTGTCTTCCGCTGGGAAAATGTCGTCTTTGGATTTTATTCGTTCGTCACCGCGCCAAATGAATCCCCGCAGTTTCCGTGCATTTTCGGGCAACTCTTTTTCCGGATAAATATCACCATCTACTTGGTTGAAAAATGTAATGGTGTCAATGGTGTTTTTATCCAAAGTCATATTGATTTTGCTGCTCACATTTTTGTTGATTCCAATTAGCTCGTGCTGGTCGTTTCGCATGTAAAAAACGACTTCGGTGTTTTTGACCACATCAACTTCATAGAGTTTGTTGTCTCTAAATTTCCCGTAGAGATTCTGTCCCTTGACTTGGTTGTAACCCGTTCCAAGGGAATCTTTGGAAACAATAAAGGAATTATTCAGTACCTTGAGCGAGTCGAGTTTTTCCGTATTGTTGTTGCCAATGAGATGCATCACATCGCCGGTCATTTGGTTTTCGTAATTCCAAAGTATCGGTTTTCCGATGAGTTTGGTTAAGGCTTTCTTTTGATCGGAATGAATAGAGTCGCATTTACCGCTCATATCAATTTTGTAGAAGCGAACATTGTTAAAAGCCCGGATAATCCGCTCGCCGGTCTTTCCGGTAATAAGCATTTTTTTGCCGTGAATGTACATCGAATCTTTTTCGACCAAAGAGATTGCGACCGCTCTTTTGGTAATAATCATCGAGTCTTTTTCGGTTTTCAGATTGCGATAAATTTCGGCATAATGTCCTTTGATGATTCCTTTGTTGATGGAATCCGTAATCTTGACATTGTTGGTTCCCGAAGCATATTCGCGGTTTCTGTCATAGTACAAACTATCAGCTTCAATCAAACGGTCTTTGTATTTGATATAAGATTTTCGTTTGAAATAGGCCACATTCTTTTTGGTATCATAAAATCCTTTTTCGGTATAAATGAAATTCTCTTTGCTGGTAATGGTGGAAGGACCAAACAAATAGGAGTGACCCGAATTGGTATAATAATCCAAATGATTGGACTTGATGGTGTATTTCGGATTGGTAATGGTCACCGCAGTCAGGAAACGAAACTTCTTTTCATTGGCAAAATACCGACCTGATTTACTTTTCAAAGTATTCTCTTTGCTGGTAATGGTTCCGTAGCTGTTGTAATAAGCTTCCTGGGTGTTTCGGTCAAAGTTAATGGTATCAGTCACCAAAGTCGATTCGGGTGAGCGCATGACTACGTTTCCGGTGGCGTAAGCTTGTTTGACTTCACCATTGTATTCGGCGTATCTGCTGTTCAGGAAAAGCGTGTCGCCTTGTACCATTTGCACTTCGCCAAAAGCTTTGATGTAATTTTCTTTTTCAAAAAAGTAAGCTTTGTTGCAAGTAAAAACAACGCCTTCCTGTCTGACTCTGACATTGCCACGCAAGAGTAAGGCATCCGGAATTTCATCTTGATTTCTGTCGCCGAAATCGGAGTGTTCTACTACTATTTTGGATGATTTTTGTGCCTGCAGTTGAATGACAGCACAAAGCAATAAACTAATACCAAAGAATACCTTTTTCAAGTGTTTGAATTTTGGGCAAATTTATGAAATTAGCGACAATGAAAACGCTTATTAAGAATTATTTGTGTTGCTATCATATTACAATGATTTCTTTATATTTGTGATAAGGTCTTGTCACCCTAATTGGCAAGTGAAATGATATGAAAACTAAATTTTTATTAGTGCTGGCGTTGAGTGGTGTGATGCACATGACTTATGCCCAAAAAAAATCCAAAGCCCCTATGAAGAAAAAAACGGAGGTGGTGTCGCAACCCCAAAAAGCGGTAGTCTATCAAGTATTCACCCGATTGTTTGGCAATAAAAATACGACCAACAAACCTTGGGGAACTATTGAAGAAAACGGCGTTGGAAAGTTCAACGATTTCACCGATACGGCTTTGCAGGAAATTAAGAAACTGGGCGTAACACACATTTGGTACACAGGCGTACCACATCACGATGTGATTAGAGATTATACTAAATACGGAATTTCCAATGACGATCCCGATGTGGTGAAAGGCCGGGCCGGTTCGCCTTATGCTGTGAAAGATTACTATAATGTCAATCCTGATTTAGCAGTGAATCCTGCGAAGCGTCTGGAGGAATTTGAAGCCTTGGTGGCACGTACCCACAAGAACGGTTTGAAAGTCATTATCGATATTGTGCCGAATCACATAGCGCGCAATTACCACAGTTTGAGCAACCCGAAAGGCGTACGCGATTTTGGTGCCGATGACAATACTTCGGTAGAATATGACCGAAACAATAACTTCTATTACATACCGGGCAAAGCCTTTGAAGTGCCTACTTCGGATTCGTATAAACCTTTGAATGGCGAAAAAAATCCTTTAATTGACGGTAAGTTTACCGAGTTTCCTGCGAAATGGACTGGCAACGGTTCGCGCCAAGCCAAGCCAGATATCAACGATTGGTATGAAACGGTAAAAGTTAATTACGGTATCAAACCCGATGGTTCTAAAGATTTCCCGGAGCTACCGGCTGGTTATGACAAAAAATCCTATAAAGAGCATTATGCTTTTTGGCAAGGAAAAGATGTGCCAAGTTCCTGGAAAAAGTTCCGTGATATTGCGTTGTATTGGACCGCCAAGGGAATTGACGGTTTCCGTTATGACATGGCTGAAATGGTGCCGTATGAATTTTGGAGCTACATGAATTCGGCTATCAAAATGAAAAACCCGGATGCGTTTCTAATTGCTGAAGTTTATAATCCAAAGGAGTACCGAAACTACATTAATCTGGGTAAAATGGATTATCTGTATGACAAAGTAGAAACCTATGACCATTTAAAAGCAGTAATACAAGGAAAAACAACTCCCGATGGTTTAGCAGACATACAACGCGGCACAGCCGATATTGAACACCACATGCTGCACTTTTTGGATAACCATGACGAACAACGTTTGGCCAGTCCTGAGTTTGCCGGCTCTCCCGAAAAAGGAAAACCGATGATGGTGTACTCCGCTACAGTAGGAACCGCACCAACCATGATTTATTTTGGTCAAGAAGTAGGCGAGGCCGGAACCATTGATGGTGGTTTTGGGAAACCATCCCGAACTTCTATTTTTGATTATGTGGGCGTGCCCAACCATCAACGCTGGATGAACGGCGGTAAATTTGACGGCGGCCAATTGACGCCCAAAGAAAAAGACTTGCGCGACTTCTACAAACGCTTGCTAAACTTTACCATACACAGTGACGCTTTGATGGGGCAATTCCAGGAAATACAAACCTTGAACCGCAAGGAAACCGCTAACTATGACCCGGGCTTGTATTCGTATGTGCGTTGGTCAGCCAATGAAAAACTGATTATCGTAACCAATTTCTCTTGGGTAACCACCAGCAACTTTGAACTAAAAGTTCCGGCTGATATCATTGCCAAATGGAATCTAAAAGACGGTTTGTATGATGTGCAAGACCAACTTTACGGCAGCAAGGCTCAACTTAAAGTGAATGACGGCAAGGGAACCATTCATTTGAGTGTAAAACCAAGTGAGTCCTTACTTTTTAAGCTGTAACCATACAAGATGAAAAAATACCTGCTTGTTTTTTGTCTGGCGTTGCTTTCTTTTACCCAAAGCTCGGAGCCTGTAGACCGATTGGGAGTGAAAGGCCCGTTGACCTTTGGTGAAACTTCTTTCGGTCTTTCGTGGAGTGAGCATCCTAATGACTTTTATTACATACAGGAATATTTGCCAAAAGGAGAAACCTCTTCAACTTTTACCCAAATGCTGACGCTGCATGTGTTTGATAAAAAGATAACCGCCGAAGCAGCTATGCGACAAAAGGTAAAAGAACTCGAGCTAAGAAAAAAAACAGATCCGGTTTGTAATTACCAAGTCAATGTAAGTCCGGATGGCAAAGAATACATAGTCGATTGTTTGCTGAGTCAAAGCCAGGGGGATAAATTGACAATAGTAGAGTTCAATGCTTACCGCTACACTCAAATACCATTGGGCGCTAACAAAACAGGAATTCTGGTGTATGCCTACTCCAAAAGAAGTTATGGCGATGCGGTTACCAATTTTCTCAAACAACTGGGCGATGACCGTGCCGCTATGCTGCATACCATGATGTATGCTATAGTGCCACCTATTACCATTACGAATTAAATAGTGTGAAAAAAGCCCCAATTACGGGGCATTTTTATTTGATAAAAGGATGTGGATTGCAGCTTAGAATAATTCCCCAGCCACTTAGATTAAAGCCAAGAACCAGTAAAACAATAGCCGCTATTCTTTTGATATTCGGCATCGATTCTTTAACAATCAGGGAGCCCCTTGGAACAATAGGCTCATTTATGGTTATCAGATATTTTCCGGGTTGGGTTACTTCAAATTGGTAAAATTCTTTGGCAAAGTTCCCTTTGTGCATAAACCGGGTTTTCATTTGGGTGCTTTCGCCCTCAATGGTATGACCGTTGTGTGTTATAGTAAAATCAACGTTTATAGGTGCCATAATATCAGACACCACACTACTTACCGAATATAAACCGGGTTTGGTAATGGTCATTTCCTGTTCGTTTTGTAACACCGTTATTTCGGCTATGGTTTTGCTTCTGATGATTTGTAACATCCATTTGCCTCCAAAAAAGAACATCGTCAAACCCATTAGGGCCATGGCTATAAAAAGTAATTGCATGTCTGGGTAGTTTATCTCGTAATCGTCTGCTTTCTGTCAGGGCCTACCGAAACAATTTTTATAGGCACTTCTACTTCGCGTTCTATAAATTCAATATAGTCTTTTAGCTCTTTGGGCAAACTGTCATAAGTGGTTAGGCCGGTTAAATCCTGTTTCCATCCTTTGAACTCGGCATATATAGGCGTTACGTTTTCTTCTTCGATGTTATACGGTAAATGGTGAATTACTTCTCCTTTATAAGTGTAGCCTGTACATACTTTTAAGGTTTCAAAGCCCGAGAGCACATCGCCTTTCATCATCATCAGTTGGGTAACTCCGTTGATTTGCACAGCGTATTTCAAGGCTACTAAATCCAACCAGCCACAACGTCTTTTTCTTCCGGTAACCGAGCCAAACTCGTTGCCCACTTTTGCCATAGTATCTCCGGCTTCGCCAAAATCTTCGGTAGGGAAGGGGCCGCTACCCACACGAGTAGTGTACGCTTTGAAAATCCCATAGACTTCTTTGATTTTATTTGGGGCAATGCCTAATCCGGTACAAGCTCCGGCTGCTGTTGTATTGGAAGAAGTCACAAAAGGATACGTTCCAAAATCAACATCCAACAAAGACCCTTGAGCGCCTTCACAAAGAATGGATTTGCCTGCTTTTTGGGCTTGTGCCAAATACTCTTCGCTGTCAATGAATGTCAATTTCTGTAAGTCTTCAATGGCTGCAAAGAATTCTTTTTCCAATTCGGGTAAATTGTATTGAATGTTCACATCATAAAACGCAATCATGGCTTCGTGCTTGTCGGCTAAATGTCTGTATTTTTCTTTGAAATCTGCCAATTCAATATCGCCCACACGTAATCCGTTACGACCGGTTTTGTCCATATAGGTTGGGCCAATTCCTTTTAATGTGGAACCGATTTTGGCTTTGCCTTTAGCAGCTTCTGAAGCGGCATCCAATAAACGATGGGTTGGTAAAATTAAATGCGCTTTGCGCGAAATAATCAGTTTGGATTTTAAATCGAGGTTGAATTTGGCCAAGCCATCCACTTCGCTTTTAAAAACCACGGGGTCAATCACGACGCCGTTTCCGATAATGTTGATGTTGTTTTGGTGAAAAATTCCCGACGGTATGGTGCGAAGCACGTGTTTGATTCCGTCAAATTCGAGTGTGTGTCCGGCGTTGGGTCCGCCTTGAAATCGTGCGATGATGTCGTATTTTGATGTCAGAACATCTACTATTTTTCCTTTGCCTTCATCGCCCCATTGTAATCCGAGTAGTAAATCTACGGTCATTGTGTTGTGTGTTGTTTAGTGTGTATTTAGTAGTTAATTTGTGTTTTCTTCTTTTTTGCTGGCATAGAAATACAACGAGTGGTTGTGAATGTCAATCCCGAATATTTCTTCGATGGTTTGCTTGATTGTTTGGATACGCGGGTCGCAAAACTCAATGACTTCGCCGGTATCAGTCATGATGATGTGATCGTGTTGTTTGTCGAAATAGGACTTTTCGTAATGCGCTTGGTTTTGGCCAAACTGGTGTTTACGCACCAAACCGCAATCTAATAAAAGCTCAATCGTGTTGTATAAAGTTGCCCGAGACACGCGATAGTTTTTGTTTTTCATTTTGATATACAAATTCTCGATATCAAAATGTTCTTCGCTATCATAAATTTCCTGAAGAATAGCATAGCGCTCAGGGGTTTTGCGGTGTCCTTTGTTTTCAAGATAAAGCGTAAAAACGTTTTTTACGGTTTCTTGATTTTTGGTATTATCGGATGCAATTTGTGTCATGGGACAAAGGTAATTTTTTTGTGTAAGGTTTCAAAGTTTCATCAACTCATAATTTGTAACTCCTGACTAATTAGTGTAAACCCGCGTTACTTTATCAATACCGTCAATTTTTTTGATGTTCTCGATGAGTTTTTTCAAAATGTTATTGTTCTGTACAATTACGGCTACTTGCCCGTTGAAAATTCCAGCTTCACCGCTTAGGGAAATGCTTTGAATGTTCACATGCATGTTGTTCGAAATTACTTTGGTCAGCTCGTTGGTCAATCCTAAACTGTCCATACCGGTAATTTTCAAAATGGCTTTGAATTCCTGTTGTGAAGAGTCAATCCATTTGGCCAACATAATGCGGTAAGCGTAGTTAGATTGGAGTGTGATGGCATTCGGACAATCTTTTTTATGCACTTTGATGCCTTCGTTGATGGTAATAAAACCAAACACATCATCGCCCGGAATTGGGTTGCAGCAAGACGATAATTTATAATCCAACTTGTCCTGTTCGGCGCCAAAAACAAGCATGTCATAATTCTTGTTCAGCTCTTGTTTGTTGATTTCTTCGGGTTGCGAACTTGGGGAACGCTTCATTTTATTTTTGAAGAAATTCATCAGCGTATTGCTTTTCTGCGCCGCAAAATCTTTCAGTTGCTGGTTTTCGATAGAGCCGATTCCCACTCGGTAAAACAAGTCTAAACTGGTTTTGAGTTTGAAGAAATTTACCAATTCATTGACCACGCCTTCATTCAAAGTAATTTTTAAATGTTTCAGTTTTCGGGTCAATAGTTCTTTACCGTCTTCGGCAATTTTCTTGGTGTTTTCGTTGAGAACGTTTCTGATTTTATTTTTGGCTCTCGAAGTCGTCACATAATCCAACCAGTTAATCGTTGGTTTTTGATGTACTGAAGTAATGACTTCAATTTGGTCACCGCTTTTCAGTTCGTGATTTAAGGGAACTAACTTTCCGTTGACACGCGTTCCTCTTGTTTTGATACCAATTTCAGAGTGAATACTGAAGGCGAAATCTAAAGAAGTAGCGCCTTTCGGTAAGGATTTGATTTCTCCTTTGGGCGTGAACACGAAGATTTCTTTGGCATAGAGATTCATTTTGAAGTCTTCCACAAAGTCCACCGCATTGGTTTCCGAACTTTCCAAAGCTTCTTTCAAAAGGTTGAGCCAAACATCCAAACCACTTTCTTCGGTGGCACCTTGTTTGTATTTGTAATGTGCAGCATATCCTTTTTCGGCAATTTCATCCATTCGTTCACTACGCACCTGAATTTCTACCCAGCGCCCTTTGGGTCCCATCACGGTAATGTGCAAGGCCTCATAACCGGTTGATTTTGGCGATGAAATCCAATCGCGCAAACGACTCGGACTCGGGCGGTAATGATCCGTTACTATTGAATAGATTTTCCAGGCTAGGAATTTCTCGTCGTGCAGGTTGGATTTGTAGATGATGCGGAGTGCAAACTTGTCGTAAACTTCATCAAAAGTGACATTCTGAGCTGCCATTTTTCTACGAATGGAGTAGATGGATTTTGGTCGGCCTTTCAGTACATATTCTACGCCTTCTTCGTCTAACGATTTTTTTAAAACATCAGAAATCGTTTTGATGTATTCGTCTTGTTCTTCTTTGGTTTCCTTGATTTTGCTGACAATGTCTTTAAAAATTTCGGGCTCGGTATATTTTAAACCTAAGTCTTCCAGTTTGGTTTTGATGTTATACAATCCCAAGCGATGAGCCAGCGGAGCATAAATATAGAGCGTTTCAGAAGCAATTTTCACTTGCTTGTAATCGGGCATGGAATCCATGGTTTGCATGTTGTGCAAACGGTCGGCAATTTTAATCAGGATTACACGAACATCATCATTCAACGTCAACAGCATTTTACGGAAATTCTCTGCCTGCATTGAGATGTTCATGTCTTTTTTGACTTGGGCAATTTTGGTCAAACCTTCCACCAAATGCGCAATTTTCGGATTGAACATGCGTTCGATATCTTCAATAGTTACATCAGTATCTTCGACCACATCGTGCATTAAGGCAGCGGCAATGGAAGTGGCACCCAAACCAATTTCGGAAGCTACAATTTTGGCCACGCCAATGGGATGAAAAATATAAGCCTCTCCTGATTTTCGACGCTGATCTTTATGGGCATCAACGGCTACATCAAAGGCTTTTCGAATCAATTTCTTGTCGGCATCGGTAAGCGTTTGGTAACTTATGCGGAGTAATTCTTTGTATTCTCGGGCAATGGCTTTTTTTTCTTCTTCTAAATCAATTTCGGTCATAGCATGTTCTTCAATTCCCTAAAAATAAACATTCCAATTGAGATGTGCAAATGCTAAGGATAGGATTTATTGATTTTATCGGATGAGATATTGCTTGTCTTTGGTAAAGTCTAAATCGTGAAAATCATAACTGAAATCGGTCAACGGTGAAATGGCTTTCATTTTGAAATGAGTAGCATTGCCGTTAGCATCCAAGTCGAAGAAAAGGTGAGCATCGGCATGAAAACTTCGCGTGTCCCATTTGACCACAAAATTTTGGTCTTTGTAAAAGAAAATCTCACCGGTTAGTCTTTTGGAACGGTTGGAAGCGAAATATAATTTGCCTTTTTTTTCTGAAATGGTCACCAAACCAAACCAAGGATCTTTATAATTTCCGATGTATTTGGAGTTGTTAATTTTGATTTTGTCTTTCAGATTTTTGGCAACAGTGGTCCAAACTTCGTCCGTAATTTTATCCGCATCGTCTTCTTTTTGGCGACGGTCGGCACTCAAAGCTGTCACGTGATCCGGATTTTTAATGTCCAAATAGCGGTCTTTTATCGTATTGGAAATGGCCATAAAGGCAGCGCCACTTTGCTGATTGGTCAAAACAATAATGCCCAATTGAATATCCGGAATCATGATGGTTTGGGTTACAATACCATCCAAACCACCGGTGTGGGATACTTGTAAATGGCCGTTGATGTCTTCCAATCGCCACCCCAAGCCATAACTTCTGAATAATGTTTTGTATGGTTTGGTGTTGGTTAAAGGTAAAATGGTTTGTGATTTCCACATCTCATCGTGTTGCTCTTCACTGAATAATTGTTGGTTGTCACCATACTTTCCATTGTTCATTTGCAGCATCAACCATTTGCTCAAATCGTTTACCGAAGCATACAATCCGGCGGCGGCATCAAAAATATGATTAGTGTATCTTGGAATCACTTCCAGTTTGCCATTGGTTGGAACGTGTGGTACAATGGTGTTTGTAGTGTCTTTTAAACGTGACCACGAAGCCGCGCTGTTATTCATGCCAATGGGCTTCATGATACGACTTTCTACAAAGTCGCACCACGATTTTCCAGAAACTCTTTCGATGACTTCGCCGGCAATAACATAGAGTAAATTATCATAATCATACTTAGTTCTAAACCCAGAAACCGGTTTTAAATACTGAATGTTTTTCACAATGTCTTTGGGCGTAAAGTCATGTCCGTCAGGCCAAATCATTAAATCGCCAGCGCCAAGTCCAAGCCCGCTGCGGTGCGTTAATAAATCCCGTATCGTAAATTCATTGGTGACATACTCATTATACATTTTGAATTCGGGCAAATACTTAGTGACCTTGTCGTCCCAATTGATTTTTCCTTCATCTACCAAAATGGCCAAGGCCGCAGTGGTAAACGATTTGCTGTTAGAAGCAATTCCGAAAAGCGTATTGGCATCTACTTTTTGTCCGGTTTTGATGTTGGTTACGCCATAGCCTTTGGCCAAAACCAATTTGCCGTCTTTGATAATGCCGACAGCAATTCCGGGTACATTGAATGTTTTTAAGGTTCTCTCCACCAAGACATCCACTTCAGGTTCTGAAATTTGTGCCGAAATAGTAACGCTTGTTAACAATAACAGCAGTGATACTTTAAAAGTCATTTTTTTAAATTTTATTCCGCTACGCTCCATACGATTCGCACTTCGCGCTCGGGTTAATTGATTAAAACCCTCTTTGTCGTTTGGCTTCAAAAATCAAAATGGCCGCAGCGACAGAAACATTCATGCTGTCAATCTCTCCCTGCATGGGAATAATGATGTTTTGAGTGGCTTTTTCGCGCCAAAGTTGGGTCAGTCCGGTAGCTTCTGTGCCAACGGCCAATGCTGTAGGTAAAGTGTAGTTTTGGGTGTGGTAAGCAGTTGAATTTTGCAGCGTGGCGCTATAAAAATGGATGTTATTTTTAATCAGAAAATCAATGGTTTCTTCGGTTGTGGCTGTGGCAATTTGATTGGTAAACAAACAGCCCACGCTCGAACGAACGATATTGGGATTGTATAAATCGGTTTTCGGATTGGCGATGATGACCGCATCAATTTTGGCAGCATCACAGGTTCGGAGCATGGCGCCGATATTTCCCGGTTTTTCAATAGCTTCCATTACCATAATCAATGGATTTTTTGGAAGTTGTAAATCGTTTAACTGTAATGATTTGGTTTTGGCCACCGCCAGAATACCCTCGGTAGTATCGCGATACGCTAGTTTTTGATAGACTTCTTTGGAAATCTCGATAAGGTTGATTTGGTTATTCGTTAATTTGGTTATTTGTGTTTCTGAAATTATTTCAGGAAGAAAAAGTATCGTTTCTAATTCGTAATTTCCTTTGATGGCTAATTCTATTTCGCGTAGGCCTTCAATCAAAAAAGTCCCCGATTGTTTTCGGGCTTTGGCTTTTTCCTGTAACAATACCAAGGATTTGATAAACGGATTTTGCGCGCTGGTTATTTGTTTCATGTTTGAATTAGCAACGATACGAAGCGTCAAAGTTACAGATTTTTTATCAATGATTTAAGTACAGGAATCCTTTCAAGGGCTCGGGATAATCCGCGTCATTCAAATATAACAGATAGAAATAAGTGCCATCGGGGGCCTTTGTGGTTTCATAACCATCATTAACATGTCCATTCCAGTCTTCAGTGTTGCGGTTTCCGGACCAGATTAATCTTCCCCAACGGTTGTAAATCTCCAATTGATAGTTCAGGAAAATATCGCGCAAACCGGCTATGTAAAAGCTGTCGTTTAGCATGTCATTATTGGCCGATACAAAATTGTAAACCGTTGGCGGACAATTTCGGGTAGTCAATAAAAACGAAGTGAGGCTGTAGCAATTTTCATTGTTGATTCGGATAAAAATTTCCTTTGGTGTTGCTAAGGTTACAAAATTGGATGAATTTAAAATGGGATTCACTTCATTGTTGGCATCTTCGATAGTCTCGTAAAAACGGACGGTGTCCTGAGGATTTTGTTTGACCAATTCTTCATAAGCCGAAAAATCAAAAGTACCTTTGGTATGGCCTTCATTACAGGAAACTAAAGGTTCAGGCACATTATATTCCGGCGAAAGCCAAAGCGTAACTTCAGTGGTAAACGAATTGTTGTTTTCTATCAATTCTGTTACAATTCCGGTACCGTTTCCGGTATCATCTGCTACAAATTGTAACTCAAAATTTATCGGAATGGCATCAGGAATAAGTAGTGCAATTTGTCCTGTAACGGAACCACCAACCGGAATTGCTGCCGTTGTTACTATAGTTTGTACCAATTGCCCGTCAGCATAAATAGCAATTGGTGTTCCAACAGGAAGAGGATTGGTAGCATTTAAATTAGAGACAGTATAATCGACCAAAATCGTTCTGGAGTCGCATTGTTTTTGAATGTTATCGATAGTAATTGTGGCATCCGGCAATTGGCTGTTGACTTTGATGACCACAGTATTAATCATGATAAAATCCTGGGTTGAAGAAAGGGTAATTTGCGCTGTAGTATCCCCAATGTGAATATAATTGTCCAAATCATAGATGTCTAAATCCATGTTGTACAGCGTGTTGCTTCCGGTAATGGAGTTGGTTCCGTTGAAAACGTTATTTATCGGATTGGAATCATTGCTTACCGGAATTCCGTTTATCTGAAATTGTTCGGTAGCCAATATCGAATCGCCTTCCCAAGCAATGAATCCGGCTTTTGAATCAATATTATCCAGTACATTCAAATTGCTAAGCGTAATAACCAAGTCATCAGGAACACCTTGCAAACCGTCATAAACATTGATTTGATTTAAAGGCAGGGCATTGTTTTTATAGATAATGAGTATAGCCCAACCGGCAAAGTTGGTGGCATTGACGCAATAATCAGGAATGACATCGGTTAAATCCAAATCGGATAAAGTGTAATCGCCGTTTCCGGTTGCCATAATTTGAGCGGTTACATCCTTAAAAGCACTAAAATAAGGCAAACCAGAAGAAGCTGGCAGCAGGCCGAATGATCTGTCGGCAGTTATATCCGTTCCATTGAGTTTTACATTAAAATCACCTTCTCCCGAGCCTGCCCAATATAGATAAGCTTTTTCAATTTGATCGGTCGGATTTAGTGTGAGTGTAGCTGTTGAACTGTTGTTGATAATGCAGGAAGATGGATCGTCGTGAACAATATTATTTTCGGCAAGATTCATAGTGTTACCGATAAAAGTAAAATCGAATCGGCCATTAAACTGTTGGTATAGTGTTACGTCTTGTCCGTAAGCTGAAAAAAAACAACTTGTGATTACAATAAATACCGCTAAAAACCGTTTTAATCTCACCGTCTAATGAATTTAGAACTCTAAAATTACTCAATAATTCGTGAAAATCTAATTTTTAACAATGCGACTGTTTTTAAAAATAAATGTTTAATTTTCCAATGTCTAAACAAAACCTGTGAAAAACTATACTGTCAGACGTTATCACCCGAAAGATTTTGCCCTTTGGAACGCTTTTATCAGCAGTGCCAAAAATACGTCCTTCCTTTTTCATCGCGATTTTATGGAGTACCATCAGGACCGGTTTTCCGATTTTTCGTTGCTGGTTTTTGAAGGCGAAAAACTAGTATCAGTCATTCCGGCTAATAGAGTAGAAGATGCTTTGTTTTCGCATCAGGGACTGACTTATGGAGGTTTTGTATTTGACGAAAAAATCAAATTGGGAGAAACTATTGCCGTTGTTAAAACAGTGTTGCAGTTTCTTAGCGAAAATGGAATTTTGACTTTTCAGTTAAAATTAATTCCCTCCATTTACAACACTTATTTCTCGGAAGAAATTGAATATGCCTTGTTTTTAACGGAAGCCCAACTCATCAGAAGGGATTGTCTTTCGGTCATTGATTTGACAAAACCTTACACCATTTCAAAAACACGTAAAGAAGGCATTCGCCGTGGGGAAAGAAATAATTTAATCATCAAAGAAGAATTGAAATTTGACTTGTTTTGGAACGAGATTTTAATTCCGAATTTAGATAAAAAACACAAGGCCACTCCGGTGCATACGGCTGAAGAAATCAGTCAATTGCAACAAAAATTCCCTCAAAACATTCGGCATTTTAATGTGTATCACCAAGATAAAATTGTAGCAGGGACCACCATTTTTGTCACCGATTTAGTGGCACATCCTCAGTATATTTCGGGCAACGAACAAAAAAGTGAACTGGGAAGTTTAGATTTCCTGTATGAGTATTTGATTACCACAATTTTTAAGGATAAAAAGTTTTTCGATATTGGTCCATCGCACGAAGACCACGGAAAGAAAATCAATGAAGGGTTACTGTTTTGGAAAGAAAGTTTCGGCACCAAAACCACGGTTCAGGATTTTTATGAAGTGGCAACTGCCAATTTCTCACTTTTAGACTCGGTGTTAGTATGATAAAATTCCTCGATTTACAGAAAATAAATGCGGAGTATCAAGATGAATTTCAGGCAAAAATGAAATTGGTTTTGGATAAAGGCTGGTTTATTTTGGGTGATGAAGTCAAAACCTTTGAAACCAGTTTTGCCCTCTACAGCGGAACAAAATACTGTATCGGCGTAGGAAACGGATTGGACGCGATGGTCTTGATTTTTAAAGGATACATTCAGCTCGGAAAACTTCAAAAAGGCGATGAAGTCATAGTCCCGGCGAATACCTATATTGCCAGTATTTTAGCCATATTGCAAGCGGATTTAGTACCAGTTTTGGTAGAGCCAAAACTAGAAACGTACAACATCAACCCAGAGTTGATTTCAGAAAAAATTACAGCCAAAACCAAAGCCATTTTAGCGGTTCATTTATACGGGCAATTAGCCGAAATGGACAAAATCAACACCATAGCCCAACAGTATAATTTACTCGTTATTGAAGATGCGGCACAGGCTCACGGTGCTTTTTTGGAGAGTGGTAAAGTGGGTAATTTATCCAATGCTGCGGCTTTTAGTTTTTATCCGGGAAAAAATTTGGGAGCTTTGGGTGATGCCGGTGGCATTACAACTAATGATGAAGAATTGGCCAAAGTACTTTTCGCTATACGAAATTATGGTTCGGAACAAAAATACCACAACGAATTCATTGGTGTAAACTCTCGTTTAGATGAAATGCAAGCGGCGTTCTTGAATGTGAAATTACCTCATTTGGAGGCAGCAAACGGACAGCGAAAACGAATTGCTCAACGCTATTTGTCGGAAATTAAAAACGAGAAAATTGCTTTACCAGCTTGGGACGGATCACAAAATCATGTATTTCATCTGTTTGTCATTCGAACAATAAACCGGGATCAGTTGCAAAACTATCTGAAACAAAACGATATTGAAACCTTAATTCATTATCCGATTCCGCCACACCAGCAAAAAGCTTTTGCCGATTGGAACTCGCTTTCTTATCCGATTACGGAAAAAATTCATCAAGAAGTGTTAAGTTTGCCAATAAGTCCGGTGATGACAAAGCAGGAAGTTGATGCCGTTATTGCCATTTTAAATCAGTATTAATGGGGATTTTTTACAAAATAAAATATTTCTTTTTTGTGAGTTTGCGTATTTGGAAGTATCAATTGCTTTCCGATTGCCAGCGCGTTACAGGGAAACCTAATTTATACCTGCCTCTTTTATTAAAGGGGAAAGGGAAAATCCAATTTGGGAATAATTTTCAGAATGGCGTAACTGCTGCTCATTATACCTATTCCACCTATAATTATATTCTTTCGATGGAGGAAGAAAGCGAAGTGATTATTGGCGACAATGTAGTGATGGCCAACGGAGCTTCCCTACAGGCAGTCAACAAAATCACCATAGAAGACAACGTGATGATTGGCATCAATTGCTTTTTGGTTGATACCGACGGACACGATTTAGATCCGGATAAACGAATGACAGGCATTCCAAAATCGGCACCGATTACCATTAAAAAGAATGTTTTGATTTACTACAATACAGTTGTTTTTAAAGGAGTTACTATTGGAGAAAATTCCGTTATTGGCGCTTGTTCTGTGGTGACTAAAGACATTCCGGCCAATGTTTTTGCTTCCGGAAATCCGGCACGAGTAATCAGAAACCTCTAATTTGAAATTCTTAAGAGAAAATAAGCTGTACAAAGTCCTGTCGCTGAATTCTTTTTCGGTAGCCATCAGTTTTGTCTTAGGCATTTTTTCTTCCAAAATCATTTCTGTTTTTTTAGGCACGTCGGGCATGGCTTTGATGGGCAGCTTCCGGAATTTCGGCACCATGCTCAAATCGATTGCTACGTTGGGGATCAACAATTCAGTAGTTAAATTGTTTGTCGAAAACAAAGATGATAAGCGCGAACTTTCCATTATTTATTCCACTTTTTTCTGGCTTTTTTTAACGGTTTCTGGCGTGTTGGCTATCTTGGTTTTGCTATTTGCGGAGCCTGTCTCTCATTTTTTATTTTACAGTTACAGCTATACGATTCCTATTCGTTTTTTTGCTTTGCTGCTGCCACTTATGGCTATTAATGCCTTTTGGCTGGCGATTTACAACGGATTGGAAAAGTATAAAAGCATCGTTATTATCCAAATTGTCTCCAATGTTTTGGTATTTGGATTGACCGCCTTGTTGATTTGGAAGAAAAATATTTTTGGCGGATTACTGTCGGTAGCTGTTGGAGAACTTTTGATGGTGGGTGTTACGTTGTTATTTATCCGAAAAGATGCTGCTAATTTCAAATTTGACTTGCAAAAAATCATCAGCAAAAAGTATGTCAAGATTATTCAGAAATTCTCTGTCATGGCATTGCTGAGTGCTGTTATTGTGCCTTTGACCTTGCTGTTTATCCGAAATGCAATTGTTGAAAAATACTCCATTCAGGAAGCCGGAATTTGGGATGCCGTTAATCGGCTGTCGGGTTTTTACATGATGTTTTTCAGCTCGGGTTTGTCTTTGTATTACATGCCAAAATTAGCTTCGATTCACACGGAGCACGAATTTAAGGCAGAACTGAAATCGTATTTTAAAATTTTTGTGCCGTTGTTTTCGGTGATGTTAATCGTTATTTATCTTGCCAAAGGACTAATCCTCAAAATAGCTTTTACGGCGGAGTTTTCGAGTATTAACAAGCTATTGGTTTGGCAATTGCTAGGCGATTTTTTCAGAATAATGACACTGGCTTTTGGTTTTCAGGTAGTGGTAAAAACGATGATGAAGCGCTATTTTGTAGGCGAAATTGTTTTCAATCTGTGTTACTTTTTACTCTCTGTTTATTTGATGCAAAAAGGTGCTGTGGAAGGCGTATTACAGGCTTATTTTTATACAAATGTGCTTTGTTTTCTGTTGATTTTGGTGATGTTCCGAAAACTGTTTTGGAAACGTTAGTATTTCTCCCAAACCTCTAAATATTTCTCGGCAATCTTCAAATAGTCATGTTCTTCTTCTATAAATGTTCGGGCCCGTTTTGAAATAGCTTTAATTTCTTCCGGATTCTCGATTAAAAACGATAATTCCTGTACCAAATAATCAACATTAGGCAAAGCATTTATGGCTACTTTTTTGGTGATATTATAATAGTTTTCAAAGATATCTTCCGCTCCGGTAAAGACCACTTTGCCTTTGGCCATAGCTTCCAAGGCATTATAACCCTGATCATGACCATACACTTGATCCAACACTATATGGGCTTGGTTATAGCGATTAATATAGTCTTCGTATGGCACGTTTTCAGTAACTAAAACTGTTACTTTTTCGGGATATTTTTTTTCAATAATGGCCAAGGCAGCCTCAAAATAATCATTCCCTTTTTTGAAATAACTCTCCCGATTAATGCCATGAAAAATGACTATTTTATCGTTGATTTCTAGCTCTGTTTTTGAAAAATTATCAATGTTGATTGGGTTGGGAATCAGTCCGATATATTTAGAATGATTTTGCAACGGAATGTGATAATCCAAGTCGGAGGCAATGACACAGTTTATATTGCGATAAATGTAATGATGCAATTTTTCAAAGGCTGCTGTTCTGAATTTTAAGACATTGGAAAAGTTCTTGTCTTCAATTTTCCCGGCGAGATAGGGTTGTACAATCGATTTGTTTTCGGGATGTTCAAAGTTGTATTTCACATACGGATAATCATCGCCGCAAGAAAGCAGAAATACTTTTTTATTGCGTTTGAAAAAAAACTTCAGTATCTTCTTTTCATAATAATAGTTGCAAAAAAAACTATTCTCATTAATCAGTTGAACAATATCGGCTTCTTTGAAGAGAGGCTTGTTTTTTTTGACTTGTTGGTAGGTTAAATAGGAAGAAATATCAAAGCCGGTAAGTTTTAAAACGGCTAATTTTACTTTCTTCAAGGCACCGTTGTCCCATTTTTTCTCCAAAGGAAAATCAACCGGAAAATCTTTAAAACCATCTTTAAAACCCAGGATGGTTACCTCGTTTCCCAGTTTTTGCAGTCCTTCTTTTAACGAATTATGCAATCGACTGTATTCTCCAATGAGTAAAATCTTCATTTCTTGCTATATTTGGCAAATAGAACTGCAAGGTAAGTAAGAAATGAAAAATAACAATAAAATCGCAATTGTTTCCGCCTCATTGGGTATTGGTGGTGCCGAACGATTTGCCGGTTTGTTGAGTTTCATGCTGTATGACTTGGGTTATGAAGTGCATCATATTATTATTTCAGATGTTGTTTCTTATGAATACCAGGGCGTTTTAGTCAATTTGGGCAAGTTGTTTGCCAATGAAAAAGGTATTTTCAGAGCTGTAAAAAAAGGAAAATACATTGCCCGCTATCTGCACGAAAATAAAATTGAAACTATAATCGACAATCGTTCCCGACCAATGTTGCTGCGCGAATGGTTTACCAAAAAGCTCTATAGAAACCGGAAAGTATTCTTTATGATACACAGTTCCAATTTGGAAATGTATCTGCCAAAGTCTGTCTTTTGGGCGAAATTTTTATACCGCAAAGCCTCAAAATTAATTTGTGTTTCCAAAGGAATTGAGCAATTAGTCAAAAGTAAATACGGTT